>JAADGF010000028.1 GCA_013152545.1 Gammaproteobacteria bacterium
GAGATCAGACTGGCTAAATTCTGTAACGTCGTAGGCCTACGCTTATAGTTTTTCTCAATTATTTCACAACAAAGCAGCTTTATTTTTTTTTTTTCAATATCTTGAAATGCTCACTTAATGTTATATATTTTATAAAACCTTGTGCCAGCAAAGCAACAACATAACTTAGCCTCTGAAATAATATTGATCCAACAAATTGTTTCCCAATACCCCGTTTAATTTCACAAATCGTAATCACTGCATTGGATTTTACCCTAGAAAGAAAGCAGCCAAACGCAGCATCTATCGTATCAAACAGGTCATAGTCCCAATAACCCAAATTGAAAATAATAAGTTTTCCCTTTAACCAATCAAGGCACGGAAAATATTTTCGATTATGTGCTGACGTTGATGACGGAGAGAATCACTCCATTTTTCCAGAGCGTAAATCGAAACAGGCGTGCCGCTTTATCCCTGCATAAGTTCGAGTACCAGGATAGGATTGCTTAGCCTCATCCTAAAGCGTTATTGAACTAGCGTCGATAAGCAATCAATATTGATGTCAGCTTTAGCTGGGCTAAAATATTTTCTCCCACTACCGCGATAGAAGGGACTCTTTTGATCAAGTCAGCCACAATGTCATGTAACATATTTTTAAATTTTTTGCGAGATAAACGTTCTCAGAAAACACTTTTACTTAGGGTCTGTAAAGAAATAACGTGAACATTTAGCTTGTCTATCCTTGTGTCTTCGGCGTTGCGAAAAAGGTTATAGGCAACGAGTATACGCCCATTTCTGTGTTTTGAAGACGAAATGATATCCGGCATAATCTGTCCAATTTATTTCTTTACAAGCCTTATGAAAATTTAAAATGTGTTAATCATGAATCTTCTTGTCGTTTCAAGAGACGACGTTTTTGTATCGCCAATGAAACAAAAAATAAAACCTGAGGCAAATTTCAGATGGGATAATTTGGTTCGTTTATCTTGTGCAGGTATTACCTGCTCAAAGGTTTGCTTAAGAACATTCAGAATGTTACCTTTTCTCATAGTGAATTCCTTTTCTTCCGTGAATTTAATTGTTTGCACAATAAACTAACGGATTTCAAAAGAGCTTTCTGCAACTAATTTTGTAATATGAATATAAAATAATATTTAAAATCAAATAGATAAAAGATATTGTGAATATTGCACACTACCAGCATGTAATAAGTCAATTGTTATAGATTAAGCAGGTAGTAAACTTTATACTGTTTGGTGGTGTACGTTAATTCTTGGTTAGTCCTTAATTAGATACGCAGATACCGGTTTATTGTTGTTCTTGCCAAATTAGATACAGATCAAACGTTATGATTGCCGCATGCTTTGTTCAGCGATAAGCTTAAGCGACAACTTTCCAGTGGCCGTTTACTTGTTTGGTGATGCCGTCATGCTAACTGTTAAGGGACGTACTCAATGAATAGGGCAGTGCAGCAGAGCAGTCGTATTAATCGAGGGCGGCCTCTCAGGCAATGCAATTGAAATAATGCAATTTAATTTGGTTTAACTGTCGTAAAAATGACTCAAGACGATATCCCTAACAAGAAAAACAAGCCTCGAAAGTTCTCGGGTTCTCCAACTGCCACCAGTGACAACGATGTTAATAAAAAGCCGACGGCGCGCGTGTTGACCCAAACGAGTCAAAACAATGCGGGTAACACTCAATCTTTGCAGCCTTCTGGGGTGACCGATAAAACCAGGATACAATTGCGCGTCAACCAGCTTTCGACAAAAGATGATGCAAAATCATCCGGCAGGGATGATGCCACCCGCCACCATACCCCTGATAATCAAACACGCTTAAAACCAATTAGCAGTGATAATGCGAATCCTTTTACTGTCAAAAACGATAAAAACGATTGTTTGCCGAGTTTAGGCCAAACAAGCTCGCCACGAGCAGCGCATTTAATTTTGAAGCACCGATTCGTATTGGAAAAAACGGTTGGGATTGGTGGTATGGGTGTGGTTTACAAAGCCAAGGACTTACGTAAAGTGGAAGCGAAAGACCGCAATCCATACGTTGCTGTCAAAATTCTTAATGAAGATTTTCGACATTATCCCGATGCGTTTATCGCATTGCAACGAGAGGCCCGTAAATCTCAGAGTATTGCTCACCCAAATATTGTTAATGTTCATGACTTTGATCGTGATGGTGATACTGTTTTCATGACAATGGAGTTTATGGAAGGCAGGCCACTTGATAAATTAATCCAGTTAAACAGATCCGCTGGTCTCATGTATTCTCAGGCGATGGATATTTTAAGAGGTATGTGTGCAGCACTGGATCACGCGCACGGTGAAAATATTATTCATTCTGATTTTAAGCCAGGCAATGTGTTTATCACTAAAAGTGGTGCGACTAAAGTGTTTGATTTTGGTATTGCTCGGGCGGTCGCCAATACGGATAAGTATGGCAACGACCAGGACAATACTGAATTTAACGTAAAGGCATTATCGCAGAGCGATAAAACTGTGCTGCATAATGATAAATCCTTGTTTGATCCTGATACTTTCGGTGCGCTTACACCTGCTTATGCGAGCCTGGAAATGCTCCAAGGCCAATCACCCAGTCGGCAGGATGATATTTATGCGTTAGCCGTTGTAACCTATGAAATGTTATCGGGGATGCATCCTTTCCAGCGGCTGAATGCGGAAGAGGCTATGGCAAGAAAGCTTAAGCCGAAACGTATAAAATCCATTAGTAGACAGCAATGGCAAGCGTTAAGAAAAGGCTTGGCGTTTAAGCGTGAACACCGAACCTTAACCGTTCGGGAATTTTTATTGGATTTGACTCAAATAAAAAAATCCGTATGGAAAAAGCCGATGGCTTTCGTTGCGGTATTAGCAATTGGCATCGGTGTTTATGTTGAGTCTTTTGAGCAAAAAGAACCAAGCCCTGGCGTTACTCGGGTTGAGCTCGAACGTCAGATAAAGGCTGATATCAGCAAAGAGACCATAGAAAGTATTATAAGAGAAGCTCGTTTCACCGAGTCATGGCATGCTGCGTTGTGGAAAGAAATTCAAAATGCCAGAAAGTTGTTAGGCAACCAGGATCAATGGTTGATTACCACAGAGTCCGCTATTATGGAAAAGTATGTGCGCCGCGCCAAGGTCAAACGTTTAGCGAAAAAACTGACGGATGCGCAAACGCTTATGTCTTATGCTAAAAAATATCGCGGTAACGCTAAGGTGCTGGAGGCCGAACAAATTCAGCTCGGCGCTGCGTTGGAGCAGTACCGTATTGAAAAACGAGTAGCACAAAAAAAGCAAGACCGAGCACGTGAGGCGGAGCGGCAATTAATTGCGGAACAACAGGCGGAGCGTCGAAGAAAGGAGCAGGCTAAGATTGATACGAAGCGGCCTGCGCCTACCAAAACGCCACCTTCGGAAGTTGAGTTGCCATCTAAAGATGTTTTCGCATTGGCATTAATTAACGTCAAGCAGCAATTGCGTTGCAAAAATGATTTAAATACCAGAAATTTTAATGCGGCGATTCAAAAGTTAAAATCGATTGATGCAAGCCGGTACAAATATGAGCTACCCCGCTTGGTGGGTGCGCTTGCCGTTTGTATCGAAAAAGTGGGTGCTAATGATTCGAATCGGGCGGAAGATTTAAAGACGTTTGCGCTTACGTTGTTTCCGGGTAATTTGGTCATTGCCAAAATTAAAATTGCACCGAAAGATCCCTGCAATAAAAACAAAGCAGGGTTGGGCGCTCGTGGTAAAAAAGGCACATGCAGAGACCGCTTGCTGAATGGAGGTTATGGTCCACGGTTGGTGGTTGTTCCACCAACCGCTGGGGTTAAGGCATTCTCCATTGGGCAGTTTGAAATCTCCATTGAACAAATTAATGATTATTGTTCCCGCAGCCAAAAATGCAAAAAACGAACAGCAACCGATACGGCATTACCAATAACCAATATTTCAGTGGATATTGCAAGGTCTTACGCAACATGGCTAAGTCGTATGACGGGTTATACTTATCGTATTCCAAGAAAAAAAGAGTGGTTGCATGCTGCAGGGGCAGTGCAGAGCGAGTTGGATGACAACCGAAATTGTACCGTAAATTCCCGTGGCATTAACAAAGGTGAACATCTAGAGGCCATAACGGCAGGGCAGAAAAACGATTGGGGCTTGGTGAATCACGTGGGCAATGCTCAGGAATGGGTGTTGGTAAACAATCGGAAACTGGTGGCCATGGGAGGTGCTCATACTGACCCGATACAACAGTGTCAGCTGACGAGTCAACGCAGTCATAGTGGTAAGCCGGACAAAATTACCGGGTTTCGTTTAGTGCGAGAGATTAAATAGCGGTGTTAATCGATCGTTAACGTGGTTGAGTTAATTGTGTGATTCGAGTGGTATTGTTGCGCCCTTGCTGTTATGTGTTTTTTGACACAGACTTTTCGTCATGCAACAATAATCCTAAATTAATTAGTTTGTTTGCTAAAGGAGTTTGTGGAAAACCTGATAACAGCTCGATTAATAGTAGTTTCCAGTCAAGTCATTTGTCATTTTGGTGACCAAAAACCCCTGATCCCTGTTATTTTTTCGTTAGTGCGGCGTTAATTCGCATCGCGCGATAGCGGTATGGTTATCGGAATATCAAGATTGACGTTGTCTGGGTTTTAGTGTTTTTTATATGAAACAAGTAAAATATCAAATGAATAATAAGGTTATATCCGTTGTTATTGGGGTTCATCTGTCGCTTTGGCAGATTGTGAGTGTTGCCGGGCTGTTGGAAATCCCCAATATTATCGATAGCACATCATTAAAAGGAAAATCGGTTTTTGAAAACACAGATATTCCGGCGGTAACTGAGCGTGATCCCAATCCTGAGTCGGGACAACGAATATGGGTAAAGGAGATTAAGGTTCAGGGTATTGTGGAGCGACCTGAATACGGTATTATTAAAAAAGATATCGATGCATTTGTGGAAAAGCTGCGTCAGGAAGCAATGCGCGAAAATGAGTTGCTAAAGTATGGTTATAGTCTAGAAGAGCTAGCCGAGATTGCGGAACTCATGCTGGAAATCGATGCTGCAAATAATCTTGGACAGGTTACCGAGCCCGATGTACAAAAACTGATATGGCTAGTAAGGCAACAGAAAGAACGCCGTGGCTTAACGCTGGGTAATCTGGAAGAGATTGCGGATAAACTCACCAATTATTATCGTGAAAGAGGTTTCTTCCTCACAAATGTTTATATCCCAAAGCAGGAAGTGCGTGATGCTATTGTTGGGTTAACCGTGCTTGAAGGAAAATTAGGCGATGTTACCGTCAGTGGTAATGAACGATATGATTCGAACCTTATAGTGCAATCGTTTGATGAATTAAAATATCAGCCGGTAACTGAAAAGGAAATTGAACAAAAATTGTATCTATTGAATGACTTTCCCGGGTTAGAGTTATACGGTTATTTTAAGGCTGGGGACCAAATTGGTGATACTCGCTTAAACCTGGAAGTCCGTCAGGAAAGTTTGTGGTCAGCGTCAGTGCGCTTGGATAATCATGGTTCTGAGCTTACTGGTCAGGAAAGAATATATAGTCAATTTCAGTGGAATAACCCATTAAAAATCGCGGATAAAGTGATATTTGGTGTCATGCAATCGGTGCAGCCGGATAATGCCACCTATGGTGTCTTCCGTTATCGAGCACCAGTTTATAGCGAAGCTTACCATGTGGGCTTTAATTATAGCCAAAATCAATTTGCGATTGGTGATTCACGTACGGAAGATGGTTTGAGCTTTTTAGGTCTGGAAGGTGAGACGGCAATAACGGAATTATTGTTTGATTACTCATTAATACGGCGTCGTGAAAACAACTGGTTGTTGTCATTTCAGATAGCCGATAAAGAATCTGATTTAAGCAGCGATGTGTTGACACAGATATCTGATGATAAGGTGCTTACATATAAGTTTTCAATGAATTATGACGTATTGAATGAAATATCCAGAACGCTAAATGAGGTTAATGTATCGCTTGCGACGGGTGATGTTAAGCAGGAAGCGCAAGGTATCGAGCAAGATAATGAGTTCAATATTTTTAATTTAAATTACTCTTCTTTGATTTTTACTCAAATTCCCGGGATGAACATTAATGCCCGAATTATTTTTAAGCTGCAATTTCAATATACAGATGCTGTGTTGCCGCCAGTTGAGCAGTTTTCTTTGGCGGGACCGAATGTCGTAAGAGCATTTTCGGTAACCGAGTTTCCTGCTGATTCAGCGATTTATCTTGGGAATGACTGGGTATTTAATTTACCATCGTTTGCTAACTACACTGTTGGGGCGAATATACAGCTGTCGCGTATTTTACATCCTTTTTTGTTTGTCGATTATGCTTACGGCGTGCTAAACCCGGTTGGCAACGAAGGTGATAAGACCGGGGTGTTGGCTGGGTACGGTATTGGTCTGCAACTTAATTACAAAAATAAAATATCCGGTAACCTGCAATTTGCAATACCTATAAGTAGCGATTTTTCAGATGAAAATCAAGAAGAACCCGATGATGATTTACGCATCGTGGCCGATTTTCTCTATGTTTTTAATTGATCAACAATGAATTTTTTAATGTTAGCTAGACAGTGCGTTGCTACGGTCAGAACTTACCATGCTTATGTTCAAACGGTTGCTCTATCGGTATTGGTTGCAATGTTTAGCGGTTGTGCCGGTACGACTAAAATCGCTCTTGATCGTCGTGAACCTCCCTATGACCCTCTTGGGGTGAGTAACACGGTTCAGTCACCACAAAGTGTGGTAAATAATTCGGTCTCTTTTGCTGAGATCAAGCAATTAATGTTGAAGAAGCAATATCCTATGGCAGAGGCAAAATTAAGATTACGTATTGTCAAATTACCCAATGACGCAATGGCGTGGGCAAATCTTGGTTTAGTCTTGAATGAAACCAATCGTACCAACAAAGCTGAGCAAGCTCTGCGCAAGGCGGTTAGCATTAATGCCCATTTTGTTGCCGCCTATGTTCATTTGGCTGCCGTGCTGAAACGTCAGGGTAAAATCCGGCAATCGTTGGATGTCAACAAAAAGGCAATCGATATCGACCCTCAATATGCCAATGCGCATTATAATCTTGCGATTTTATACGACCTTTATTATGACGATGTGCCAAAGGCGTATGAGCACCTAAGTCGTTACCTGGAGAATGTTAGTGATGATAAAATTGCTTCTGCATGGTTAAAGCAATTAGGCCGTATGCTCGAAAAGCAAAAGAACCTAGAACGCAGTGACGCTGTGGCTGAAAAACTACAATAAATACTAAGCATGATCGTGACCATAATAATCAATAAATTAAAAAATATACCCTCTGCGGAATCGATAGGTTTGGTTAATCGTGTTGTTATGTTGGCTACTGCAGGGGTGGCGTTATTGGTGTTAATGACATTGGCTATGCCACTGTTGGCTGACGATAAAATGCAATTAGAGATTTCTGTTATCAAGGGTAATCGAGAGCTACCGAAAGTGCTGTACATTATGCCTTGGAAACGATTATCCAATGATAGTGTTGAGCAAAAGCTTACCTTGCACAGTTTGTTTGAAGATGCATTTGACCCCATCGAACCGGAATCGTTTCAGCAACACATCGACAATTACCAGTATTTTGTACAACCCTAGCAATGGAATAACTTGCATTTTATATGTAGTGTCGGTGATGCCATTGCCATTCATTAGGGTCTGTAAAGCAATAACGTGAGCATTTAGCTTGTCTATCCTTGCGTCTTCGGCGTTGCGTAAAAATTTACAGACAACGAGTATGCGCCCTGGAAGAAGTGCTCTTGGGGTGCGCCCTGGATGGCAGAAGCCTTGACGACGAAACGATATCCGGCACAATCTGCCCAACTTATTTCTTTACAGAGCCTTAATTGATCAACGGCCGTATTTTACGTTATTTGGTGCGAACGCAGCAGTCGTTATAATCTTGAATTGATCCGTTGGACGGGGCGTGGTAAGTGTTTTATTATTGTCACCTCGAAGCACTTAATTGATGAAGTTAGGATACTGCGGTACTCCCCTCGGTCACATATATTTGTGTGTATTTAATATTGGATGTAGACACTGTTTATCGGACCGTCACTATATCAATAATAGCGAATTCAGTTTGGGTGCTAATGTTTGAGTGTTTAATGGTCGAGCGCGTATGATTACCTAAACGAGCTGATTGCAGGCAGGGTTTCATTCATGACTTTAAGAATTTAGGCGAAATCACGGAATTCCGGTAGACTGTCGCAGATCAGTTATCCCTGAACGATAAATATACATTATTTGTAACTGCTTAGCCCGGTTATTTAAATGTTCAGTAGGTTCAAGATTACCAGTGCAAATAAGCACTTTTGAGGCAGCTGTTAATGCAGCTCTGTTAATTCAGCTCTGTTAATTCAGTAATAGGACAAATCAAGGGTAGCGGTAGTGTTAGCATTATTTCATGATTTATGGCAGGGTAAATAAAAGAAAAATTATGTTTAAAATAAGTCGATTGACAGAGTGTAAGCTTATAAAATCCCTCATTGTGGATTTGGCGCATTTACTCATTGTCCAAAACATAAAACATAAAAAATTATTATTGCTGGGTTTTTTAAGTATGCTGGCATTAACTGCCTGTGGTGATAGCGATGATATTGATCGTGATGCGCCAGCAATCAGCATCACCTCGCATGCGTTTGGAGAGGAAGTAACTGGCAGCCAAAATACAACATTGGCAGGCACTGTCAGTGGTGACGTGAGTTTGTTAACGATTGGACTTAATGATGCTGCCATAGTGAAAGTGACACCAGTCGCTGAAGATTTTTCCATCGATTTAACGCTTTCCCCTGGTGAGAATACCCTTGTGATTGCCGCACATGATGCGACAGGTAACTCCCGCACTGTTACCTTTACGTTGTATTTTCCATTTTTGCACCTTGTTAATGATCAGACAGCAAGCCTGGTAATTGGTCAAAATGATTTTGATGTGAATGAGCCTAATCAAGGGCAAGAGGGAGCGCAGGGCAATACGCTGAGTTTGGTGGCAGGGAATCCCAGCAGAACTGAAGGTGGGTCTCTATACTTGGCGGATACTGGTAATAATCGTATCCTTGGATATAATCCGATTCCCACTGAAAACAATGCATCGGCCAATACTGTCATTGGGCAGGTAGACTTTATAGCGAGTGCTGGGGGCACATTGCCAACAAAGCTTAGTGCTCCCAGGGGGTTCGTGATAGAGGATAATCAATATTTTGCTGTTGATACGGGTAATAACCGGGTTTTAATCTGGAATACATTTCCAAATAAAGAAGAGGTGGAAGCCGTTGTGGCGTTAGGCCAAACAGACTTTGCTTCTGCAACGCTCGGATGTGGTGCCAATAAATTATCAGCACCTTCCAGTATCATCGTGGTTAATGAAAAAATAATACTGAGCGATAGTGGTAACAATCGGGTGTTAATTTGGAATGCTATCCCTACGGCAGAAGCGTTTTCAATTCCTGATATAGCGCCCGATCGAGTGATTGGCCAGCAACATTTTGATTTTTGCGAGCCGAATGATGCAGATGGTGACGGCATATCAGAGGCATCACCCACAGCAAGTACCTTAAACGGAGTGGGAGGGATCTGGAGTGATGGAGAGCGATTATTGGTTGCTGACCGACTCAACCACCGTGTGTTGGTTTGGAATACCTTTCCAAGCAGTAATGGTCAGGCGGCTGATCGAGTCATCGGACAGGTAAATATGAGCACCGCCGTACCTGCAACAGGTCAACGCGGTCTTAATGCTCCCAAGTGGGTGTATAGTAACGGTAATCAAATTTTTGTTACAGACACGGGCAATGAAAGGGTGTTGATATGGGATGCCTTTCCGGTCGCAGACCAAGAAAATGCCAATCGTGTTATTGGGCAGATCGATTTCGATACTAAAGATGTGGCTCAAACCAGCAACAAGCGTATGATCACCTATGATAGTGTCTTTGCTGATCGTGATCACTTGTTCGTTGTTGACAGCAACCGTGTGCTGGTATTTCAAGAACCAGAATCGCCGCAGAACATGGCGTTATCACCCTGACGGCATCTGAGTGTTGTAAAGGCATTATAAAATTGCCTTTACAACACAGCATATTTTTTTATCGATATGTTAGGTCACTTTCTTTTTTCGCGAAAAACCAATTCCCGCTAGGCCAAGTCCTAGTATTGCAAGGGTTGACGGTTCCGGAACAATGACGGTGCCGGGCCCTGGGGTTATGTTTGCCCCAGCAACATTAAGTATGTGAAACCTCCAATTTGATGTGCGATTATCATTTGTGAAAGAAGGGGGGGAGAGATCACCGCAAAATATACCATTGCTACATCCGAATGATGCGGTGAAGTTTGGGTCAGCATCAAAAAGAAATCCATCGGATAAATTGTTTCCTACAGCAAAATTATCGAATTGTCCTATGCTCGCTATATAATTGCCTGCCGTAAGGAAGACTTCGAAAAAGCTATCCCAAACATCATAATTGTAGCTTACGTTATTTGAGGTGGCAGATCCGGTAAGGTTTCCATCATCTTGCTCTGCTATACGAGTCCCGGTCGATGCATCCCATATCGCTAGGATAGGATCAAAACCACCCTCATTCCATGATGATGAAAAAATCGTGATGTTGCTATTAGTGCCAACGGTAAAATTTAGCAGTTCTATGTCATTGTCATTAGTAAAGTTCCCATTAAAATCAAACTCAAGGGCATGTGTCTGTGCACCAAACATCATGCCTGCCGCCAAAATACCTAGTAATACTATTTTTTTTTTCATCGTCTCCTTCCTCAATAATTTTTAAGTTCTAATTTCATTAATACGTCTTAGAGAAGGTTATTCAAATGCAAATATTAAACCATAAATATATTATTATATAATTTAAGGGCTTGTCGTTTTGTAACTTTTACTGAATGATAAAGTGTAAATAATGCCGACAAATTTCATCGGCATATTTTCGCTGTTTACGCAATGGATTTTAGTTAAGTTTAGGTAAATCGCCACCTTCGATGGAGGTACGTAAAGGCTCTGCCGATTAAGGCATGCCTGTTAAAAAAGATATTTTCAATAGAAAGTTGCAAGTTTAAAAAAGGAGGCTTAAACCACCGGGTAACCGGGCAGCGTCACCGTCGCCAAGTGCCCCTGAAGTGGTCTAATAAACTTGCACAACCCAGTTAAGTGATAATTTATCTTAACTGGAGTTTGAACATATGAGAAGTATTCGAAAGAATTTAAATTAGATTGCTAGCCTGGTTGTGGAACAGGGGTTATAGCAGAGCTGAGGCAGCCAGGAGCCTGGATATTAATGCCAACATGCTCCGGCTGGATAAAAAACATCAACGAGGGGATGGGCAAGCCTTTTGCGGCAATGGCAAGCTGAGCCCGGAGCAGGAAGAGATCCGGCACCTGAGAAAGAAGACAATAGAGGTTTGAAAATGGAGAAAGACACCTTTGGGATAATGCCGTAGTGCAAAATTTCTTCGGTAGCCTGAAGCTGGAGCGAGTGCAAAGGTGGTACTATCAGACACGATATGAAGCACAGCAGGATATTTTGAACTACATATCGGTGTTTTAAACAACTATCGTTTTCATTCATCTCTGGATTACAGAAGTCCAGTTCAATATGAAAAAAAGATGGTAGAATTAAAAATGGTTGCTTAACTGGGTTGTGAAAAATTGCTTGACCACTTCACTCCTATCCCGATTATGCTCTTTAAAGGGAGATAAACTTGACTAAAGACAATAATGAAGTTGAATTTTTAAGAAATCAGCTATCATCATTAAAAAAGAAACTTGGTTTGGTAACTTTGCTTGGTATTTTATTTGGTGGCGGCGGTCTATTTGGTGCATATAAATGGTACGATTCTGAGCGAAGGTTAACAGCTACCCAGATCCGCCAGAACACGATTGAATCCGAAATCAAAAAAAATGAGGCGCTAAATAAACATTACTCACAACAAATTATGGAACTCGAGGCTAAAATAAACAAGAAAGGAATCGCCATAAAGGAGCTAGAGAAAGCTCAAAGCGAGCTGAAAGAAATCGAGGAGCAAAAGAAAAAAGTTAACGAAGAGTTCCGACGAATAATGCCCGCCACGTGGTAACCCAGCATAACAACATGCCCCTGAGGTGGGCAGCAAATGAAATAATGAGTGCAGCTCGAAAACGCCGGAAACAAGCTATGATTTCGGAAGAAGTTAATTTACCTATTAATTGAGTGGATATGATGGGCTGTTTTGAAAGGCATTTCGGTACCATCTGACAACATTGTGCGGGTTTTACCAAATTCCGGCCAGCATTAACCCTGCCGTACAGCATTCAACTCAAAAATACTGTTGATGGATACAGTCAGGCGGCTAAACGTGGGGGCTGCTGTCGCTCGTCCCGTCGTAGGCGAGCTAATTCTTTACGCTGTAAAAGCAACCGATACGATGAAAATTGCTGGCAACGACCGATAGAGCCACATGCCGCTCAAATCCATTTCGCCCATAGGATAACAACGATTCAAGCCTCGTATCTCAAGATTGTTGATGCACGCTTCTACCCCGGCGTGTTGGCGTCTGGCTTTACCAAAAATGTCACTTTCTTGCCACGCTTTTTCGTCTTTATTACAACGACCTTTCTTCGGTAAAATCACCTGCTCCAGGTGTTTGTTTAATGCGATGATATTGTCTTTTGAGTAATAGCCTTTATCAAAACTGCACTGATTAATCAGTGGATAGCGTTGTTTGGCTTCTTCAATGAGGGGAACCGCGATCTTGTCATCGGTCTTTTTCCACATAATACGATGGTGCAAAACAAATTGATACTGATCTTCCAGAATGCTTACACGACGCCTAACTCTACAGGGACTCCCGCTTTTCCTCCGTCTCATGGCACCTACTTTTGGTGCTGACCCACTCGGTATGTTCTTCGAAAATGGAAAAGACTTTTTCGCTATGGGGGATAACCTCTTTCTTCAATACGCGCCGCTCAATTTGGTCGATTTGACGTGCTGCATGCTGAATATAGTGTGCTATCTGCTCTACCTGAAACACTTTGCCCAAATGATTTAACGCCTCTAGTGTTGTCTGGGTTTTTTCAATCAGGCGTTCTGCTTCGAATAAATACGCTCGATAAGTCTGATGAATCTCTTCGCATCGGGCGACTCTTTTTGCTTCATCTTTTGCGCTTTACGGCAGTACTTTTTAAGTTGCTTCTGGTTAAAGCGGTATTGTCGCCAACCCGGCAGATTTCCATACCCGGACGTCCAGTCCCAGTACTGACGGATGGGGCAATGATGGCCTCAAGTGGACTGAATACCTTTTTTCGTGCCAGGAATGGAGTGATTTTTTATATTAAATCATAAGGTTAGATAGTTTTCGGGCGGGCACTATATATTTGCCAAAATATCTTGAGCCATTAGGTGTTGCTATTACGCCTATTAAAATAAGAATCGAATCAATAATCGATTTAGCTTGGAAAATTCAGGTAAATACTTCATTCATAGCCGTGGCGCTTGGTCTTTAAGTGTGCGTTATATTCGTTTCGTGGTATTAAAAGTAAAAGTCAAAATGACGAGGGCGTGGAATTATGCCTAAAGTTCAATCGCTACGGGTATACATATTTACTTAATGCTTAATTTTTGGAGGATCTAAATGAAGACAAGGACTAAATTTTTCGCAAAGTCTAACCTTACTGTATTTACACCTTTGTTAGTCGCAATGCTATCGCCATTTCAAGCTTTTGCTATGGAAGCGGTGACCCATACTGCCCAGGAGATCGACGATGTTTTAATTACGTCGCCGGGTATCTCTTTTGGCGGCTTCGGTTATGTAAACGGAGAACCCAGCTTTCCAGGTCGAGTTGAATGGCATCAGGCATGGTATGGGGCCAATCATTACGTTGTCGGCACAATTCACCTTGAGAATACGGACGGGAGTTGCGTCCGGGTACGGTCAACTGCATTTGACGAGAATGGTGTAGAAATTGGTGTACCTAAAGACAGTGGTGTGGAGTGTGCGGCGGGTAATGAGCGGCAGAGCTTCCCCGTGAATATATTTGGTCAAACCGGTGCCAGGGAAGTAAAAGTTCTTCTTCAGAGCCAAGCAGTCAATGGTACTTGGAGCACCATCGGAAGCCAGGTGGTAACATACGGACCATACATTGGAAACACAGCAGTTTCAATTAGCGCGCCTGAATTTGATTTTGGTGCGGGTGCCTTCAGAGGTGGCACGGCCACAGAGTCGGCCACTGTGGCTTGGCGTTTGAAATCTGGCACCTCTATTGTCGAACCCGTTGTAACCGGAACGTTATACATGAGAAGAGCTGACGACCTTTGTGGTCGAATGTACTACGAATATTTTGATATAAACAATTACCTCGTTGATGAACGTCCTGGTATTACCCATTGCGTTAACAACGATCAGTTGCATGAATTTGCACTGAATGCGGATGATTTCAATGGAAACCAGTCTGTGCACGAGCTAACAATATCGATTCAACGTAGCTTAAACGATAATGGTGCATCAACAGGTAATTGGACCACCGTAGGGTCAACAACGACAATATTACCAAGTGTCTCAGTCCCAGTATTCACATCACCACCAATAATCCTCTCACCGTTCCCCTTACCATAGAACGATCGATGGGCGATGAACAGATGGCAGGCCCACGCTTTATTTATGATGTGGACCTGCCATTTTGTCAATATCTATACGGGGGGCGAGCTGTAAAATAGTCTCGTAAACTATCGAATGAATGTAAAGTGAGTCATAGACGAAAGCTGAGCGCAAAACGGGAGGTTATTTTTATGTGTGCGATGTCAAAAGACCTCACTCTAGCAACATGAAAGATGTTGTTACGCTCATTGCCCTTTACGGGTGTATAGGCTGGAGGCGGACTTGTGCAGATATACAGTACAGGTCGTTGTGCCTCGACAATGTGCCGGGAAGGTATGTGTAAATGGAAAAATAAGGTGCGGATTGAGACACCGGCATAATGGCGAAAGCCGCTGGTCACAGCAAAGCCCGCCCCTAAGGAACCGCATAGACTGTTGTACTCAGCCCGGGGTGCCTAGCTATGGGCGAGAGGGGTTTGAACGGCATGTGGCTCTGTCCATCGTCGCCACCAATCTTCATCGCATCGGTTTGCTTTTACAGCGTAAAGAGTTAGCCCGTCTGCGACGGGACGAGCGACGACGACAGCAGCCCCCACGTTTAGCGGCCTGACTGTACCCATTAACAGTATTTTTGAATGGAATGCCATACGGCAGGATTAATACTGGCCGGGATTTGGTAAAACGCGCACAAGGTTGTCAGGTGGTACTGAAATGCCGCTCAAAACACGTCATTATACCCACCCAGACAATAGGTGAATTAACTTTACCCAAAATCGTGGTCCGTTTCCGGAGTTTTCGGGCGGGCACTAATTATGTGGATGCACTTGAGGTAGCAAAAATTGTATTTTGAGTTGTGGGTAATGGAGAGCTATCCCTATTATGTTCAAAATAGGTCTTGATATTCCGTACGTATAGTCGTACGCTAAATCAAGGAGGTACTTAGTTTATGACTATATTGAATGCAACAGAAGCCCGCTCCAAACTCTACAGTCTTATTGATGAGGCAGCAGAGACGCACCAACCGATTGTAATTACAGGGAAAAGAGCTAATGCGGTCCTTGTTTCTGAAGACGACTGGAATGCCATTGCTGAAACGCTACATTTGTTGTCAGTGCCTGGAATGCGGGAATCAATTAAAGAGGGTATGGGTGAAAGCATATCAGAATGCTCTAAGGAGCTTGATTGGTGAGCTGGGAGTTAGTGTATACAAAACAAGCAAAAAAAGATGCTAAGAAAATCGCAGGATCAGGGTTGAAGCCGAAGGTTAAGTCATTGTTGGAGTTTCTAGAAGAAAACCCTTACAAGAAACCACCTCCTTATGAAAAGTTAATTGGTGATTTGTCTGGCGCATATTCACGGAGGATAAATATTCAACATCGGTTGATCTATCAAGTTTATGAAGAAGAGCGTGTTATTAAAGTTATTCGAATGTGGACGCACTACGGATAGAGGAAAACATAGCAAAGCCAATCAGCTCGGTTTACGAAAAAATATGAATGAAAATTAAGATACCCCAACGATATTGACAACAAGGGAGGCTTATTTCTGATAGGTTGCTAGTCTCTGGTAAAGTGGGAAGAAGATTCAGTTTTGGTATCTGCGTTTTACTATGGTTTGTTATCGATATGGTTTGTTATCGAGGTATCAAAATATTACGGCTAAGGTTATTAGTAGCCAGAAAGTAATTGAACATAACGAATAAGGCTCTCCGTTACCCATATCTTTCATTTAAATTTCAATAAGATATGGTTTTAAGTTAATTTGCTTGAAATTTGACTCGGATGATGTTGTCATGTTGTTGTAACCTCATGATTCGTAGATGAATAATCCCTCGGCGTGAGGGAGTGAGGTTACATTTTACAATTTTTCAGGCGTCGAAGCCTTTTTCTCCGTGTAGCGGCTTCGTCCAACAATGCGTTTAAGCGGGACGCGGAAAAAACACCGCGCCCCTTAACTAAGCGTGTGTGCCGGGCATGGCACAAAACTAGAGAGGTTATTCAGCCATTGAGTGTGACCAACCGGATTGGGAGGAGTCATAGGAGATGGCAAGATCGTTTGATATTTCCAAGCAACTTGTCTGGCAAGCCTACAAGCAAGTCAAGGCAAACAAAGGTTCTGCTGGGATTGATGGGCAAACGATTGAGGATTTTGAGCAGAACCTGAAAGGGAATCTGTACAAGATCTGGAATCGAATGTCATCAGGAAGTTACTTTCCTCCAGCAGTCAAGGCGGTAAGGATTCCGAAACGCACGGGTGGTACGCGGACACTGGGGATACCCAGTATCTCCGGTCGCATTGCCCAAACGGTGGTGAAACTGAAATTGGAACCAGTACTGGAACCGTTCTTTCACCCGGATTCTTATGGATATAGGCCTGGAAAGTCGGCTATACAAGCAGTCGCAGTGACTAGAGAAAGATGCTGGAAACACGGCTGGGTGTTCGAATTCGACATCAAGGGCGCCTTTGATAATATAGATCACACGCTGCTGACACTGGCGCTGAAAAAGCATACCGACTGCGAGTGGGTGCTTCTGTACATCGATAGATGGCTGAAAGCGCTGATGCAACATTCGGATGGGGTTCTGGAAGAGCGGACGAGAGGAACGCCGCAAGGCGGAGTAGTCAGCCCGCTCTTAATGAATCTGTTCATGCACTATGTGTTTGACAAGTGGATGGCTGTCCATGAGCCGAGACTGCCGTTTGCACGATATGCCGATGATGCCCTTGTGCATTGCTCGACATTGCGTGATGCGGAGCGGTTGCAAGTGGTATTGGAGCGGCGTTTTCGGGAGTGCCATCTGGAGCTACATCCAGAGAAAAGTAAGATCGTCTGCTGTAAAGCTAACGTACCCTGGATTGACTACCCGGTGACTAAATTCGACTTTCTGGGTTATGAATTCCGACTCAGAAACGGCGGTTAACCGAAGAGGTCAAAAGTTCGTGCGATTTATGCCGGCCATCAGTCCCTCTTCGGCAAAGGCCATCAGGCGGGAAATCAGAAGCTGGAAGATACAGAGCAGGAGTGACAAGTCGATCGATGATCTGTCGAGAATGTTCAGTGCCAAGCTTTGGGGGTGGATCAACTACTTTGGGCATTTCTACAAATCAGCGCTGTATCCAACGTTCTACAACTTGAACAGGAAGTTGGTGAAATGGGCTACCCGGAAATTCAAGAGGCTGAGGCGACGGCCGCGCCGTGCACACTACTGGTTGGGTTCTGTTGCCAAGCGACAGCCTAGCTTGTTCCCGCACTGGAAGTTGTTGGGTCTCAGACCGGCGATTGGGATAACAGGAGCCGGATGAGTCGAGAGGCTCACGTCCGGATCTGTGAGCGACTGGGGCATCTATTGCCCCGGTCGACTCGACTGTTGATGTCAGCACCGCCGAATATGGCACCCAGTGAGATAATGCGAAGGGTAAAGGGGCGAAGTTCGAGTAAGCTGTTTGAAAAATTCCCTGAGTTAAAGCGACACAGCGCAATTAAATTTGTGATGCCCAATCAACGTCACAATGGCTTAGATAAGAGACAATATTGGAAAATAGAAAGAATGTTATAGAGCAAGCCAAAAAACATCATCCTGAGCGCTGGAATGGACATGAAACAAGGAACTTAGT
>JAADGF010000027.1 GCA_013152545.1 Gammaproteobacteria bacterium
TAAGGTGAAGGCGGCATTGTCGTTGTGTGTTGTGACTGTTGGCGCAATGAGTAAGTAGTGCGGGCATTTTACCTGACAAGTTATAAGTAGGCAGTGTAAGTATAGCTGTAACGATTGAGATTTCGGCATTCATGGTACGCCCTTTTCATTCCATGGCGGTGTTAAAATCCTCACAATAGATCGGTTATTACTCGTCATTTCGCTTTTCTTAAAGAACCTACTTTCTGGCGCCATGATATGAATAAGGCGCACACCGAACACTGAACTTTTAAATACTACGGGTATATTGTCGTGAGATATCCAGAAAAAACCAATGAAGACAGGAGGAGCGGGAATGATGCTGTGGTCCCCAATCTTCGTTGCCCAGGCTTGAGTGGGGTATAATACAACTAAAGGAAAAATTGAGTTCTGGTATACTATTAATGATCGCAATATTAGCAATCTCCGGTAGGCTCCTGGTAACACTCAGCATACTGATGATGTTATTGTCACCCCGGCAGGTTGCTGCGCTTGATCTGGATATTCGGACTTCGCCGCTTAATAATTTGGATGTTGCCATGATTATCCGTCATGACAATCTCATATTGAAAAACAGTGATATCTCTATTGAGACTAACCTGAATCGAATCGGTATTCTTGTTTACGATGTACCTGAAACCAATGTTCATTTAGGATTGAGTCTTGGTTATGCATTTGTCAGCCATTCACAACAGGTTTTGTCGCAAGGCCAGGCTATGGATGGTTTTTTTCTGGGCGTATCGTTACGAACTGTAGTGTTAACGTCTGGCTCCACTCATTTCTTGTTTTTGACAGATTATTTGTTTCAGGAGGTCAGTAATGAAGCTAAAGCACAACACCTTTCGGTTACTTGGTCTGAGTTAAACGCCCAGTTTCTGTTGCGTTATGATTTTCATTCGACGCTTAATTTAAGGGCGGGTGTTGGTTATGGTTGGCTAAATGCAACACAAAAAGTGAGCGGAGCTGTATTTCAAACATTACACTTAGCATCTGATCGTAATTCAGGTTTTCTGATAGGTGTTGATTATAAATTAAGCCCATATGAATTTGTGGGTTTGCAATATCATAACGGTTATCTTGAGGGGGTTCAGCTACAGTTTCAGCGCTGGTTTTAGTGCAGGGTACAGCAAACGATTATTTTTAGATAAGCACTGTCCATTTGCTCAGCTAATGCATGCATAATAATTTTTCTGTTTGACTCTGGTTAAGTAAATATTTGCTGTGATTGAGCAATAACGTACGAATGTTTGCATAATTTCGATGTTTTGTAATTGGAGAACAGGCATCAACAGCAGGCATTTTAGGTGAAAACTGAAATGTTATCCTCGTTTCGAAGAACAGGGTATTGGTATTGTCTGTTGCTACCCATCAGAAAAATAAAAATGGGGGATATCTTTGTTTTTAGTTTTCCTTGCTCTGCGTTTTCGTGCGGTGTTTTTAGTGATAAAGAGTGACATTAGGGGGCAATTTGGTGGTATTAATTCACAATTGTGTTGGTATGCGCAATTTGCTTGGTCTTGATGTAGGGGCACATCATCATCACAAATTTCACAATGTTCTGTTGGTGATATTTCCATTTTGAATTCCTCAGGTAAAAATACGTTAACTGAGTGCTATTCTCACTTCGTAGTCAGGGTGAGTTCAGTATTATTCCGCTATCTTATTCAGTAGGGTTGTTGAGGTTTCAATGTCATCTCTGCCAGAGGTACTTTATTATAACCGTAGCGACAACAGTCGCTAACTGTGGCTACAATTAAGGATAACACGCAAACGTCAACAGATCTCAGTTGCTCTATCAAATCTAAGTAGAGATTGCTAGTTTTACATTGACTTGTATCAATATGTGATAAAAGTACGGACAAAAGCTTTTTGCGCCGATAAGTGCTGTAGTTTTCGCTATGATAATATGGACGTTTTCAATGAATCAGGCGAGCGCGTCGGTGGGGTTTCTTTTATGTTTAGCGAAATTAATTAAAGCAGCCAAAATATGACTTCGACGAAAGTAATACGATTACCACAAATAAAAGTAGCTTGTTCCGAGTGCAGCCTGCGGAGTTTGTGTTTGCCGTTTGGCTTGGACGGCGAAGAGTTAGAACGACTGGATGAAATTGTTAAGCGGCCTCGGCCATTGCAACGGTCGCAACGTTTATATCACCCAAAGGATCAATTTCGTTCGCTCTACGTGGTTCGGTCTGGGTCGATTAAAACTTATACAACAACCAGTACGGGGGACCAACAGGTAACGGGATTTCATTTGCCGGGAGAGCTTGTGGGTTTGGATGGTGTCAGCACCGATGAATATAGCTGCACAGCGGAAGCATTGGAAACCACCAGTGTTTGTGAATTACCTTTTTTTAAATTAGAAACCTTGTCTGGTCAGATTCATGGCTTGCAGCGTCAATTGCATCGACTAATGAGCAAAGAGATTATAGCTGATCAGCAATTGTTGTTACAGTTAGGAAAAATGAGTGCCGAAGCGCGGGTTGCGGCGTTTTTACTGAGTATTTCCGCTCGTTTGCAGCAACGTGGCTTTTCAGCGACAGAGTTTAATTTGACAATGACGCGAACTGACATTGGCAACTATCTTGGTATGGCGGTGGAAACCGTTAGCCGTCAGTTTACCAACTTTCAAGAGCAAGCTTTTATAAAGGCATCTCGTAAACATATAGAAATTATTGATCTGAATGGCATTAAACGTATATCCGGTATCATGCCCTGTGAGAGAACCCCCCAGGCAAAAGCTTGACGCCTTTATTCGCGACAGTTAAATCGCAACAGTCAAGCCACATTTTGTCTCTCACAACGAAGGGGCGTTGCGCCGTGATTTTTTATACATGACATGTTGTCACCCGTAATATTGACTGATATCAATAGTTGATACACTGATGTGTGTAAACTAAAACTGCGGCAAAGCCGGAAAGTTGGCCTTATCTCAGCGCAAATGGTGGGTACGGCAATGACGCAGTAAACGGAGTACCGTAGAGAAAGGGAGAAAGTATAAAAAATAAGAGGTGCTTACCATGTGCGAAGAATTCGTAGTCCCTACCACTGATTTAATCGCAAATCTTGGTCCTGGCTGCTATGTACAAATTCTGGATAATAATGATTTGTTTTGGGTGGAAATCGAGACTGTTTGCGACAGCGAGTACAAAGGTCGGGTTCATCCGAAGTTAAATACAGGGCTAAATACAGGGTATTGTCCTTTTGGCGACGACAACTTGGTTTTGTTTTGCAAAGAACAAATAACATTATTAGGTTGCGATCGATTTTGTTTTTGTTAGGCTCTGTTGATATTTGCTGAATAATTGATCATAATGTCCTTTTTTCAATGGGTTGGTTATGAATAATGTAACTCTTACCATCCGGGTTTATTTCTAATTTAAACATTGGTTTCAATCCACGCGCCCGTGAAGGCGCGAC
>JAADGF010000057.1 GCA_013152545.1 Gammaproteobacteria bacterium
TGCTTCAGCCAATTCGCTGCCATCAAACTCAAATTGTCGGGATAGCAGCCAGATGTCGTAAAAATCCTTCATACGACTATTCAGCATTTCCAGCTTTATCATGGCTTCAAATTTTTCTGCAATCGCACTCTCACGGCTATAGCAAAGTAACCTGGGAGTCGGTGAATCCAGCATATCAATGTCCATGGTCGGGCGAAATTGGGGGGATTGCCAGACCCTAAGCATCAATGCGCCTTTAAGGATAAACCGGTCAGCATGGCTAGACTGGGTCAAACGGTATAAAAAACGCTCCATCGCATAATACTGAAGCAGTTCTGCAAATGGCCGCTCGCCCTGTGTGGCCTGATTCTTAAGCTTTTGCCTAATTGAAGCAGCGACATTGCGCTTATTCTTGCTCACAGGCTGGCCTCCAGATAGGGTTTCATGACCTCTTCAACCCGGCATACCCGTGCATATTCCAGCAGTTTACCCATATTAAGTTTCTTCTGACTCCGGTAGCGTTTCAGGGCTTCCAGTACAACGTCCATGCCCAGTTTATTTCGGTACTTAAAGCAATCAGCCAGTGTTTTTTCAGCGCTATAAACCTGCACCGTGACACCATCTATCTGATGCTCTTCAATCCCGGCTTTAAACGCTTCAGACGAGAACTTGTAAGCATGCACAGGGGGAAGGTCAAGCACGGGCATTCTGGTGCCACGGGGCACGGCCACCGAGACCTCATGGGGTATCTGGGTCGTCATCTCATGGAACGAGAGAGCTGATACCAGGCAGATAACCGCCCTGGGGAAGCGCAGGCTCACTGTGACCAGATCAGGGGTACTCATAGGCGGCAGGCCAACCAGACGATAAACACCTCTGGAAACTTGCTCCAGCGTGCCATTATCCCGCATTTTATAGAGGGCATAGCGAGATATACCGTATTTGATGGCTTCGCTCATACGGAGCAGGCCACCGTGCTGACGGAATATTTCATCTGGATGTATTTTGTCTTCAGAGGCAGACATATTGTAACCATTTATTAATATATGGTAACAATATGTCCTCTCTTTGGTGAAATCAAGTAAATATGGCTTTTCACACTACCAATCTACACTTCATCCCAAAGTGGCTCTACGACAACTTGCCAATCTATCGTATTAATGTGGTACTTCAGGGCCAAGCCATTCCCCTGTTTCGCGCCACCACGCTTCACGAAACAGGTGGAACTGTATCGAAACAAGTAATGGCAATAGGCTATCTGTAATTCGCTCTAGGATCCTTGGGGTAGCACTTGCACAATTCACCGCTATCTTTGAACAACTTGCCGTGATTCATATTCAGGCACATCTATCGTCAAATTATATTCCCTCCACATTTTACACCCTGAGCGTTTATTTGATGCCTTTAGTGAAGGAAACTGCTCCTCGGCGCCCTGCTCGAATATCATTAACTCGCGATAACTGCTGAACCAATACAGTTTTTACCTGATGCCTATAGCTTGACACCTATTAGTAAAGAAAAGCACCTATTAGTAAAGAAAAGAGTAAGGCGTTTCTTTCAACTCAGGCAACCATGATATTAAGCAGGCTATTCGGCGTACGCCTGCGCCTTTCTCCAAGTCAGGCAATCCCTTTTATACTTGATCGAGGTGATTTAAGTCGCTAGTATACCAAGCTAAGTAAAAATAAAATAAAATAAAAAAAGTAAAAATAACAACCCCCATTTTCCATGCACTCAAAGGCAAAAAAAGGAAAATGGCCAAAGGGAACCTGTTATAAGGCCATCATAATCAATCATTTACCAGCCAAGTGATGTCAATATACATTACTCACGGGCAATACTGGCACAGCCTCCTAACCAAACTTCACCACCCCAAGGACAGAACATCAAAGGCAAAGGAACAGCCATGTTACCCCTAACACTATCAACCGCTAACGGAAAAATAACGTTTTTAACCGCAAACTATCACCGCATGGACGGTGAATATCTGGCGTTTAGTTCGTCAGACCAGGCGGAACGATTGATTGAACAGTTTCAAGACAATGCCATCGCCGTCTGGCATTTAGACCAGCTCTACTGTGATATCCATCATTGCGTATCGGGCACCTTGGTGTCTTGGGCACAGATCCAGCAGGGGCTGGCAAAAAAAGTCATCAGCGGTGAACTGCATGCAGTAAAACACACCGATGAGTCCTCAACTGCCGCACCGAGTGGTCGCCAAAAACCGCGGGAGGAGGAGCTTCCCGGCTTGGCGGGTTATGTCCAGGCAATGAATGAGCGTAACCGCCGATACCAGGAAACCTGGGCCAATAAACCGCTGGAGCCGTTGCCCCGCCCCCAACCGACGCTGCGCTACCGTTATTTCCTCAAGCTGCAATATCAATTCGATGACGGTGACGCCCTGGCCGGCATGCCCTACCGTGCCACCTTGAGCGACAATTCAGTGCGCACCGGTAAACTTGACGACACCGGCCAAGACAAGCTGAGCGATATTCCGCAAGGCATTACCACCGTGGAGTTTGGTTGGCCAAGCTTAACCCAACAGCTCGATCAGGCGCGTCAGGAACTGGCTGCCTACTTGGACGACATCATTGCTGAAGTCCAGGAAAAAGCCGCCCAACAACAGCAGGCATTGGCCGATGCCGGTGTGCTCGAGCAAGGCCAGGTCTACACCCTGGCGTTTCTGGGCGGCTTATACGACTCAGTTACCGACCTCGCCGACACCGCCGTGGACATCCTGGGTGAAATTGACGAGGTACGACAGGAAGCATACAACCTGCTATTGCGCGGTAATCCCGCGCAAATGAAAACCGCCTTTGAAGACCTTGCCCGTTATGGCGAAGACACCCTGCAAGACCTGCAACAGGCCCAACATAGCCTTGCCTTGCTGTTTGAAGATGCGGCAATCAAAACCCTGTTGGTCCGCTTTCCCAGCCGCTACTGGGAAGCCCTGTCCGGGGTGGGCAAAGCACAAATGGTGGGTGGCCTCTCCTTTAGCCTGCTCATAACCTTGGTCACCGCGGGCGCCGGTGCGGCGGCGGCTGTGGTCAGCAAAGTCCCCAGCATCATGAAGGCCGCCAACAAAATTCAAGACATCCTCCAACTGATGGAAAAAACCCGGCTCAACAAAACCGCCCGCAAAGACCAGGACAGCCTCATCCGCATGAGCGCCGTGCGGCCAAAAAAACAGTCATTGGACAAAAAGCCGCCGAAAAAATGCAACACCTGTAAAAAAGATTTTAATCCCCAATGTCCCCTGGCCGATGCCAAACGCCGGGGCAAGGGTGAAAACGACCGTATCAAAGAGACCCTTCACAACGGTATTCGTGATACCACTGGCAACGCTTACCCCAAGCAACACCCGTGGTACCAAGGGGAAAAAAGCTTGGAGGTGCATCATTGCATTGATGTGAATTCGGTTAAGAACGCGGTGTGGGTAGAAATAGTTAACGCCTTCCGCTATGACATCAATGAACCACATAACAGCGTGGTGTTACCCGCAGCCATGGACACGGCCTGCCACTTAAAAGTGGCACGTCACAAAAGTAGCCATGCTCAAGGCCATGCCTTTGATGCTCCTAAACCCGGTACAGGCGCATCACTGTCTAATCTGCAAGCGCTGGAAAAAGAAAAGGATTATGCGCAAATACCCGACTATGAACAGAAGTTTCTGACCTATCCCGATGCGGTCAAAGAAGAAATAAGGAAAATACGTCTCATGGTCAAAAGAGGTGCCTTGTGTGGCCACAAAACCGCCCGGCAGCAGAAAGCGGCGTTTGAACGAAAAATGAGAAAAATCAGTGAAAAAATCCTCCGCCGCATTGATGATTTCACCTGGACCCTGTCCCGGGATGGGCGGGACTACCGCCCCGACAGTGCCTGCGGATGCGCCAATCAACTGGAACTGGGTAAAAAGCGCCGCGGTGAGGAATGTAATACGAACCGCCAACACGGCTACGACATGACGAAAACTTCCAAGCTGACACTAGGACATTAAACATGACATATGATCAACAGTACTTTAAAGCAATGCGTTCAGGCAGCGACAACTATCCTTTGCTGGAATGGGACGATGATCTCATCGAGTATGATTACAGTGAATTTAGCCGCTGCGAACCCATCGAGGTGTATGACATGCTGCACCTTATGGTTGGCCCTCCGGTACCAGACCACCCGGAACTGGTCGACTTTCATAAACTACCGGAACCGGTGTTTTCAAAACGCCTCAAAAACATCCTGCATGGCCTGGACATCAACGGCATTCAATTGTTTGAGGCCCAGGTGCGCCATGGCGAGACCGTGTATCCCGATTATTACCTCATGAATGTCTATCACGAGATTGCTTGTTTGGATAAAGTGCGCTCAAAATATGATTACGAAGAGGAAATGTATTTCATCGACAAACTGGCACTGGATGAGGCAGTACTGGACACCATCCCCGAAAAACACCGTCTCATTTTTGTGCTCAAAGAAGACTGCCAGCACATTCTCTATCATCAAAACGTCGTGGACGCCATCATGGCCGCCAATCCCAAGGGAATTGGCTTTGCCCGGGTGGATGGTTGGCATGTGGGCAGCGCATTTGATTAGTGCTGTCGAGTGGCTACGGTGTTTGCGCCCACGCGTCACGGCACTTGATAATGCGCCATCGGTGTTGGCCGTCATGAATTCATGTGACAAACTTACCTCAATGAAACCAATTCGTTTAACCTAACACATCAGTTGACTCGTCGCGAGAGCGACTAGAGCGCAGAAGGTAAAAGACTTTTGGGGATATTCTTTTAATTAGAGAGTGGACGACAGCGTATCCCCCATACGGTGAGTTCAGAAAATCCCCAAAAGTTTTTTAGAGTCTGTGCTATCGGCGTTCGCAGTAGATTCAACTGATGTGTTAGGTTTACGGGCACGCTGGTAGAGCTTGGCCGTGTGGAACTCTGGTCGCGGTAGAGGGCAAGACTCCGGAATCGCGACACTGACAATCCCTATTCGAACTTTATCACTCGCTAAAGAGCGGCCTGCTGTGCGCAACAATAATAAGCCAGAAAGAGCTGGCATGCTCATGGCAAACACAAAATGTGATGACGGTAGGAGGATTAAGCAGGAATCCTGAGCTTGCGAGGGAAGCTCCTTGGCTCCCCTACAGCCATCTGTGAGATAGTTGCAATGAGCTTGTCACCTCATCCGACTGATTGCTGAGTAGTTTCAGCGGCATTTATCCGCGGGTTTGCTCCGTCGACAACACCCGTCGCTGAGTTTGATTAATGACTCGATTCATGAGGCTAGATAAGGGTTCGATTTCTGCTAACCAATTAGTTGTCATCTAAACAGCTGGCTCCTTGAGTACGTATCGTTGTCGTTGCTCGTTCAACTCTTTAGTGGCTATCGGTAATAACTCCCAGTAGAGACTCTGTGCAGTCCTCATCGAGCAAGCCCTGTTCTAGCAATGCTAATCTCTCGGGATGTTCGTCCAACACGTCTGACAATTGCTTTAAATGCAATCCAAAGTCGTGTTGCGAATAAAAATCAAATAGACTGATTTGCACTTTTTTTTATCTATTTTTGAGAATATTTACTTTTATTTCAATATGTTGTTAGTTTATGGGTGCTAGATAGTGGATATGGCTTAATTGACGCGGAAGCCGCAGTTAATTTATCCAAAAATTACCAAGTTTTCGCATCAGCAGAACCTTCCATCGGAGGCTCTGATTATATTAATGTTAATGACCCGAGTCAGGTGGGTGGCGGCGAAGTGCTTGGCATCTTCTCAATGTTGAGGATTCTAATTACTTCGTTGGTAAGTGACCGGCGGTGTTTTTCAAAATTTCAATCGCTTAGCCAGAAGGCATTTGACAAGTCAAATTCCTTACACTAAAGTAAGGAATAGATGATATACGTGATTTAACGGTGCAGTAATGACAAGTGCAAGGATAACATCAAAAGGCCAGGTCACCATTCCCAAAGAGGTAAGAAGCAGGTTGGGCGTTGACACGGGGGACCGCATTGAGTTTGTTGAAATCGAAACAGGTGTATTCAACATTGTACCCGCGACCGCAGAAATCACTGATTTGAAGGGTATTATTCAAAAACCCCAAAAAGCAGTTTCCATTGATGGCATGAAGGCAGCCATTAAAAAACGGGCAGGGCGTAAACGTTGATTGGTTTGGATACCAATGTGTTGATAAGGTACTTAGTGCAGGATGACAAAGCACAGGCAGTGAAGGCGACAAAACTAATTGAAGGTAAACTAACGAAAGACGTCCCCGGCTTTATCAATCATATTACGCTGGTAGAAATTGTTTGGGTGTTAGAAAGTTGTTACGATGTTAGTAAACAAGAAATTATTAATGTAATTGAACAACTTTGCGCAACAAAACAATTATTTGTACAAGAAGTTGAGGTCGTATTAAAAGCCCTGAGAGTCTATCAATCAAACAACACCGATTTCTCAGATGCATTAATTGGATGTATCAATAAAGTGTTGGGCTGTGGGGTAACATACACGTATGATAAAAAAACGGCGAAACTTGAATTGTTTGAAGGGCTGTAGGAAAACAGAATAGATATAACCAAGTTTCGAGCTCAGGAATTTGCAAAACTACCCAGCACTTGCAGCGACGTACGATTTTGAAGGATGGAATCTCTATTAGCGATGAATACCGGCCTACGCCGGGGCCAGAATCCATTTTGAGACGGAGTGCGGTATCGTTGTTTGGCGCTGAACTCCGAAACTTGAGATATAAGTACCCGAACATATTTAATTTAACCTTTTAAGAAAACTCAATTTTGTGGGTTGTTCCAATGTTGGAAAGTACATCAAATAGCGCTTTCTTGAGGTTGGTGCAAGCATCGTAAGCTGAAAAAGGCAGCCATTCGCCTTTTTACAAAGACGCTTTAGCATGCCGATACTCATGGAAATTCCGATTTTTTCTTCGATGTCTACCCATATTTTCTTTAATGATCACGGCGATTTTTTAATTTTTTATCACACCATTTCTTTGTTCTGAACTCAATATTCGTGGTCTGCCTTGACCGGGATGATCAAATAACCCACATAATCTATTTTTTTCCACAGGGAAAACCAAGTAGCAACCGTTTGACGACAAACGTCATCGATACCGCAAATTGAAGGGGTGGAATATCACTGATTGCTCAATCGACTGTTGAGTTGTTGTGTGGTATTGAATAGGGTGCATCGATCAATAAGTTGAAGTCCCCGTCATCTTTGAGTAACGGATAAATCGGAACACTTAATTCCCTTGAATAAAAAAACAACGGATACGTCGCATTACTGTTGCATTGACGTGAGTTACTGCAAGGGGATTTGCTCGTGAAAAAAGCAATACTGTCGGTAAATTTTACGGTTTCATTAAACAAAACACGGATTCGACGTTTGTATTATATCAATTGGGCAGTGTTTAAGGGTGTTGGTGTATGTGTTTTTATCAAAATGACTAATAATTGGTCGTCGAATAAATTTACACAATCGTCGAGCAATTTGGGGTAACGTCTTTGCTGAAAAATAAAAACCAAAAATATTAATGACTTAATGGATTGGCATTGAACGTGTAGGAATTTTGAAAATGTTACCTATGTAAGAATCATCGTTTTATCTGAGGTCATTCTAACTATAAAAGCGGTCTAACATAGCTTGTCTGATAAGAATAAATATATGGCTGATTGTTTATCAGTTGTCGACATTGTCTCATTTTAGCTGACGAATAATAACAAGCGATATTCTAAATATCGCAATGGGTGAGGGAGAGTTAATATGACTAAGCGTTCGACGGTTAGCTTTTTAGTTTTTCTGTTTGCTTTATTCAGTACCGCGCAAGTATCGGCTCTTTCAATCAATTTTCTACCGCTCAACACAACAACGAATGTTGGTGACAGCATCGATGCTGTTGTTGTCTCAGGCTTGTCTGATGCAGGCGAAATCGTATCACAGGGGATGTGCAAACGCTTACCCTGGCATGGTTGACTGGCAGTAGTGGTCAGCCAAGAGCGATTGTTTACGCGCCAAGTGGAGTGGTTGTCGATAACTTTTTTGGGTACAGCTCAGAAGACATTGACGTTACCTGAAGCAGGGACCTATACCATACAAGTTCAGGTGAATAATTTGGTGAATGGCAATACCTACTCAGCTAAAATTAGATAATGCTAATCCCTGATAGGCATTGGTTGCTTACTATTCATTTAATGGAGGTGCGAACGATGTCAGTGGGGATGATGGTGTGGTGAGCGGAGCAGCGCTTGTTGCAGACCGAAACGGGAATCCTAACAGCGTTTATCAGTTTAACAATACAATTGAATTGAAAATTGGCACATCGGGTACTAGCGCAGGTTTCGCCGGAATAATTGACGAGGTTCGCATTTATAATTATGCGCTCACGGACTTAGAAATAAGTGATTTAGCCCAATAAAATGATACGCGTTTTATCGCGATAGTAACGGACAGCTTAATCAACAATGATGCCGGCATATTAATTGAGTCATATTAAGTAGCGGTTTTTGTTCGTTGAGCTTAATTAAAAGTTCGTGTGTTTTACACTTAGGATTACATAAGCCTGTCAAATATTTACGTTTTAGCAGTGCGGTATTTGGCATTATGCGAACTATGCTCGTGTTATATTACGGGCTTAGTTCGTCCAGTTCATGTTAGGTATTAACGCGGTCACAACTAAAAAAAGGGGGGGGATATGAACGATGTAATCGAGATATTAAAATTGGGGTTGCCGGGCTTGGTTTTCTTGCTGGCAGCGTTTTCATATAAGTTGTTGGCTAAGGAGCAGGTTAAAGAAACGCCGAGTCCGCACATTCTTCGGTCTATTAAACACTATCTATATGTAAATGTTTTTCTGGCAGTGCTAACGGTTGCTACGCCGATTGTCGATTATAAATATTTTTCACCTAACAATGTAATAAATATAGAGGCCGTGACGGACGTTTCTGAATTAGGCAAAGGCGTCGCGGCAGTTTGTCACAATGTTAAATATGCCAATCGATTTTTGCTGGTTAAGGATAATTCAACCGGTAAGTTGGTTCAGGTGTTCGCGGGAAATTTAGTTCCTTGCTCAGGTGAGCCGCACATTGTATTGAATAGAGAAGACGCAATAAATTTAGGTTGGAATGAACCGAATACTAAGGGTGTAGTTGAAGTCGTCAGTGCATTGCCTGGGTATAAATTTTCAATATAAATGATTAAGGAAAAGGTTATGTTAAAACAAATTGTATTAGCAGTGTCTTTGTTGATGGCCTCATCTGGGGTTGTATACGCATCATGTTTCTATGATGGTCAACAGTATCCTGAGGGTGCCGTAATTGGTCCATATATATGTTCCGGTGGGCAATGGGTTTCACAGTAAAATTTAGCGTGTGGGTTCTTTCTATCAAGAGTAGGTTGTTGCAACCTGAATCGTAAACACGATGGGGAATTTGTGATTGCTCTTTATCGAATGTGTGTTAGTGCGAAAATCGGTGAAATTTTATTAAAAAGTATCCGTCGTATACCGAGCACATTTAATACGGTTGGACCAGTAATCCATTGGCAGTCCAGCTTTTTGTTTTAGGTGTTGTAAGAATGATTTAACATCTGGCAGTGTTTCCCATACGGATGGTAAGAATGTTCCTTGTCGGTTGTCTTCTTCCAATATTAAGCCGTCGATGCCGGGCTGTATTTGTTGCAATAAATCGTGTTCCGAGGTGAAGCTTATTGCTTGTGGTGGATTAAGCACCGAGAGAGAAATGTCGATTTCAGTGAATTCCTTTTGTGTTATCGGGGGGAAGCGAGGATCAAAAAAGGCAGCTGACCGGGCGTTCTGAATAATATCAATCACCAGCATCTTCTGTGCTTGCAGTGAACCGATACAACCACGTAGATCGTTGTGCCACCTTAGTGTAACAAAACTTGCGCCCGGGTTCCGTAGCGCCATTGTATAGCGGGTTAACTGTAGGGTATCTTCAAAGTGTTGTTGAGGGGACTGTTGCAGGCTGTATTTAATAGACTTTTCTGCAACACTACGCAGTGTGGTTTTATCTTGTAGGGTTAAAAAATTGGGCACTTGCTTATATACTTTGATTGATCATTATTTTGTCGTTTGATGTGCCAATTAGCTAAACTCATACGCACCATAACCAACCACTTGGTCTCGTGGCCCGGCGGTATCTCCTGAGTTTCTGCAATCGATGGTGTTAACGTGCATGTTGAGGTTCTTGGCTGTTTTAAGCAGTCCGCGTATGGGAATATATCCACAGGCATGTTGTGCATCTACCGTGGTGATGTCAAATGACTCAATTGCTTTGCTGGTTGCATTGTCAAGCGAGCGTGCGATTTCGTCGTGATGGTAATGACTCAAGTCAGAACTTATAATGATCAATGTTTCTGGTCCACCCCAAAGCTCAGTCAATAGCTGGCTAACAGCATCGGTGGTTGCGTCACCAACCACGATAGGCACAAGTTGAAAGTTGTGGAGTATTACTTGAAGAAATGGTAGGTGTACCTCCAGACTGTGTTCCAACGCGTGAGCCTGATCTAGTTCGGCGACATCGGGCCGTTGGTTAATGCGATTTATGGTGGTGCGATCAAGGCGAATGTTGCCCAATGGCGTTGTAAAAAAATGAGCACTGTTGGTTGCAAAACCCACTAGCGGTATATGGTGTGAGGGGCCTAACAATACTACGCGGGAAATACTGTGATCGTGTTGCTGTACACGAGCATAAGCGGTTGCCGCAATCGGACCGGAATAGATATAACCTGCGTGTGGTGCAATAATCGCCTTAGGTCGAGTGTTTGCATTGTTGCTTAAGTTACCTAGCGATGTTTGTGCAGTGGTAAGCAATGCCTGGATTGTTTTGCGTAATGTAACCGGGTCGGCTGGGTAAAATGTACCCGCGACAGCACATTGTCGAATGTCGTTTTTGGTCATTTTTTTGCCTCTGCTAAAATTGTAACAGGAACTGTGCTTAAACGAACTGAAGCCGCCAAAACAAGTTTGACGGTGTACTGTACTATGTATATCCAAAGAGTTTAAGGTTTAGGTATAATGATGCGGCACTTTCAAGGTGACGAATCATTCGATTTTTGCGGTTTTAAAGAAGCAGCTATTCTGGCCATTTGTATTTTTTTTACTGAATAATCCCCTCAATATCCTCATTCAGTAAAGGATTTGTCATAAAGCCTGTTGTTGTCATGGCTCAGATGCTTTTGGAGCGTGTACTAAATATAGGCTCAATTCCGCCTCAAATGACCGAAAAAATAAACTCAAAATGGCGTTGCTTCGCAATCTCCTCGTTGCGGCATTTTACAGCTTTAACTCGGTGTCCGGTTTGATGAGGTCACTTCAGTGCTCTCAATGTATTATGAAGTGCTGGACAAAGCGTATACTTAAAAATTGTCTTCCGATGGTATTACTTTCGCTCAGCTATATTCGGCTTTTTTCCAGGGTGTGCGTGCCCATGCCACTGATGGATGGATAGCCTCTTGTTGTAAAATGAGTTCCATGCCAAGAAATACCAGAATTGAGTTAAAATCGTTGGGATCGTCGAGTTGTAGTTTCAAGCACTCTAGGTGGGTATAATTCATATAAAGTAAGTTTGGGCTAAATCCATGTTCCTGTTCAAATTCTTTGGCAACACTGTATATGTAACTCAACATGGACTCGGGTCCTTTTTCGTTACTGCATTGATGGACAGGATCCCTCCCCAATTCGTTATGTACTTGCTATCCTGTGCAAAGCAATTTTTATCTATTACATCTGTCGTGTTACTCTGAAGTTAGTATCGTCCGGTAGGGAGGGATTCTTTAGAATACGGGGCGGGGTTTACTGATTTAGATTGTTTAACCGTAGCTGAAGTGTGGATGAATAAGGAACGTGCACGTTCCTAAACCAGGCTCCTCGATTTATTAACGACTGGTTATGCAAAGGGTGTTGTGGCAATGCTTGTGCTGATGGTCTTTTCTAGTGGGGAAATGTTGATTATTGACCGCTGGATTTATGTGGTTTTCAGGCCGGTGCAAATGGAGTCCAGCAGCCATTATGCAGTAATTCGGCGGGTTGATAGTGTGCTTTGTATTGCATTTTCTGGCAGTCCTGAATCCAATAACCTAAATAAAGCCAATTAAGCTGTAAGGCGCGGGTTTCCTCTATGAGCCATAAAATGGCATAACTGCCAGGACTGAGCCGATGGTATTGGGGGTCAAAAAAGGTATAAACGGCGGACAGGCCCTGCGTAAGTTTGTCGGCAACAGTCACCGCAACGAGGTTTTTTTTATCTCGAAATTCATAAAAAAAAGTATCGCTCCAGGAGCTGGACAAAAATGCCATATACTCAATTTTACTGGGGTTTTCCATGCTGCTGCCTGCATGGCGTATGCTCATATAACGCTGGTAGAGTGTAAAATGCTCATGATTGAACGTCGCTGGTAAACGGGTTACCTGGATATCTTTGTTTCGCTTTTGTATGCGCCGTTGCGCGCGGTTGGGCTTGAAATCGATTGCTGCTACACGGATAGATTTACATTCTGAGCAATGAGGGCAACTGGGGCTGTACACATGCTCGCTACTGCGACGAAAACCATAATTCACTAGACGGCTGTATATTGCCATGGACATGTTGACGCTGGGGTCGGCGAATATCGATACGGCTTGGCGCTGCGGCAAATAACTGCATTCATGCGCCGGACTGGCAAACAGGGCTAATGATTTACTGGATTGTGTTGAATCAACTGATGACATTGTTCTGGTATTGTTTAACACACCACATCAGTTGAATCGTCGTGTGAGAGCGACCATTCAACTGATGTGGTGTATTAGGGTTTAGGGTGGCACCCGCCACGAACATCATGAACAAATTTCCTCGAAAAACAGTATGCATGAGCGGCTTTCCTTTTCCGACGAAGCTATCTGCAATAGGTATAATGTTCAGGGTGAAAATATGATCGACTAATTTAGGTGTCAGCATTGTTACTGTCCCACGTGTAGTACATTGGTTGTCCAGGCGGCGGGTTTAGGGGGGGTTGAGCACCACTGGTATAAGTGCTGAATAAACTGTTCACGCGGTATATCTTTTGCGCCCAGACTGGTTAGGTGGGCGGTTCTTACTTGGCAGTCAATTAATTGAAACCCCCATTCTTGTAGCTTATGTACTAAATGAACTAATGCAAGTTTAGAGCTGTCAGTTTTGCGTGAGAACATGGATTCGCCAAAAAATACTTGTCCAATCGACATGCCATATAAACCACCAACCAATTGATTATTGTGCCAGCACTCGATGGAGTGTGCATGTCCTAGTTTGTGCATGGTGTAATAAGCAGTGCGCATATCGGGGGTGATCCAGGTTCCGGGCTGGTTTTTACGCGGTTCACCACAGGCATTGACAACCTCTTTAAAGGTGTTGTCAATGGTGATGGTGACGTTATTTTTTGCGAGTGTTTTTCGTAAGCTACGTGATATTTTTAATTGTGTTGGAAACAGCACGGCTCGTGGGTTTGGAGACCACCATAAAATTGGTTCACCTTCATTGTACCATGGGAAAATACCATTACTGTAGGCAGTTAAGAGACGTTTGGGTGATAAGTCACCGCCGATGGCCAACAAGCCATCTGGTTCGGTTAAGGCAAGTGAGGTATCCGGAAATGCGATATCCTGATTGTTGGCGTCAATCCAATAAGGTGTCGATAGTGCCATTATATAGGGTGCTTGTCATGTTGTCGGACTGACGTGTTAGTCATAATTATTTACTCGGCATTGTTATTTACGGCTGTTAACAGATCTCCGTTTTATAGGGGGAGTGTCTTCGCAGGTCGTTAATATAAGCGTGCATTTTTTTGGTTTCATGATTTAAAAAATCTGAAATTACTTGTCGAAAAGTTGTATTTGCAATCCAATGGGTGGAATAAGTGGCTTTGGGTAAAAAACCTCGGCTGATTTTATGTTCGCCTTGTGCACCTGGTTCAAATCGCTGAAGATTGTGCTTGATGCAATATTCAATACCTTGATAGTAACATGCCTCAAAGTGGAGGCTATTGTACTCATGTTCGCATCCCCAATGTCGGCCGTACAAGGTGTTTTTTCCCCGCAGGCTAAAGGCGGCCGCGATGGTTTTGGTGTTGTGTATTGCCATGACCAGCACGATGTTATCCGCCATGTTTTGACCAAGCTCTCGAAAAAAACCTTCGCTCAGCGTCGCGTACCCCCCCAGTTTTGTAAACGTTGAGGCGTAATAGCGATAATAGACAGACCATTGTGAATCGCTAATTTCGTGGCCGTTCAGTATTTCAAACCGGATGCCAGCTTCACTGACATGCCTTCTTTCACGTTTAATTTTTTTGCGCTTTGCCGCTGTAAAGGTGCTCAAAAATTCATCAAAACTAGTGTAGCCCTGGTTGTCCCAATGAAACTGACAGCCAAGGCGTGACATTAATCCCTGTGTTTGTAATATTGCGGTATCGTTTTCATTGGTGAATAACCAATGCAGGGATGAAACTTTTAGGTGTTTGGCGTGAGCTATTGCAGTGTTGATCAGCACTGCGGCGGTTTGGTGAGTGGGTACATCTGGGTGAATTAGCAGACGAGGGCCAGTGGCTGGTGTATATGGCATGGCAGCCACCAGTTTTGGGTAATATTCAAGCCCGTTACGGTGGTGGGCATCGGCCCATGACCAATCAAATACAAACTCACCGTAGGAATTATCTTTTAAATAAAGAGGTACTGCGCCAATTAATCTGTTGTGTTCATTGCGCAAGATGATGTGTTGAGGTATCCAGCCAAAGCGTTGACTGACACAATGGTGTCTTTCTAAAGCAACCAGGAATTCGTGACGAACAAAGGGGTTTGTGTCATCGACCAACGCATTCCAATCTTGTGCGCAAATTTCTGTAATAGCGCCTATAATTGTGACTGACATTGCGCAACCTATTGAGTGAGAAGTTTCTATTTTACTGTGAGTTGTTGTTTTCTGTATACGGTTTGAGTTCATTAAATGGCAAAAGAACAATTACCCCTCGATATTGGGGATATTTTACAGCTACAGTTTTTACCAAATGAAAGCGATATCCGTCATTATGTTAAGGTGATTGGTTATTTGCAGGAAAAAAGCTTAATAATTACGACACCGCATATACACGGCAAGTTTATGCTAGTGCGTGAAGGGCAGCCAGCCGCTGTTCGCGTCATGAGTGGTAATCAGGTCATGGCTTTTACCGCCAACGTGCTGCGCAGCAGTGTCAAGCCATACCCTTATCTGCATCTTTCATATCCCAGGGAAATGCAAGCAGTGACGGTGCGCAAGGCGCAACGGGTTAATTTGCGCATACCAGCCGTGGTTTCTGATTGTAGCCCAGGCGCAGAGTCTGCTGATCAACCGTCGGAACCTGTTGCAGTGGATGTTGAGGATATGAGCACACTGGGTGCCTTGCTGATTAGTCCACACCAGTTGGGTGATGTAAAAACATTATTATCCATTACAATGCTTTTGAATGTGGTTGAGGCCGAAGAGGAACTGGCCCTAGTGGCTGTGATTCGCAATGTCCGGCCCCGGGAAAACCCGGACACTGGCAAACAAGAATATCTGCACGGTATCGAATTTCAGTTTGCTGATCGGCAGGAATCGATATTATTGCATGCCTATGTATACGAAAAAATTATTTGTCATCCGAGCGAATAGCGCAGCATGAAATGACTTGTGAGTAACGCATACGTTCATGGTGTCAGGATCTCACCGCTCAATTATTTGCTCATGGTAACTACCTCAGCCCCCCCCTCGGGTACTCATTGAGTCGAATTAGGCCAAATGATTAAACCCGGATTCCTGCTCCTTCGGGTTGTGCCATGTTAGCGAATATAGGCTCCTGTACCAGGAGCCTATGATGGAGCGTAGCGTTGCTATTACAATATAGGGTGTTGAAGTGAGCTGTAATAGACTATTGGGTGCGGGTAATCACTATTTTTGCCGCAGATCCTAGCCAGCGATGGCTTTCATTGAGGGCAGAGGCTGTTAATCCGTCATCGGTTGTGACCACACCCGGGTGGATAGTGACCTTGTCGATATCCTCTGTACGATCAGTATTAAATCCCTCGCCATTCGCGGCCGGTCCTGGCATGGTAGTGGCGGTTTCGGTGTTTGCTTCTGTACCCGCATCGTAGACGTGAGGCATCACCGATTTGCTGTCATCAACATCCAGATCACTAATATCCCAGTTCGTTATGCCAGTGAAGGCATCATTAGTATTTGCCAGCATTGTTGCCAGTGACAGTTGCAAATTTTCTGTGGCTTCAATGGTGATTGAAATTGTTTGCTGTGAGCCTGGCCCAAAGGGTGTTGCACCGGATGCCGTTGCGATGACTTCTGTTTCCGACTCACTTAAAAACTGCGATGGGTCACCCGATTCAGCCAGCATTTCCAAACCTGTTGATACTGGCTCGACTGTTTCCCAAGCGCTAAACTCTGGGGTATGCAGTATGACGCCAATTGGTGTTAAAGGTTGGCCATTCGTTAAGTTGCTTACTGTAATCCTGTAAGTCTGTTCCGTTACGCTATTCATCACGTTATCGGTATCGTCATCGTCACTATCGCTACACGCATTTAATCCGAGGAGTGCAACTAACGAGCCGATAATAGCAATACTTTTATTGGTTTTCATACGGCCTCCTTTACGGGGTTACTGTAACAACGATTTTGGCAACGGGGTTTTGCCAGCGATGAATAGTGTTGACGAGATCGCTGGCGCCATCCCCCGTTACTGCGGCGTCGCCTAATATGCCACGGTGTATATGTACCAAGGTGTTGGTGTCCGCGTTAGAGACGCCTAAGCCGCCAGTGTCGGCATCCCTTCCAGGAGCGCCGGGCATAAAACCACCTTCACCAGGCATACAGCTATAATTACTATCAGTGCTTAGTAATTCGTCATTTGCTTCAGTCCCTGCATCGTAACCGTTAATGTAGTAGGTATAGGTGCCGGCTTCGCTGGGAATATACTGCGAATCCATGCCAATAAATGCATCGTTGGTGGGTAATATCATTGCCACGACGGATAAGTGTGATGTATTGGTGTCTGAGGTCATGATGGTTGTTGTTGTCATTGTGCCGGGAGCTAAGAAGCCAGTTGCTGGATCGACAATGGTGTCATTATCCGGTAAGCCTGCTTGTAACCCAGAGAGGTCGCCGCATTCAGCCATTGCTGTAATGGCATCAGATGCGGCTTCTCCGGCCTGGAACAGATGGGTTCCCGAATCATGTGCGGTTAGCAATAATGGCGTAAAATAATTGCCATGGGTAAGGTTGGTGACTGTAATATCCCATTGTGCTGCATTTGCTGTCGTCATGGTTGCGCCGAACACAATTGCACTGGCGATGGCAGTACTTAATTTGTTTAACTTCATGTTGATCTCCATAGTGGCTGTAAATGATTTATGATTGGTCTTGCATCCACTAAATCATCTCAAGCAGGTGTAACGGAGGCCTCACGAATTTATCACGGAAGTTTCACATCGGACGTTTTTGTAATGAATATGGTTGTTAATTGTACGTTTTTGAGTAAGTGTTTGTTCAATATCGGTTGTTTTGGTGATGTCACATTTTATGCCAAGAATGCTGTTGTTGACAGGCAAGTTATTGTGTTTGAATAACGCTGTAATTTATTCTGAAATATCTAAGGCTGATTACTGTGGCACCTTGTTGCTGTAGGCTAAGTGTGCAAGCACTGCCAGTGCTAATGCCCGTTACTAATTGCGACTTTACCCCAAAAAATGGAGCTGGAATTTCGCTTGTTCTAATGCCCAGTGCTCGATAAGGCGGGGAGGGGTATGTGGGTCTGAATACAGGGGTACGTTACAACGTTGTTGTTTCAAATTTCGGTCTCTGTGCCTGGTTCTATGACGTTATTGTTTGTATTAAAAGTTGCTTCAGGTGTTACTTCAGGTGTTACTTCAGGTGTTACTTCAGGTGTTACTTCAGGTGTTACTTCAGGTGTTACTTCAGGTGTTACTTCAGGTACTTCAGGTGTTACTTCAGGTGTTACTTCAGGTGTTACTTCAGGCGTTACTTCAGGCGTTACTTCAGGCGTTACTTCAGGCGTTACTTCAGAAGCTGCTTTGGTATTAGTTTGATTGGGCTCTTTGCTTGCCGTTGGTGGTGTCGAACGTTTGCCATTCGCGGGGAAACGATTTGATGATAGCGTGGCTGTTACTGCATCGATGCGTTCCTGGGCCAATTGAAAACCACCATCTAATGCTTTTTTGTACCAGGTCAATGATGTTTTCAAGTTTTTTGTTATGCCGTTTCCTTTTTCATACATGGTTCCTAAAAAATAATAGGATCGCACATTATTTTTTGTGGTGGCAATTTTTAACCATTTTAAAGCTTTTCTGAAATTCTTAGTAACGCCTTTTCCGCGTAGAAAGCCAAAGCCGACTTTAAATGCAGCTTTGCCATGGCCTTGCGCTGCCGCTTTAGCATACCATTCAAAGGCTATGGCATGATTCATTACTACGCCCTTGCCGCGTTCATACATATTCCCGATTTCATACTGGGCTTTGCTATCTCCTTTTTCAGCCTTTGGTAATTGTTTGTTAAATTTATCTTGCCAGATATAGTCATCTTCATATGCGATTGTGGTCATTGGAAAAATGACAAATAAAAGGAAAAATAGTATTGGTAAGCGCATGTAGTTCGCCTTTATTGAGTGCGAGCGTATTGGTTCTCTGGATGTGTATCGGTTAGGGTAGGGGTATCTTTAGAGGTGTGTATGCTTCGTCAATTACCCCTGCATTAAAGAGGGGGCTAGTGTTGTCGAAGGTTATATCATTTTATAGTATCTGCTATCCATTCATCATATAAGCAGTTTTTTAACACCATTGGTATTTTGCTGTTGTAACGTAATTGTATCGGTGAGTGACGTCGAGATGTGACATGGACTGCGTTCGCTTGCCGCTGTAGGAGCGTGCGTTCCTAAGCGGCTTGTTGTTGCCAAATATCATTGATCACTTGCGATAAGGTCATTGGGTCAAATGGTTTGGCAATCACATCGATTGCGCCCAGTTTTTTCAGCTCACTTATTTCATCAGGCAGTACTTTTGCTGTCATGAAAATCATTGGCGTATTTATCAAGGTGGAGTTTTTACGCAGTTCCTGAAGTGTAGCGGGTCCATCCAAGTCTGGCATCATGACGTCCATCAGTATTAAGTCAGGTGCAAAATCGGGCCCTTTTGCCACTGCCTCAGAGCCGGAGCTGCAAATTTCCAGGGTGTAACCACCAATGGTTTCCAGTGCTAGCTTCGCCACGGCTTGTATGTCAGGTTCGTCTTCTACGTATAAAATGCGATGCAGTGATGCTAGTGCCATGTAATATATTCTCTCGGATTAATTTATGCGGCGGTTGTGTGACAGTTGTGTAATAGATGGGATTATTTTAAGCATTAAACTGTGTGGAGCGTTGTTGAAAATGGTTGTTGTTTTTTAGAAGATAATCTAACCATTCCCCTAAAAACAGATTAATTTGTTGTTTTTCATTTTTGTGATACATGTTCGGGTTGGGGTATTTGTACCTGGAGTCAAAGCGGGTGTGATGTTGAAAATTAATAACTTCTGCAACGCGTGCATCATGGTAGCAGCGTACGGTCATGTCGATTTGAGGAAGCCATTTTTGTTGGGAAATATAGTTAATTGTGAAAATTATCATGGTCGTATAGCGTGTTACTTCCAGTACTTTAAGTTCAATGCAGTGGACCTTTGTGTTGGACAAATAAATGGACTGATCCTGGGTTAAATGAATATACGGTATTGCACGTAAAAGTTTGGCATAATTTGCCTCATGCACAAGGGTGGAATTTTTAGGATGCCGACATGAACGACGGGTTAGAATATTCATGTTTCTCAACTTAACATTTTTTCGGGTTATTCGTCATCTTTAATCCAGTCTTCCATTCTGGCTCGTAAGCGAATATGTGCTTGACTTAATAGTTGACTTATGCGTGATTCGCTTATGCTCAATACAGAGCCAATTTCACGTAAATTAAGTTCAGAGTCGTAATATAGAGCGACGATCATTTTCTCGCGTTCAGGCAAGGACGCAATGGCCTCTGAAAGTTTATCTTGAAAATTCTGTTTTTCCAATGCTTCCTGCAAACCTGATTTGTCTTCGATCATGGTGTTGCGAATCGCTTCTTCATCAATGCCCAGGTCGTCCCAACTGACTACTTTATGTGATGAAATATTTTGCAGCGTTTTGTAATATTCCTCTTTGCTTATACTTAATACTTTGATAACTTCTTCATCCCGTGCATCGCGACCGACACGGTTCTCTATCTCTCGGATGGCTTCTGTAATATCTCTGATTTTCCGGTGTACCGATTTAGGTGCCCAGTCGTTTCGCCGTAGCTCGTCGAGCATGGCGCCTCTAATGCGAATGCCTGCGTAAGTTTCAAAACTTGCCCCTTGTTGTGAGTCATATTTTCGTGAGGCTTCTAATAAGCCGATCATACCGGCTTGCAGCAGATCATCGACAATGACCGTTGCCGGTAAACGGGCCTTTAGATGGTATGCAATCCGTTTGACCAGAGGAGCATAACGCGTGACCAGCTCGTCATGTATTCCTACATGCAGATTATCATACATTTCATATCCTTACGGCGAATTTGATTATATTAATGGTTGTCTTTTGTCTGCGAGCGGTAATTCCTAATGATTTTCGGCGTGATACTACAAACCTTTAACCTAAAATCATCCGTTGGACGGCATGTAGCGTGTAATTTTCACGATAAATGATCGTGACTGGTGAGGTACGATCAGGCGTAATCACGAACTATTACAATGATCCGCAACGGATGGTTTGAAGTACATTTTACTTCGGCATATATTTTATTACCTAAATCCTGCAAGTGCTCGCACTTGCAGGATTTAGGTATTGATAAGGAGTTGGCTCGGCGGGTATGAGGGGATTGCACAACGTGAATGACGATGTCAGACGTATTTTGTGATGCACAGGCGTTGGGCCGTTAGACCGCTCGTCGTCCTGAAAACGCATGGGATAAGGTGCCACCGTCAATGTATTCTATTTCACCGCCAATAGGAACTCCATGAGCGATGCGTGTTGCTTGAATATCGAGGCTTTTGACAATGTCACTAATGTAATGAGCGGTGGCTTCGCCTTCAACCGTGGGATTTGTGGCGAGAATAACTTCGGTGATTTTTTCTATTTTTAATCGATTTTCTAAATGTGCTAGTCCAAGTTGCTCGGGACTAATACCATCCAGTGGCGATAAATGTCCCATGAGAACGAAATATAAACCGTTAAAATCAGTGCCTTGCTCAATGGCGTAAACGTCAGAAGGGGTCTCCACGACGCATAACTTACTTTTGTCTCGTTTGGCGTTATTGCATAAACTACAAAGAGTCAATTCTGTTAAAATACGGCAGGATTGGCAGTGCCCGATTTTGTTAATGGCCTCAAGGAGCGTTGAGGCCAGGTGTTTACCGGCTTCGCGGTTATGTTCCAATAAATTAAAAGCCATTCTTTGGGCGGATTTAGGGCCTACACCGGGCAAGCAACGTAAATCTTCAATTAACCGGTTAATAAGAGGGCTAATCTGCACTGTAGCGTTTCGCTCTTGTTAGCTTAGTATTATTTAAATAGCCAAAACGATATCGATCAATCATCATCGCGTGGAATACGTTTAAAATGGTAATTTCATACCGGCCGGTAAAGATAACCCGTCTGTCATACCGGATAATGTTTCTTTCGATTTTTTGTCAATGTTGCGCACAGCATCGTTTACTGCGGCCGCGATCAGGTCTTCCAGCATTTCTTTGTCATCACTGAAAACGCTGTTATCGATATGTACTTTTGTTACATCGTGTCGCCCCGTCATTACCACGGTAACTAAGCCGCCACCCGATTGCCCCTTGAATTGCGTGTTGGCCATTTCTTCCTGCGCTTTTTGCATGTTCGCCTGCATTTCTTGCGCTTGTTTCATTAGTTTGCCGATACCACCTTTCATATGCTTTATATCCTCGTTGTGAGTATTGTTAATGAAATGTCGAAAATACGTTTATGGTGTATTCAACGCCAGATTATAACCCAGGTGGAGGGGGTTTCTCGATAGTGTGATGCGTCTATTTAATTCACCACACGAGGGGAGCCTGTCCGTGAATAGCTGCCGTTGCGAGGGAGCGCCATTTTGAGTTCACTTTTTCGATTGCACATCGGGCACCTATTTTTGGCTTTTGAGGCGAATATTGCGCCTATTTAACGTAGTGATCGTAAAAATGGGCCGATTATGGCATTTTCGCAGTCGGCTTTCTATTATCGCTTTCTATTCTCGGGCAGGCGCCTAGTGATCAATCGGGTGGATGGATTCTGGCGAAATTTGTGCGTCGAATGTTTCCAAAATTTTCTGAACGGCGGTGTCATTATGAATTGAAGCCTCAGCACTTTGTTGGCGTTGGTGTTTGCGTTGATGTTCCAGGTTGGCGGGTGTGTTTGTAATTTTTGTGCTAGTTGAAATGCTTAATTTGATGCTTGTGCCGGTTAAGTCACGAATAGCCTGTTCGATGTCTTGTATGCGTTTATTACTGATGAGTTGTTTGTGCGATTCCAGAATTTGAAGCTCAATGCTGTTTTGGTCACTGCGGATAAGTGCACAGTTTTTTGCCAATTGCAGTGTTATTGCGTTTATCGGCAGCTTTTCGATGAATTGTTCCCATTGGCGTTCATTATTGGGGATGGTGGTTGTGTCGGTGGTCTTTGACTGGGCGCAGTCGATAGCCGGTTCTATTGGCTGCGCTACAGGCTTGGTGGTTGGTGCTACATGATCAGGTGTTTTTTTTTGAGCCCCTGTCTTCAGTTTTTCATTGATGTCTGCCAAATGTCGCGATTTCTGTTGATGTGACGTGTTGGCGGTTTCAAGGCGACTTGTTTCGTTCGCAGTGCTATGGTCTTGTTGTGACGCTTGTTGTGATAAGGCGGAGGTGTTCCTCCCTACCGGGTCGAGGGTGTTACCCGCCGGTTTAGTTGTTGCTATGCGGGATTGATTGGTCTCAGGATGAAAGGCAAGCATTCTTAATAGGGTCATTTCAAACCCCAGTGTAGGGTTAGGCGCTAACTGGATATCTCTTTTTCCGATTAGGCAGATTTGATAATAAAGCTGAGTATCTTGCGCTGAAAGTTGTTTTGCTAATGCTAGAATTTTCGATTTTTCACTGAGTTGATCGCCAATTGCAGAGGGTGCCAATTGGGCTAATGCAATGTGGTGTAGTAGGGTAATTAATTCGTTAAGTACGCTGATGAAATCGGGAGATTGCGTGGCAAGTTCCTTGACACGATCTAGCAACATGGCTGTATTACGCTCAGCCAATTGTTGCATTATGTCGTAAATGTATTTTTTATCCACGGTTCCTAACATGCGCTGGACGTCGGTTGTTTGCAGCGCACCGTTGCCATATGCAATGGCCTGATCCATTAAGCTGAGGGCATCACGCATACTACCATCAGCGGCTTCTGCTATTAGCTTTAATGCGGCAGATTCTGCGGTAATATCTTCTTGTTTTAAAATATGATCCAAATGTTGTTGGATTAAATCCACTGGCAGACGTTTTAAATTAAATTGCAGGCAGCGTGACAAAATAGTAACGGGAAGACGCTGAGGGTCCGTTGTTGCCAACAGAAATTTAACATGCGGTGGTGGCTCTTCGAGGGTTTTTAGTAGGGCATTAAAGCTGTGTGCAGACAGCATGTGTACTTCGTCAATGAGGTATACTTTGTAGCGCCCTCGTGTTGGTGCGTACTGAACATTTTCCAGCAGTTCTCGGGTGTCTTCTACCTTGGTTTTTGAGGCGGCATCCACCTCAATTAAGTCAACAAAGCGGCCTTCATTTATTTCTGTGCAGGTGCTACAAGTGCCACAGGGGGTGGCGGTAACACCTTGCTCGCAATTTAATGACTTTGCCAGTATGCGAGCAATCGTGGTTTTGCCGACACCACGGGTACCGGTAAAAAGAAAGGCGTGATGAAGACGTTGGCTGTCTAATGCATTAATTAGCGCACGTTGCACATGCTCCTGGCCGGCTAATTCACTGAACGTGCCGGGACGCCATTTTCTTGCAAGTACTTGATAGCTCATAAATATCCAGCCAATGAGATCGGTGAAGTGCTTTTTAAAATTGGGTGGTGACCCATACCAGCCGCACCTCGGCACACGAATCCACTGTTGCCGCTGCTCCCTTCCAGGCCTGACGGGGTTCGCAGTTTATCGTTGCGAAGGGACCGATATGAGCCACCATTGAACTTAACTACTTCGAACTTACTATTTTTAAACCTAACTTTTGAATCGAGTTTATTGATGCTCAATAAGTTTATCAGTATCAATAAGTGTTAATTTATAATAATAAAATCACGATTATAAGTATCAATGTCTGCGATACAAACAATTTTTATTATTTATCAAATTGGCGGAGAGAGAGGGATTCGAACCCTCGATACGCTATAAACGTATACACGCTTTCCAGGCGTGCTCCTTCAACCACTCGGACACCTCTCCATATTAACTTAAACGTTAATTTGGTTGTGCTCTATTACGTTATTGCTATAGAGCTTAGCGCTCTCGTTTCCTCAGCGCTACACTAAAATTCTGAACCCCGCTTTTTTGGGTTGGATATTTGTTGTACTTTATTTGCTTTCGGCTTTGGTGATTAGTCTCTAAAACTTCGCCACGCCAGCAAAATGTGTACATGCCCGCGCTTAAAGACGCGCAAGAGTAAACTAGATTTTCAGCGGGTGCAATCCATAAAGGGGTTTGATGGCTTTGTGAAACAGTCAATTTTTGGGTGTTTTTTTAAATAGTTAAAAAAATCATATAGTTATGCTTAGAGTGTGTGGTGCTGCTGGTTGTTGCATCAGAGTGCTGAGTTTGTGTCAGTAAACCACAGTTCAGCAAGTTTGCTTATATTTTATAATCATTGGCTGTTTAATATTGCTGGTGAGAGTCGTTTGGTTTTATCGGTATAAGCCTGGTGTTGCTTCGATAGAACGATTTTCAGAACGTTTAAACCGCAATGCATCTGTTGAGCGCTTGATATTGGTAAGTTTCTCTAACTCTTTGAAAAAATTTAAATATTTTGTTTTTGAAATTGCTACTCAAAGGATCCGCACGCGACAACCTGTCGCGCTGATAATTTTAGGTTAAATCAGGGTAATGTTAGGTGTAGCGGTGGCCAGAGGATTTCCAATTGATGAAAATATGCCCAGCGTTTTTGGGTTAGCGCTGAAATAGCGCCAAGTGGAGGCGTGACGGTTTGGATCATAGGCGTATCTGTCGTCCAACCACAGTAAATGCTGACATGTTTTGCCCATCATCTGCCCGGTGGTTCATCGCCACTGCTTTGCACCATTTTTTGTTAGTGTATGGTTTTTTTCTTAACTTTCAGCCTCAAGCACTTTCTGATTTTTGCCGATAGATTGACTGAATTTATCAATCAGCGGGCGAATTAGCTGCAAGGTCGGGTTAAGGTTTTATTCAATGAAGTTAATTGTGGGATTTATCATTGTTTGCAGTTGTGTGATGGGTGGCTTTATTTTGTCACATGGCGAACCGATGGCTTTATGGCAACCTTATGAATTATTGATTATTGGCGGTTCTGCATTTGGTGCGTTTGTGGTATCTAACCCTGGTCACGTGATTAAAAAGGTGTTTAGTGCCATGGGCCTGCTACTGAAAGGCTCCAAATACAACAAGGTGTTGTATTTGGATTTGTTGGCTTTATTGTTTGATCTTTTTTCGAAAGCGCGCAAAGAAGGGCTTATGTCTTTAGAGGCGGATATTGATGAGCCTAAAGAAAGCGCTATTGTTTCCAAGTACCCGAAAATTTTGGCTGACCACCACGTCATGGATTTTATTTCTGATTATTTGCGAATAATGGTGGGCGGTAATATGAACCCGTTCGAGTTGGAAAGCCTGATGGATGTGGAATTGGAAACTCATCATCATGAAAGTGGCGAGGCCCATAGTGCATTAACCAAAGTGTCAGATGCTTTGCCAGGATTTGGAATCGTGGCTGCGGTACTTGGTATTGTCATTACGATGGGGGCTATTGGTGGTCCTCCGGAAGAGTTGGGCCACCATGTTGGTGCTGCATTGGTGGGGACATTTCTTGGGATTCTATTGGCTTACGGTTTTGTGGGGCCGATGGCTGCGATGTTGGAACACATATCACATGATGAAGCAAAGTTTTATGAATGCATTAAAGTCTGTTTAATGGCAAATTTAAATGGCTACGCCCCCCAAATTGCGATTGAGTTTGGACGAAAAACGCTATTGTCGACGGTTAGACCCGGTTTTCAGGAATTGGAGGATCACGTTAAAGGCAAATCTTAATATGTAAGGTGGTTCTGGGTGGCTACCTTACAGTTTAGGCGGAAAATATAGTACATCGATCCACTTGAAACATTGACGTTTTATAGAAATAATCATGGCTGATTCTGACTCAATCATTGTTAAAAAAATCATAAAAGGCGGTCATGGCCACCACGGTGGAGCGTGGAAAGTCGCCTTTGCCGATTTTGTTACGGCGATGATGGCGTTCTTTTTGTTATTGTGGCTAATGGGCTCAACATCGCCGGAACAAAAAGAGGCAATTTCAGATTATTTTCAAAACCCAAGTGCTGTGCAGGGTCCAGGAGGGGCGAGTACCAGCATGATAAAGCTGGGTGCAGCGGATCATGAAACGCAACGAAAAAGTGATCACAAATCACAAAACCAGGATGAGGGGGGCGGATCAAGCAGCAGATCACAATCGATCGAGGACAGTGAGCGGGATGCGGTTAAGGAAAGGCAGCGATTGGAATTATTGAAACAGGACCTGGAATCAGCGATTAGTGTGAGCGAGGCATTAAAGGATTTTAAAGATCAGTTGAAGCTGGATATTACCTCGGAGGGATTGAGGATTCAGATTGTGGATAAAAAAAATCGGCCAATGTTTTCCAGCGGCAGTTCGCATTTGCAAGGTTACACCACAAAAATATTAGAGGAAATCGCTAAAATTATAGATAAAGTGCCCAATAAAATCAGCTTGACAGGGCATACGGATGCGACACCATTTAATAATATGCGAGGTTATACTAATTGGGAGTTATCGGCCGATCGCGCCAATGCTTCCCGCCGAGCACTGGTACGTGGTGGCCTCAGCGAGAGCAAAATTGCCAAGGTGGTGGGCTTGTCAAGTACAATATTGTATGACAAGGAAAGCCCTAAGAGTCCCGTGAATCGTCGCATCAGCATGATTGTGATGAATAAACAAACGGAAAACGCATTGTTACAGGAAAGCCAAGTGGAGAGCGCCGCTGAAGCGGGTTCTTTATTGCTGAATAAAGGTCTGTCTTTGCCAAAAAAACCACTGCCTGCGTCCTTCGACAACACTCAGCCAAGCCCCGCTCGTAGGCTATTGTCACCCAGGCCGCTGGGTGAGAAATCACCACCGTTGCGTGCATCTCAAAAGTCCACTGCGGTGCGATTGAAGTCTCCCAAAACATCCGAACCAGCCCTCCTGGGAAAATAGTTCGCGATTCGTTGCTACTTCATCCTTTATAATGATTGCTCGATTAATTGTTAGATTGATCCGTTACCGTAATTTTAATAATTTCATGACAGGTTACCGCCAATTAAAAATAAATGGCCGGATTGTCTTGGTTTTATAATGAATTAATCCTTTTTAGGGGGGGTAGGGAAAAAATTTAGGTTTAGCAATGGTATAGAAATCGCTACAATGCCCCCATGGCAGGTAATACAATTGGAAAACTTTTTACGGTAACTACATTTGGCGAAAGCCATGGCGTGGCATTAGGCTGTATTGTCGATGGCTGTCCACCAGGGCTGGCATTGTCCGAAACGGATTTGCAGCGGGATTTGGACCGGCGTAAGCCCGGTCAATCAAGGTACACCACTCAACGTAAAGAAGCGGACGAAGTTAAAATTCTGTCGGGTGTATTCGAAGGCAAAACGACAGGCACACCGATCGGTATGGTTATTTATAATACCGATCAAAAGTCAAAAGATTATTCGAATATTATGGGTTTGTTTCGTCCTGGCCATGCCGATTACAGTTATCAGCAAAAATATGGTATTCGGGATTATCGTGGCGGCGGGCGTTCCTCAGCTCGGGAAACTGCCATGCGGGTTGCTGCTGGAGGAATTGCAAAAAAGTATCTGAAGCTTCATTATGGTATCGATATTCGGGGTTACCTGAGTCAGTTGGGCCCTATAAAAATAGACCATATCGATTGGGGTGAAGTTGAAAATAATGCATTCTTTTGTCCCGATGCAAACAAAGTAGCGGAGTTGGAACAATACATGGATCGGCTGCGCAAAGAAGGAAATTCCATTGGTGCCCGTATCAATGTGGTGGCAACGGGTATGTTGCCAGGATTCGGTGAGCCGGTGTTTGATCGCTTAGATGCAGATATTGCTCATGCAATGATGAATATCAATGCGGTCAAAGGTGTTGAAATTGGTGCTGGGTTTGAAAGTGTTACCCAAAAAGGCACTGATCATCGTGATGAGATGACGCCCAATGGGTTTTTAAGTAACCAGGCGGGTGGCATTCTCGGCGGAATTTCAACCGGGCAGGACATTTTGTTGAGTATCGCGTTAAAACCGACTTCCAGTTTGCATTTGCCAGGACGTACCGTGAATAAGCGTGGAGAGGCTGTTGACGTTATTACCAAGGGACGGCATGATCCCTGTGTGGGTATACGTGCCACCCCCATTGCTGAGGCTATGTTGGCGATTGTTCTTATGGATCATGCATTACGTCATCGTGGCCAGAATAACGGTGTGCATTCCAAAACCCCGGTCATTCCATCGGGTATAAATTAAATTCCGTGATCGACTCATCAAGTCTGCCGCTCTTTTTGAGTCGGCGATTAGTCGGGCATTTTGCGGTCTGACATTGCTATTTTATAATTATTAAAGTAACAATTTATCATTAGCGTTGATTTGCTTGATTGTTGCGCCAAAAGGGCGCCTTAATTTCAGGTTAAATGTAGGTTTTTTTATACAATACGGTTAAGACATAACAATGGCACATACAAGAACAATGGCACATACAAGACGAAGACACCACTCACCAGCGGGCAGGAATGTGTTCAGTAAAGACCCATTTGGGGTCACTTGGTTAGCGCTGTTTTTCCTGGCAATACTGATTACCAAGTGGTTTATTTTAAGTCCGGGGAATCCTGAAGACGGCAATTGCGTGGGTTGTGTGGTTGCTGTGTTATGGGTTATGGCGGTTTTAGTGTCTTTGTTGATGGGGTTATTTTGGATCATATGGGCGCAAAAATTCGCAAAAGGTGCAAGTTTCGTGTTTTTCCTTGTTCTGTTTTGTCTATTCTCCACTGCACTCTATTACCAATTTACTGATTTCGTAATGAGAAAGCTGTTTTATGGCGGTTCTCTCAATTGGCAGGAAGCTCAGGCAACTTATTTACTGGATGAGTTTGTGCCTCACTCGGTGGGGTTATTTTTGGTTTCAATGGTGTTTTATATTGCTATACGAGTGATATTTTGCCGGAATTTAACCGATAAGGGCCTGGTTTATATTTTTAGTACTATCTTGGTGTTGGCAGTAACACCACTCACTTATTTGGGACTGTGGTTATATTAATATTATTTTGTGGTAACGATTCAGTTGACCATTGATTAGCGGATAACCGTGTCAAAAAAGCGTTTTTACAGCCGTAAATTGGAGATTGCATCGGTGATGAGCCGATGCTTGATATTGCCAGGTGTGTCAAGCAATTGTGCGAACGTTGGTAATTCAATTGTTTTTTTTTAGGCTTAAAGACCTCATACCCTCTTGATGCCATATTGGCGCCTTTCAGCTTTCTATTTATTTTATTTTGCCTCGTTGGGGGCATTAGTGCCTTATTGGGGGCTTTATTTACAGTCACTTGATTTTTCGCCTCAAGACATAGGGCTGTTTATGGCCATTATCATGGGCACAAAGATTGTTTCTCCCAATATCTGGGGTTGGGTTGCTGATCATACGGGCAAAAGCATCGTGATTGTTCGTCTGGGTTGTTTGTTGGCGGCTATAACATTTGCCGGCGTTTTTATGGGTACGGGGTATTGGTGGCTCATTGGAACGATGGTATTGTTTAGTTTTTTTTGGAATGCAGTGTTACCTCAATTTGAAGTAACGACCTTTAATTATCTTGGTGAATCCTCTCACCGTTACAGTCGCATTCGCTTATGGGGTTCCGTTGGGTTTGTGCTTACTGTGGCAGGGCTCGGTCCATTGTTAGGGGTATTGGGGGTACAAATACTGCCATTGATATTAATGATTTTGTTTGTTGGTATTTGGTTGGCGAGTTTGTTGGTTTCTGAGAGTACCAGCAAACATGAAGCATCGGAGAAAGTGTCGCTCTACCGTATCATAATGCGACCTACCGTGTTTGTATTATTGCTTACGTGTTTCCTAATGCAAGTGAGTCACGGTCCGTACTACACGTTTTATACCATTCACATGGAAAATCAAGGTTATTCTCGTGGTTTTATTGGGCAACTTTGGGCATTTGGTGTGATTGCCGAAGTGGTGGCATTTTTATTGATGCATCGGTTAGTGCCTGTCTTTGGTTTGCGCAACTTGTTGCTCGCAAGTCTGTTGTTGACCGGTCTACGGTGGTTTGTTGTTGCTTATTACGTTGACTCGATTGAAATGATGGTTTTTGCCCAATTACTGCATGCCGCTAGTTTTGGAGTGTATCATGCCTGTGCCATTCAGCTAATCCATCAATACTTCGCAGGTCGAAACCAGGGCAAAGGACAGGCTTTATATAGCAGTTTGAGTTTTGGTGCAGGGGGTGCGGTCGGCAGTTTGTATAGTGGTGCAATCTGGGAAAACATGGGTGCCAGTTTTACCTTTGTTGTTGCCGCAATAACGGCCTTAGTGGCGTTTTTTCTTAGTTGGGTATGGATACGACCTGAAAATGATCGGCCAAAAGTTTGCTAAGGGTCTGTAACATATGACTTATTCACCATGGGTTTTATTCTGATAAAAATCCTGTGTGATTTTGATCTAAAACAACGAAATACGCATTTGCTATAGATGGTTCTGTGCTTTGTTGTTAGGTTACTTTATATATACCCGTGGCGTTTGAGATTTAAGCCTCTTTTAGTGTCTGTCATATTCATTTCATAGCACCAAAAGTAGGCGCTTGTAGGCGAGGTGAAATGACGAGTAATCGTATCATCCTTTGTGGTGTGCGCTGAAATCGACTATTTTTACTGTAATGGCGATGAAATAAACGTAACTATTCAGATTTACCTTTGATTTGTTCAAGAATAAGGAAAAAGCATGACGTTTACCGATGTAACGGTGTAAATGAGCATTTTTGACGCAACTTACTAATTGCGGCTTACTAATTGCGGTAATAGGGCAAATCAACAGTAAGCTGAGTAGTTATAAATAATTAATCAATTGTTTCCCGCCAAGGGTCACAATGCAGGTGGAAGGTAAGCATATGCCAACTGATAAGCAGCCTGAAGAAAACACCACACTTATTCAAGCTTTTGAACGTATGATTGAGCGTGTTAAAGATGTTGTTGAAAAAACGGAGCAAGACCTGAAGCCACGTATTCAATATGCATTTCAACAAGCGAGAGAAAAAGCAGTGGCGTTGGGAGAGTTAACCAAGGAAGAAGCAGAACGGGTCAGTGACTATTTGATGCGTGATTTGCAGGATGCCGCCAAATTTCTCGATAAAAATGAAGCGGAATTTGCCGATTGGCTGCGTTTTGAGGTTGATCTTATCGAGAACCAGTTATTGGATTCTGTACCAATGTTAATTGATGAGACCCGCTTGGTATTAGATCAACTATCGCATGACGCAGAGTTATATGGGGAATGGCACACGGGTGAAATTACCATGCCTGGAACGTTACAATGTGCGGCGTGTGGTAAAGAGATTTGTTTTCACCAATCAGGGCATATTCCGCCTTGTGCCAATTGTCACGCTACGGTGTTTAAGCGGGTGCCACAGCATGTCCGAGACTAGTGGTCATTACGCAGAATGCGAAACAATTATTGCTATTGTTATGTTGTTGTAACTTATCGCTAGGAATGGGAATTAAATAATAACGTACAAGCTATTTCGCATTCTCCTAATTCAGTTGCAATATAGCAGGTGTCGTCAGAGATGGTGATTGAAATATCCATGGTACGCTGCGCAAATTTTGCCAATGTTTGTATATTTTTCCACTGGAATTGAAAAATTGAGGCGGTTAGATGTTTAAATTTGCTCTGTTCCTGGTGCCACCAAACCCCCGATTTTGAGTTAAAACTATAAACGTTAACCTGTGGTGAGATTCGCGTCGCTTTTTTAATTCGATCAGCTGCGGGCTCCCCGATATCGATCCATAATGAAATTTTGTTATCCAGCGTTCGAGCCCATATATCAGGTTCTTCTGTTGAGCTAAGCCCCTTGGTAAAGATGAGATGTTCCTGCGCATTAATGCAAAAAACCAGCATACGTGTCATCATTCGCTCAAGTGTTTCAGACGGGTGTTGCGCAATTGTCAAGCTTAGTGTGTCATAATAATTGCGATTCAAATCGGATAATGCAATTCGTATTTTATAAATTGTTGGTTTTAATGCCACAAATTGGGGTCCTTGTTGTTTTTTAGCCTAAAAAAACCTTGTTGGAGTGCAGTGTCTGCATTGCTGGTCTTTCTCGTGTCCAACTGAGTGTTTTCGGATAATCTGTTCGATAGATAGCTCAAAATTTGTTGTCGTTGCTTGCTGTGTTTTTTTACCACCTGATGTTCGTTTATCTTCAGGATTATCGGGTTATAATACCGCTAAATGCCTAAAATTGGGTGTTTATTCTTTCTTTGGTAAGATTACGCGCATGTTGTTCTTAAGCTTAGGTTAAATTAAAAAAACACCATTATTTTTACGATGGGACATATTCTATTTACTTGGGAGTTAGGGGGCGGCGCTGGTCATATCAGCGGTTTTCTTCCTGTTGCACGACAGCTTAAAGAACAAGGGCATAGTGTCCAGTTAATTGTCAATGACGTAGTAACAGCAGAGTGGTTATTGGCTGGTGAAGACATTGATTATATGCAAGCACCGTTGTATCTACAAAGTAGCCATAAGTCGGTCGCATCATCGAGTTATTCCGGTATTCTGTTAAATCGGGGGTTTGCTGACGAAAAATCGCTGCTGGCACGAGTCAAGGCTTGGTTGACTTTGTACCGGCTAACAAAACCTGATTTAATATTACATGATTTTTCACCGACTGCATTATTAGCTAGTCGAGCACTGTCTATTCAAACAGCATTATATGGCGCTGGTTTTTTTACACCGCCTTTAATGCTGCCGTTACCGAACTTTCGACCATGGATGCCAGTCAAAACACAGCAATTACTGGCTACTGATGCGCGCGTGTTATCGGTGGTCAATAACGTGTTAGTGACGCTTGAGCAGCCGCCACTCACTGCTTTAAAGGATCTTTTTGATGTTGAGGAAAATTTTTTATGTACATTGAATGAATTAGACCATTATCCTGAGCGCCCGGGTGCGGTTTATTGGGGGCCTCGGTTTGATTCAATGCAGGGTGTTATCCCGCAATGGCTACCGACAGAAGGAAAAAAAATATTCGTTTACGTACACTCATTTTATCCTCATTTGGAGAAGTTGCTACGGGATATTCATGCGTGTGGCTATTCCTGCTTGATTTATTCGCCAGGAATATCGAATGCATTAGTACGTAAATACCGCAGCGATGTCATTGATTTTTCAGACAAACCATTGCAACTGCAAGCAGTTGTTAAAGAATGCCAGCTGATTATTTGCAACGCGGGTCTTGGCATCGTATCTGCGTCGTTGTTAGCAGGAATACCAATGCTGTTGTTACCTATTCATGTAGAGCAGCTTATTGTTGCTAAACGTGCCGCCGCTGAAAAAGCTGCTCTGTATGAAATGCCTGAAAATAAAAAAAATAATTTTAAAAAACAAATCAAATTGCTAATGGAAAATAATAGCTTCACGACAGCAGCTCGTGCTTTTGCAACCCGTTACCATCATTTTAATATGGCGGACATGCAAAAGCAGGTGGTGGCGCGTTGTGAAGAAATGATGCCAAAACCTTAAACCTAAATTCATCAGCTGAACGCTTAAGTTTTACTGTCCTTTAAAATAATTGAAATATTGTGTTTTTACCCCCTTCACTCAAAGGGTGAGCACGCGATGGTGTTGTTATAACGCGGTGTTAATATCTCATTTACAGCAGTAAACACCGCGCTTTTTCTTTGTTTTCGAACTAATCAAAGGTAATCTGAGCGATTACTTCTACTTTGTCACATTCATTTTATTAAATTTCAATCATTTAGGTGGCGCGTGCTGTTTTTCTTCGCTGTCGATTTTGTTTCCGTAAAGCGGATTCTGTCGCTGCCCGTCTTTTCCCGTGCCAGTGTTCCAGTTGCAATAAAATGGTCTGTTCATCGTATTGAGCATTTGGCAATGTGTTCGCCAGTAGCACTTGTATGTCATAACAACTGAGTAATGGAAACGCTTTTGAAAACTGTTCACGATGTTCGACCATATACAACATCGCCATCATGACCAGTGCCATGTGGCGATGCATGCTGTTGTTTGACTAAGGTATCGTCATTCATGGTCGTTTTCCTCTGCGGTTTGTATGTCATCGTAATCGGATAGGTTTGCCGGTTTCACGCTGTAATGCCGGGCCTTTTCAGGTATTGCGATACGAAGGGGCGGCGGTTGCTGGCGTTGCTCTCGTCGCCGTGTCAGAATTTGGCGAACCCCCTCTGGATGCGGGGACTTATTTTGAATGGCCTCTTCAATCGCATGATGCAATTCCGATTGACCGTAGGCATCAAGACATTCAATTAACAAGTTGATTGTGGTTTTGAGCACATGCCCTCGCGCGACGGCTTGCGCTAACAAGGCGTCGATCAAGGGTGATGCATGACTCAAGCGGTTATGCTTCGGGTTGTTTACGTGGACGCATTTGCGATATGCGTTGCCGAAAAAAACTGGGCGCACCGGGGTAGCCTCGCGCCTTCGCCATATCGTACAAACGGGCTGCCGTTAATCTAGGGTACTGGGCCAAGGTTTCATGAATGAAAGGCAAGTACGGATCAATGATGGAGGGCCGTAGCGTTCGTTCAACCTTCGGTAATCCTGCCTGGGCTAAGACACGATCGACGACGGAATGATGAAGATTAAGTTGGGTCGCAATGGTACCCACTTTCCAATGCTCAACAAAATGATCACGTAAGATCTGATTTTCTTTTTCTTTACTCAGGGCCATTCGGTGTTTAACGTTGCTGGCGCTGTGCATTATTAAGGCGACCTTTACGACTGTTTTGATATTTTATCTGAGCGCGTTTACAGGATTCTTTACGGGCGTGGCGTGCTGTCGGCATCGGTGAGCACAATATCGCTGGCCATAATTGCAGGCTTGACAGACCATCACTTGACGACGACAACGCAGGCATTGAAAAAGACGTGTGGAGGATGTGATCGGCATGTGGCGGCCGATGAGGGCTAGATTTTATCCCAATAACGTGTAAAGATTATCGGGCTGTGCGACTGCACGGTGTTTTGTGGCATGACGTCACGTCGACTGCGAATCTTTGTGGGCGTCATGCCGATCTCATCAGCCCGCCTTTTATACCGTTTTATGGTAAAGAATTCACCTGTGTCGTCTCTATCTTTTTGGGAATTCGACCTCTAAATAGAAAAATTTCTTAACGATATGTCAAGTGATCGATATTTGAGCTAATCACA
>JAADGF010000054.1 GCA_013152545.1 Gammaproteobacteria bacterium
GGGGGTCAGGTCTTGTTTCTTGCTTTTTCAATATTTTGTATAATCCGACTAAACGGAAAGCACAGAACAAGACTTGACCCCGTACCTTGTTAGGTGACACTGATAACTTAACGGACCCCAGGTATGCTATTTGTAAGCATGGCAGAGTAAAACTATTGTCATGCCAAGAGTAGGCCGATTACATACAGCAGGTAGGTGGTTATTACCATGGAAGGTTGGGGCACTGATAACTTACGTAACATTTTTGATAATTTTTTAATTTTATTTCTCTTAAGTTATTAAGTTATCAATGCCACCTACTTTCGTTGTTTTGTTATTGAGCAATTCATGCTCTTTGCCTATCCTCTACAGATACCGCACTGTTTTTGGGTATTAGCCAGCCAACTGTTTCGAAAGCCTCGAAAAGAGGTGAAAAATATTGCCATGAAGAAGGTGTTGAATTTAAATAAATTGTAAAGCCGTGATTTGTTAAGTTATTAAGTTATCAGTGTCCCCTACTTTCTATCTTATAGCGAATTATTTAAAAATTTTTTATAAAATAACTTTAATAATCTGTATATTAGACGATACTGAAGTAAGTTATTGAGTATCACTTCACATTGAATATCTGCAAATTGCAGCAAGTAAAGCGCTGGATACTATTACTGGCTCCACATGTAGATGTTAAATTAAAGGAGAAAAAAATGGGTTTGCTAAATTGGTTAGAAAAAAAACTGTCAGGTGATGATTCGGCAGTATTAACATTTGATAAAGATCAGGAAGAGTTTGCAGGACTAAATTTGAAGGACGTTTTAACTGCCCACCTGGCATGGAATGAGCGTCTAAAGAATTATTTAAATGGCGTAAGCGAAGAAAGTCTAGATGTCCACCAAATTGCGCCGGATAATTTATGTATTTTAGGGAAGTGGATTTATGGCCCTGCCGCAAAACAATTCAGCGCATCGCCGGAATTTGTTGACCTTCGACGAACGCATAAAGAATTTCATTTGACCGCGGGCCAAGTGGTACTTGAATTTAATGATGGTAATGCAGATTCTGCACTTAAATTGTTACAGGGTAAATTCAGGTCTCTCTCAAGCCAAATTCAATTGAAACTGGTTCGTTTATATGCCGCTTCCACCAACTAGTTCATATTGCCAAAAAATCCGATAAGAAATCGGTAAGTATCCGGCGAACAACGCTATTGCCCCCACCTAAGCTATTAGCTTGGTTTTAAAAACATGGGGAGAAAAGCGCGACGTTGTTCGTCATTTGTGGCATGTGGGTCGCATTTAAATGAAGTTAGGGTAAGTTCCGGGGACACAATACCAAATTCCGTGAAGGAAGCACGGGGTCAAGTCTTGTTTCTTGCTTTTTCAATATTTTGTATAATCCGACTAAACGGAAAGCACAGAACAAGACTTGACCCCGTACCTCGTTCATGCCTCAACGACCTTGCGCATCGTGGCCTGTACCCCCCTGAATCCATTGGTGTCGTCGCATGATGAGCGCCGTCAAGGCCACGCTTGCGGTTGGGAAATAACAAAACGGGATGACGATGCAGGCGCCAATATCGGTGCAATAAATCCACGGTGACATGGGGTAACGGCACGAGCCGGTCTTTGTTGCCTTTGCTATCGCGAATATGGACGCGTTGACGCAGGGCATCAATGTTACCGAGTTGCAGATGCAGGTCTTCACTCAAACGCAAACCTAGGCTATAAAGCGTAAAATAGAAGACCCGGTAACTGATTTTGTTCGTCGCCATGAACAACGCCGAGGCTTCCTCTTTCGTCACGATATCCGGCAGTCGTTTGCACCGGGGTGGTTTGATTAGATCAACATTTGCCCAAGGTTTGCGCCGCGTATGTTGGTAGTAGAATTTAAGGCCGTACAGATCAAGCTTAACGGTACTCCAGGAGTGCGACTTTAGCAGGTCGGGGAACTAGTTGATTAATTTCTGCTCAGTCAGTTTATTGATTTTATAGCCAAAATACTGACCGATGCGACGAATAGCGCGAGAATAGGCCTCAATGGTCTTCGGTTGCAGGCCTTTGAGCTTCAGGTGTTTCAGGTGTGTTTGGTAATTCTGCTTGAATTCTTTATTGGATGATGATGTCATACGATTGTAACCTCATATTCGTGGTTGAATAATCCCTCTACGCGAGGGCTTGAGGTTACACTTTACAACTTTTCGGGCGTCGAGGTTTTTTCTCCGCGATAGCGGCTTCGTCCAACCAGTTGCTCAATACGGACGGCCAACTGCGGAGTTTTTTTGTGGCAATGCTTCGCATTTTACCACAAAAAAACTCCTTCGTTGTCCGAAGGTTAGCAAGGCATTATATCTAATCAGGAGCATATCAATATGAGTCTCGTAAGACATGGTCTTTCAATAGGCATCGAAAGATCTGGTGCTAATTTCTTTCTCTCACTAAAGGCCGTAGGAAAACTCACGCATGAAGACTACGAAACTATCACACCAATGATTGATTCTGCTTTGAGTGCGGTTAAAGAGCCACAGGTAAAAGCTCTAATCGATGGAACAGAAATGGAGGGTTGGGAACTAAGGGCAGCATGGGATGATTTCAAGCTTGGTCTAAAGCATGGAAATGAGTTTGTTAAAATAGCTATATATGGAAATAAAAATTGGCAAGAGATTACTGCGAAGATTGGGGCGTGGTTTATTTCTGGTGAAGTGAAGTACTTCGAGAGCAAAGAAAATGCATTGACTTGGCTAAACGAATGATATAGCAAGGCCCATTAACTCGGACAATTTATCACGTTGTTTGGTTTGCGTATTCGCTACGCTCAATTTTACGCAAACCAAACAACGTGGTAAATTGCCGGTTATGGGCGACGTTATATGCTTAGAGGAAAGGTAAAGTGAGTTCAATTGAATCGCTAGAGAAATTAGTAGCAAGGGTGATCAAGGCTCATAACGAATTCGATTTTGATAAAATGAGTTCTTTGATGGATCAATCTGTTATATCTAAAGAGGGCACATTTTTTACAAAAGAGAGATTTATTGAGGTATGTGAAAAGCTGAAAAAAAGTTGTGGAGACATGGTGTCAATAGATGCATTAGGGAATTTGAATAAGATTGATTCTGTTCAAACACTATGGAAAGTAAAATATTCGAATACTGAGCGTGAAATGTTATGGCAGATGAATGTTGTTAGTAAATCAGATGTGTACGAGATTGTAAGTATGTCGGTAAATTAAGGTTGCATATAACCAGTCGTTCCAGCGGACAATGCGAATTTTGGTTCTTTTGTGCATTCCGCTACGCTCCATTGTTGCACAAAAAAACCAACGGTATTGGGGTCAGACTCGAATTAAACTCCAGAATGTGATTTTAATTCGAGTCTGACCTCAGTACTGCCCTGCCCCAATACTGCCTTGAT
>JAADGF010000047.1 GCA_013152545.1 Gammaproteobacteria bacterium
GAAACGAGTGTAACCGAGGAGCCCCGTGAGGGAAAACTTCATGCGGGGATCTGTGCGGGGGGGCCAGGTGACTGGCATTCCTACCGTGACGCTTGCCGGAAACTAAATAAGAAGCTTTGCTTGAAATTAGTGAAAATGAAAAGCTTTATAATAAAAATATTAAGTATTTTGAAAGGGGCGTACTGTGAAATGGGCATTTATTGACTATGAAAATATTGGCTGTTTAAGCAAAGTAACATTGTCTGATTACAAAAAAATAATCATCTTTCTGGGTGCCAAGCAACCAAAGGTCGATTTTGGAGAAAAAAAGTATGATTCTCCAATTGAAATGGTTTTGGTGCAGCTTAAAGGAGTGCAAGCGAACAATCTTGATTTTCACTTATCCTACTATCTTGGCAAGTTTGATCATGAAGCAGAAAGTGACATTACATTTGAAATAATCAGCAATGACAATGGTTTTTCACCTCTTATCGCTCACGTAAAGTTGAATGGAAGAATGTGCAGGCAAGTAAAAATTGCATCTGCATCAAACGCAAAAAATATACTCATAAGCAGCTTCACTGAAAGGCCGAAAGAAAAGCGCCCTCAAAAAGTCTCAAGTCTAAAAAATCACATTGCATCTCGTTTACGCATACAAGGAAATGAAGTTGCAATTCAAAACCACTTGAATCAGTTGGTTAATGATAAAGTTATAAGTGTCTCAGGAGAAAGCATTGAATATAAATGCTAACTATTTTGGTTAAAAAAATCAGCCGTGATTTTAATAAGAAAAATTTGAGTGCAAAAATATCGTAAAGTGCAGTGAGAAGAGTTATCCATTTTGTTTTGTCGTGGTTAAAAAACTGTGTAACCAGCCATCAATATTAATTCATTCTAAAAGTAGTGGAAGTGTCATAAAGTTCATCAAAAAGACCGCCTAGATTTGAAGCGCCAAGCCAGTATTGACGTATGCGATGTTGTGACGTATTATTTGTGTGAAGTTAATACGTCACGAGGGTGTTTCGATGCAAAGCAAATTGACGCTTAGGTTAGATGATTCGCTTATAAAACAAGCAAAAACCTTTGCAAAACAGCATGATAAGTCACTTTCTCAGGTTGTTTCTGATTATTTTCAGCTGTTAACAAAAGATGTAGAAGGTACTGAAACTCCGACTATTACGAAATCGTTAATAGGGGTATTGGAGAGTACCGATGTAACCCTGGATGATTACAAAAGACATTTAGAGGAAAAATACCTCTGAAAGTCTTATTCGATATTAACGTTGTTCTTGATGTGCTGCTGGCGAGAAAAGATTTTGTCGAACTTTCAGCAAGTCTTGTGGGGATGGTTGAAAACAAGAAAATAGAAGGTTATCTATGTGCAACTACAATTACTACGCTGGACTATCTAATCTCGAAAGCACGGAACAAAAAACAAGCTAAAATTGAAATTCAAAAATTATTGAAGCTTTTTAGAATTGCAAAGGTTAACTCAAGAGTTTTAGGGCTATCAATTAATTCAAGATTTTCTGGTTTTGAAGATGCAGTTCAATATTATTCTGGTGAGTGTAGCGAAGTGGATGGCATCGTGACTAGAAATACAAAAGATTATAAAAATACCAAGCTGCCGATTTACAATCCAGAAGAGCTTTGGGGATTAATAGCGAGCAGTCATATTAACTAGGCATAACAAACAACACGCCCTGAGGTGGACAGCAAGCCCTTTATTAGGAATTCAGCATCGACATTAAAAGTGGTGAACCACGTTTTTTTAGAGCGTTCAGATAAGTGGATTCGTCATAAGGTTTACGGTCTTTCCAACACCTGAAGACGATTCTTATCCATTTGAATGCCCCAAGGATCTAACCGCCACATTATGGCTTTTCCCCTTAGCTATTTGCTGCTCGTAATAAGCCTTTGCTCAGAACGAATAGCGTATAGACAGCCCCGCCTGTTACCGCCGGTTCAAATCCGCAGTTATTTGCCGCAGAATGCAGCATAATAACTGCGGATCTACTTTTTCGTATTTCGTCTGATTCTATTTATTCTTAGAACAAAATGTCGTCATCAAAACCCTTATCCGTGTTTTCGTGGGAAATACGGGGTGTTGAGTAGCTGGGGCCGTTTCAGCATCTGCCTGGCAAGCTTGCTGATATGCTCACACCAATGTCTGCTATCGAAAGGCAGGCCCTTTTTAAAATTCCAGCAGGCCGCTTTTTGCTTGTCGTCCAGATCTCCCTGCGTACCGCACCAGGCAGCGTTAATAGCCTTAGGTAAATACGGCAGGTCATGGTCACTGGATTTTTCAGCATCACGCAACGTCGGCATACGGTGATGACTGACAACCAACCAGCCGATCACTTGCGCCAGGGGCAGTAGCTTTTTAAAGGGGCTTCGTGTGTTTTTGTCCACGCCATCGCATTGAAGTTCTTTAAGCCAAGCTTGGTCATTTTTAAGCGGTAATTCCACCAAACGTTTTAACCATTCTTCATCCGTACTTTGCCCAACAAAGGCCTCGAATAATCTCAGTGACACCCATTCATGGCGATAGGCGTCGGCAACCGGTTTTTTACTTTGCAATTTTTTCTGGAAGGCATCGTTGGCCTTACCCAAGTCATGAAACAGGGCAGTCATCGAGGCGAGCAGTCGAATGTCTTCCGTGCTGTGCCAATCGTTTTCGTCATGACGGCGCAATACGTCTCTCGTGGTGGTATTGGTGGGTGTCGCCCCGTGGGCATTAAAACGCCGCACATTACCAACAATCCACATCAATTCGCTATGGTCTTTTCCCCGTATCCAGTGGCAGGCAACGGCGGTATTTTTACGTGCCGTTTTGCGCAGCATTTTGTGCAGGGTTTGCAAGGCCTTGCAGGGTGATCGGCGTTTGCCAGGTGCGATCCCCTCGCCTTTCGGCAAACTGATCGAGAATACGGCGTGTTTCGGTGAGTGCTCTTTTATTACACTGGGAAATCAACAAGACATTCACTGCGCTTTGCCTCCAAGCGCTACAGCGATGGCTTTTAATGTGTCGATCATGAAGTCCAGCGATTCGTTTATAAAACAAGTAAGCAAATTCGGGTGCGCGCCTGAGCTTAGCTGTATCTTTCCTTTGTGTTTCTGTTTCCAGGCGAGAATAAAACTGTGTGTATCTGATCAGTTGAGCGGTGTCTGTTATTGAGAAAAACTAAATGTTATCCTGACACATCCGTGAATCGTTGCGGAAGTGATGATTCACGGATGTGCCGGGATAATGAAATGAATCACCAACGGGATCATTCGCATCAGAGGTTCCCATCAGGTAGACCATGCTCGGGGTATGATTGATAGAGTGAGTACGCCCACCTGGTACATTGAGTGCATTTTTTATTGTGTCTGGTGTCATTGCGAGTCGTTGCAATCGCTCGCTATATTGCCCACGGTGAAGGAATTGTTGTGACTGACTTGTCACGATAAAAAAACGTACTGTGTATGTTGTCCAATGGATAATTTCAGCTTGAAACAAGCATATCCTTGATTTTTAGCGCATTACTCATGTTAAAACCGCAATAAGACTACGCTTGCGCTGCAATCCCCACTATAATGCCGATTCTCTAGGGAGCCTGTGTCCGAGAATAGCTGCCGTCGCGAGGGAGCGTCATCTTGAGTCCGTTTTTTCGCTTATTTACGTTAAAAAGGAATGGCTATTTGCCTCAAATGATCGAAAAACTGGCTCAAGGTGGCGCTCCCTCGCGACGACGCCGATTCTTGGATAATCTCTTTAGGTAGTTCTGTTCGTTAATATTTATTCATTATTATTGGTTAATTTAATTATGTGGCTTTCCTGGTTGGCGATTGTTGGTGGTTTGGTGCTCTTGGTTTGGAGTGCTGATCGATTTGTTATCGGCGCATCGGCTATTGCGAATAACCTGGGGGTGTCTGCCATTATTATCGGTATGGTGATTATGGGGTTTGGTACGTCTGCGCCGGAGATTTTTGTAGCAGGCACGGCGTCTTTCTCAGGCAGCCCCGGCGTTGCCGTGGGTAACGCCATTGGCTCTAATATCGCTAATATAGCGTTGGTATTGGGCCTCAGTGCCCTTGTTTCGCCATTGGTGGTGGGGTCCCAAACACTTAAGCGCGAATACCCCGTCCTTTTTTTAGTATCCTTTGGCGTTCTGGGTTTAATGTTGGATTATGAATTAAGCCGGTGGGATGGTTTGTTTTTGTTATTTGGTACCGTTTGTGTTGTCACCTGGATGTGGTGGCTGGCAAGTCGCGAACGAAATCATGGTGATCCGTTGGAAAAGGAATTTGAAGCGGAAGTACCCCATAACATGGCGACTAATAGGGCAATTTTCTGGACTCTAATCGGTTTGGTGGCACTGGTTTTCAGTTCATATTTATTGGTTTGGGGGGCGGTAAATATTGCCACGGCGTTTGGCATTAGCGAATTGATTATTGGCTTGACCATTGTTGCTATCGGCACCAGTTTGCCGGAAATAGCGGTGTCGGTGACCGGTTCGCTCAAAGGTGAAGATGATATTGCTATTGGTAATATCATTGGTTCTAATTTGTTTAATTTATTAGCGGTGCTTGGTGTCGGCAGTAGTATTAGCGCTGCCCCCTTAACCCCTGAAATACTAACCCGCGATTACGCGACCATGTTAATATTAACCGTTGCTATGTTTATTATGGCCTATGGTTTTCGCGGCAAGGGACAGATAAATCGTATTGAAGGTTTCTTATTATTAATGCTTTATGGCGGTTATATGGCTTGGTTGTATTTTACTGAAATATCGCCTACGGCTGGATCGGCTTAAACGCATCCAATTTAAGCGTCGTTCATACTGGTAACTCAATATTATCTGACGCAATGAGCTCTGATCAATGAACTCAGATCGATGAACAAGGATAACGTAAAAACGCTGGCGCAAGCGGTGTTAAAAAATGAAGCAGATGCTATTGCGGCGTTGGTCGGGCGTATTGATGATCATTTTATTCAAGCCTGTGAATTAATACTGCATTGCAAAGGCCGTATTGTTGTTATGGGAATGGGCAAGTCGGGTCATATTGGCGGTAAAACCGCCGCGACATTGGCTAGCACTGGCACCCCTGCTTTTTTTGTACACCCTGGTGAAGCCAGCCATGGTGATTTGGGCATGATAACGCGCAGTGATGTTGTCATGGCGTTTTCCAACTCGGGAGAGACGGTTGAAATCACCAGCTTGTTAAGTGTCATTAAACGCCTTGGTGTACCGCTGATTGCGTTGACTGGTAATCGAGACTCTACTCTGGCGCGTAATGCCAATGCGCATCTTGATGTTAGCATTGTTAAAGAAGCCTGCCCATTGGGGCTGGCGCCCACAACAAGCACTACAACGGCATTGGCGATGGGCGATGCCCTGGCAATTTCCCTATTGGAACAACGCGGTTTTACAGAGGCGGATTTTGCACTTTCTCATCCCGGTGGTTCACTCGGTAAACGCCTGTTACTCCGAATTGAAGACGTTATGCATGCTGGTAGCAGCGCGCCGCGTGTTTTACAATCGGCCAGCTTAAACGATGCGTTAATTGAGATGACGCAAAAGGGGTTGGGTATTACCACCATTGTGGACCAATGCAATGTTGTTGTTGGGGTTTTTACTGATGGTGATTTGCGTCGTGTGCTTGACCATGGTGAAGTGAATGTGCACACGATAAAGATAGCCGATGCGATGACTAAAAACTGCAAGACCACAACAGCAGATGCTTTGGCAGCTGAAACACTGCGTATAATGCAACAATACAAAATAAACTCATTACCTGTGGTAGACAGTGATGGTAAGTTGGTGGGTGCTTTGAACCTGCAAGACCTGCTTCGTGCAGGGGTGATGTAAATGAGGCACGGTGATTACGATAAACCACTTTATCGCCGGCCACCCACTACAATAGGCAATACCGATCATATTTAAGTGAAACAACCGCTATTGAATGGCTAATGGAAATTAAAACGGTGCAAGATATTCAAGATATTACAGAAAAAGCGAAACAGATTAAACTGGTGGTTTTTGATGTTGATGGTGTATTAACCGACGGCAGCTTGTTCTATGGTGATGACGGACAGGAATACAAAGCCTTTAACTCCAGAGACGGTCATGGCATGAAAATGCTGATAGCCTCAGGTGTTGATGTTGGCATTATTACTGGTCGTACCTCTGATGTTGTTAAACACCGAATGCAAAACCTTAACATCACTCATGTGTATCAAGGCCAATTGGAAAAATTACCCGCATTTGAAGCGTTACTTGAAAAATTGTCCCTAACGGCAGATCAAGTCGCTTATGTAGGCGATGATGTTGTGGATTTACCGGTAATGATCCGCGCCGGCTTGGCGATTACAGTGCCGGGTGCTCACCCGTTAGCAATAAAGCACGCGCATTGGGTTACTACCCTGGACGCGGGGCGTGGTGCTGCGCGTGATGTGTGTGAGTTAATCATGAAAGCGCAGGGCACGTATGAGCCTGCCATGTTAAAATATCTTACTTAAGAACGTGCACGTTTAAGCCCCAGGGATTCTGCGTGATGTTATGCGCTGTCTCATTGGTTTCACAGGAAAACTGGTTTCACAGGAAATATTATTTTAGTGATGGCTTGTCATTATCGATACAAGACTTCTTTGAGGCTCCTTGTGTCAAAATTGATATTGTTTAACATTATCTTATGATGCGTCAACTCAGCATTTTTGTTTTTCTACTTTTGTTGACCACCATTAGTTGGTGGAGCTTATCGTTGATTCGTCCTGACGAAAACAAACCTTCTGTGTCACGGGAAGGCCCCGATTTTTTCATGGAAAAATTTGTTTCGACAGAAATGAACGAAAACGGTGTTCCCTTGAGACGACTTGCGGCACAACAACTAACACATTATGCCAATGATGACCGTTCTGAATTAGTGCGGCCGCTGGTGACGATATTCAAAGAGAAGCGCAGTCTATGGCAAGTTAGTGCGCAACAAGGTACTGTGTTGCAAGCTGGTGATGAAATCACGATGTTCGGTAATGTAAAAATTATAAAGCCTGCGGCAACTGGCTCAATGTTTGGCGAATTAATGCGTGAGTCCGCTCCTGGAGGCTATGGCGAGCCACCAACTGCTGCGCTTACAATTGATACCCAACATTTACGTATTTATGTAAAGGATGATTACGCTGAATCCAAGGGTATGGTTATTATTCAACAGGACGGCAACAGATTAACATCGATGGGTATGAAAGCCTATTTTGAAACAGGCACTATCGAATTATTATCTCAAATTCGAGGCAAATATGCGTACTGATATTTTCTGTTGGTGCGACCAGAGCCTGGTTTCGCCGATTTCAAAAAAAAAGACAGTGCAACTATTGCGAGTGGTGTTGATGTTGCTGAGCGTATTCGCAGTGTTGTTTGTTGGCGATATTCGCGCCGAAATCAAAGCTGCTGAAACCACTCCGATTAATATCGAAGCAGATAAAGCGACCCTAAGCGAAAAACAAGGCAAGAGCGTTTACAGCGGTAATGTGATATTAACACAAGGTGATATTCGTGTTAGTGCCGATGTTATTACGGTATTTAGCCGCGACGGTAAGCTTTTGCGCATTACCGCGACGGGGAGTCCCGTGACTTATCAGCAACGCAGCCCTAAAAACGATATCAACGCAGAAGCCCGGCAATTAGACTATTTTGCCAACGAAGAGCGGGTTGTATTACTTGATACTGCAAAGCTCAGTCAGGGCCGAAACACGTTTAGCGGTAATCGAATCGAATACCACACACGTACGGAAGTGGTGACCGCTGCGGTGTCAGCACAAGGCACGCAACGGGTGCAGGTTACGATACATCCGGAAAAACAAAATATTCCTCCGGTGTCACCTCAGTCTAATAACAAGCCAGTTGATTGATGAGCATTCTGGTCGCAAAAAACCTCGCGAAACGTTATCAGTCGAGGGAGGTGGTGAGGCAGGTCTCTCTTGAGGTCAACAGCAGAGAGGTGGTGGGATTATTGGGCCCCAATGGTGCTGGAAAAACCACCAGTTTTTATATGATCGTGGGATTGGTTCCTTGTGATATGGGCAGCATTTTATTGGACGGCCAAAACATAACCACATATCCGCTGCATGCCCGTGCACGCCTTGGTATCGGGTATTTACCGCAGGAAGCATCTGTTTTTCGTAAATTGTCGGTTCAAGATAATATTTTGGCAATTCTTCAAACACGACAGGACCTAACGTTACAACAGCAACAACAAAAGCTGGGTTTGATTCTCGATGATTTAAACATTTCTCATATTAGCGATTCCATGGGTATGAGCTTATCTGGCGGAGAGCGTCGGCGCGTCGAGATTGCTCGTGCGCTGGCCACAGAGCCAAAATTTATTTTATTGGATGAACCGTTTGCTGGTGTAGATCCTATTTCAGTCATCGATATACAACGAATAATCAACCAATTGACAAAGAAAGGAATTGGAATTTTAATTACTGACCACAATGTAAGAGAAACCTTGGGGGTTTGTCAACGTGCCTACATAATGAGCGAAGGTTCTGTGTTGGCTCAAGGGACGCCAAAAGAAATTCTTCAAAATCATGAAGTTAAAAAAGTTTACCTAGGAGAGGATTTCCGACTTTAAATTCAAGCACTATACTAAGATCAAGCACTATACTAAGATAAGCTTGCTACAATGTAAGACACCGAGAGAGTTTTTTTATTAAAGCAGGATCACGATTTAAATAGTATCATTGATATTGTACAGGTAGATCAATCCGCGCTTTTAGAGTGCGCGGTAACATTTAAAATCATCAACCTCTTACGACTGCTAAATTAAAATGAAACAGACGCTGCAACTCAAGTTAGGTCAATCCCTAACGATGACGCCTCAGTTACAGCAGGCCATCCGCCTGTTGCAGCTGTCATCATTGGAATTACAAACTGAAATCCAGGAAATTCTGGAATCAAACCCGCTGTTAGAGACGCAGGATGACGCCAATAGCGAATTGAATTCAGCCGACGCACTCTCCTCAAAAAACGATTCATTAAATTCGCAATCAGAATCGAAAGAAATTTCACAAGAAAGCATCTTGGAAAAAGAGTTTGCAGATAAAGACACTGCCGTAGATCGTGAGATTGACACTGGTGCCGACGTGGGCATGCCCAATGACTTACCCGTAGACAGTTCCTGGGAAGATACTTATGAAAGTTACACGCCACCTAGCCGCACGTCAACTGATTCCGAGATGCGCAATTTTGAACAACCCAGCAGTAGCGATCAAAACTTAGCGCAACACCTTGAATGGCAAATGTTGTTGACCCCTTTTAGTGAAACAGATATGGCAATTGCCACCGCTATTATTGATGCAATTGACCATAATGGATACCTCGCCACTAATTTGGACGATATTCTGCAAAGCTTAAATGAAGGCAACGATATTGATGATGAAGGCGTAGAACTGGATGAAGTAGAATCGGTGTTGCGGCAGATACAAAATTTTGACCCGCCCGGCGTTGGTTCTCGTAATATTCGCGAGTGCATGCAATTGCAGCTGGATATTTGTGATTCTGATATACCTTGGTTAACAGAGGCAAAAAGTATCGTAACTGACCATTTTGAGTTGTTGGCAAGCCGGGATTACAATTTGTTAATGCGGCGCTTAAAGCTTAATGAAGATGAGTTACAACAAGCAATAAACTTAATTCAGTCATTGAACCCCCGCCCCGGTAGCCAAATAACAGACAGCCAACCTGAATACGTTATCCCAGATGTTTTTGTCCGCAAAGTCAAGGGTGTTTGGCGTGTTGAATTAAATCCTGAGGTAACCCCCCGGCTTTCTATTAATTCGTTATATGCCGGTATGGCCCAAGGTAGCCAAAACAGTAGTGATACCTCGTTTTTGAAAAATCATTTACAGGAAGCCCGCTGGTTTCTGAAGAGCCTCAAGAGTCGCAATGAAACTTTATTGAAAGTTGCCACTTGTATTGTTGAGCGGCAGCGGGCATTTCTGGAATATGGCGATGAAGCCATGAAACCGCTGGTAATGCATGATGTTGCAGAAGTTGTTAGTATGCATGAGTCCACCATCTCGCGCGTTACCACCAAAAAGTACATGCATACTCCGCGAGGTATCTATGAGCTTAAGTATTTCTTCTCCAGCCATGTAAGTACATCGAGTGGTGGTGAGTGCTCAGCAACGGCTATACGAGCTATGTTAAAAAAGCTCATTGCATCGGAGCAAGCCAACAAACCCTTAAGTGATAACAAATTGGCCTGTATGCTGGAAAAGCAAGGGATAAATGTGGCGCGCCGCACTGTTGCCAAATACCGTGAGGCAATGGCTATACCACCGTCAAACGAACGTAAGCGTCTGATGTAAAAATACAGTATGAATTTCCCGCTGGCATTCGTTTCGTACTATAATAAGCTAACATGCAGTTGCTTAGTGAGGGCGTTAATTTTATCGGTTTCAGGACACCTCTTCAATAAAATAATAATCGCTTCGACGATGATATACCCGGTGTGGCGTTAACGCACTGATTTTTTATTTACCTTAGCCGCCATTGGGCGATGGGAGACCTTATATGCAAGTTAATGTCAATGGGCATCATATTGAAGTAACAAAAGCTCTCCGCGATTATGTTACAAGTAAACTTGAACGATTAGAGCGACATTTTGATAAAGTATCTAATATTGATGTCATTTTGAGCGTTGAAAAATTGGTGCAAAAAGCCGAAGCAACTGTGCCGATTAACGGCAATAATGTATTCGCTTTTGCCGAAAACCCGGATATGTATGCTGCCATAGACGCTTTAGTGGATAAGCTGGACCGTCAAATCATTAAACGTAAGGAAAAGCTCACGGACCATCGTACTGACGGTTCTCACAAACGGGCACAACTCTAAACGTGGTCAGTTCACGGTGTGTGGTTAGTGGATAGAATGCGGCGGCTCAGATAATTAAATCGTTTTAATCATTGCGCTGGAAATTAATAAGATTAGTTACTCGGGTTTTAGCCGTAATATATATTTTTTTGCAGCTAATTAACATTGGTTTTCAGCGCAATATTATAAATGTTCGCTAAACTAAACAATATAAAGCGGAAACAACAAGTCATCAAAAATAACAAAATGAAAAAAACTAACGGGTTCCTTGCTTATTCGTTATTATTAGCTAAAAATCACAAGGTAAGCCAAGGGGCGTAAAAGCATTTATGTTATTGACGAAACCCTTGAAAATGAAATTACGAATAAGAATTTAAATCACAATATTGTGTTATGAATATTTCTGATATTATTGCCCCCGAACGGGTTGCCTGTGATCTTGGCGCTTCCAGTAAGAAGCGTGTGTTAGAAAAGATCAGCGACATGATAGTTTCCAATACATCATCGTCACTGGTAACACAAGATATTATCAACACCCTGACTGCACGAGAACGGCTCGGTAGTACCGGTATTGGTTATGGGGTTGCCATTCCGCATGGGCGCGTCAAAGACACCGACACGGTTATTGCTGCGTTTGTTCAGTTGCAGAAGGGGGTAGATTATGATGCTGCGGACAATCAAACGGTTGATTTATTGTTTGCACTTCTGGTTCCTGAAAAATCCACAGAAGAACATTTGCAGTTGTTAGCTCAATTGGCCGAAATGTTCAGTGATGAAAATTTCCGCACCGAGTTACGTGCGGCTAAAAATCAGGACGTTATCTACCAGTTACTTAGTCATTGGAAAAAAGCTAGCTAGCCCCTCGATATACCCATCGCAAATGCGAGCTGATTTTCAACAACCACAAGCTATAGGGTAACGTCTGGACCAATGCCAGAGAAAGTCACTACAGAGGCGCTCTTTGAATTACATGAACACAAACTCTCACTAACGTGGGTTTTGGGTCAGTTAGGTAAACATCCGAATCAAGTTCAGGTGCTAGGTCAATGGGAATTTAAATATTTCGAAAACCTGGGTGAAAACTCTTACCACGATGTGCTTCAGCAGCTTTTCAATGAACACCCCGCCGCCGTTATCATTGCTGATGATTTAAGTGTGGGAGAGCCGTTTATTTACAACGCGAACAAATCCAATACGCCTTTATTCTCTTCCGCAGTAAGTCGTCAGATAGTTGTCAATCGCCTGCATTATTATCTTGAATACAAATTAGCTGAATCTTCAATTATGCATGGTGTCTTTATAGAAGTGAATGGTCTTGGTGTGCTTAATGTGCAAATAATGTTTGGTGACAGTGTCATCAAGCAGGCTAAAAATCTACACTTGATTATACGATTGAAATCAATGGACGATAAAGAAATTATGTTGCTTGATCGACTGAATGGTAGTGATGACACCTATAATTTGCTTGATGTGGAAGTTCAGGCCAGCAGTGTTCCAGTGGTACCTAGTCGTAACCTTGCGGTTTTGGTGGAAGCCGTAACAAGGCAGTACATTCAGCTTCAATCAGGGTATAATGCTTCTCTTAATTTCATGCACAAACAACAAAAACTGTTGGAATCCAATACACAATGAAGTTGGTCGTCATTAGCGGTGTCTCGGGTTCAGGAAAGAGCACCGCCCTACACGTTTTGGAAGACCTCGATTATTATTGTATCGATAATCTGCCCGTGGGTTTATTGCCTGCCTTCGCAGAACAAGTGCAAAGCCCACCGAATGAAACAATGAGCTACACCGCTGTTGGTATTGATGCGCGAAACTTGCCCGCCGAACTGCATCGATTTCCGTATATTCTCGAACAGTTAAAAAACAAAGGCGTGGTGGTGGAAATTATTTTCATTGATACTGATGATAATATTTTATTGAAGCGATTCAGCGAAACGCGACGCAAACATCCTCTTACCGAGCAGGAAATACCGCTCATAGAAGCGATTAAAAAAGAGCGGGAGTTATTGGACCCCATTGCTGCCCGTGCGGATTTAATTATCGACACAAGCCTTACCAATATTTATCAGTTACGCGATTTAGTGAAGCAGCGCATTAGTGGTAGCACTAGTCAGTCTCTATCGCTATTATTCGAATCCTTCGGTTTTAAGCACGGTTTGCCGTCTGATGCAGATTATGTTTTTGATATTCGTTGCTTGCCGAATCCTCATTGGGAGGCTTCACTGCGAGACCTAACTGGCCTGGATCAGCCAGTAATCGATTTTTTAGATGAGCAGCCTGCAGTCACTGAAATGTACGATCATATTCAGCAATTTATGCAGACCTGGATACCCCGGTTTGAGTCTGAAAACCGTAGTTACTTAACCGTTGCTATCGGTTGTACTGGTGGTCAGCATCGTAGCGTGTATTTGGCCCATGAATTAGCAGAAACCTTTAAAGCAATCAGAGATAATGTCAGTGTACGTCACCGGGATTTAAAATGAGCGTAGGACTCTTGCTAATAACGCATGAAAATCTAGGTGATGTGGCTTTGCAAACCATTAAAACCATTTTGGGTGTCTGTCCATTAGATACAAAAACCTTAAGCGTGCCTTTTGATGCCAACCCCGACCAACTCTTCGACGATGCCAAGCAACATGTGCAAAATTTGGATTGCGGCGAAGGGGTGTTGGTATTAACCGATTTATACGGTGCAACGCCTAGTAATATTGCTCACCGCTTGGTTGAAGATAATCGGGTAACGGTTGTAACCGGTTTAAATTTATCAATGTTGATGCGGGCATTGAACTACCCCAACTTCAGTCTGGAGCAATTGGTTGAAACGGCAGCCCGCGGCGGTAGCGAGGGCGTTGTGATTACCAGCCATAAAAATAAAGCGTAAATTTATATGAAAACAGAACAACTTAAAATTATCAATAAGTTAGGGTTGCATGCCAGGGCTGCCGCCAAGCTGGTTTCGTTAGCATCCCAGTTTCACAGTGAAGTACATGTCAGCAAAGACGGTAAACAAGTTAATGCAAAAAGCATTATGGGCGTTATGATGTTGGCTGCCAGCCAACACACTATTATTAACATAAGCGCTGATGGCGAAGATGAAGAACAGGCAGTGCAGGAAATCAAAAGCCTCGTCGATGACCGCTTTGGTGAAATGGAATAATCAACCATACGGTGATTCCGAAGTGTTTAGCGTATTCTTGGTAACAACCTGTTCTTTTGCCATATTAATAGGTTACACTTCCCCAGTTTAGTTTAGGACATACTAATGCCTGGGGTCAGCACACAAGATCAAACTTCCGAGCGCCTGCAAGCGATTGACATATTGATCCAGCAGGGCAATGTGGATCAATTACAACAAAAGCTCGAAGAGTTACATCCCGCCGAGCTTGCTCATCTATTGGAATCTTTGCCACGCGAACAACGCGGACATCTGTGGTCGCTGGTTGATCTGGAAGAATACGGTGACGTGCTGTTACACGTTAACGATGACGTGCGTGCTGAACTCATCGAAGGTGCAGAAGATCACCAGTTGGTTGCTGCTGCGCAAAGCTATGACACTGACGATCTGGCCGACATACTCATCGACTTGCCAGACGACGTCACCACAAAAGTACTGCAATCTTTAGATGAGCAACATCGGTTACGGCTGGAAGCCATGATGTCTTACCCGGAAGACACCGCGGGTGGACTCATGAATACCGATACCATTACCGTACGTGCAGACATCACCTTGGATGTCGTGATTCGCTATTTACGTGTGTTGGGCGCCATTCCCGAAATGACGGATAACTTGATTGTCGTTAACCGCGATGGTAAATACCAGGGCACCATGGTGCTTACCGATTTATTAACACGGGACCCGACGTTTATGGTAGCTGACATTATGTCCCGCGAGACGGATGCCATTCCGGCTTCCATGTCGGCCAGCGATGTCGCCAGCTTATTTGAGCAGCGTGACCTGATTTCCGCACCTGTGGTGGATGAGAACAATAATTTGATCGGTCGTATAACTATCGATGATGTAGTGGATGTGATTCGCGACGAAGCCGACCACTCGATCCTGAGTATGGCCGGCTTGAGTGAAGAGGACGACATGTTTGCGCCTGTCATTAGAAGCTCCAGGCGGCGCACGGTATGGTTAGGTATCAATTTAGTGACTGCTTTATTGGCTTCCTGGGTCATCGGCCAATTTGAAGCCACTATCGAAAAACTGGTGGCATTAGCCGTGCTAATGCCTGTTGTTGCCAGTATGGGTGGCATTGCGGGTAGCCAAACATTAACCTTGGTAATAAGAGGGATCGCAACCGGTCAGGTTGGTAGTGCTAACGCTAAACAACTGCTGAATAAAGAATTGGCTGTGGGTGCGTTAAATGGTCTTTTATGGTCTTTTATTGTCGCTCTGGTTGCGTTTTTTTGGTTTAAAGATCCACAGCTTAGCGCGATTATCGCGGTGGCCATTCTGGTGAATTTGGTGGTTGCTGCGCTGGCAGGTGCCACCATACCTTTAATATTAAAAAAATTAGGTATTGACCCTGCTCTGGCTGGTGGTGTAGTGCTTACCACGGTGACAGATGTGGTTGGTTTTCTCACGTTTTTAGGGTTAGCCGCAGCCTTTATTGTCTAGGAGCCTGTTCGGGAAGCAGCCGTCGTACAATCGCTTTACTGATGCGTTTAGCTTAAACACATTGCATGATTAACAGGTGCTACGATGAATCAACAAACCCGACCCAATACGCCGTTGTTAACTGTTGATATTATTATTGAAATGTTGGACGTTAATTCGAGCCTTATTAAACAGTCTTGTCAACCCCTTATCGTGCTGATCGAACGGAAAAACCCTCCCTTTGGCTGGGCGTTACCTGGTGGATTTGTGGACATTGGTGAAAGCGTGACACAAGCGGCTCGGCGTGAAGCGATGGAAGAAACAAGTCTGAGCGTTAAACTGAAAACGCTATTAGGGGTATATTCCGATCCGGCGCGTGATCAACGCGGTCATACGGTCAGTGTTGTTTATATCGCAGAAGCAACGGACAAGCCTTGCGCGGCGGATGATGCGGCCGCTTTACAGCTCGTTGATCCTGCTGGTTTGTTGCCGAAACTTGCATTTGACCACCCGCGCATTATTTCCGATTATTTAAACTATCGTGATTATGGTCAGCTCCCCAATGTGGAATAATTATCCCTAACACATTAGTTGAGTCTACTGCGAATGTTTATTGTATAAATTCTAAAAGACTTTTTTGGAATTTTCTGAGCTCGCCGTATGTATAGATGATATGCTGTCGTTCAAAAAACTCTTTTGCTTTCAGCCTTTTCGTCGCTCTCGCGACGATTTAACGGATGTGTTAGATTAAATAATGGTAGTGTTTTGGTGTTTATTCCAACCAAAATATGCACATTTTTAGGGTTCACAAATGACGGTGGTTTTGCGAACTGAACATCCTTTTCACCCGCTTCATACCCTATCTTGATTCTTCAGGAAATACGGTGTTGGCATCAAATACTGGTCCATCCACGCAGACGCGTTTCATGGCGGGGCCATTTGATGTTTTTACTTCAACCACGCAGCCTGCGCAACCACCTACCGCGCAAGCCATAAATTCTTCCAATGAAACTTGGCAAGGTAAGCTATATTCAACCGCCATTTTGGCGACGGCTGCTAACATTGGGTGTGGTCCACAGGCAAATATTTCAACCTCATTTTGCTGCTGGCGACTTAAAGCGTTAAGCCAGCAGCGGGCTAGATCGGTCACGTAGCCTTCGAAACAACCAGGATAACCTTGCCGACTTGCTAAGCGGCTGGGAATGCCCCAGTCTTCCATTAACGGCATGGCACCGATAGCCGCATCCGGCATACCTGGAATAATGAATTGTGATGGTCTGGGGCTGAACGGAAAGGGTACTTCTGATCCCATTATTACAAATGGCTTGTAGTTGTTAATTTTTTGCTGTTTCAAGCTATCCACCAGGAAGACCATCGGTGGAATACCAACCCCGCCGCCAATGAGCAAGGTGCGGGGTTTTTCGGTGTGAGCACTAAAGGGGTTCCCGATAGGGCCAATTAGGCTGATGAGTTCGCCGACACTACGTTGGGTTAAGAGCTTTGTTCCGGCGCCAAATACTTTATAGAGAAACTCTATCCATCCCGCATTTTTGTCAACACGCATGATGGATAACGGTCGCCGCATGGCAAGCTCTGGGCCGCAGCTTATGTGGGCGAATTGTCCGGCTTGCGCGCGCCGTGCGATCCCTGGTGATTTGAGGCGTAATACATGTTGCTGGCCTGGGAGGCTTTCATGGCTTAGTATCTCGGCGTCTTCCACGAGCAGTGTGCCACGGTGCGTGTTTTTAATGTTGCTGGCGCTTTCTAAGTGCATGATTGGTGTCTCAATTATATTGGGTTATTGGGGTATGAGGTGGTTACACGTAAATTTATCAGATGAGTGCTTCGAGGTGGTAGTAAGTCCATGGGTAATTGCTCAGCTTGATTGTTTAAATGTTCAGTAACGATTCAAATTGCCGCTGATTTTGTTTGCTTTTTTGGGATAAGCATACCACCATACCGGTGCCTGTCGTCGACGCTCTTGGGTGGTCGCCTACGGTTGGTGGGTGAATACGGGTTGAGCTTGCGCGCTTTTGATCATTGACAGAGGGATGTGCTCCCATGCCCGATCTACTGATTTTCTGCCCGGTTTAACTGGTATACCAGCTTTCCGTCTAACAGTGTGTGCGTTACTGCGCCTTTTAGTTCCCAACCAATAAACGGCGAATTTTTACCAAAGCTGATGAGGTTTTGTTGCGAGCATTCCCAATAACGTTCGGGGTCGAAAATGCAAATATCGGCGGCGTTACCGATATCCAGACGGCCGGCATTCAGGCCTAATATCGTTGCTGGTTGATGCGTTAACTTAGCAATGGCTTCTGAGCGTGAGAGTATATTGTTGTCCACTAGGCGCAAGGTCAGTGGTAATAACGATTCAATCGCGGATATGCCTGGTTCGCTGCTGGGGAACGGCGCTAATTTAGCGTCGATATCATGGGGTTGGTGGTCTGAGCAGACTGCACTGATGCTGCCGTGGCATAGGCCTGACCGTAAGCCTTCCATATCCCGTTGTGTTCTTAAGGGGGGCCTGACATTGCATTGGCTGTTGAAATAGCCAATGTCCATTTCGGTAAGAAACAAATGGTGGGTGGTCACATCTGCGGTGATGGGGTACCCATCGTACTGGGCCCTTGCGATCATTTGTACGGCACGCGCGCTGGATAGGTGATAAAAATGACTACGGGCTCCAGTCAGTTGAATAAGCTGAAGTTCTCGTGCTACGGCTATCGTTTCTGCCGTTTCCGGTATGCAGGGAAGTCCCAAGCGGACACTGACGACGCCCTCATGGGCGCAACCATCTGCACTGAGTGCGGGGTCGTTGGCATCAATAAACACGGTTAAGTCAGCGCTGGCGGCGTATTCCATCGCTCTGCGCATAACGGCGCTGTTGACAGCTCGCGAGGCATTGTTGACACCAACACAGCCTGCATTTTTTAAAGCATGCATTTCACTGAGTTGTTGGCCTTTTAATTCTTGAGTGAGTGCCGCTAATACCACCACTTTGGCTTTGCCCACTTCCTGGGCGCGTTCCTGAATGTATTCGATGACGGCGGGTGTGTCGATGACCGGATTTGTGTCGGGTGGGCAGCAAAGCGTGGTAACGCCTGCTCGTGCGGCAGCGTTGGTTTCTGTTTTGATATTACCTTTATGTTCGTATCCCGGTTCACGTAGGCGTGCGCATAAATCTACTAGCCCGGGACAGACAATCAGTCCCGTGGCATCAATGACTTGTTGCGCATTAAAATCCGTTGGTGGGTGACCGATAGCGGCGATCTTGCCTGCAATTACGTAAAGGTCCTGAATGGTATCAATGTTGTTAGCAGGGTCGATGATATGCCCGTTTTTAATGATCAGCGTCATTACGTCATTGTTCCTTCAAGGGGGCGGCCTAATACCAAGGACATAACGGCCATACGCACTGCTATGCCGTTGGAGACTTGTTCTAATATTACAGATTGTGGCCCGTCTGCGACTTCAGAGGACATTTCAACGCCACGATTAATAGGGCCAGGGTGCATAACAATTGCGTTTGGTTTGGCGAGCGCCATTTTTTCCGGTATCAATCCATATCGTTGAAAATACTCATGTTCGCTGGGGAGGTTTGCACCTTGCATACGTTCTTTTTGCAAGCGTAACATAATGACAACATCGGCATTATGGAGGCCTTCCGATAAATCGTGATATACATGGACCCCGAGGGTATTAACTGCTGTAGGGATGAGTGAATTTGGTGCTACAACACGTACTTCACTAACGCCCAAGGTGGTGAGTGCGTGAATTTGGGAGCGGGCCACCCGGGAATGCATGATGTCGCCGACGATGGCAACGGTAAGTGGCGCAAATTCACCTTTATGTTTCCGGATTGTGAACATATCCAACAATGCTTGCGTAGGATGGGCATGGCGGCCATCGCCAGCGTTAATAACACTGATGTGGGGAGCGACGTGGGAGGCGATAAAGTGAGCGGCGCCACTTTCTGCATGCCGCACCACAAACATGTCACAATGCATTGCTTCGAGGTTGCGTAACATATCCAGCAAGCTTTCCCCTTTGCTGGTGGCCGATGTTCTAACGTTGATTTTTAGCACATCGGCAGAAAGGCGTTTTGCGGCGAGTTCAAAGGTGGTAAGCGTGCGGGTGCTGTCTTCGAAAAACAGATTAACAATGGTTTTGCCTCGTAATAATGGCACTTTTTTAACCGCTTGGCCCGCGACGCTAGTAAATGATTCGGCGGCATCCAGTATATCGATGATCATCTGGCGCGTTAGACCTTCCAGCGTTAGCAGGTGTTTTAATCGGCCTTGATTGTCGAGTTGAATATTTTTTTGAATCATGCCGTGAATGTAACGATTGTTCGTTGCCGTTTCATGGTGCTAAATTTCACTTATTTGCAGTGTTAAATGATCGGGGTTTGTTAGTTTTACGTGCTGATTGTGCGTTAAATCGATGTGTGTGCCAACAATGTCAGCCTGTATAGGCAATTCTCTGCCTTGACGTTCGCCTAATACGGATAATAAAATGGAAGCAGGTCGTCCGTAATCGAATATTTCGTTCATTGCTGCACGAATGGTACGTCCCGTGTGTAAAATATCATCAACCAAAATAATGTGTTTATTATCCACAGAAACGGATAGTTTGGATGGTTTTATTTGTGGGTTTATACCGATTCGACTGAAATCGTCACGATAAAAAGAGATGTCCAATGAGGCTAGGGGCAATTCGAGCTGGAGTAATTGATGTAACCGCTGCGCAACCCATACTCCCCCCGTGTGTATACCGACCATATAAAGCTCTTGTTTTGGCAATGATTTTAGTTTTTCTAGCAAATCATTTGCCATACTCGTGATTAGCACGTTAACGTCGTATTCTGTCTGCATCGCTAGCTCACCGGGGGGTTATTTGACTTTATTATGTTGTACCTAGGAGGTTGTTCGAGAATGAAAAGTCTACTGCGGACAATCCATTTTGGTCATATTTTCCGTAAATTATTCATTGAATAGAATGACTATTCGCCTCAAATTTACGAAAAATTTGCCTCAAAATGGCATTCGCTACGAACTTCGTTATGTTCGGATAGCCTCCCTAGCAAATTCAAGTATCAGCCTCGTCGTAAAATAAGCATCGGCAGGACTGTCAAAATGATTGTTAACACCCCCTAGTGTTTGTTGCATTGTTTCGATTTAGGGGCGTTGCTGCTCAAGCCAGCTTTCCACGATTAACCTTGCCGCTATTTTATCAACTTCAAGCTTGTTCGTGGTATTTTTTTTTGCTGTGCGGGATTTACCTCGGCGTTTCACGCTACTTTTTAGCCTGAAGTGCATTGAGTCTGCAATAATCCGTTCGGCCTCCAGGGATGTCAATCGTTCATCAACCCAGTAGGTGGCTACATTGTAACGCTGATGCAGTTGATGGCCAAACCGTTTTGCCGCACGTTGCATTGCGTGCTCAACGCCATCAGCGGCGATGGGAAGGCCTACAACAAAGACATGCGGACACCATTCATCAACTAATCGTTGTATGCTTGTCCAGTCTGGTTGATTATTAATATTAGATAACGTGGTGAGTGGCGTGGCTGTTTGGGTTAGTTCTTGACCAACAGCGATACCGATACGTTTTGTACCGTAATCGAAGCCCAGTACAACGCGGCAGTGTTTTGCACTCACGCGTGACCAGCGTCACCTGATATGTGGTGAATGTTAACACCGAGCAGGTTGGCCGCTGCTTCCCAGCGATGTTCAGTGTCGGTATTGAAAATAACATGTGTGTCAGCGGGTCCGCTGAGCCAGGTATTTGCCACCATTTCCCGTTCCAGTTGTCCGGCCCCCCACCCCGCGTACCCCAGTGCGACCAGGCATTGTGCAGGGCCATCACCGACCGCCAATGCTGCAATGATGTCTGTGGAGGTGGATATGCCGAGTTGATCTGTGATGTTGAGGGTGGATTGCCATTGTCCCATGGGTTGGTGAAGAACAAAACCGCGCTCTGTTTCCACTGGGCCGCCCCGAAACACGGGTTGCTCCATTTGGATGGAGTCTATGCAGGTTAGCTGCATTTGATGCGCTAGCTCGCTCAATGTGAGGTTAACTGGCTGGTTAATGACAATACCCATGGCGCCTTTTTCATTATGCTCACAAATATAGGTGACAGAATGGAAGAAATTAGGGTCCATTAAGTTTGGCATTGCAATTAGAAATTGGTTAGTAAGAAATTCAGTTTTCACCATGGTTGTCAGTATGTACCTGCGTTTAGGAGATAACAAGTTATTTGGCAATGGTTTAATTTACGGTTGGTTTTTCTAGTGATTGCGTTTTGAATGTGTGTTTCGATATCAGGAACGTGCACGTAATAACGTCCCGGTTTTACATCTCGACTTCTGTTTTTTCAGCCTGTCTTCGTTGACGTCAGCTACTTTTTGTGCTTGTTTTTCAAGCACAAAAAGTCTTTTAGATTCTGTGCAATAGGCGTTCGCAGTAGATGTTTCGAATTAAATCTAAGCGGGTCTGAGTCGTTATATTTTAACGCTTGGTCTTTAAACGTTTACCGGACAAAAATTGCCAAGTGCGCACGATGACTATTTCGTCGTAATCCTTGCTGATCTCATCCGGAAAACGTGCATAGGGTGCCGCCATTTTTACAATTCTAAGCGCTGCATCGTCTAATGTTTTATGTCCTGAGTATTTGGTGATTTTAATGCTTTTAACACTGCCATCAGCCCTAATGGTCACCGACATACGGAGATTTCCTGTAAGCTGGGTGCGGATTGCCGCATCAGGGAAATTTAGAGTACCAATACGTTCCACTTTTTTACGCCAGGATTCTTCGTAACTGGCAAAGCGATATTCCTTTGTTTGCGCGGTGATAAATTTTTTCTTTGGTTGGTTCGATGTTACTTTGCGTGACACATCAACTTCTGCGCTTAAACGAGCCATGACTTTACTTTGTTTTAGCAGCTGTTTTGAGGTGATGTTAGCGCGGTCAGTGGGTAGGTCTGGCGAGGATTGTTGTATCGCAATTTTATGCTCGGAGGAACGGGTTGCCGTTAAAATTTCTTTGTGTTGCGGCTCAGACGAGGTTGCAATTTGTGTTTCCGGGACAAATTCTGTGACCTCGCCTACGTCGCCAGCAAAAATCACTGATTCTGAGGGGGAACTGGATTTTTCCACTTTTTTGCTGTCACCACCACCTTCCTGGTTGGCCTGTGCGAGAAAGTCTGCATCGTCTATTTTGTTCTCAGATTGGGATTGGGCCAGGGTGATTTCCAGTCCGGGCAATTTTTCCTGATGCTTTTGGCGTTCAGGTTGGGAAAAACTGATTCCCATGATGATTAAGCTATGTATCACAATGGCGAAAAAAATCGTTAATCCTAAACGATCACCTGAGGTAATGTTTGCGGCACCAGGCGTCGGTCCTGGTGGTTGTGCGGCCATAGTGGTCATTAAGCGAATATGTCAGTTACAGTTGAAGGTGTAATACAGTGTGTCCATGTTGCTAAATGGTTTTTTCATCGATCGTTTGGGGGCGTTGTTTTCAATTGGTTTTGCTGATCGCCCTTGTTGCCGCTCTTATCTTACCACCCCCTTGCTGTAATAAGGGCTGTAGTTCCGGTGAATTTTTGAGCTGCTTTGATACCCTTGCAGCAATCAAGCCACTTACCATGCCAAAAATAACGGCGGCTGTCATTAGTGGCGGCAACAATTGGAATAAAGCATTGTGTGGAATAAACAACCAATACGCAGCATAGAATTGCCCCAGCATATGAGCCATGGCAGCGATGATGCTATAACCGAGTGGACCAATTGCGAGCGAGGTAATTCGCGCAGAACAAAAGGCTGCAATTCCCAGTGCTAATAAGCTGCTGCAAGCACCTGAAAGACTCAGAAAAAAAGTGGGTGTAAGAAACGTACCGATTATCAGGCTGCCCACCAAGACGCGCAACAGGCTTACCCACACGGCTGCTCGCCATCCGAGCAGTAATAATGTTACCAGAGTGACCACGTTTGCCAAACCGGGTTTGACGCCGGGTAATGGCGACGGTAAAGCGCTTTCGGCGATATGAATCGTGATTGCGAATGCTGCTAGCCAGGCAATCAGATGGTCTTCTGTGGTGCTTTGAATCACCTGTTTCATTTTTAAATGTTGCCCACTTTGTCGATTATACATGCGGTGTTTGGGTTTAATACAGTTCTTAATATTGTAACGACTACCTAGGGGGTGTTCTCAATCATTCTTGCGCGCCTGCCGACGCTCATTTTTTTATCCAGCAAGGCGGAGCGAATGTCGTGTGGTTATTCCATATCCACAAGCGACAACGTCGCTGGGTGAAAAATGAGCTCGGCCCCTCCCTCGGATTGTGCCTAAAAACGCGCCAGACTGCGTTGTTCGTCGTTCATTTGGAATGACCAAACCTCTCTCCTCTCGCTTTGCCTGGCGCTTTTTTTAAGCACAACAGGCGCAAGAATGATTGAGAACACCCCCTGGCTTATCTTTGATTTATGTTGCTGTTCTTGCGATTAAAGGGTTGTGTTAAAAGCGCTCATTTGCATCGATGAACGCTTTGCTTTTCCTTGTGCGCGAACAAATCAAAGGTAATCTGAGCCGTTATTGGACATTTAAAAAATCAGGCTGAGTCGTTACCTCATATTATTGGTAAATCAGCAAAAAAATTTAGAAGTTTATACTGTCAAACCGAGGATCAGGCCCTGCGATCTGAATGCTTACTTCGTTGGGCAAGCAGGCCGCAAATTCACCTCCCTGATGTAACCAGCCTTGATGTATACACTGCTTTGTTGTGCATGGCGAGGTACTAAAGTGAATTTTTCCATTACTAATGTTGACTATGCTGATTCCTATTTTTCCAGGTACTTCAATCGTTTGATTTTCATGTAAATCAATATTGCTCCAAAATTGACCGCTGACCATTATGACGGCTTGGTTGCGACTTGAGTCACTTTGCCAGTAACGATTGTAAAGTGTCACCAATAATACCAATGCAGTGAGTAATACAAGCCAATCACCAATGGATAATTTTTCATCAAAAAAACGTTCGCTGAGCTTGTTTATCATTTAAAAATGAGTATATCTCAATATTTTGTATTGAAGCCGTTAAAAAACCAGGTACGTGGTGTTGCTTTCGAAGGTCAGTTTCATTGCGCTTGTTCGGCGTCTGGTAAAGGTTTGCTCCAAATTATATTGTTAGATGGTTGGTTTTCAAAATAGACTCGGTTCTTTAAATTGGGGGTCATATGAATTGTGCCATCGCTGGTGATTAACATAACGCCGGATACACCCATTGACACTGCAACGCTATACCAATCGTTAACACCGGCAATTAATAACGCTGTTGCTGCGGCGTCTGCGCGATCCGCTTTAGCGTCAAACACGGTGACGGATGCCACACCCTGAGTAGGGTAACCGGTATGGGGGTCAAGGATGTGATGGTAGCGGACACCATCATATTCAAAAAAGCGTTCGTAATCCCCTGAGGTGAAAACGCTCTCATCCCCCTGGACATCCACCGCAGCCAACACGCCCTCTCCTCGCGGATTTCGGATGCCGATGCGCCATGCACGTTCACCATGTCGGCCAATCGCCCGAAGGTCTCCCCCAGCATTAATGATTGCGTTCTCAATTCCTAGCGCTTGCAGGTGTTCAATGGCCATATCCACTGCAATGCCTTTTGCAAAACCACCAAAATCTAATTGAACAGCCGGGTTGACGCTCCTTATTTGAATGCCCTCAAGGATAATGTCATCCATTGTTGGTGCTAATGCGACAATTGCTTTAATTGCTGCGTCGCTGGGGGGAGGGCCCTCAGCGGGGGTGTCGGTGGCGAACCCCCATAGATGGATCAGTCGACCGATTGCGGGATTAAATCGATACCCACTGGCCCGGGATAACACGGCACTACGCTTGATTAAGGGGATGAGTGAAGGGCCAACAGTAAATTTTTCTTCGCTGGGCAGCAGTTGATTTACTCGCCCTAAAGAGCTGGGTTTCCATGTATGCCAAGTGCGGTGCATAAATGCAAAATCTTTGGCGATCAAGGCGACGACCTGGCGTGCTTTATCTTCATTTACTCCCCATATTTTTACGTCAATCAAGGTGCCAAACTCTAAAAACTGTTCGTAATATACCCCGGAGGATTTAGAGCAGGACCCCAGCAAAAGCATCAGAGTAATAGCTAATGAAACACAAACCCCCCGTTTTTTGGTAAACGTTTGTTTTGGATGAGAGAAATGCATAAGAAGTTGTTTGTCCAGTCAATATCAACGTGCTGTGGCTCGTAATCTGGACCATAAAATTAAGTGATTGAGCCTAATTTTAGCGGTGCCGTGATCCCGCTGAAGGCTAATGATTAACGATGCCTTCAATTGCATCCATCACTTGAGCGCTAATGTTGAGGTTATAAATATTGTCCAGTTCCCGAATGCAGGTGGGGCTTGTGACGTTGATTTCTGTTAAATAGTTGCCAATGATGTCCAAGCCGACGAAAAGTAAGCCTTTATTTTTTAATAAAGGGCTGACTTCTTTGCAAATCCATCGATCTCTATCGGTGAGTTCGACTCCCTTTCCGGTACCGCCAATGGCCAAGTTACCCCGATTGTCGCCTTTGGGTGGGATTCGGGCAAGTGCATAAGGTATTGGGTCGCCGTTGATGAGCAATATACGTTTGTCACCCTTTACAATTTCAGGGATGTATTGTTGCACCATGACTGTTTTGTGTTGGTATTGCGTGAGTGATTCAATAATAACATTCGTATTGAGGTCGCCCTGCGTGACACGGAATATTGAGGCCCCCCCCATGCCATCTAATGGTTTTAGTATCACATCATGATATTGTTGAATAAATGCTTTTATTCGGTCTGCATTACTGGTAACCAAGGTAGGGGGCGCGCATTGGGGGAACCAAGCAGTTGCCAGCTTTTCATTGGTATCTCGCAATGACTGAGATTTGTTAACCACTAAGGTGCCGGATTGTTCTGCTAGTTCCAATATGTAGGTTGCGTAGATATACGCCATGTTGAATGGTGGGTCTTTGCGCATTAAAATGACATCTAAGTCTGACAGTGCGCGCGTTTCTTTTTCACCTTTCTGGAACCACTGGTCAGGGTGGTCAGTGACGTGCAATGCCTGCATGCTGGCGAAACTTTGACCATCGCGCACTATTAAATCGTCTAATTCCATATAAAATATTGGCCATGATCTGGTTTGGGCTTCCAGCAGCATGGCGAACGTACTATCCTTTTGAATGGTAATGGTCTCGATTGGATCCATTACAACACCAAGTTTAATCATGATGATGCATCCTGTTGTCGATATAATGTTTAGCTGCCATTATCCTAAATTACTCAGTTGAATCTACTGCGAAGGCCTATAACACAGAATCTAAAAGACTTATTGGGATTTTCTGAACATCACCGTACGGGTGATATGCTGTCGTCCAAAAAATCCCAATAAGTCTTTTACCTTCAGCGCCCTACATTGCTCTCGCGATGATTCAGCTGATTAATTTAGGATTATAGTCAATCAAATAAGTGTCGGAACTTCCCATAGAACTTCCCATATCGGAAAAAACAGCCATATTGGAAAAACAGGCCACACATAATACAATACAAGCTTGTATAAGTGGTATTATGAGTCAATCGTTCAATCCAAAGCCTATCGTTCAACATCATTGATGGTATACCGTTTGTTTATTACTATTTATTAGCATATTAGCAACCGACAAAGCTAGTCGGGCTGAAAAAAGGTATCCCAGTCCCTTCTTTAGGGTGTAGTAAACAGTGGCCATAATGCAAAGGGTAACATTCTCACTCATCAACAGAACTCAGCGGCGAGTGCTGTGTGTACGAAATGTGATCATGCGGTTGCTGATGATTGCTGAGATTAGTTATCTAATATCAAACGAACCGGGGTAATGGCAGAAATACTGGCTTACTTAAGGATAAAAGTCCATGTTGTTGATTAAGCCCTTGAGCGTCAAAGTACTTATGTTTAGAATGCGTTCAATTATTGTAACGATTCAGCCTGATCATTTATGATATTCCTTGAGGTGCTCCTAATTTGGGCGACAATCTATAATCAATCGCCGCAGCGGCCTGAATTATGTCAAGCATAAGAATATAAGTTGTGGGTAGTAGCGCTACAGTTAAGTTGTTTGATTACTCGCTGTTTTTATGTTGGGCGCCATTTTTTGATCATGATGGCATTGATACTACGGATAGATGCATAAAAAAGTACAGCGCTGAAATGATTGAAAAGACTTTCTTTCCGGCGAGCGTAGAAAAATTGATGGGATGTGTCGTTAGGTGAGCGGTTTCTTACTCAGCCGGGTGGTCGCGTCAGAGAGTAAGGCAATAATAATTATAGTTAAGCAAGGTAATAAAATGGGGGAGACAAGTACGTAACAGGTTCGTTATTAACATGATAAGCAATATGTTTATCTTAAACCGGCATTAAGTGTAACAGCAGATGAACCAAAATTACAGAGTGATGGTTCATGAAACAGTGTCAGGTTGGTTATTTAACGCATATTTTATAGCTATTTAACCGAGTTAATACTGCTTGTGTATGGGTTTTTTTTGTTCATTTGATAAGTTTCGGTTGCACGCAGTAGGGAATGTTGTTAGAAACTAATTGAGTATTGATACAAACAAGCACACTATTTGCATTAAATTGCAACAAATAGTGTCATTGGAAGATACTCGACTAAAGTTATAAAGTGGATACGCCGATAAATGCTTTGAATCAAGGCTTTGATTTTGTTATGCAATGGTGGCGAGTCAGTTCGCAGTTGGTGGTATCGTGCAACAGGTGGTGGATTGGTGTTGTAGCTACGGACCAAGTGGGAGTCGTCAAGATCAAAACAGGGAGATTTAGGGTTGGGGTATTGTCTGGTCGTTAGGCATCGTGTAGTTGAGACGTATCAGTAGACTCTTTCTAAACCCGGCAGGTTCCGACAGAAGGGATACTGTTTTATCGATGAAACATAGGCTTTAAGAGAACACTTATTGAGGTGGCGTGGTGGCAAACGAAGCAGCAGTAGCACCGTTGACCGGTATTAAGGTGATGGTGATAGATGACAGTAAAACGATACGAAGAACTGCCGAGACATTATTGAAAAAGGCCGGTTGTGATGTGGTGACAGCAACGGATGGTTTTGAGGCGCTATCGAAGATTACGGACCAAAACCCAGATGTCATCTTTATTGATATTATGATGCCGCGTTTGGACGGTTATCAAACCTGTGCATTAATTAAGAATAACCATATTTACAAGAATACCCCCGTTATTCTGTTGACCAGTAAGGATGGTTTATTTGATCGTGCACGAGGGCGTATCGTCGGATCTGATCAATATTTAACCAAGCCCTTCACGAAAGATGAATTACTGGGTGCGATTACGACTCACGTAGGTGCGACACATTAAAAATAATTTACTTTTTTATTTCAATGCCGTTAGGGTTAGGGACTATACAATCGGGTAACGTTGCATTATTAAATGCCAGAATTGCGTTTAAACCTCTAACTAAGGGAGAGCTTTTTAATGCCGAATATACTAATTGTTGACGATTCACCAACAGAGATTCATGTCTTAAAAACCATGCTGGAAAAAAACGGCTTTAATGTATCTGCAGCGAATAGTGGTGAAGAAGGCATTGAAAAGGCAAAATCAGAAAAACCTGACCTGATTTTAATGGATGTGGTTATGCCTGGCATGAATGGTTTTCAGGCATCCCGGGAAATTACCAGTAATCCTGATACCAGTGGTATACCGGTAATCATCGTGAGCACAAAAGACCAGGAAACCGATAAGCTTTGGGGGCTTCGTCAAGGCGCCAAAGACTATATTACCAAACCTGCCAAAGAGAAAGACTTGATTGGCAAAATAAATACACTGCTAGGAAGTTAAAGGCATCTACAGCATGGTCACCAGCACGCACAAATTGCCGATCCAACTGTTGTTTGATATTGAGCAACGATGCAAAAAAGTAGCGAAGGGTTTACCGCAGCGTGTCACCGTGACAGAATCCTGGACCGGAATTAGTTTTAAAATTGCTAATATCAATCTGGTTGCACCCCTTAAACAAGTTAACGAAATACTCCATTACCCGAAGCTCACCGCTGTGCCGGGTACTCAACCTTGGGTTAAAGGCGTTGCCAATATCCGTGGAACATTACTTTCTATAATGGATTTGCAAGGGTTTTTGAGTGAAAAGCCGCATTCCATTACTCCCCAATCACGCGTGCTCGTGATTAAACGCGACGAATTCTCTGTTGGTTTGCTGGTTAACGAGGTTATGGGTTTGCGGCATTTCAAAGATGAAGAAAAAGTGACGACAGTATCGCGTTTTGATGAGTCCCTACGCGACTATATACACGGCGCATTTTGCCAGAATGGTGAAGAGACGCTGGTTTTTAGCATGTCTGCCTTGACGGGCAATCCCGGTTTTTTTCAAGTAGCTGTTTAGCAAGGTTTTTTGGATAATTAAAGTCGATATTGCTAAGGATGGTGTTGAGTGTTTTACCGATGACGTCTGGGTCTAATGTTAATCGGTGAAGCGAATGAAGAAAGTACTTTATACGTAGCGTGTATGATTTGAATGACATCGTTAAGCATTTGGTTAGGCACACTATTTTAATTGTCAGGTAATAGTTTTGACTGTTTATTTTACATTAAATTTGATTGGGCAGGAGCCGCGTTTATGATTACCGCACCCTCTAGTAAATTCGCCGTAGATAAAGGTCTACTCGTAATAGGCGCTTTATTAACCGCCTTGATATTTGCCTTTGCGATAACGTTTAACTACGTAGCAACGCATACCAGCCAGGATAAAGAATACATTAATATTACTGGTGAGCAACGTGTACTCTCACAAAGTATCGTGAAGGATGCGGTGGAATCTTCCAGTGCTAACGTTGAGGCATTTAAAGACCTCAAGCAAATTCGTAATATGTTTGAGGAAAATCTCAACTATTTGCGTGACGGTAATCCCGAAGCTAATTTGCCACCCTCTCCCAGTAGCGTGTCGGCGGAACTTGAATCCGTTGCTGATCTTTGGGCGGAATTTGGTACCAATGCTGACACAATTTTGCAGGCTGAAGGTACCATACGTATGTTAAGTGAGTTTGTTGGTGCAGTAAATGAAACCATGCCCACGTTGTTGGCAGTATCGGATGAGGTGGTGAGTATCATGATTGAATCTGGCGCTAATGCCAGTCAGGTTTATGTGGCGAGTCGCCAGCTCATGTTAATACCCCGGATTTCTGTAAATGCCAATAAAGTACTCCAGGGTGGGCAAGGTGCGGCGTCTGCGGCAGACCGGTTTGGCCGGGATGCAGCGTTATTTGGCCGGGTGCTTGATGCCATGATCAAGGGCAATAAGAAGATGAATATTCGGCGTGTACGAGACCCGGATGCGCGGGATAAATTAGCTGAAGTGGCCGAATTATTTGAAACGGTGCATGATTTGGTGGGCCGCATCCTCGACCAGACACCAACCTTGTTTGAGGCGCAAGATGCATCAAATAACATGGTATTGAAAAGTAAAGAATTACTTGGTTTGACAACGGAGCTTATGCAAGCTTACACCCGATTGGAAGACGAGCGTCCGGTTAGCGCCGCTACCGGTTATCTCTTGGGTATTGCAGCGGTCATTATGTTGGTTGTGTTAGGTTACAAATTAATGGGTGAAACCCGCCGGCGCTTAGTTGAAACCGCTGAAAATAATCGGCGGAGTCAGGATGCGATTATGCGTCTGTTGGATGAGATTGGTGATTTGGCGAGTGGCGATTTAACCGCGCAAGCTACGGTAACGGAAGACATCACGGGTGCTATTGCTGACGCGATTAACTATGCTATTGATGCTTTGCGTAACCTGGTATCCACCATTAACGAAACAACGGTACAGGTATCATCAGCCGCACAGGAAACGCAGGCAACGGCAATGCACCTAGCCGAAGCGAGTGACCATCAGGCTGAACAAATTACAGCCGCCAGTGCTGCTATTAATGAAATGGCAATCTCCATTGAGCATGTATCCAACAACTCAGCTGAATCCTCCGAGGTTGCGCATAAATCGGTGGATATTGCGAAAAATGGTGCAAAAGCGGTACAAGACACAATCCGTGGTATGGATGCTATTCGTGAACAAATTCAGGAAACCTCAAAACGGATTAAGCGCTTGGGTGAGAGTTCGCAGGAAATTGGTGATATGGTCGAGCTGATTAACGATATTGCTGATCAAACCAATATTCTGGCGTTGAATGCGGCGATTCAGGCGGCGATGGCCGGTGAATCAGGGCGTGGTTTTGCGGTAGTTGCAGATGAAGTACAACGTCTTGCTGAAAAATCCACTGACGCGACAAAACAAATTGAAGCATTGGTTAAGACGATTCAATCAGATACAAATGAAGCGGTGGCTTCTATGGAACAAAGTACATCCGGTGTTGTAAAAGGGGCGCAATTGGCGCTTCGTGCAGGTGAATCGCTCGAAGAAATTGAAAATGTATCGGCTCACCTTGCGGATCTGACTCAAAGTATTACTGATTCTGCACAGCAACAAGCAACAGCCGCTTCCAGTATTTCTGAAAGTATGAACGTTATTCAGGAAGTGACAACTCAAACATCAGCGGGTACCAACGAAACCTCTGCATCCATTGGTAACCTGGCTGATTTATCTAACGAACTTAGGAAGTCAGTATCTGGATTTAAGTTGCCAGAGTAGTAACCGTAGTAACTACGTAAAATTAAAATATTACGTTATTGGGTGGAAATTACTGGCGTTTTTGGAGCAATGCAGTCAAGCATGGATGTTTAATGATGAGTACAGCCGTATCTTTTTTAGATGAAGATGTGATGAAACCGGACGTTAATGAGTTGCCAAGCAGGCGCAAGTCCGCCCTGAAATTATTTCCTGAAATGGGAAAGTATCAGTTTGAACAATGGGTTGATCTGTTGGAAAAGCGAACTGGTATGCGATTGCCCTATAATCGCCGCTCTTTTTTGGTTACTAATCTGAGTATCCGTATGCGGCAGTTGGGTTTTGGTGATTACCAAGATTATTATGACCATCTTCATTCAGGCCGTGACGGTCATGTGGAATGGGATAAGTTGGTACATTATCTTACTGTTCATGAAACGCGGTTTTTGCGTCATGAAGAATCTTTAGCACTTATTCGGGATTGCTATTTACCTCAGTCCCCCTCCGAGACCAGGGGTCGGCCGACAACCATTCATGTGTGGAGTGTAGGTTGTTCCACGGGTGAAGAGCCCTACAGTGTTGCCATGACTATCGATGATCAGATGCGTAAAGTTGGTCATGAGTTTTATCTTGGTGTGATTGCTAGTGATATTAGTCGTAGTGCAATAGCCGTAGGGCGTGCTGGTTTTTACAGTAAAAACCAGGTGAAAGCGATTACTCCAGAGTGGTTGTCACGATATTTTGTTACCTTGCCCGACGGGCGTTATCAAGTAGCACAGGAACTGCGGCAGCGTGTGTGCTTTAATCACGTGAATGTCGTTGATATGGAGGAGTCTACTATCGGTGCCATGGACATTATCGTGTGTCAAAATTTGCTGATTTATTATGATAAAGAAAGGCGTATCGATATTGTTAATAAGTTTGTTGATCATTTAACACCAGGGGGGATATTAGTACTGGGCGTAGGCGAGTTAATTAATTGGAGTCATCCTGATATGAAACGCCTAAATTATGCCAACACCCTGGCTTTCAGGCACAAGTAATAGATTAAGGTGCATTCATGAGTATGGCACAGCAGGAACTCGATTACACAACCCTGAAATGGGTAAAAAATGAAATCCAAGAAAGCTTAAACCAGACGCGGCAGGCACTGGAAAGCTTTGTCGAGGATCCTAACGATACAACCCAAATCCGTTTTTGTGTCACTTATTTACACCAAATATATGGCACCTTGCAAATGGTGGAAATCTACGGTGGTGCTTTACTTGCCGAAGAGATGGAGCTGTTGGCTAATGCGGTTTTACAGGGAAAAGTGGCACGCAAGGACGATGCCTATGATGTGCTGATGCGCGCTATTTTGCAATTGCCAGCCTACCTGGAGCACCTGGAAAACGGGCAACAGGATTTACCGGTCATTTTATTGCCGTTGCTTAATGACTTGAGAACAGCTCGTGGTGAACATCTGTTAAGTGAAAATGCATTTTTTTCACCGAATCTGAGTGTCATTCCACCTGATGAAGCGAAAACATCAGATAACAAGCAAGTCATTGATGTTAGCAAGTATGCCCGCAAGTTGCGGCCTGTTTACCAGGCGGCCTTAGTAGGAATATACCGTAACCAAAATATCCCCGAAGCACTGCGAAAAATTGCGATTGTCATACGTGAACTTCTTTATAACTCGCAAGCGGAAAATTCGACGCGCCTGTGGTGGGTGGCAAGTGGTGTTGTCGAGGGTTTATTGGAAGGTGGTCTGGAGATCAGCAGTTCTATAAAGCAACTGCTGGGGCAGTTGGATCGGCAGCTAAAGCGGATTATTAACGATGGCGAAGCGGTGTTTGTAGATGCGCCACCGATCGAGTTGTTAAAGAACCTGCTTTATTATGTCGCCACGTCAAAATCCAAAGGCCGTCGTGTGGGGCAAATTAAATTAGCCTTTAATCTTGAGCAATTGCTGCCGGGTGGCGGAGATATTAACGAAGCATTTGAAAAATTGCGTGGTTCCAATAATGACTTGATGCAAAGTGTTGCTACGGTAATTAAAGAAGATTTGCTGCATGTCAAGGATCAGTTGGATATATTCGTTCGCACTAAAGATACACCCGTTAACGAGTTGCACCCCTTGTCTGAGCACTTAGGTCGCATATCGGATACGCTTGCTATGCTGGGGTTGGGGGATCTTCATAAAATTATTCAAGACCAAAATAAAAATATTAAGAAGATTTCACAATCGGATGAATTGCCGGGCGATGTGAGTTTAATGGAGATTGCCAGTGCATTGTTGTATGTCGAGTCTTCGCTTGAAGGTGTTAAATCTCCTGTATATGCTCGAAAAGTAGGTGATGGTCGTGGTCAGGAATCGTTGTTACCGCCCAGCGAGCAAAAACAATTAAATAATTTGGTCATTCGAGAGGCAACCCTGGTTGTCGCTCAGGTGAAAGAAAACTTCAACGCCTATGCGGTAGATACCAGTAATCGAGAAATTATTAAAAGTACGCCAGAGTTGCTGGATCAGGTGCGTGGAGTATTGGCGATTTTAAGCTTGGATAATGCCGCGAATTTACTGAGCGCCGCCATGAGCTATGTTAAAAGCGATTTGTTGGCGGCACAGGTAGAGCCGAATCAAACGGCATTGGATTTATTGGCGGATGTGATCACCAGTATTGAATATTATCTGGAGGCGATCGTTGAGTCTCGCGGGCATCCAGACAGCATTCTGACGATTGCTGAAGAAAGCATCAGTAAGTTAGGGTATCCGGTTGATGCGGTGACGCCAAGGAGTGCCAGTACTGAGTTACCTAAGCATATTTCCTTGGAGAGTGTTGCGGCCGCTTCTTTGGCGGCACAGCGAACTGTTGAAGAACCGATCGAGGAACGGTCAATAGAAAAAACATCGCTGCCGCCTATCCCATTATCTCCAGTGCAGGAAACGTCCCCTACTGTTTCGCCAGTTTCCACCTTGCCTGAAAGTGACGATATCGATGAAGAAATTCTCGAAATTTTTGTTGAAGAGGCAGATGAAGTTGTTGGTGCTATACGAGAGAATCTCCAGACCTGGAGGCAAGATAATCACAATGAAGATGCGTTGGCTATTCTACGGCGTTCTTACCATACTATTAAAGGCAGTGGTCGTTTGGCGGGCGCCAAGGTTGTTGGTGAGTTTGCCTGGGCAATAGAGGATATGCTCAACCGAATTATCGATAAAAAAATTGAGTTACGCCCTGAGGTTTTCGAGCTGTTGGAAAAAGCCGAGTCTCTACTTGAAGAATCCATTCAACATTTAAAAGGCGAGCGTGCAACGCAGCCCAATGTACAACCGCTGATTGATTTAGCCAATGGGATTTCCAATGGCACTTTCGATGTAGCACAAACTGTTGCACTAAATACTGACAGCGCGGAAGAGGAAGATGCCGTAAGTATTTCTCAAATTACGCAAGATGCCGCATTGGTGGATATATTCAAGAAAGAAACAGATACTCACCTTAACGCCATTGGTGAGTATGTGTCCAATTATGCTCAAGTTGGGGAAGGTGTCGTTTCTGAGCCATTAATGCGAGCACTGCACACTCTGCATGGTAGTGCAAATATGGCTCGTGTATCGGAAATTGCAGATTTGAGTGAGCATCTTGATCGCTATTTCAGAACTCTGCATGATACTAAGCAGATTGTAAATAGCGGTGCTTGTGGGGTGCTAACCGAGGGTGCCGATATTATTCGTCAAATGGTGGATGCGGTACGAGAGAGGAATGTAACGCCACCGGACACCACTAAGCTGATTGAACGTATTTCGGCGTTACATGATGTTGCAAAACAAGTGGAAACTCCCAATTCGATCGATGTATTTTCCATTGTGCCAAGTGAAGAGAACATTGCCTCCCCCAATATTAGCGTTCCCGATTTTAGTCTACATGAGTCTGTTAGCCATGAGGCTGTTGATGAAGGCAGTGATGTTTCCAGTGAAGAAGATCGAGAACTTGTAGAAATTTTTCTTGAAGAGGCCGAAGAGATCCTGGGTAATACCGAAGCGCTGATTCAGGGGTGGTCAAATGCACTCAACGATATGTCCATCATGGAAGAGTTGCAGCGTGCCTTGCATACCCTGAAAGGTGGTGCACGGATGGCGAGCCAAGCGGCTGTCGCGGACGTTAGTCACCAGATCGAATCTTTGCTTGAAGGCGTTACCGAAGGGCTTATTCAAACTTCCGTGGAATTGCCAAAGGTTGTGCACCGCTGCCAGGATTGGTTGATACAGTCACTGGATGCGATACGGCATGGTGATCATGTCAATGAGCCGACTGAGTTATTGGCTCTTATCGATTCGTTAATTAAACCTTCAGATCAAAATGTAACAGCAGAACTAGCCGCAGTCAGTGAGATGGTGGTCGACGAATTACAGGATTTGGATGAGCTGGTTTTTTCAGATGATGATGAGCAGGTAACTGTTCTGGAATTGGAAGAGCCTACCAGCATTATTGAGCCACCGGATGAAGATCAGGATTTATTGAATATTTTTGTCGATGAGGCGACAGAGATTCAAGAGAGTAATGACGCCAGTTTGCAGGAATGGCGCCGTGATTATCAAAACCTGGATTGTGTGGCATCGCTTCAGCGCGCTTTACACACATTAAAGGGAGGTGCGCGTATGGCGAATATAACTCCCATTGCTGATATTGCGCACACTATGGAAATGTTGCTCGAAGAGGTGGTGGAGAAACGTATCCCTGTTTCGATAGAGTTGCCGAATCTGGTGCAAAATTGCCACGATTGGTTAACGCAGGCAATTACTAGCGTTCGAGATCATGTTGATTTGCAGAAGCCTGTTGAGCAGTTGTTTGCTGTTAGAGATTATCAGGCCCGTATGGCAGTAGCGTCGGCACCGACTGAGTCGTCTGTTAGTCTCTCAGCGGCAGAATTTGATTTCGATGATGCGCCGACGGTGCAAATTGAAGACTTGACGATGTTGGCTCGTTCGGAATCCGTTGCCGCTGATGATGCAGCGGAACTGGCCGAACCGACTACCGCGCAAGACGCCGTTGAAGAATACGATGAGGACGTCATCGAGATATTTTTAGAAGAGGCGGAGGAGATCCAAGAGAATGCCGATCGCCTCCTGCATGAATGGGTAAAAGACGTTGATAATCGTGATTTGATTGCCGAAATGCAACGGGCGCTGCATACCTTAAAAGGTGGCGCCAGAATGGCCAACATAACACCTATTGGTGATTTAAGCCACGGTATTGAATCGTTATTGGAAGGCATCACCGAAGGGCGACTTTTGCCAACGCCGGAATATCCCCAGGTGGTACAGGCATGCCACGACTGGCTGGCTCATGCGATCGAAAAAGTAAAACAGCAAAAACCCCTTACTGAGGCAACAGAACTGACCAGGCAGTTGGATAATTTATTATCCGGTAAGCGTGCCTTGCATGGCGTAGAGCAGGTTTCCGACGCAACTCCCCAGGAAGTGTTGCCGGAAGCAGCGCCAGTGAATTTGGTGGAGCTACCATCGTTTTCCAAAATTGATGATGCCGATGCACAAATCGAATCGCAACTCCACGTTGTCGCTAAGTCATCAGCCGCGCGGGTTGCCGATGAACAGATACGGGTAAAAGCGGATTTGATTGATAATATGGTGAATCATGCGGGTGAAGTTAATATTTACAACGCCCGCATGGGACAGCAGTTGGGTGCCTGGCATTTTAACCTTACCGAGCTTGATCAAACCGTTCATCGTTTGCACGAGCAACTGCGTAAGTTCGAAATCGAAACCGAAGCGCAGATTATGTACCGGCATTCTTCTGATGTGGTGGTAAACGACGATGGGCGTTTCCACGAGCAATTTGATCCGCTGGAATTAGATCGATTTTCTACCATGCAGCAACTTTCCCGCAGTATGGCGGAAAGTTTAAATGATTTAACCAATATCCAGCATTATCTCGATAATATTTCCAGTGAAACGGACGTTTTATTACTACAGCAGTCCCGTGTTAATACCGATTTACAAGAAGGTTTGATGAGTACCCGCATGACGCCCTTTTCAAGCGTTATTGCACGGTTACGCCGCGTGGTGCGGCAAACCTGCCAGGAAACCGGCAAAGAAGCGGAATTGAAAGTTAATGGCGCGGAAGGTGAAATGGATCGTACTCAACTGAATCGGGTTATACCTGCTTTGGAGCACATATTGCGTAATGCGGTTGATCATGGGATTGAACAACCCGCGCAACGCATCAAAGCGAGCAAACCCGAATCCGGTTCCATTGAAATTAATTTCTCTCGGGAAGGTTCCGAAGTGGTATTACATATCTCCGATGATGGTGCGGGTATCGATATTGATGCGATTCGCAAAAAAGCCATTGAACGCGGTTTGATTAGCGCAAGCTCCAATTTGGGTGAAGATGAGGTTATCGACTTTATTTTGCAATCCGGTTTCAGTACTGCAACTTCTGTGACCCAGATTTCCGGGCGTGGTGTGGGCATGGATGTGGTCAACACGGAAATCAAACAGCTTAACGGTTCGTTGCATATAGAAACAAAGCACGGTAGAGGTTCCAGCTTTATTATTCGCCTGCCGTTGACGGTGTTGGTGAACCAAGCATTGATGATACAGGTCGATGAAGCGGTTTATGCAATTCAGTTGTCCAATGTAGAGCACGTTATTCGCCAATCTGGCGAGCAGCTTAATCAGTTTATTACTGGGAAAGAGAAAGCGTTACTTTATGCTGGCCAACATTACCAACATCTGAACATTGGTTATGTATTGCATGGTACAGCGCCGCGGATGGCAGATAAAAAGACTAAGCACCCATTGTTATTAGCTCGCAGTGGTGAGCATCGTGTTGCTTTGCAAGTGGATGCACTGATTGGTCGTCAAGAGATCGTGATTAAGTCGGTGGGGGCTCAGCTCAGCTCAGTGAACAGCATTTCTGGCGCTACCATTATGCCAGACGGTACAGTAGCGTTAATTCTGGATTTAGCCACGCTGATTCGCACTTCGCATGCTGTTGATAAAATTGATGCGAATGCGCAGGTGGCGAAAAAATTGGTTGAGCCGAATAAACGGGAAAAACGTCCGACAGTATTGATCGTTGATGATTCGATTACGGTGCGTAAAGTGTCGCAACGACTACTGAAACGGCATAACTACGATACCTGGACGGCGAAGGATGGTGTTGATGCACTAACCGTGATGCTGGAGCATATTCCTGATATTATGCTATTGGATATTGAGATGCCGCGAATGGATGGTTATGAATTGGCCACCGCGATGCGAAACGATGAGCGCCTGAAGCATATTCCAATCATTATGATTACATCAAGAACGGGTGAAAAACACCGTGACCGAGCCTTTAGAATAGGTGTGAATAATTATATGGGTAAGCCGTTCCAAGAACAGGAATTACTGGAAAATCTGCAGGCGTTGCTGCAGGATAAAAAATAAATGCTTGATCCAAAACCCGTTATGTCAATAAAAGTCGCTGTATTCGCTTCATCACAAGACCAGCGCCAACACCTTCAGGTAATGCTCGAAAAAAGTGGCCTGAGTGTTGTTGTGAGCGAAATCCATGGTGGTGAGTTTTTAAGGAAGCTTGAAAAACAGGCGGTTGACGTATTGTTATTGGACCTTGGGGACTCGGACGATGACGAACTGGGGTTTCTTGATGCGTTAACGGAAAACAGTGATATCCCCATATTATTTAATGATAGTGGCGCTGAAGGTGTGCATTTGGCGGCATCGGGTGACAATTGGGCCAAAAAACTGGCCGAAAAACTGACGGAAATGGCGGAAGGATCTTCTAAAGTTGATGCTCAACCAGTGGAAGCCGAGGTTCCTTTTCCTGTTGCGAAACCTAATCTTACGACATCAAGCAACACCAAACAGGAAACGGTAACATCAATCGCGACTGCCAAAATCGTTAAAACAGACAATCTGAAATCTGCCTTCGTTAAGCCGGTTACGTCAGTTGAACCTAAGCTGAATGTGTGGGTACTTGGGGCATCTTTGGGTGGGCCTCAGGCAGTACGGCAATTTTTAGCCGCGATTGAAGAGGATTTGCCCGTTGTTTTTATTTTGGCGCAACATATTGGTGTCAATCATGTTTCATTGTTAGCGGAACAATTACACCGAGTCACTAAATTTACGGTTATCCCAGGCAAAACAGGGCATCAATTGCGCCATGGTGAAGTGGTGCTAACGCCGGCCGATAAGCAGCTTTCGCTTACGGCGGATGGTTATTTGGTGCTGAAGCCCGCTCCGCCAGCGACCATCTATTCACCCAGTATCGATAATGTGATGTCTGAAGTTGCAGAGCGCTATGGTCAAAAAGCCGGCACCATTATTTTTAGTGGTATGGGTGATGATGGTGCTAGAGGGTGTGAAGCGATTGCTGAATATGGTGGGATTGTGTGGGCGCAGGATATCGCTAGTTGTGTTGTCAGCAGTATGCCCGACCAGGCCCGGAAAACGGGAAAAGTGTCATACAGTGCTGATCCTGACCAACTGGCAAAACACTTGTACGATCTTTATAAATAATGCGTTCGAAAGCTGGCAATGCATACCCGTTACGTTACTACGGACAGGTTTCTTCGAAAAATAGTAGTCACAAGCCGCTTTCTGGTTGCGTTGCAATGTTTTGCAATAGACCCTGATTTTTCCGGAAAACTTATCCGCAAAGGGTATCGCTGACTCGATTAAAGAAGCGCTGGTAGCCAAGTGGTTGATAAAAAATAGCGTTATCTGGCGTGTGGTGGTGCGTTAATTGCTTGTATGCTGAGATGATGTAAATCACAGAAGCCCAACTTATTCAGAACAATGTAGTGAGATTAACGTTATGGCCGAAGCAGCAGCAACAATTGTGGTTCGAAGTCAATTAATCGTACTAGAAGGTATGCGGCTGGTATTACCTAATACCGCAATAGCGGAGGTAATTGCTCACGCCGAGCCAGAGCCAGTCGATAATATGCCCGAGTGGTTTTTAGGTTATAGTGTCTGGCGGGGCCAGCGTATACCCATTATAAGCTTTGAAATGATGCAAGGTTACCCGGCGCCCAACGTAAATCGTCGTAGTCGGATTATTGTTATCAACACGATTACGGGAGGGGATGAGAGGCCATTTTATGGTTTGCTGGCCGCCGCTATTCCCCGTTTAATGGCGCTGGATTCGTCAGCTATCATTGACGATGGTGATCAAAGTCATGTCGCACCCTTGTTGATGCGTCAAGTGTTGATAGATAATCAAAGCGCTTTTATTCCCGATCAGCATAAAATAGAGGAAATGCTTGAGGGTCACAATATTCGCGTAACACCCGCCGATTAAACTCTCTCTCGGAGCGAGTGTGTTGCTATCGAATCTAGCACAGTCGCTGACGATGAGAAATAAGAGAAGGTTTTTGTGCCATTCTCCCGAAATCTAAACATTGCTGTATTGCTCGCTTTCACCGATCCAGCGGCGAATAATAGCATCTGCGTTTTGTTGGTGTTGTTGTAAGAGTATGGCGGCGGTTTTTGCTACTGCCGGTAATAAATGTTTGTCGCGCTGTAAATCCGCAATGTGAAACTGCTTTATGCCGGTTTGTCGTGTGCCAAGCAGTTCTCCTGGGCCTCGAATTTCCAGATCCCGTTGTGCTACCTCAAATCCATCGGTTGTTTTTCGCATAATACCCAGGCGTTCTTTGGCATGTTGTGAAAGCGGCGCCTGATATAATAAAACGCAGGCACTATGTGTTGCTGCGCCGCGACCGACTCTGCCGCGTAATTGGTGCAGTTGCGACAGCCCCAGACGCTCTGCATTTTCGATGATCATTAAGGTGGCATTGGGAACATCAACGCCTACCTCAATGACTGTTGTTGCCACTAACAGGTCAATTTCGCCGTCCTTGAAGCGTAGCATCACATGTTCTTTTTCGGATGGTTTCATTTTTCCATGTACCAGGCCTACGGTGATTTCTGGTAATTCCAATTTTAACTGGTCGGCAGTGTCTTGTGCAGCCTGGCATTGCAATGTTTCGGATTCTTCGATCAAGGTACATACCCAATAGGCCTGATGCTGCTTTTTACAGGCAGTATATACGCGGGTGATGACCTCATTGCGCCGTGTGTTGGCTATTACAACGGTGTCCACGGGTGTTCTGCCTGGAGGCAGTTCATCAATTATCGAGCAGTCTAAGTCTGCATATGCGGTCATGGCCAGCGTCCGAGGAATAGGCGTTGCCGTCATAATGAGTTGGTGGGGATAGGTGGTGGTGTTTTGTGGTTCATGAGGGCTTGGATTGGGTTGATGTTGGTCTTTACCTTTGTTGCGTAATGCGAGACGTTGATGTACACCAAAGCGGTGTTGTTCATCGACAATGATTAAACCCAGGCGATTGAATTCAACGTCTTCCTGAAATAGGGCGTGTGTGCCCACGATCATTTGAAGTTGATTTTTGGCAATTTTTTCCAATACATTTTTACGGGCTTTACCTTTTATTTTTCCGGCAAGCCAACCTACTTCAAGGTTTAGAGGCACTAACCAGCGCTGAAAGTTTTGCAGATGCTGGTGTGCTAGAATTTCGGTGGGTGCCATGATAGCGGCCTGATAACCCGTGCCAATGGCTTGTAGGGCGGCTAATGCCGCGACCACGGTTTTACCGGACCCCACGTCGCCTTGAATCAGGCGCAACATGGGTGTGTTACGCTGCATGTCCGTTGCGATTTCGTTCGTAACACGTTGTTGCGCGGCGGTTAATGTAAAGGGTAGGGTTTTAATAAACTGAGGTGTTAGCGTGCTAACTGAGGTTAAACGCGGTGCTTGGTGACGCTGGTGTTGCATCCGCAAGCGTCGCATACTTAAGTGGTGGGCTAATAACTCTTCAAATGCCAGGCGTTGTTGGGCGGGGTGTTGCCCCTCTTTCAATGATGTTAATGATGCGCCGGGTGGTGGGCGATGCACATAGGCTATTGCACCTTCAAGCGGCGGTAAGTTCAGTGACTGCAATATATTTTGAGGCAACCATTCAGGCACCTCTACGTTCAAGGTTTTGGTGTCAATGACCAGTTGATCAATCAATGCGCGTAATGCAAACTGCCGCAGACCATCGGTGGATGGGTATATGGGCGTTAGATGAGGCTCATTAAGGTTATGGTTCGTGGTAGTACTTGCCTCGTCGTCTCTCGCACGTTGATATTCCGGGTGTGTCATTTCCAGGCCACGGTTGGCATAACGCACTTCACCATAACAACGCAGCCGGGTGCCCGGTCCCAGACTTTGTTGTTGCCTGGCGTTAAAGTTAAAAAACCGTAATGTCAACACACCAGTTCCATCCGTGATCTGCGAAACCAGCATGCGTCGTCGGCCCGAGGTGATGTCGGTGTGGATGACTTCACCTTCCACGCTTACTTCATCGCCATTGCGCAATGTGCCAATTCGGGCAACGCGAGTGCGGTCTTGGTAACGTAACGGTAAGTGAAGCAATAGGTCTTGAATGCTGTGGATGTTCAGGCGGGATAATCGTTCGGCGATTTGCGGACCAACTCGTTTAAGGCTGCGTACTGGCGTATCAACGCGCAGTTTTTGACGAGCGTTGTTGTTGGCTTGAGTGGTGATAAGCTAAGCGTCCGCGCTTTAAAAATGGGCGATTGCGATTGCGTGCAGAGCTTGTTAGTCCAGCAGCATAATCGCATCCATTTCAACCGTGGCATCTTTTGGTAATGATGCCACGCCAACGGCGGCTCGTGCCGGGTAGGGCGAGCTAAAGTATTGTGCCATTATTTCATTGATCAATGTGAAATGTGATAAATCAGTTAGGAATATATTGAGCTTTACAATATGAGATAAGTCGCCGCCTGCTGCCTCGGTAACTGCTTTTAAGTTATCAAACACCCGTTTTATTTGGGTTTCCATATCGCCTTCAACCAATGTCATGGTGTCGGGGTCAAGGGGGATTTGGCCTGATAAATAGACGTTTGCGCCTGCTTTTACGGCTTGTGAATATGTTCCGATGGCTGCTGGCGCAGCGCTGGTTTCAATGATTTTTTTTTGCATGCTGGTTAGTGCCTCCTTGTATAGTGCTCGCGTTTGTTGAGCATTTATTTTGATCGAATCATACGGACAACACTGTCAATGCGCCTTACACGTCGAATAATATTAGCCAAATGTTTGCGGTTTCTAACACTTAAGGTGAAATTCATGGATGAATGGCTGCCATCTCGCTCATTCATTGATATATTTTCAATGTTGGCAGACATTTCTGCAATCGAGGCGGCTACGGTTGCTAATACCCCACGGCGATTTTCAGTATCAACGCGCACATCCACTGAAAATACACCTTTTTCCTGGTTTTCCCACTGCACATCGACCCATTTATCGGGGCGGGAACGATAATCTTTGGTGTTTTTACAGCTTTCACGGTGAATAACGATGCCACGTCCGATGCTGATAAAACCTAATATGGGATCACCCGGTATGGGACAGCAACATTTGGCGTAAGAAACAATAGTGCCTTCGGTGCCTCGTATCGCCAGGGGATATTTTTGCTTTTGGCTTCCTTTCAACCAATCGGGCGCGTAACGGCTAAACACATTTTTAATTGCCTGAGGTCGTAAGGCAGAGCGTTGCAACCGATTTTCCGGTGGTTGTGGTGCCGTCAGCTGGCGTGCGACCAGCAATGCGACACGATTACCCAGGCTGATTTCCTCAAATAGGTCTTCGATACTGTCAAGTTTAAATTCTGAAAGAACTTTGCTGGTGCGTTCGGGGAGGACATCATTGAGATTAACGGAAAAAGATGCCAGTGATTTTTCCAGTAATCGACGCCCAAGTTCCACGGCTTCGTCATATTTAAGGCGTTTTAAAAAAATGCGAATATTTGAGCGGGCTTTTGCCGATACGACAAAATCTAGCCAAACGGGATTGGGTTTAGCGCCCGGTGCTGAAATAATTTCCACAGTTTGGCCGTTAAGCAATTCGGTGCGCAATGGCGCCAGACGGCGGTCGATTTTGCCAGCCACACAGGAGTTGCCTAGATCACTATGCACCGCATAGGCAAAATCCACAATGCTGGAGCCTCGAGGCAATGTCATGATGTCGCCGTTTGGGGTAAACACATAGACTTCATCCGGGAATAAATCGATCTTGACATTTTCGAGAAATTCCAATGAATTACCGGCAGTTTGTTGCATTTCCAATAGGCCGCGCAACCATTCCTGCGCTAAATCCTGGCGTTTTGCCTCAGCACCGGATTTATATAACCAATGGGCTGCAATGCCGACATTAGCGACTTTGTCCATATCTTCGGCGCGAATCTGGACTTCAATCGGGATTCCATAGGGACCAAACAATACTGTGTGCAAGGCTTGGTAACCATTGGTTTTAGGGATGGCGATATAGTCTTTAAACTTGCCGGGTACGGGTTTGTAAATGTTATGTACAATGCCTAATACGCGGTAACAGGTGTCGGGTTTGTCCACAATGATTCGAAAGGCGTAAACATCAAATACTTCCGCAAACGTCAGGCCTTTTGAACGCATTTTTTCATAAATGCTGTAAAGGTGTTTTTCCCGGCCAATGACATTGACGTGCATTTCTTCCTGTTGCAAGCGTTCCTGGATATTGGCGCGGATTTTTTCTACAACTTCTTTACGGTTACCGCGTGCTTTTTTTACCGCATTGTCCAGAATTCGGTAGCGCAACGGGAATAATGACGTGAAACCAAGGTCTTCCAATTCGAGTCGGAGGTTGTGCATGCCTAGGCGGTGAGCAATCGGCACGTATATTTCAAGGGTTTCACGGGAAATTCGTCGGCGTTTGGGGGGAGGCATTGCTCCCAGGGTGCGCATATTATGTAGGCGGTCGGCAAGCTTAATCAGTATGACACGTATATCCCGCACCATGGCCAGCATCATTTTACGGAAATTCTCTGCCTGGGCCTCAGCACGGCTTTCAAATTGAACCTGTGTCAATTTGCTTACGCCGTCTACTAATTCCGCTATTTCTTCGCCAAATTCTTTGGCTAGTTGGTCTTTGGCCGTCGGGGTGTCCTCAATAACATCGTGTAGCAGCGCTGCTATGATGCTGTTGGTATCCATGCGCATTTCGGCAAGGATACGGGCGACGGCTAAAGGGTGGTAAATGTAAGGTTCGCCGGAAAGCCGTTGTTGGCCTTCATGGGCATTTTCACCAAAGAGGTAAGCCCGGTAAACTGCTTTGACCTGTGCAGGTTCAATATACGTTTCTAGCAGCGCGCATAGGTCGCTAATAAGAAACACCGGGTCCTCAGTCGTTTCCGGATTGCAACTAGCTTGGGTCTCTAGATTGTTGTTCCATTTCTTCTGTAACATTGTTGTCGCCATTTTCGGCATTCAGTGCATCCAATAATGTCGAGTTGATTTTGCCAGCTGCGATTTCACGCAAAGCCACAACGGTGGGTTTGTCGTTTTCCAGCGGAACCATGGGTTCTTTGCCTTGGGCTATTTGCCGTGCACGTTTGCTGGCTAATAAAACCAATTCGAAACGATTATCCACGTTTTCCAAACAATCTTCTACTGTTACTCGTGCCATGGTTATTTATCCTCTCAGATATACTGAATTGCAAAAAATATACTGTAAATCTAACGGTATTGATGTTCAGCCAGCCGCTGCTGGGGATTTTGCGCCAAAAAGCAAGGCACACACTATAGCCGACCGATTGTACATAATCGTGGTAATAACTGCTAGGAGTCTGTCCGATAATAGCTGCCGTCGCGAGGGAGCCACCATGTTGAGTCCATTTTTTCGATTGCATCGGGCACCTATTTTTGGCATTTGAAGCGAATACTGAGTCTATTTAACGTAGTGATCGTAAAAATGGGCCATATGGTGTTTTCGCAGTAGGCTTTCTATTTTCGGATAGGCTCCTCCTAGGGGGCTATTCTCAATCATTCTTGCATGTCGATCGATGCTACCGAGGACACCGTTATTATTCGGGGTGTTGTTGCTTTACATTCGAAAACCACGGAAAAAGCATTGTGTTTATCCGTATGGCGAGTGTTTTATACTGCAATTATCGAATAAATTAATGGCTTGCATCGTTATTACGTTAGTTGTTAGGTGTGGTTAGCTTATGTTAATAGCTGTTGCAATTGTTGTTTCAGGCGCTGGGTTTGTACGCCTAACCTTAGTCGCCGTTCAATCACGATAGCGCGCAATTCTTCCAGGGCTTGGTTGAAGTTGTCATTAACCACTAAATAATCGAATTCGTTGTAGTGAGATATTTCGGTAACGGCATCGCGCATGCGGCGAGCGATGGTGGCTTCGTCGTCCTGTGCTCGTGCCCGTAGACGTAGTTCCAGCGCTGTTTTTGTCGGTGGAATAATAAAGATGCTGATGTTTTCAGGATACAGTTGGCGGATTTGTCGTGCGCCTTGCCAATCAATTTCAAGGACAATGTCCATTCCCTGGGCTAGTTTGGATTCAACGGCGAGCCGGGAGGTGCCGTAATAATGATCGAACACCTTGGCGTGCTCCAAAAAAGCCTGGTTGTCTCGCATGGTCTCAAATGTTGCCATATCGATAAAAAAATAATGGATTCCGTGCTCTTCGCCGGGGCGTTTTGCACGCGTTGTATGTGAGACTGATACCTCAAGCCTTGGTGTTGATGTCAGCAAGGTACTGACTAGGCTGGTTTTACCTGCACCGGAGGGTGCGGAAATGATATAAAGTGATCCATTTTTCATATTAGTAAATCAGCACATGTTGCAGGTTAGAGAGAGCGTTGGGGGGTTGCCCGCATACTCTGTATTGTTGGTTTGTTTGTGCTGTGCGCTATGGTTCAGTGGGTTAATTTGAGTTAAACGTTGTAACATTACGGCCGGAGTTGGTAAAAATCAATTTTATTCTATATTTTGAACTTGTTCTCGCATTTGCTCAATTAGCACTTTGAGCTCGACTGATGCGCGGGTCATTTCTGTATCGTTAGATTTTGAACCCAAGGTGTTGGCTTCTCGATTGAGTTCCTGCATCAAAAAATCCAATCGGCGTCCAACGGGCTTGCGCTGTTCCAGCACACGTTTTACTTCATCAACATGGGTGATGAGCCGATCTATTTCTTCCGCAACATCGGATTTATTGAGAAATAATACGATTTCCTGTTCCAAGCGCGTTTCATCCAATTCGGTTTTCCAGAGTTCCAGCTTATCTTTTAAACGGGTACGAAGATTTTCAATAACGGCCGGTATTCGTTTTTGCACCGTGACAACTTCAATTGCCATGGCATTGCAGCGCTCCTCTATTAATCGTTTTAGTTTGCTGCCTTCTCGAGTCCGGGTTTCAAGTAATTCATTGAGGGTGATGTCTAGCAGTTCCATGGCGGCATTAACCAATTTATCGTTATCAATTTCCGGGCTTTTTAAGACGCCTGGCCATTTTAAGATATCAATAGTACTGAGTGGATTGGCGTTAGGTAAGATTGAGATGATTTCGTTGCTAGCCGCTGTAAGTGCATTGATAGCATTTATGTCGACGCTTGTGCCTTTTTCTTGCAGCGCAGGACCCTGATAGCGAAGTATCGCATCCACTTTACCTCGTTTTACTACCTTGCTAATTTTGTTACGGATTATTGATTCATGAGGTCGCAATTCTTCCGGTAAACGCAGGCTTGCTTCAGAAAAACGGTGATTGACCGATTTTAACTCCCAGGTGAGCATGCCTAATTCTGTTTCGATTGTTTGGCGTGCAAATGCCGTCATGCTACAAACCATGGTAAGTCCTCAGTTGGGTTTCAATGGGATCTTTAAATGGAACAAATCGCTAACTCTTTGAAGTCTAATATAATCTCAATGTAACACACATCGATGAGTGTACAAAACAATCAACTGCCACCAGGTACTGTTTTTACCCCCTACGTTATCGAGAAAACCTTAAGCGCTGGTGGTTTCAGTATCGTGTACCTCGCCAAAGATACACGTAATGACCAGTATGTTGTTATAAAAGAATATTTGCCAATTAAGTTGGCGCAACGGGATGATAATTTCAGAGTGATTCCCATAAATGGTAGCTGTCAGGGCCGTCTTTATGAGGGGCGCCAGCTTTTTTTATTGGAGGTCAGCGCCTTAAAGCGCCTTGATCACCCGAATGTAGTTCATATTACGGATTCGTTTGATGCCTTAGATACGGTTTATATCGTTATGGAATATAAGCCGGGGAAAAATTTACAGGATTATATTCATCAACATCCTGCGGGCTTAAGTGAGCACTTAATACGCACTATTTTCCCACCATTGCTGGATGGCTTAGGTGCTGTGCATAACAGTGGTTTGCTGCACTTGGATATTAAGCCTGGGAATATTCACTTGCAATCTGGTGGACAGCCGATTTTGCTGGATTTTGGCGCCGTTATTCGGAAAAATATGAGTCGTAGCATGCAACCGCATCCTGTCGTGACTGCTGGGTTTTCACCCATAGAACAACACGACGCGAAGGGATACTGTGGTCCTTGGAGCGATATTTATGCTGTTGGAGCGACAATACGCTCATGTATTGAAGGTTCTTCCCCCCCTACTGCGATTGAACGCCGGGAAAAGGATACAATGCGGCCAGCATCAAGGGTGTTTAAGCGAAAGTATTCCGCTGCATTGCTAGAGACCATTGACTGGGCAATGGAAGTTGATCCATTGCTACGGCCTCAGACTATTAATGATTTTATGGCGGCTTTCAATCAGAAAGTCGACTCGGGTAACGATTCGGCAGTGCAATGGTTTGTTAATCACCTGCCCTGGGTCGTTAAGGTTAAGTGAGCGTGCCATGAAATATGATATTGGCACAGTCAGTCGTCAGGGTAACCGCAAGTCCAACCAGGATCGTTTGAGCATTATTGAGTCAGGATCAGTTGTATTGTTGATTGTAGCGGATGGTATGGGGGGGCATGCCTGTGGTGATCTTGCGGCAGAAGCCACGGTCGATTGTGCTGTTCGGGAGTTGAGTAACGCTATCCTGCCGATTCACAACCCGATTGATTTTATAAAAAAAACTATCCTGTATGCGCATCATGATGTGGTTACATTATCAAATATTCATAATCCGCCGCTGAAATCTAGAACGACTTGTGTGCTCTGCATGGTGATAAATGGCACGGCTTATTGGGCGCATGTAGGCGATAGTCGGTTGTATCTTCTTCGTGATGGAAAAGTGGTTTGTCGTACTATCGACCATTCTCGTGTTGAAGCGTTGTACCAGCAGGGGGAAATTACCGAAAGCCAAAAACTAACCCACCCGGAACGAAATTTAATTACCCAGTGTATTGGGTCACGTTCATATGGTCCGCAGCCAGAATCGTCAGCAGCAGTTACGTTGCAGGTGAATGATGTTTTATTGTTATGCTCTGATGGGCTATGGGGGGCGCTAAGTGAGAAAAAGATATGTGACTCATTGCGCGAGGGTAATCTGTTAAGTCGACTGGAAATGTTAGTTGATGATGCGGAGCGCGCTAGTTCTCCGCATGCGGACAATATTAGCGCAGCAGCAATTCGATGGGCACCCAGTCCTGGAATAGGCGCTAACAGCGTTGAAAGTGACATTGATACAAATAATAATGCTGATCTGGAAGCCATGATTAAAAACATCTATACCATGACCATAAAAACATAAACGCCACAACTTTTTAGTTGATGGGGTCAGGTCTTGCATTGCCATATGCCGAACCACGGTACTATTACACTGCTCTCAACTGTGGGGTGCAACGGATTTAGATGAAATTTTTGGCACCCAAGTTAGAGTGTTATTGTGAGTGTTTTTTAAAATGCTTCTGTCCTCCTCCTCTTTTTTGCTTGAACCTAAAACTATTAATCAGACAGCGTGTAGTTTGTTCGTCTCTTGAATGAAGCTGGCAAAACACAATATTTCAATTGTTTAAAAGCGTCGTGAACTTTATCAGTGGTTAATTGCTGAATTTGGTTAAATTTTACTGAGTCTTTGGGTACTTAAAAATAATGTAGTTTTTGTCCTATTTTTGAAACGGATGGATTAATGGCGCCAGGGTGTCGATTGTCATTTATGACTGTGGCGTATTATTAGTGTGTAGCTGCTATTTGTATTTGTTGTGGTTCTGCGGCAGCTTATGTTTATATATTCCCAATGTTGTTTTGTGGTCAGTGTAATGATTGGAGTCTTGAGTATATTAAAAATAGTAATTTATAATATATTAATAAAGTGGGCGCATATTTATAAATTAATTTTGCGTTGAGTTTCTGGATATATATTTTCTGCGGACTGCAGTGAATTCCGCTGCGGATTACAAAGAACCTCTCAATGCCTTGATGCACTTAATGAATTCCACAATCTGTTTATTTTCAACGTAGGTGCCAACAGCCAATATTTTTCCTTAAAGAATTTAGCATTGGCAAAATAATTACATCGTTTTTAAATTCACTGATGTTTTCAATGCAGTGTATGTTACAAATTTTAGTCAAAATTAAGTGTGGCCAATGGCGCCTTTGAGGGTAGAGCTATCTTCATCCGTTGAGTGTTTCGAAGTGACATCAAGTACTTAGAATAATTGAGAGTACCCTGCGACCAGTCACAATAAAAAAGGCATGGGACATGCCATCCAGTTGATGGTGTTTAGGCCTAAGTGAAAGCGCTTTTGGAAATGAATTTCCCGTGTCGTCGTGTAGTGGCAACCCAGTGGTAGTGCATTTATAAAAAATCTAAATTAAGACTTGTTTAATTTCTCAAAACGTTCTAACGTGGAGTTTGTTTCGTTATTAATGAATTTACTGAGTAGCGTGGGTGTTCAGATATTCTCTCAGAACTGGGATGGACTGGGGTGTCGTTGGTGTTGATCGGTAATGTGTCGGCGGGTGGTGGTAGTAAAAATCATTGACTTGCGCCAAGTGTGACTTTTCGTTCTTGCTCCACAAATTAAAGCCAATATTTGTGTGATCTAATCACCTATTCTCCATAGTAGTCAGTTTTCGGGCTCGCATTGTTGCGAATCTGTATAGGAGGTTTTTTATGACATCGCAAGTAATGAAGAGTTGGTGTTTGGGTTTTCTTGCTTTGTTGAGTTATCTTTTTGTGTCATCGCTGCTAGCGGCTGAAAAAGAGGAATTTCCAGGTAGACCGCTATACCCTAGTGTATCCGTGATAGAGCTAGAGGAATTATATCGTCGAATTGATGAGGTTCTTGTTGTGGATGTACGATCCGCCTATGAATATGACACACTGCGTGTAAAGGGTGCCGTCAATGTGCCTATATCATCAAAAACATTTGTCTCCCGTATGAGAGAGTTGAGGGCATCTGATCCACGCCCTATTGTTGTGTATTGCAACGGCAAGACCTGTATGAAGTCGTATAAGGCAGCACGAAAATGCGCAGTGAATAAAATTGACAATGTACATTCATTTGATGCTGGGATTATGGATTGGGCGCGGACTTATCCTGATCGTGCTGAATTGTTGGGTAAAAGCCCGGTTAATCCCAAGCAACTTATTAGTAAAAAGGATTTTAAAAAACATTTACTGAGTCCAGATGATTATGGTGAGCGAGTTGCCAGCACATCGGCGATTGTGCTGGATGTGCGTGACCGTTTTCAACGTGAGGGATTGTCTATTTACGTGGGGCGGGAGCGTCGGGCTTACCTTGATGATAAATCGAAATTGGATCGTTATATTGACAAAGCAAAGCGAGAGAACAAAACGTTATTAGTCCATGATGCCGCAGGTAAACAGGTTCGTTGGTTACAATATTATTTAGAGGATAAAGGCTTAAAGTCTTATTATTTTATGGAGGGTGGGGTCTCTGCTTATTATAATTTGTTAAAATCAGATTTTGCTAAAAATTAATTGAACAGCTAATCACATTTTTGTTTAGCATTTGCTGTCTCCTGCATCGCTTTGCATTCATGCCGCCTTTTCGACGAAGGAGCCAGGTTCCCCTGCGAGTCACGTTGACGCTGGATTTTATTCAGTGTGTGATTTTCCGCGCATATTCCACATAATTTTTTATTGATTGTGCAAAATCTCGCACAATCAACAATTCTAAAAACAGTACAGCCAGGCCTTGTTTGTTTGCAATTTACAATGAGTTAAAAATTGTTAAAACAATGGGTTAACGTGTGCTTATGGTTTATAAAACGGCTGTTTATCCGCTTTGGCACGTAACATGAAAATAAGGGATGGTAACGGTGAATGTTAAACAACACCGTTTTAAAAATCATATTCAAACTAATCAATGTAAGGGGAAAGAAAATGCCAACACCATGTTATTTAACGGTTGAAGGGGTTACTCAAGGTCTTATCACTGCGGCTGCATTCACTGAGGACAGTGTCGGTAATATTTACCAGGAAGGCCATGAAGACGAGTGTTTGATTCAGGCCGTTAAGCACAACGTTACAATTCCTCGCGATCCACAAAGTGGACAACCCAGTGGGCAAC
>JAADGF010000115.1 GCA_013152545.1 Gammaproteobacteria bacterium
TACTCGCGAGCTGTTCTCTTTAATCTGAGAATTTCCATTAAAAATACTGTTTTACTAAATAAGAAACACTGAAATCACCAAAACAACCACCCCGTCAATTCAACCGTTGTACCGGCGGTATCGCCGGTAGTGCCGTTTATACGTTTTATCATTAGCATTCTTAATAGCCATAAAGTACCAATCGCGCATATACATAATATAGCGCCGTTGAGGCCAGTAGCTAATACGATGCCGAGCATGACAACAGCAATAACTATCCGCGCGGACATTAGGTAGGGACACCGATGACTTAACAGTATCAGTATTGGGGTCAGACTCGAATTAAAATATATTTTTTTTTCGAGTCTGACCCTATTTCTTTTAACGGGCCTCTACACGGATGGCGTACTCGCTCCTCAGGAGAACGCAGATATATCCTTCGTTGTATGTCTAAGCAGCAAAAAGTCTTTTCAACTGTTTGTAAACGTACTCGGACAATCTGTAGATTTTACGAACTAGTCGGGGCGTATTGATAAGTAATTGCCGCGAAGAAAATATTGAGGTAGCTATGATAGGTGTCAGAATATAAAACTGGCATACTCACCACATTCTTATTATAAAAAAACAGGGTAATTATGCCAGATACTGCACCTATGCTTTTATTCGTGCCATACTTATAATAAGGATTGTTGTATTTTCCGCATCGGCTTTTGTCGTCGAAAACCCCTTAGGGGCTCGCGGAACGACTCACCACTGGAGCCTATTTGCGATGGACGTTCTTTCTGGCAAAGAAGATGTACGCAAGCAGTTAGCAGTGGCCCACAAGGATAAGGAGGGTGCGATATGAAAATCCGACATTTTCTTTATAACGCATTTCTTGTCGAAGATATAGGCATAAAAATTGCGATTGATCCAGGTCAAAATTTATGGTTGTTCAAACTTCGCAGTCTCACTCCAACAGAAGAATGGAAAACGATCACTCACGTGTTGGTAACCCATGGCGATCCTGATCACTACTGGCATGCAGACCGGGTCGCCACAGCAGCCAATGCCCCATTGATTATGAATACCACTATGGTTAAACGTGCAGGATCAGAAACTCGCATCCTGGTGCCTCGTCGTGATGCACTTCAGTTTGTGCCATTTTCAGGAAATGTAACGACCATTCAGGTTGGTGAAACTATTGAAATTAAGGGTGTAAAAATACAAGGCGTTAAGACCAAACATGGCCCAATTGAGTTCAGTATTCTTGGCATAAAAAAACGCAAAATTCCTGGTCCGGAAGAAAGAGCAGGGTTTGGTGCCATCGGTTTTTTCATCCAGGTCAATGGTAAAACAATTCTGAATCTGGGGGACAGCTTGTACCAGAAAGAATGGGCTAGATTGCAGCCAGATGTACTGATGATGCCGATAGGTGGTTTAGGCAAAAACACCTGGACCATGGATGTGACAGAGGCGTTAGAAGCAGTGCGACTGATCCGCCCAAAGGTAGTGATCCCCTGCCATTACAACGTACCTTTTCTGTGGAAGCAAAAAATGTGCCCTGCAGATGACCAAGAGTTCAAACGCGAAGTAGAGAAAATGCAAATCGCATGTCACATCATGCACGATGGTGAAGCAATCGAAGTGTGATCTTGAAATTCAAATGGTTTCTGGGCAACCAACAAGCAGTTTATCCTCTACTACAACGAGGTCGCTAGAATCAACTGATTTATTTAGGTTGAAGGGGAGACGGCTGTAATCCAATGACACCTAAATTTTAATCGCTACGGGTATATGTAAATATAATTTTTACTTATAGATAATGACTTTGACATTGCCTTCTCTGCGCAGAACATTAATACCAACATCATCATGTCTCCGGTGCAACAATAAATCGAGGGACGCGCCGGCTACGGATAAATTTTTTATTTCCACCCATTCCAGATAATCAGGTAATAAAGGGTGAGTAAAATTTACACAGGGTTGCTCGCCTTCTGAAAAAGACAAACCGAGGCTAGCTTGTAAAAGTGCAAACACTGTAGAACTTGCCCAGGCCTGGGGTGCGCAAGCCACGGGATAAAGTGTTGGTCCTTGTCCAGAACGTTTGATAAAGCCGCAGAACAGTTCCGGCATGCGGTTCAAGTCCAGGTACAGACTGGCATTAAACAAGCCGCCCATAATCCGCAGTGCATGGGCTTTGAAACCATTACTGGCCAGCCCCATGGCAATCAATGCATTGTCGTGTGGCCACACCGTGCCATTATGATAAGACATCGGATTATAACGGACTTCGGTATCGGCAATAGTGCGTATACCCCAACCTGAGAATGAATTATCTGACAGCAATGTGTCAGCAACAAGACGGGTATATTCCGGTTTGGCGATGCCGCTGAACAAGGTATGGCCCGCATTTGATGAGCACACCGAGCATGCCTCTTTATTACCGTCCAACGCTAACGCAAAAGTGGAGATGTCGTTGCACCAAAACGCGTCGTTAAATCGGTCTTTCAGCAACGCCGCTTGTGCTAACAAGTCATCTGCACGTTTATTTTCGCCAAACAATTTTGCCAGTTTTGCTGCATGACGTTTTGCGTTGTATACATAACCTTGTACTTCACAAACTGCAATCGGGCCGACAGCATCAGAACCATCCGCATGAAAAATGGAATCGTTGGAGTCTTTCCAACCTTGTTGCACCAGTCCATTGGCTGCATGGTGCCCGTATTCCACAAAACCATCACCGTCGATATCACCCCATTTATCGATCCAATCCAGAGCTAACTCGATATTAGGCCATATTGCTTCGATAAAGGGACGGTCACCTGTGCGTTCATAATAAGCGCCGGCAAGCATGATAAATAGCGGGGTCGCGTCAACGGTACCATAGTAGCGATCAAACGGTATCTCTCCCAGGGTCGCCATCTCACCTTTGCGCGTTTCATGAAGTATTTTGCCAGGTTCTGCGTCTTTTTCAGGATTCAGCTCTTTGGACTGGGTCGCAGATAAATAGGCGAGCACACCTTTAGCGATGTCAGGGTTGATCCAGAGGTAATGCAACGCAGTGATGATGCCATCTCTTCCAAATGCAGTACTGAACCAGGGAACACCCGCGTAGGGATAAGGGCCTTCAGAAGTGTCGCTGAGTAACAGGCAAAGATCAGCAGCAGAGCGCTTCAGCCAGTCGTTGAATTGTTCGTTTGACGTGTAGATCTGACAATCCTTGCCACGGGTTTCCTTGACTGCGCAGGTGGCACCATATAACGCATCAACATAACCAGCTTCATCATTATCTTTTTTATCAGATGAATTGCAATAAATGGTCAAATAGTAATTTTGCTCGCCCTGTGGGTCAAGTGATACATCAGTGATACATCAAACCGGATCTTTGTGTCTGAGAATTCTGCTTTAACATCGCTGAATTTCACTTGTGTTTTCCGTATTTTTCCATCCAGACCCTTGTAACCCAATTCAACGCTGTTGTCAGTCACGATATTTTTCAGGTACTCGCCTCTGGCAGATCGTTTGATACCGCGAACTTCAAAGATATCGGAGAAATCCGCATCAAATTCATAAGTAAAGGGCGTCATGACTGCATTATTTCCATAATTGACGACGCGTAAGTGTTCGTGACAGACACCTTGCCAGAGTAATTTGCTGCGAAAGATATGTATCGTTCCTTCCGGTGCAATCAGTTCACCGTTTACGTACAGATCAGGGTTG
>JAADGF010000061.1 GCA_013152545.1 Gammaproteobacteria bacterium
GACAAGATAATGAACCGCCTTGGTACGTGATCCGTATGCCGGGTGGTGTGGGAGGAGGGATGTCGTGAGGCATCCCCCTATCCCGATTATTGGCCGGCAAATTATATTGCATGTCCTTTTTTATTCCATGGCTGTGTTGAAACTCCTTACAATAGTCCGGCTATTACGCCTCATTTCGCCTCGCCTAAAAGCGCCTACCTTTGGTGCCATGAAATAAAGAGGAAGCATACTTAACCGCTAAATCTCAAACGCTTTGTGTATAACAATAGAGCAAAACGAAATTTAAGGATGAGCAAGGTAAAACAAAAGATATCAGGATGTTTTAGAGTGCCGTTATATGCGTAATACTTAATTAGTCAATTAAATCGTCGTTTTTGCAACGATTCAACGTGCTGTTTTGGGGCTGAACGGGGTGTATGAAAATTTCTCGGGGGTTTGCTCATGATCGCTTGCGTTGTTGTTGTTCGTACTTCGCATAAAGCATACCGATTGTTGGTCGGTCATCGCGTCGTTTTTGAATTCACTTTGCACGCCAATTATGCAGATCAATCGAATGCCGGTTGTGGGTTGTTATTCAACGTTAACGGGTAGTCAACCGTGTTTTTCCAGTTGAATACACGAATCAAGACCCCATTTAAAGCTAAGAAAAGAATTAATTGATGTGTTTTGGATGGCTGTTATAACCGAAATTGTAGGAGATTTGATGAATGAGAATGGATCGACTAACCAGTAAGTTTCAAACCGTGATAGCGGATGCACAAAGTTTCGCCGTTGGGCGCGATCATCAGTTTATTGAACCCATTCATCTGATGACGGCGATGTTGGATCAGGATGGCGGTACTGCTCGGCACTTATTAAGTAATGCTGGTGTTAATGTTAACAGCTTGCGTTCTCAATTGAGCGAAATGCTGGAGAAATTGCCGCAAGTGGAGGGCATGGCTGGTGATGTTCATTTATCACAGGAACTTGCTCGGTTATTGAATGTAACTGACAAGTTGGCTCAGCAACGCAAAGATCAATATATCTCCAGCGAATTATTTGTATTAGCCGCAGTGGATGACAAAGGCAAGTTGGGTGAGTTGTTGCGTAAACTCGGTGCTTCAAAAACCAATATCGAAAAAAGCATTGATGCCATTCGTGGTGGCCAGAAAATCGAAGACCCCAATGCCGAAGAACAACGCCAAGCGCTTGAAAAATATACCATCGACCTTACCGAACGCGCGGAGCAGGGTAAACTTGATCCGGTTATTGGTCGCGATGACGAAATACGCCGTACCATACAGGTATTGCAACGTCGTACTAAGAATAACCCTGTCTTGATTGGCGAACCTGGCGTGGGTAAAACGGCCATTGTGGAAGGTTTGGCACAGCGCATCGTCAATAGTGAAGTACCTGAGGGGCTAAAAAATAAACGCTTGTTATCATTAGACATGGGGTCGCTGATCGCTGGCGCTAAATTTCGAGGTGAATTCGAAGAGCGCCTTAAAGCTGTTATCAATGATTTGGCAAAACAAGAGGGCCAAATAATCTTGTTTATCGACGAATTGCATACCATGGTGGGTGCTGGAAAAGCGGAGGGGGCGATGGATGCCGGTAATATGTTAAAGCCCGCGTTGGCCCGGGGCGAACTGCACTGCGTCGGTGCAACAACGTTAAATGAGTATCGTGAATACATCGAAAAAGATGCAGCACTGGAACGGCGTTTTCAAAAAGTGTTGGTGGAGGAACCCAGTGTTGAAGATACCATTGCTATTTTACGGGGGTTGAAAGAAAAATACGAAGTTCATCATGGTGTGGACATAACCGATCCTGCAATTGTGGCTGCAGCAACGTTGTCTCAGCGTTATATTACTGATCGCCAACTGCCAGACAAAGCCATCGATTTGGTGGATGAGGCCGCGAGCCGAATTCGTATGGAAATTGATTCCAAACCAGAACAAATGGATCGCCTGGAGCGCCGGCTTGTTCAACTCAAAATTGAGCGCGAAGCCCTGAAAAAAGAAAATGATGAGGCATCGCAACGGCGTTTGGAAAATCTGCAGGACGAAATAAACAAGCTGGAGCGGGAATATGCCGATTTTGACGAAATATGGCGTGCCGAAAAGGCCGCTTTACAGGGTGCTCAGAGTGTTAAGGAGCAACTGGATCAAGCTCGTAATGAGTTGGAAACGGCGCACCGGGCGGGTGATTTAGCACGCATGTCTGAATTGCAATATGGCCGGATTCCTGAGCTTGAAAAACAACTGGATATGGCGACCCAAGCGGAAATGCACGACATGCGTTTATTGCGTAATAATGTTACCGAGGAAGAAATTGCGGAGGTAGTTTCAAAATGGACGGGTATTCCGGTTTCGAAAATGTTAGAAGGGGAACGGGAAAAATTGTTACGTATGGAGCAAGAACTGGCTGAACGGGTCGTGGGTCAGCGCGAAGCGGTACAGGCAGTGTCCAATGCGATTCGCCGCTCTAGGGCTGGTTTGTCAGATCCCAATCGCCCTAATGGTTCGTTCTTGTTTTTAGGGCCAACAGGGGTAGGTAAGACTGAACTCACAAAAGCACTTGCGCAATTTTTGTTCGACACAGAAGAAGCGATGGTGCGCGTTGATATGTCTGAGTTTATGGAAAAACATTCCGTTGCCCGGTTGATTGGTGCACCGCCGGGTTATGTTGGGTATGAGGAGGGTGGGTATCTAACGGAAGCTGTACGACGCAAACCTTATTCTGTTATTTTGTTGGATGAAGTTGAAAAAGCGCATCCTGATGTATTCAATGTGTTGTTGCAAGTGCTGGATGATGGCCGTTTAACGGATGGTCATGGCCGTACGGTAGATTTTCGCAACACGGTTATTGTGATGACATCAAATCTGGGATCGGAGATAATCCAGGAACTGACCGGAGAGGAAAACTACCAAAATATGAAAAATGCCGTCATGGGCGTAGTTGGAGCGCATTTTCGACCGGAGTTTATTAATCGAGTGGATGAAACCGTGGTTTTTCACCCACTAGGGCGGGAACAAATTCGCTCAATTACGAAAATACAGGTAGGATACTTGTGTCAGCGGCTGACGGAGCGGCATATGGAGTTGAAAATTACGGATGCCGCATTAGATATACTGGGTGAAGCAGGGTTCGATCCGGTTTACGGCGCAAGACCGCTGAAACGCGCTATTCAAAATGGAGTTGAAAATGAATTGGCACAACAAATTTTGGCCGGGAAATTCGTGCCCGGTGACGTGATTGAGGTCGACGTAAAAGACACTATTTTACAGTTTCGAAAAAAACCAGGTGTAAAAGCGTCGGTTGCGTAGTTAGAGTTATTCTAACTGGGTGGTGATCGTAAAGGGTGTTAAATTCCCGCCAAGTTCATTAAACTATGAAACAATAGCCGATAATTAGTTATATTAGTCTTGTATTCGCCTTATCTTTTTAAATTATAACTGTAATCAGCACTAGTGGGCTGATTACAGTTTTCATTGATCGACACACTGTGCGGTAATAGGCGCATCTGTATAGGTGCTATATTGCTATATTTATATGTAGTACCGTCTCAGTTAAGTGTTTGGATGTACTTCTTCTAATGCCATGTATTGAAAATTGTCAAAATTATTTATTGTATGGTTGAAAAGTAGGCCACATTATAGTGAGTGCACATCCAGGTGGACTCACTTCTAAATCCAGTAATCTAAATCTAATAATAAATTTGAGTATGCGATTCAAAAAAATAAATGCTGGATTGGTGTTTGGCTTTTCAATAGCGCTTACATTACTAATAGTGATCTTTATCGTTGGTTTATCTAGCATGGCCGCGATACAGAACCGTTTGAAAACTATAGCGCAAAACCACAACGTTAAAACGGAACTGGTTACTTCAATGCGGTATGCGGTGCGTGAGCGAACCGTTAGTCTTTATCGTATGTTGTTACTCAAAGATCCAGTTGAGCGGGATGAAGAGTTTACTATGTTTAATCGTTATGCAATTTTTTTTATGCAGGCGCGGAACTCGTTGATGGCGATGGAACTTAGTAAAGACGAGCAACAGGCATTGGAGCGGGAGGCTGAATTAACGCGAAAAGCTGTTGCGTTACAGGTAGCAGTTATTGATCTTGTCGTTACTGACCAAACGGAACAAGCAATGCGATTAATGTACACCAAATCGCTAGCAACCCAAGATGAAGTGTTTAAAATTTTAAACGAATTGATAGAAATGCAACGAGTGGAAACTGAGCGGGCAGTTGTGGAGTCAACCAAAGAGTATCAACGCGCTCGAAAATTAATGCTGGTTTTCGGGCTGATTGCATTTTCGTTAAGTGGTGTGGTTTCCATCGTCGTCGTACGACGAACATCCAATACGGAAGCACGCCTATTTCGGCAAAAAGAGCGAGTTCAAGTTACCTTGAATTCCATTGCGGATGGTGTGATAACGACGGATGCTCAGGGGCGGGTGGAATACCTTAATCCCACTGGTAGTGAACTCACGGGATGGTCATTGCGTGAAGCGAAAGGCAAGGAATTGTTTGATGTGCTTACCATCATTGATGATGAAGGTTATCCTCCAACGGTTAACCCAGTTTTACAGGCAATGCAAGAAAAGCGAATTATTAATAATAACGACTCAATGACATTGGTACGTAAAAATGGTGACAACTATGCTGTTGAGTTGACTGTGGCACCGATAAAGGATTATGACGGTAGCATTACGGGTGCGGTGTTGATTTTTCGTAACGTCACAGCGATACGAGATATGGCGAATCAGATGGTTTACCAGGCAACCCATGATTCATTAACGGGTCTTATAAATCGAAACGAATTTGAGCGCAGATTAAACGAAGCGATTCATGTTGCGCGTAACAATGAAGAGAAGCATGTTTTATGTTACGTCGATTTGGATCAGTTTAAAGTGGTTAATGATACTTGTGGTCACCGTGCCGGGGACGAGTTGTTGAAACAGCTAACTGTGGAGTTACATCGAAAAGTTCGCAAATCAGATACCTTGGGTCGCTTGGGGGGCGATGAATTTGGTATTTTATTTCTGGATTGTTCGTTGGATAAAGCCCTGGAAATTGCTGAAGTTGTAAGAAAATCAATTAAGGAGTCGCGCTTTATATGGGGCGATAAAGCATTTGAAATTGGTGCCAGTATTGGGGTGGTCGCTATTAATGCAGAGACTGGTGGTATGTCAGAAATAATGAGTGCTGCTGACTCTGCCTGTTTTGTAGCAAAGGACCTTGGCAGGAATCGCATTCATGTTTATCAGCTCGATGATAAACTGCTCGCCAAACACCGAGGTGAAATGCAGTGGTTGCCACGCATTCGTGAAGCGTTAGAGGAAAATAATTTTGTATTGTATTTTCAACGAATTATGTCATTGTTAGATGCCAAGCAACAGCATAATATTGAATTGCTGATTCGTATGGGTGATAGGCTTAACTCCATACCGCCAATGGCGTTTTTGCCCGCCGCAGAACGGTATGATTTAATGCCGGAGATTGATCGCTGGGTTATTAAAAATGCATTTAGGGAATTAGGTTCGTTTCAGCATAAACACCCAAATGAAGATTATATATGGACAATTAACATATCAGGGCAATCTTTATGCGACGAAGCATTTCTGGATTTTGTGGTGGAACAGTACCAGTATTATTCGGTTAAACCCTTCCATGTTTGTTTTGAGATTACGGAAACTGCAGCGGTTGCAAATTTGGTCAGTGCTTCACATTTGATTGCCAAGTTAACGGATCAGGGTTTTCAATTTGCTTTGGATGATTTCGGCAGTGGCTTGAGTTCATTTAACTATTTAAAAAACTTACCTGTCGATTATATTAAAATTGATGGCAGTTTTGTTAAGGATATAGTCGATGACCCTATTGATTGTGCCATGGTGGAGTCTATTAACCAGATTGGCCACAAGTTAGGTTTAAAAACCATTGCAGAATTTGTTGAAGATGAGCAAACTTTAGAAAAACTAAGAATCATGGGGGTTGACTTTGTGCAAGGCCGCGTGATTCATGAGCCAGAACCATTGCAACTGTACAGCGAGGAAAAAGGCACTGACTCAGAGACCGTAGCGTCTTAAGTTTCGCTCGTTGTTGCAATGATTAATTGAGAATACCCCAAGTGTATTCAATTATGTACCTAAATTTTAATCATTATGGGTATACTACACGAGTAAACCGGACAATCATCAATCACATTCAATCCCAGTTTTTCGGTGGGATACCAGCGTGTTCTGAGTCGGTTGAATGATTTACCACATTAAATCATCTGGAATTTTATAATCAGCGTAAGGGTCATTTTCTTCCCGTTTCGGTTCGGTGATATGTTCACACCTAATAATACACTGGGTATCGCGCTGTTTGATTTTCTCTGCGATGGCTGCTGGTACTAACTCGTAGCGTTCTTCCAATTTGGCGATAAGTAAACGGCCCGAGGTGATATGTTGATGGATTTGTTGAGAAACGTAGAGATGCTTGACTCTGTTTCCATCAGCAAAATTGTAAACAATATCGCCGTCACGGTCTTTAATACAGTTGCTTTCAATCAATTGCTTGATTTGGGCGGCGATGGCCTTGCGTTCAGTTGCTTCTTTTTGTTGTTGATTAAGTAGCCGGTCGTGTTCAATTTTTTCGGTGTGTGCTTTTTGGCTCAACAACGTTGCTTCGGTTGCTTGAGCGATTGAGCCTTTTTTAGATTTTTGCTTGGTATTTTTATATTGGCTTTGTTTGATTTTTTTTGCTTTGTTTTTATCGACCAAACCGCTGTTTTTTAGCTGCTCGAAAAGTGAATTTCCCATGGTATGTGTACTCCGGATGTTGTTCGCAGGTGGTTCAACTTATTATTATAGATAACGCTTCTAGGATACGGATTTTGAGGAGAAAGTCACGCGCCAGTCGCTTGTGGTACACAGGAATATCATCTAAAACAGGCAAAAAATCTATTTTATAGTGCGGATCTACGGAATAACTTGCATCATATTTTATGCAGGAATCGAACCTGTCAAATTAAACCCATAAAATGAAACCAAGGCGAAATCCAGTATCAGGGGCTGCATCGTTCAAGCCTGTCTGGATATTGGTATATAGCCCGTAATCTGAACTCAATAAATAGAAAGCGTCTATTCCAAAGAGTAGCGGGTTTTTCTGACCGTCGAATAAGGCGGTCTGGTGTTGCATCGTCATGCCGAGTCCCAGTTTATTAAAGTGTTTAAATCCAGTTAAGCTGATATTAACGATATTGTTGTAATCTAGCCTCGGTGCATCTCCCATCTTGATATAACCAAGGCTTAGACCGCAAATAAAAGTTTTGCAGGGGTGGTTAATGTTCAGGTATGCGCCTAGATCGGTTTCGCCGGTGCCCAGTAGCCTAGTTTCATCGGCTGTCGGCAGTTTGATCGCCAATGAAGGGGACACGTTGAATTTATTTTGAGGGAAGGTAAATGATGTACCTACTTTCAAGACAACATCACCAATACCACTTTCAGTGTTGATGCTGTTAATGTCCAAATCGATATAGGAAAATGACACACTGGTATTAACATTAGCATTATACCATCCTATAACAGCGGATACTGAGCTAAGCGTGGTTGTTTCCTGTGTAGAAAAATCGCCTTTGATTTGTCCGTAACTGAGGTCAATATAATTTTGATTTGAGGCCAATGCTGTTTGTGTCAATAAGACAGTCACACTAATTAAAAACAGCAATAATTGAATTGTCGCGATCGACTTGTTGAAACGCTTGCGCATTACTGGCTTTCCCCCCCCCGTCGTATGATTGAATTAATGAATAAAATTAAAGCTAATTCTTTTGAAGATTCTGCTCTAATTGATTCATGTCTTGAATCATCTTGTCGTGTCGCTCACGCATCAGGGCTGATGTTTTGTCATCAAAATTTCCAGTTTGCATTTTTTCTGACATTTCATGCATTTGCTTAGACATTTGTTCCATAACATTGGCGGTTTCCCCCCGTTGTGTCTGATCCATGGTTTGATGTTTTTCCATGAATTTGGACATATCCTGTAGCGATGTTTGCATTTGTTGCATAAAGGTCATCATGTTGCGCATGGATTCGGTATTCATCATTTGCTGCGACATTTGTTGTGTGGCGTGTTGGCCACTCATGGTTTGATGTTGTGAAGGCATGGAACGCATGCCGCCATTATTGTCCATAGCCGCAAATGCTGTCGTTGCGAAAATAAATAAAATAACAATCGAGCTGATTTTCATATTGGTCTCCTGCTGAGTATTAACGACTTGCTCGTTACTCTTGTAGTTACGTTACTTGTAGTTACGTTAATAAACTCTAATATATTAACATTAAAATGACATTGATTTTAATCAAATAATAATCTTTAGCCAAAAATAATTTACTGGAGAACATGATCTAAGGAACGTGCACGTAATAACGTTCTTATGTTACATCTCGACCTGTGTGCCAGACTTGGTTCTATCTTCCCCTATCTTATATGGGGTCGTCATCTTTCAGTCCGTCTTCGCTTGTGGCGTCTACTGCTGGTGCCCGTTCTTTAGTCACAAAAGCGCGAAATAGAACGACTATTGCTGCGCTTTAATTCAGCCTAGCACATCAGTTGAGCTGTAACGAGAGCGACTAAGGTGCTAAACATACAAGATTTTTCGGATGTTTTGGGCAATGGCGTATTACCTATAGCGGAGCCAACCGTTAGGTCAGTGCGATTAGTGAATAAACCGAGTGAAAATCTCAAAATGTTCTGGAAAAGCGTTTAAATGCTGTGTAATCTCTGTTGGCAGTAAATTTAACGGATATGCTAGGTTTATGACTGGCTAGGCGTGATGGGGTATTATCGCTAGTTTGCTTTTTGACTACCAACCGATTCGTCGGGTTGTTTGTATCGTCAATGTCACAAAAATGTCACTAAAGTTCACAGTGTGGAAGGTGTGTCCGTGAGTCATCCATGATAAATTGTCTCGCAGTATACATTATCGAAGCAACGAATTGATTGAGGCGGAATGAGCATTATTATAGAGTTAATCATGCAGCTTGTTCGCGTAGAATATGCTGTTTCGAGGCAGCTATGGTAATGATAAATTCATATTTTTCAACGTATTATATACCTTTTTTCAAATCTTATATTACGAATTATTTTAATTTGTAAAGTGCTCAGTGCGTGAATGTCATTTTGTGGTTTTTATGAACAAGTTCTCACAGTTTAATGGACTAAAAACCGAAATTAGTTATAACGGCAAGATAAAGGGTAATAGCTCTGTTTGTATTTGTGCTGTTAACATGGTATGACGCCTGGGTGTTTTATTTCAAATAGTTTTGTTCAAACTATAAAGTGTAGCATGCTGTCATTTCATCAGTTAAAAGATTTCCGTGTAATTAGGGTTTTTTTAGGTAACAATGGTGTTGATGTGAAAAGGTTTTAGGTTATGAAAAATAGCAATCGAAATTGGTTTAAAATTTTTTATTTAACACTTTTGTTTGGTGTTTTTCTGAGTGCTTGCACGGACGACGCTACATCGACTAACCGTGACAAAGAGCCATCGATTCAAATTAGTGACGTTCATGTTACGGAAGGCAATGCAGGATTGGTAGAGACTACTTTGGCCGTTACTTTGTCTAAGGCTAGCGATAAACCTGTCAGCGTGGAATATGCAAGCGCAGACGGAAGTGCCACAAATCTGCTAGATTACCAAGCCGTTAATGGGCATTTATCATTCGTTGCCGGAGAAACTGTTAAGATGCTAGCTGTTAACGTGATAGCAGACACAGAGCCGGAAGCGGATGAAAACTTTACGATCGTTTTTTCTAACCCTCAGAACGCCACTATTGAGACTGTAGCTGCCACAGTTACTATTGATAATGATGATGGCGCCGCCATGTTGGCGTTAATTCAAGTGAGCAGTATCTCCGTTGACGAAGGTGATTCCAGTAACACAAACGCAAGCTTCAATGTTTCTCTCGCTGTGGCGAGTACTAATACGGTGACGGTAGATTTCGCGACAACCGATTTGACTGCCACCGCATTAAATGATTATCGACATCAAAGCGGCACCTTAGAATTTCTCCCCGGTGAAACCAATAAAACTATTAATGTTGTCGTGGTGGCTGATTCCATCGCAGAACTTGATGAAACCTTTAAACTGACATTATCAAACCCAGTAAATGCCAGCTTGGCCAGTAATACGGCAATAGCAACTATCGTTAACGACGATACTGACACGTCAGTATTGCTATCCAATCCGGGACCTCAAGTTTATGAAGAGGAACAAGACTATACACTCAATATCACTGCACGGCCTGGTGCCCGCATATTTGTAAAGGGAATGCCGCCAGGAATGTTATGGAATGAGGTAGAGCGTCGTTTTGATTTTCGCCCGGATTTTATTCAAGGTGAACAGTCATGGCAAGTTACAATGGAAGCGGTGGATGGCCTTGAAAAAGCGACTGAAGTATTCGTTGTCACCGTTAATGATACGATTAAACCTCGACCGCCAGAGGTTGTTTTAACAGAAAAAATCTATCAAGCAACCAAGCTTACAGTTATTCAGACTACAGATGGTTTTCTCGATAGTCCGGGTTATAAGGGACGGGAGTTTACCGCTCACCTGGTTATTCCCGATACTGCCAGTGAAGAAAACCCTCTACCGGTAAGAATAGGATTGCATGGTTCGGGTGGTTCTCCAGGGACAGTGGGAAACGGTAGTCGATTTGGTGTCGCACCGCATGACCCGGTTGACACCTGGTGGACAGGATATAGCGATCAGCTACCCTTACCCGATGGCGAGAGCATCCGTTCCGGCACGGTGCCCAACTATACGCAGCGAAGGGTCATGCACCTTTTTTCATACCTTGCTAAACATTATAAAGGCATCGATCTTGAACGCGTTTCGGTGTCCGGGCAATCCATGGGTGGCACTGGCTCATATTTCTTGGCACTGCGTTACGCGCGCCATTTTAGTTTTATTTTTTCTCGGATCGGTGGTACCACGCCGCATTATTTGAGTGATGGTCAGCAAAGGGACCTTGGCAGGCGGCACTGGGGTTTAGCGGATTTAGGATTGTCCAGCGATTTAGGCACGAATATTTGGCAACTCTATGATGCGAGTCGGGGTATATTAAACGACTATGATTTTCGTAATCTTCATTTCAGCACGGTTGTCGGTCAAAATGATAATACGATTCATTTTCGTCATATGGTTGCTCCAAGTCCTGTAACAGGCGTATCTTTCCTTGACGCCTTACAAAATAAGGCAGTAGGTCACTATATTGTTTGGGACCAAAGAGGCCATAGTGGATCGGAAGGTCCACCATTGAATGCTAATTGGTGGACACCGTTAGATGATGCTTCCGCCCTTGTGCGCAACCGGGCATTCCCCGCATTTACGAATGGCTCAGCGGATGATGACCCCGGGCTTCCTGATGGCCAGGATGGCTATACTGGCACGCTACGTGGTGCCATCAATCGTTATTTAAGGTGGGACAGCGCTAATATTGTAGATACCCGTGAACAGTTAAGCATGCCCGTTAAAGTGGATGTTGATACCAGCGGGATACCTCCCAACCCTGGTTATCCGCCGACTGAGAACCATTATTATGGTCCTCTTCCTATCACTACCGACGTGACTATGCGACGTATTCAGAATTTTCAACTGTTGCCTGGGGAAGCTGTCAGGTGGCGTTATAAGGATGCGTCGGGCATTGTTTCTGCTAATGCTGATGGTTCAGTGACCGTGCCGAATTTGGAAATGGCATCCACCTATACCGTACTGACCCTGACGCGACAATAATTGCAATAATTAAGCATTGTTTTACGATTGATTTCTGATAGAGACTTCATCCGGTGCTGCCATTGCAATTATTTGCTCGCGAGGCCAACAAGAAAACGATAAATTGCAACTAAGCGATGCATGGAAAAGAGCAGGCCATCGCGGCGGCTGGAATCGTTGTTATCGTTCGCGATCACGCCTCGCCAGTCTCGCTATTTATCGTGAAAAACGCACGTTAGATGCTGTCTAATGGATGATTTTAGGTTGAAAACCACAAGTCGATCAAATGCCTGGTCAGAGGGTTGGTTTGTATCGAAATAATGACAAGAATAAATTTGACATTGGCATTTAGTGGACCTTACTTTTTCTGATAAAGACATTATGATAGAGTAGTCGTTATTGTGCCAGTCGATGGTAAGCTGAGTAATTACAAAGCTTGATTCTAAAAAAGAGTTGAATTACAAAAGTCGCTACAACCTCTTATACGCATTTAGAAATGTCTGAACATCAGTGCTACCTTGTTCGAACAAAGCGGTAATAGCAAGCGCTTTCCCTAAAGAATTTACTGTTGTGCTTAAATAATTTTTTTAAGTTAAAAATTGTGGCTGGCTTTTTCCGCTCATGGTTACAATAAATAAAAAAAATATACCGCAATGCTTTTTAACTCTTATGAATTTATCTTAGCGTTTCTGCCTATTTCGCTAGCCGTTTTTTTCTTTATCGTTTCCCGCTACGGGCATGAGCCCGGTATTGTTTGGTTGGTTTCAGCATCGCTTTTCTTTTACGGTTGGTGGAACCCTATTTACCTAGTATTAATCGTCTGTTCCATGCTTTTCAACTTTGCTGTAGGGAAAATACTCGCGCGGCATCACACGAATGGTGCATCAAAACACGGAAAAGCCCTTTTGGCATTTGGGATCAGCGCTAATTTAGGAGTTCTCGGTTATTTTAAATACGCCAACTTTTTTGTAAGTAATTTCAACTATATCGCAGGCGCATCCTTTCAGCTTGAATCGATTGTTCTACCGCTCGCCATTTCCTTTTTTACTTTCCAACAAATCACCTATTTGGTTGATGCATACAAGGGGATAACGAAGGAATATAAATTTTCGCATTATGCGTTGTTTGTGACTTTTTTTCCTCAATTAATAGCAGGGCCTATTGTTCATCATGGTGAAATGTTGCCGCAATTCATGACAAAAAAACTGCGGTTGACATTAGATAATATCAGTGTGGGCATGACGATTTTTTTTATCGGCTTATTTAAAAAGGTGGTTTTGGCTGATGGTGTTGCAGTTTACGCATCGCCTGTATTTGGTAAGGCTGCAGAAGGCGAAACATTGACATTTTTCGAGGCATGGGGCGGGGCATTAGCTTATACGATGCAGCTGTACTTTGATTTTTCGGGTTATTCTGATATGGCAATTGGGGTGGCGCGACTCTTTGGCATTGTACTACCCTTAAATTTTAATTCTCCCTACAAGGCTACCAGCATTGCAGAATTTTGGCGGCGTTGGCACATTACGCTGTCCAGGTTTTTACGTGATTATGTCTATATTCCCTTGGGCGGAAACAAAAAGGGACAAATTCGACGCTATTCGAATTTACTAACCACTATGCTTATAGGGGGCCTTTGGCACGGTGCTGGTTGGACATTTGTAATATGGGGGGGGCTGCATGGCATGTATTTAGTGATTAACCATGGTTGGCAAAAGATGCGGAAAATTCTCAACATAAAGATAGGACGTGCCAGCCTAATGTTTAAGGTTGTGGCATGGGCAATTACTTTCGTCAGTGTCGTTATCGGCTGGGTGTTTTTTCGGGCCTCGGACTTAGGGGCGGCGATTGCCATCTTAGAAGGGATGAGCGGATTGAATGGTATCGCAATTCCCAATGCCATCGCGGTTCAACTCGGCGGCTTTCAAAGTATGCTAAATGACCTTGGTGTTGGGTTTTATCTCGGTGGAGGGGAACAGTTTCTGTACACTTATCTGTGGGTCATTGGACTACTGATAGTGGCTTTGTTTATGCCAAATACACAGGAAATTATGAGAAATTTTTCTCCGTCATTTGATGCTGTTGAGTCGAATGCAAATACCTCAACTCAGACGGTTCCTGTTTTTGGCAGGTTACTAACGTGGTCGCCAACTCGAACGTGGGGGGTGATTATTGCCGTTGTTGCTGGTTTTGGTTTACTGTCCCTATCAAGCGTATCAGAATTTCTTTACTTTCAATTTTGAGTAACATGCACCCAAAATATTTTCTTGTATGGTGGGTTATAGTGTTACTGCTATTATTGGGTTTCGTTGCCAGCCTTAATTATTTGGTAGACCCTTATGGTTTGTTTGGTACGGCTCGAATATCCAGTTTCAATAAGAATAAACCCACGGCTAGCACACGAGTTCGTTTAGTAAAGCCATATGAAGTGGTACGTGTTAAACCGAGTACGATAATCGTTGGCAATTCAAGGCCAGAAATGGGGCTTAACCCCAATCATTTGTGTTGGTCTGTTGGTCAGCAGCCTGTCTATAGTTTGACGATTCCTGGAGCAAGTATGTATATGCAGATGCGTTATACGCAACATGCGCTAGCGGCTACTTCTCCAAAATTAATTTTACTGGGTCTAGATTTTATTGATTTTTTAGTGGACTCGGAAAACAATCGTGATCCCTATGAGTGGCCGTTTAAACCAAAAGAGTTCGAGAGCAGGTTATTGGTAACCGCTACTGGGAATAAAAACGATCAATATTATCGACAATTTTTTGAGGATCATTTCCTCTCTAGCTTTTCCTTTAATGCTTTGACAGACTCTGTTAAAACCTTAGCATTTCAACGCTCACCCAACGCTAGCACTCGGACAGAATTAGGGTTTAATCCGGCCAATGATTATAGAGATATAGTCCGTAGCGAAGGCCAGGAAGTGTTGTTTCGTCAAAAAAACAAACAGGTTATTGCGACGTTTATAAGTAGGAATTGGTCAATTTATCATGCCGAATACTCATGGTCTCATGATTTCGAAGTGCTAAAACGATTCATTGAAATGAGCAAAAAAAATCATGCTAAGCTGATATTGTTTATCAACCCCTATCATGCCCATTACTTAGAAAGTATTCGCCAGGCCGGATTATGGTCATTATTCGAGCGTTGGAAGCGGGTGGTCGTGCAGCTTGCTAGTCACCAGGAAAATATTTCTTTGTGGGATTTTAGTGGGTTTGATGACTATAGCACCGAGATTGAACCTGCTGTTGGTGATCTAACCAATACCATGGATTGGTTCTGGGAACCGGCGCATTATCGCGCAGAACTAGGTGATCTCATGATTGCAAGTATGCTTAAAGACAGTTGCGGTGCCGCTATAGGGGAACAGTTTGGAGTACTGATATCCGCTGAGAACATTGATCAGCACCTTTTGCAATTGCGGACTAACAGCCAGCGTTACGTTGCTGATAATCCACTGGTTGTAAAACACATTAATGAATTGATTACGTTGGCTAAGCAATAGATGATATTCTATCCTGTTCCTCCTAAAAACTGTAACGGCCAAATCATCGCATAGTCTGTTTCACTCACTGTGATAATAGGCTGTTGTAGCTGTGGTGTTTAGGGTTTTAAAAAACCGCCGAAGCAAGCATGGGTGTTGTAATTGTAAAGAACTGTCTAGAAAATTTACAGCGCGATTGGCACAATACAGTATGCCGTTCTAAATAATTAAGCAATGTGCACGTTCCTTAGCAAGTGCTATCAAATAATTTGGCATTGTTTGCCTAAGCCTGTCATTTTTATCTTGTAATGCCAGTAAGAATAAGGAAACTAGGGCGCATATTATTAGTTATCGTATTGTCGCGAAGTTGTTTAATGTCTGTGCTGTTTTGATGGTTGCCTGTCAGTGTCGTTAATTACAGACAAAAAATATTTATACAAATGAATAAGGTATGGATTATTTGATAAAGTTGTCGTTATTTAGCAACATTTTGTTCGTTAAAGTTCATGGTTCTATTTTTTGAAAGTAATATAACTGCTTGATTTATAATTGATTTAAAAGTAAATTTAACTTGGCCCATAAATTGTATTAGTAAATCACTTAAGCATATATTTCCCGCCACTTGCTTGTGGCAGGAGGGGCAACACGGCATACGGTGTGTGTTGGTATAAATTTTATACAGGGAAGTGTGCGATAAAATAATTTTTAATTCGAGCGGCCAGCGTAACAGATAATTTATCACTCTCTCTCTTTAAAGCGGCGTAGCGATATGTGCAAATTAGATTCTATGATTGAGTTCACAAATCTGATTTGAATATAGGTCTGTTTTTCAGAAATGGGATGCTTTTAACACCGCATTATTTGCGTTTCTGCTAATTTTATCTGCACATGTTGTTATTATTAAGACTATCCATTATTCAATATCCGTTAATCGCACGCAGATTGTTGCTATGTAAGGTGGTTAATCAAGTGGTAATTGATGAGGTAATGGTGTTGATGTCTAGGAGGAAGAATGAAATTGTTTAATGGGGTATTTCCAATGAGAAGAGAGTTTGTGGCAATGAAGGAGATTCGATTTGTCCGACCGGTTTTTATATGTAATTTATTTATCTTAATGCTCTTCGTGGTATCTACCCAGCAAGTGGTTTTGGCAGGCCCACACCCCAATATGTATTTGAATCAGGAAGAGATAGACGCGATCAAAACTAAAGTTAGTGCGAATTTGCAACCGTGGGCGGGTGCGTATTCCAAGGTTATGTCAGCGGCCAACTCAGCATTGAGCAAGTCACCCTTGAGCGTGACCTTTCAAGGTAAAACCAGTAACCAATACTTTACCGAGAAACCGTACTGCGGATGGCCTGATGGTTGTCGGGATGGTCAGATCAACCCTAATGCGGACCGGGGTGATTACGAGGCTGCGATTAAAGTGGGTGATGCGGTGCGGGATCTCGGTTTGGGTTATGCGTTTACCGGCGAGGCAAAATATGCCGACAAGGCGATTGAGATGATCCGGGTCTGGTCGTTGAATTCAGATACATTTATGAAACCGACGACGGCGGCAGGTAACCGTATCGAATTATTTATTACCTTACCTGGCTATCTTTATGGCGCAGATTTAATCTGGAATTATACGGGGTGGGACGCTGACGAGAAAACCGCTTTTACCAATTGGGTGAAAACATTGGGTGATGACGCCAAAGCAAGCGGCGCTGGGTTGAATAATTTCGCCAACTGGCGAGTGGTGTTGATTGCCGCAGCGGGCGCCTTGTTGGATGACAATACCTTGTTGAATTTTGCGGCAACAGAGTGGAAGCGGCTGGTTCCGTTACAGATGAGTGGCAGTGGGGTAATGGGGCAGGAGTATGGCCGAAGTAAAGGTTTGCACTATTCACTGTATGCTATTAATGCCATGATCCAAGGCGCTGAAATTTTGCGCCATCGTAATGTTAATCTTTATGACTATAGCAACAGTGGCAAGAGTTTGGAACTGGCGTTGGATTTTGTCACCCCTTATGCTATAAATCCGGCCAGTTGGCCTTATAAACAAATTACGACCATTACGCAAAAAGACAGCATGGCATTGTACGAGTTGGCCTATTCTTATTACAAAAAGCCACTTTATTTGGACGCGATCAATCGCTGGAACCGTCCTATGGATGAAATTCGGGTGATGGGCATCAATACACTGACGCACGCGAATCTTTCTGATTTGAGTTTTGCGCCAACCCCGCCGAGTATTACCACTCAGCCATCGTCACAAAGTGTTAATGAAGGGGCGGCAGTGACATTTAGTGTCGCGGCGACAGGCAGTGCCACATTGAGTTTTCAATGGTTTC
>JAADGF010000042.1 GCA_013152545.1 Gammaproteobacteria bacterium
AAGTTGGTGTCAACTGGCAATTTACAACCGAGGATGCTCGCATTAAGCTGAAACGACTTTATCCAACACTCGAAATGTGACGTGACACTAGCTTCCTGGTTTTATTTCGGTTTACCTGTTAATCCATTGTATTGATTAATTTTTCCCCGATGAGCGCCGTATGTGTAGTCACTGGATACAACTATTTTCTTAACACACTCCAGTATTTCCTCATGCAGAGGGTCTTCTGGTTTGTTTGCTTTTCGTTTTTGAAAACGATAATAATTACTACGGTTAATACCTAATACTTGATAGATCAGGTCAATTGGCCATTGCCTCGAAAAGCCTGTTTTTCTTCATTTTGTTGATGTTCTTTTATCCAACGACATAGCATATTGGCGTTAATATCCCAGTGCTTGGATGCATCGGCTCGGCTATAACCTTGTTCAAGTACCAGACTGATTGCATCTAACTTAAATTTTTGTGGTCATTTTATTTTTCCAGTTAAGTGAATTATCTTTTAACTGGGTTGTTCTAGTCCATTAGACCACGTCACATTAGGTTGGATCATTAAGCGGCAATAGATGCGTATCTCCTCGCGCCAATGATGGTGGTAGACTTGGCTTCAGTCGATGCATTACTCGCTCAGCAGTAGCGCGATAAGCTGTCAATTTGCCACCAACAATGCTGAGTAGTTTTGGTTTATCCTCATTATCAAGCAGTAATTGCACTTCACGTTTACGTTTAAAGGGTGATCCCTCGGACATCGGCAATACTCTTAATCCGGCGAATGCCGATATGGCATCAGGTTTTTGCGTTTGTGGAAAATAACGATGGTAGGTTTGTAATAAATACTCGATTTCATCTGCTAGCGGTTTGACCTCTGCGGGATTACCATAATACACATTTTCAGTGGTGCCAATTAGTATTTTCTGGTGCCACGGCATAACAAATACGGCTCGCTGGTCGTGGGGCGCTTCGAGATAATAGATCCCCTGATTTAATTGTCCTTCAATGAGAACATGGGTTCCTTGTACCAGTTCGATATTCAAATTGAAACGCTGTGGTGAAATTTTTTTTTGTACTTCACTCACCCAAGGGCCGGCAGCATTTACTATTACTTTAGCGACGCATTGAACCGATGTGTTTTCATACTCGAAATGCACGTCACAATGCGTTTTGTGGATGGTGCCTTGCGTAAAGCGGGCGGGTACGCATAATTGCGCCCCCAATGTTTCTGCCGATGACATGACAGCCTTGGATAATAAAACATCATCAGTTTGTGCGTCATGATAACGAAAAACGGATAATAAATCTTTCTGCTGAAGCCCATCTAGCGCAGGCCATTCGCTTTTATCAAGCACCTGGAATCGGGATGAAGGTGAATTATTAGCTAAAAACTGGTATAGCATTAAACCTGCTCTAATTTTCCAGGGGCCGCGCCTGGTGTGTTTGTAAATGGGGATATAAAACGGCACCAGCTTAACAAGCTCTGGTGCGAGATTAAGGAGTAAGGCGCGTTCGCGTAAACATTCTTTAACGAGGCTGAATTGTGCTGTTTCCAAATAGCGCAATCCGCCGTGAATCAGCTTACTGGACTTACTGGATGTTCCCGCTGCTATTGCCGATTGCTCCAATACCAGCACCGAATATCCCTGGGCTGCGGCCGCTTGAGCAACACCCACGCCATGAATGCCAGCGCCAATGATGACAATGTCATATTGCTTATCGATCACGACAACATTTTGTGTTTAACACAGCGTGATTCAACAGTTTGCCAATTGCGTTGGTTTCGACCAACGTTGCCCCTTTGTTTGCCCAGTTCAATGCTATCGTCGCATCGCTGGTTTCATAAACGGCCCATTGCCACGGAGGTTGGCATTGAACGTGTTGTGTCATCGTAAATTGATTAGGCACGCTATTATCTTTCTGGTTGATGCTCGAATGAATATTCTCAAATGTTGAAATGCTGGTAGGTACACATTCAATATCGGCAAAAACATAATCGGGCATAAGTGAAATTGCTGTGTCCAGTGACCGGGAATGCCAGTGATCAAATACCCAACCTATTTGTGCGCACCCCATTGTGCGGGCAAGTTGCAACACTTCTGCATTAAAAGAAATAATAATAATTTGCCCTAACGCCGGTTCGATAATAGATTTAATGTTTTGCATTACCCGTTCTATACCAAAATGATGGATGCTGTCGCACTTGATTTCAAGAAATGCTTTGCGCGATGGCCACTGCCTTAATAAATTCACCATGGCTTGCAATGTGGGTATTTTTTCATTTGAAAATTGATCACCAAAGCGTATTGGTTCACCCGCGGTTATTGCGATTATATCCTGTGCAGGTAATTGGTTAACATTGCCCTGCATCCCTGTGGTTCTGATTAATTCAATATCATGAATAACAACGGGCACACCATCACCGCTAATTTGAACATCAAACTCAACAAAACAAGCCCCGCAATATAATGCTTTTTCAATTGCAATAAGCGTATTCTCCGGATAAATGTCACTATAGCCACGGTGGGCCACTAAAACCGGGGTTCGTTGTGTCTCCATTGGCGTATTATCCATTATGAATTATCGATTATAATGCAACAATTGTTTGTTCATTTCCTGAAGCCAGTGATCATACCGTGTAGCAAGCGATGCATCCTTATTCGGTAAAAAATCACGTCCGGTAACCGGTTTTGGCCAATCATCGGGAAACCCTGCCAGTAAATAGGCGACACCTTTTGCTGTTGCTTCACATTCAGCGGGTCGGTATACCGGTAGTTGGGTCACATTCGCGAGTTTTTGACACAAGGCATCACATTGCGAAAGCCCGCCTGTCACAACAATTTTTTTTAAATCCACATAATGCTCATTTAACCGTTGCAAATTAACTTGTAATAAAAATAAAATGCTCTCGGCGACAGCCACAATTTTTTCGCCGGGTGTATGCTGTCTATTGTTATTTTCCTGAACAAATTGTGATTTAAAATCTGGCACCCAAAAAGGTGCTCCTAAGCCAGCCACTCCATTCAGAAATAAAGGTGGATTCTTGTATTGTTCAAGCCAGCCAGTAAATTTTCGTTCTGCTTCATCATAGGGGATACCAAGCTCTTTTTCCATCAGCATTAACGCGTTGGATGCGCCATTCACTGTACATTCCAGCACGTATTCACTGTGGTCAGCATCTTTATAGACAATACTCGACAGCAAGTTTGGTGCATCCAGTAGCGTGGTCCCCGTCGAGCATTGTAGGAAGGCGCCAGTCCCCATATTGATATAGGCCGTATGAGTATCAGGGCGGCCATGAGCAAACAATGCCGCCGATTGATCCCCAGTAACAATCGACAAAGGGATTGAATAATTCGCTACCGAGATATTACCGTACGTAAAACAGGTGTCTACACATTGAGGTAAAGGGGCACGAGGAACGCCAAAAAGGGTTAGCAGTTGTTGGTCCCAGTCACCGCTTGCTATACTCCATAGCAATGTTCGTGAGGCATTAGCGGGGTCTACGTAATGTTGATCAGACGGCAATAAACAACAGGTTATATAACTTGCTAAAGGCCCCCAAGCAAGCTTGCCTTCGTTATAAGCTTGTTTTACGGCGTCTATATTATTCAAGCACCAATGTAGTTTGCTGACGCCGTAATGTGCTGATACTAGTAGGCCTGTTGCATTATGTACTTGCTCATTATCTACTTCGAATTGTTTGATCCATTGGTGGGCTCGTCTGTCCTGCCAGCTAATGGCTGGCGATAACGCTTTGCCGGTTACTTTATCCCAGCAAACAATATTTGATCGTTGTGTCGCCAGTCCTGCTGTGCAAATCTGCTTCAGTTTGGGGCCTAACTGAGATGCAACGTCGTGAATGACTTGAATAACGGAATCAACTAATGTCTTCGGGTGTTGCTCAACCCAATGAGGATGAGGGTATAATACAGGCACCGATTGCTGTGCTTTTGCGACTACCCTGGCTTGTCCATCAAAAACAAGAGCACGGGTTGAACTACCCCCTTGATCAATCGTAAGGTACAATGTATCCATGATTGCTTGGTTAGCCGCTTATATATCGAAATCGTAAACGCTTTGGGTATATATCCAAAATCTCAATCGCTTCGGGTATCTCCACCGTTTATAGTTTAATCGCTTGCATTTAACACGGCACTTTTAACGGGCCAACGGGCCGGTTTTTTTTGCGTAAAAAAACCCGTGCCAATCAAGAATATTCGGGGCTTATGCGCGTTCCTTAGTTTGTTGGCAGTAATTCTTTGGTTCCGTTAACGCAACGTTGCATGGTGTTCACCACAGCACCAATGGCCCTGTCTAACAACGGCACATCCTCGACAATTGCAGCCTGACCGTTTTCCAGACATTTCACTAAATCCGCTATGGCAATATCTGCCACAATCCGGTAACGACGATCGACGAAAGTATAATCGCCAGTGAAATCACATTTCCATGATAACTTCCCACGCTTAACTTTACCCTGGTTATAAAACTCTACCCAAGCACCAATGTCCATGTCACGTACAAAAGCAAATATATGGCTGTTGATTACATGTGGCGTTAACTTCATATAGCCCAGATCCGCTTCGTTTCCTGAATCATACGGCATATCTTCTGTGGATGAGTCCGCAGTCTTGGTCGCTTGCGGAACGTCCTGTTCGTCATTCTCGGGCAGACCTTTAAGGCAAGCTAGATGCAGTACCTCCAGTTCTTCAAGATATGAATTAATTTCATCTTGGTCAATGCCAATTAAGGTCAGCCCGTCTTGTAAGCCTTTTAGTATTCTGGGAATAATACGCACTAATTCATGACGTTCACTTGCCAGCAGTTTGGGTTGGATGCTCCAAATTAAATCATCGACGAAATCTAGCGCTGCTTGCCAGGCAGGACCTTCACAGTGATCGCGCAAACCGATCTCGGTTAATGCATCCTTCCATTTACTGACTAGGAAATTATGGATAGCAATCGGTATTTTGTATTGCTGTATACTCTCTTCAATTTTATCTGAAACTCTTTGCTTGGTTTCTTCCAGCATCTCTCCGGCTAGTTTATCCGCTGCTAGCTCGGTTTCAATAAAAGCCCTGAATTCCAGTAATAAATCGTCAAATATTGTAATATCTGTATCAAAGTCACTAAGAATACGATTCACGACGTCGCTTATCTTTTTCTGTAAGGAGTCATCGTCAGAATTTGCCTCATTATCAAGCGTTGTTCCTGCATAAGCCAACTCATTGAGCAGTAATCTTGCCGCGTGAGTTTTTTTGCTAAAAAAAGTTTTATCCAATATAGCCAATTTTATAATAGGAATCTGTAATCGCGCAACCAAGGCACGAATGGCATCAGGTAATGTTTTATCGTCCAAGATAAAATCAAACATCATGCTGACAATGTCAATCACATCTGATTCTGAATGTTCAAGATTCTTTTCTGATTCGTTGCCGTGATGTACGCCTATTGTTTTCAATAAGGTGGATTTAATGCTCTCACTGGAAGGTGTGTCGCTGTTGCTATATCCTGTGATACTGCTGTTCGCTTGCAATTGTGATAAACCTGCAAGAATGTCATTGGTGAAATAATAGCCAGGCTCTGACGGTGTGGTATTCACCCCAAATTCAGTGCTGGTATTTGCATGGCCTCCATGTACATGGCCTTCAGTCGCGACAGGCGAAGCCATTAACATGGCATTGTTAGCCTGACCGCCGTATGTCTCGGCTCTCTGTAATGCCAGCAACTGCTGTAACGATTCAAATAAATTGCCGTTGACACTACTGACTCCCTGATGGCCGCTTGCCAACGCTGATGGAGGGTCACCGCTCAATTGTGCGGATTGCAATTCAGGCAATAATTTTTCATCACTACCGGTTGTTCTGGCCGCGAGTCCATTGGATAGCAAGGGGGCTTTGAGTTTGATTGTGGGCAATACGCCGGCAGCAATAAACATCGCGTTAATTTCCTTATACATTGTACCGAGATTGCTTACCACGAACTTATCAAATAATTTATAGACAACCAAGCGAATTTCTAATTCTTCGGAAAAACTTTCTGAAGCCTGTTCAAAGGCCATGCAAACGAGGTCGGGTGAAACTGGGTTATTGTCGGATGTTATTGTTTGGATATCAACAATATGGTCATATCGATGTGCGATAGCGATGAGTTCCTCCCGGTAGAGATTATGTGCTTTCGCCACCATATTGGTAATCGCAAGGGATTCTTCTAAGTCATTTTCTTCGACTAGACTCAGTGCAGTAAAAGAATGTTCAGTGTCAGCCCCTTTGTCTGTACAGTCTTTAATATGCGCTCCATTCAAAATTTTATTTGACAATTTTTCGCAATTGAGGCCGAAGGATTTTTCAACATTGTTTTTCTGTACTCTGATTTCACGCATGGCATCAAAATACATCCTCTGTTGTTGGTTGTTCTCCGCTTTATCGGCATAATCAAACAGGACATCATCCACATTATCGAACATTTTTTGCAGATAATCATGCAGTTGCTTTTGCGCGATACGCCCGGCAGCTTTGGCAGGATCGGACACAGTGTTGTTTATCGTGTCGCGTGCTGCGGTGTAATGCTCCGTAAAATCAAATGCGCTATTTTGATGTTGCACTTTTTTCTATCCTCTTATCAGCCCATTACGGCTTATCTCTTTTTTAAAAGTAGGCTTTTGCAGAATATTTATCTGTGATGTCGGTCTAAAATTAAAGAGACAGAGTTCACAATATTGAAAAAACACGTCAAACCTACTAGTAATGGCTCGGTAATAAGATCCTTAGTTGTGGTCGCTTAAATAAAATAACGGACGTGTGAGCAAAGCCATTTCCCTTGCTTAATGAAAGTGGCATTTTGTTGGGTAAATAATATCGCTAGGCTAGCAATTGCCGCTGTATATGAGCACTTTTGACGTCGCTATTTAATACAATAATCGGGAAAATCAAAGGCAATCTGAGTAGTTACATTCCCGAAAATTTAGTTAGGCAGCAATTGTTTTAATTCAAGAAGGAGAGCGTTGTCTTTGCTCAGTGTAATCGATTGTTGGCGGCCACTGTTTTTTGCAATATAGGCGTTGCTTGCTGCCGCTAGATAGGGCATGGTTGCACGTAAGTCGTTGGAGTTACCCACACTTTGTATTTCGACTGTCCATATGGGTGACTTGGCGCTGGTGCCGTCGTTTAGCGGGAATGCAGCTAAGTTGGCATAACGGTTATATAAGGTATAACTTCTGGTTTCGTAAGAGTTGCCAACTTGACGGGTATAAGCTGGAATGCGTACGGTACGCCGTGTGGTGGTAGTCGCACCACTGGTGTTGGTGGTTTTTTCGGTGATTGTCACGGTTTCTCCACCAAACGTTTCGTAAATTGGCCACGAATAAGTGTAAATCCCGGTTCGTCCATCGGACACGCCGTAGCTAAACAAAATTTCCAAATCAGCATTCGCTAAGTTGTTGCTTTTCTCGTAACCTTGTTTTTTTAAAATATGGTCGAAATAGCGCCTGAATTCTTTGAAATATAAATCCGAACTTTGTGTGCTCTCTAACATGTTGGTAAGGTAATAACGCTTGCCGGAAACTGATGCGGCGGTGTCCGTTATGGCATTCACACTCACTACCACTTTATGCGCACAACCCGTCAGCATGGTTAGCAACAAGACAAATAAAACCAATATACTTTTGAGCAAATAATGCATAAAGCCTCCACCTGAACAGGTTTAATCCTTTTCGCCGAGGGACTCTTCAAATACCGAGTTGCCGAGCCTTTGCTTTTTATTCCAGTAAAGGCATTGGTTTGTAATACGGTATATTGCTGAGCCGCTCGGGATATAACCGCTATCATCAGCTAAATGCTTACAACAAATAAGTGTTGTGATAAACACGACTGAAACAGCGCTTCCGTCAGTGTCAGCCTAACGAATTTTAAACTGAAATACCAGGGCTGTTAAACCCATGTTGCTTTTCGATGAATAGCGTGCACGAGCAATGGCTTGGTTTTCATGTAACATTTTGAATGTAGAGACTATTTTGTGTCATTCTACTGTGTAGAATGGTGTTTATTACCGGTTTTTAGAAAAAAGCTACCCATCTTGAGTATATTCAGGTTAAAGATTGGTGCTGTGCGGCCGATTTCATGAATTGATTATGTGCAATCCAGCTAATTTGTAACGTTATGGGAGAAAAACATGCAATACAGGGATGAATTTCAAGGTTTACACGAACCTTCTACGCAGGAATCTAATAAAAAGGGACAAATATTGTTATTTTGCCTTCTGGTGGGGGTTGTTTCAGGCATTGCTTTTGCTATTTTGGCTCAATTTTTTGTGGAGCTAACAGCCACTTCTCAAACCTGGTTTGTCGGCAGCTGTATTGTCGCTGGTGTTTTCTGGGGATTTATTAATTATTATATTTTTACGCATTGGTTTTCGAAAAATTTGCAGCATATTGCCGAGGTGATTGATTCGTTGGGACGAGGTGATTTCTCTGCACGATGCAAAATTGTCAGGCATGACATTGGTGGACGAATTGCTCTTAGTGTGAATGCCATGAGTACTAATTTATCTTCATCGATTTTGCAGATTTCTGAATCTACAGGAAAAATTTCCAATGCGATTAGCGAATTAAAGCAATTTTCCTACAAAACCAGTGAATCTATCGAACGACAGCAAACAGAAACTGACCAAGCGGCCACTGCAATGACTGAAATGACAGCAACGGTGCAGGAGGTAGCCCGTAATGCGGAGCAGGCCGCCATTGCTGCGCGAGATGCGGATATTGCAGCGAAAGATGGTTCTAAGCTTGCCTCCCAGGCGATGGGGGGTATCGAAGAGCTTAACGGTGAAGTTGATAAAGCTGGCAACGTCATCCAAAAACTTGAACAAGACAGTCAAAGTATTGGAGTGGTATTGGAAGTGATTCAAGGGATTGCCGAACAGACCAACCTGCTGGCGTTAAATGCGGCCATTGAAGCAGCCCGCGCTGGTGAGCAAGGTCGAGGATTTGCGGTGGTGGCAGACGAGGTTCGCACATTGGCAAGCCGGACTCAACAATCCACGGAAGAAATTAAGAAAATGATTGAGCAATTACAGTCTGGTGCTGGTGCAGCGGTTAGAGTAATGGATCAGGCTCGGGAAAAAGCCCAAATTGGTGAAAAATCAGTGGAAAAAGCCGTGGAGACGCTATCGACCATCGGCGGTGCAGTTTCCACGATTGATGAAATGAATACCCAGATTGCCAGTGCTGCGCAGGAGCAAGGTTCAGTTGCCGAAGAAATAAACAAAAATATCGCCAGTATTAATCTCGTTGCCGAGGAAGCGGTGCATGGGGCTGATTTAACGGAAAATGCCAGCCAGGAGATTGTTGCACTGGTGGAAGAGTTAACTTCCGTAGTGAAAGTATTTCGTCATTAAACCTACAATCATCCGCTAGGTGGCCTGTAGCGTGCCTGATTTAGCTCATTGTGCTTATTGTCATTAAAGTAGGTATAACGATTGGCCTTAACCAGCCGAAATATTAGGTTTAGTATTGCTTCTCCTCGTGACGACGCCTATTTCTCGGCCAGCTTCCTAGCGATATGGAAAAAATTGTAATAAATACCTTAATAAATACCGTATAGTTACGACCATTAAACATTTCTATTGATGACATTAGTTGCTATGATCAACTGATCGTCATTAACAACAAATTTAGACAGGTAGAGAAATATGGCAGATCGTAGACTACATGTATTCTATACCGTCGCTCGGTTGCTCAGTTTCACGAAAGCAGCCGATTCCCTCCACATGACGCAACCCGCCGTGACGTTTCAAGTCAGACAGCTTGAAGAGTATTTCAACACCCGTTTGTTTGATCGAACTCATAATCGCATTAGTCTTACTGAAGCGGGGCAAAAGGTATACGAGCACGCGGATCGTATTTTTCAGCTTTATAATGAATTGGAAAATGCTGTTCGGGAGTTGACAGGGGAAATCAGCGGTGTACTGATCTTGGGGGCAAGCACGACCATTGCAGAATACATGCTGCCCTCGTTATTGGGGGATTTCAAAGCCAAATATCCGGATGTGAATCTACGTCTCAAAGTGTCGAACACCGACGGTATTGTTTCAATGGTTGAACATAATGTGATCGATTTAGGCGTGGTAGAGGCGCCTGTCGCAAATAAAAACTTATCCGTTGAAGTGTGTCGCACTGATCGCCTGGTCGCCATTGTCCCGCCAGGGCATCCACTGGGAGGTAAAGACAAGGTTTCACTTAACACGTTGATTGAATATCCGTACATTTGCCGCGAAGAAGGTTCCGGCACTCGGGAGGTAATACTGGACTATTTAAAAGAGGCGGGCGTCGATGCTAATCAACTCAATGTTATTATGGAACTGGGTAGTCTCGAAGCACAGAAAGGTGCAGTGGAAGCTGGTATTGGTGTTAGCATTATTTCCCGCGCCACTCTTTCCAAGGAATTGCGCCTGGGCACACTAGAGGTGATTGAGTTGGATCCGCCGATGGAAAGACCATTCTCCTTTGTTCATCAAAAGCATAAATTTCGGCAGCGGGCCATGGGGGAGTTGCTGGAGTTTGCCCGTAAGTACTGCCAAACTCACCCGTCACCCGATTTTTAACTTACAGTGTTTTAAATTTTTAATACCTTCATCTACCGGTGTTGCTGCAACAGCCTACCAAACGTTAGTGAGTTCGACGAAAGTGGTTGGGGCTATGCTTGCCTTTATCGTGATTTAACTGATTAATGTCGGTAATATCAGTTGAGCGGCTCTTTATCTCTTTTCCAGGGTTGACCTTTGACCTTGCTTGGTTTCTCAAGACTGCTGTTTGAGGTATATTCCGTAGATCTATATTTTTAGCGAATTGATACTTTCTTATCGTTCGATAAAGAGTAAAATTCGTATCGTCTATTTTTATCCCAGCTAGAAACGATGAAACCTATTGAAAAGCAGTTACTAAGGCTATTCGCTCATTTGACGCAAGCTCAGCAGCAGACCTTGCTTAGTTTTGCAGCGTTTTTAGCCGCTAGTGGCGATAATGTGCACTCCAGTGACATTAAGGTTGTGTCTCAACCACAATTGCTTGAACGACCAGCAACAGAAAGCGTTGTTGCCGCTATTAAGCGCTTAAGAGCAAGTTACCCGATGGTTGAGCGTGAGAAAATTTTTGATGAGGTTGCAAGGTTGATGACGCAACATGTTATGCAAGGACATGACGCAAGTGGCGTGATCGATGAATTGGAAATTTTGTTTTGCCGATACTACGAACAGCTAATTAATGATAATCAATAATCTGCTCAAAGGCGATAAGGGAAATAATGCTCGATGTAATTAAAGAATGGTATCACCGCAATTTCTCAGACCCGCAAGCGGTGATTCTGGCGATGCTGTTGGTGTTTGGTTTGCTTATTGTTATTTATATGGGAGGGATGCTGGCGCCTATTTTAATCAGTATCGTGCTCGCGTATATGCTGGAGGGGGTGGTGGCGTTATTGGAGCGGTATCGTATGCCTCGCCTGGTTGCCGTTATTGCCGTGTGTTTGGTGTTTTTGTTGATTGGGTTATTTTTAATTTTATTAATGTTTCCTTTGCTGTCAAATCAGATAACACAATTAATTCAGGAATTACCGCGAAAATTGGATACGGGGCAACAAGCCTTGTTACGTTTACCAGAGCTCTATCCGCAAATCGTTACAGAAAATCAGGTCTATGACATCATGTCCAATATTCGGGCACAAATCACCCGTGTGGGGCAGGCATTTTTTTCATTTTCCCTATCTTCCATTCCAGTGCTTTTTGCTATCGTCATTTATTTGATCTTGGTGCCATTGCTGGTGTTTTTCTTTCTCAAAGATAAAGCCCTCATTCTTGACTGGTTAAAAAAATATTTGCCTAAACAGCGGGGGCTGGCTACACAGGTGTGGGCTGAAATGGATCAACAAATTGGCAATTATGTACGTGGTAAATTTACCGAAATTCTTATTGTTGGCAGCGTAACCTACGTTGTTTTTACCATCATGGGGCTGAATTACGCGATGCTGCTGGGGGTGTTAGTGGGGTTGTCCGTTATTATTCCCTATATTGGAGCAGCGGCTGTGACAGTGCCAGTAGCGATGATCGCTTATTTTCAGTGGGGTTGGAGTGCAGAATTCGGTTGGTTAATGGTGGCGTATGGCATAGTGCAGGCACTGGACGGTAATGTATTGGTGCCCTTACTATTCTCAGAAGCGGTCAATTTGCACCCGGTGGCGATTATTGTTGCGGTACTGGTATTTGGTGGGTTATGGGGTGTTTGGGGGGTGTTTTTTGCGATTCCGTTAGCAACGCTGGTAAAAGCAGTATTAAATGCCTGGCCGAGTACATCACGCGATACGCCTGCCGACGCAGCAGCTCCGGTAGATTCAAGTTGTTAAACCTAACGCATTAGTTGACTTTGTCGCGAGAGCGACGAACGCGCTGAAGGTAAAAGTCTTTGGAACGTCTGTGCGATAGGCGTTCGCAGTAGATTCAGCTGATGTGCTAGGTTGAAGACAAAGCCGAGCACCAAACTAGAGGGGAATTTTATGTGCCTGTTCCTGATATGCTGGGGCAGTCGTTATTTCAAGGCGCTAACTGCCGCTAATACCTCATGCACATGCCCGTCAACTTTTACTTTGCGCCATTCCTGACGCAATACTGCTTTTTTGTCCAGCAAAAACGTACTGCGCTCAATGCCCATCACTTTTTTTCCGTACATGTTTTTTTCTTTAATGACTTGAAATAGCTGACACAGGGTTTCATCCTGATCGGACAGCAGGTCAAAATTCAAGGCTTGCTTTTCCTTGAATTTTTCGTGTGAGGCGATGCTGTCCCTCGATACCCCTAATATCACCGCGCCAGCACGCTTAAATTTTGTTAAATTATCGCGAAAATCCTGGGCTTCCCGAGTACAGCCTGGCGTATTGTCTTTGGGATAAAAATACAGCACTATTTTTTTACCACTGAGCTCGCTTAGCTTAATGATTTTATCGCCTGTTGCAGCAAGCTCAAAGTCAGGGACCTTATTGTTTACTACAAGATTACTCATGTGTATTCCTTGTTGTCATTGCTATTGTTGCAGGGATGTTGCAGGGATTGTTATTGCACAATGAATTGCATTATCAATGGCTGTCATGAAATCGATGAAAAGCTAACAGATCCTATAGTTTGGACGGCTCTAATACGGCGTCCATGTTCAAGTTATCACAAAATTCTAAAAATTCCTCGCGCAATGCTGCAATGCGAATATCGGCGGGAATATTAATTAACATTGCCATGGTAAACATTGGTGTGCCTGTATGGGCAGCGGCATAACCATTGGTGTTGAGTTCGCGGATATTAATTTTTCGGCTAGAGAAAAAATTGGCAATTTGGTAAACGATGCCGGGATGATCCATGGAAACCACGTCAATGCTATACGAAAGTAATTTATCGTTTTGTGGTGACTCTTCCGTACGTTTTGCCGTTATATTTAGCTCTAATCGGTCACCGAGGGCGGGCAGCTGGTTTTCCAGTTTAGCCAATGCGTTCCATTTTGCTGAAATAAGTAAAATAATAGCGAATTCACCACCGAGCACAGTCATACGGCTATCGTTTATATTGCAACCGTTATCAAGGATTGTCATTGATAGCTGGTCGACGATACCTGGGCGGTCTTTTCCAACTGCTGTAATTACGAGTAAATTTTCCATAAGGTTATATTGTAAATAGAAGTTAACAGTTTGTGCAGTTTTAATTTCCTGCGTCTGCCAGGCGTGGTTGATAAGTGTGCAGCGATATTGGCTGCACGAGACAATATAAGATGATCTTAATTTGGGCCGCAAAACCAATCGCGGCCAACTGTAACTGATAGCGGGATCATTTATCAAATTGTATAGTCTATTTGTAAGACATTACTTGTCATTCGTCATGGGCCTCAGTACCATTGACGCGGCTGGTATGCGTCAACGATTTCACGTATTTACTTACGTTGCGCCAGCGCAGCGACTAGGAGGAGCCTGTCCGAGAATAGCAGCCGTCGCAAGGGAACGCCATGTTGAGTGCATTTTTTTGATTGCGTCAGGCACTTACTTTTGGCATTTGAGGCGAATATTGCGCCTATTTAACGTAGTGATCGAAAAAATGAGCCAAAATGGTGTTTTCGCAGTCGGTTTTCTATTCTCGGACAGGCTCCTAGCCTTATCAGGTTAAGTTTATCAGATTTAAGCTAATTCAGGTTAATGACAGGGTTTCTTTGCATATTTAACGCTGATAAGGTCGGGTTGGTATCGTGTAGTTTGTGATGTAATTCATTAGGGTCTGTTAACACTTGAATTTCTTTCCTGCTGGGGTATTTTTTCGCCCAGTAAAGCGAAAAAGTGAGGTTACTCAGGCATAAACAGCGATCGGCAATGCGGTCGTGTGGTAAATTGCGTCTCGGCTCTTGAGTTGCAGCAGCTGTCGCCGAAATTGTTGCCGTAACAGGGATAAAACTCAACTATCAACAACCCCTAATATAAGTTTAACGGAGAAAATGATATGTTCCATGGCAGCATGGTGGCTTTAGTAACGCCAATGCGTGAGGATGGTCGCCTGGATTTTGAGGCGCTTGACCGTCTTATTGAATTTCACATTAATAATAGTACCGACGCTATTATTGCTGTGGGTACAACGGGTGAGTCAGCAACGCTGGATACCAAAGAGCATTGTGCTACTATCGCTAGAGCGGTAACAACCGCTGCCGGAAGAATACCGGTCATCGCAGGTACTGGTGCAAATTCCACAGCAGAAGCCGTTGAGCTAACCCGTTGTGCGATGGAGGCGGGTGCCAATGCTTGTTTGCTGGTGACCCCTTATTACAATAAACCCACTCAGGAAGGTTTGTATTTACATTACCGTGCGGTGGCTGAAGCTGTCGCCATTCCTCAAATTTTGTATAATGTCCCGGGACGTACGGCTTGCGATATGTTGCCAGAAACGGTTGCCCGACTGGCTGAAATAAGTAATATTGTTGGTATAAAGGAAGCCACCGGCTCATTGCCACGCATAAAAGAAATTCTGGACTTGTGTGGCGATAAAATTGACGTTTATAGTGGTGATGATGCCACTGCGTTGGAGTCGATTATGTTGGGGGCGAAAGGTGATATTTCCGTTACCGCCAATGTTGCACCGCAGGCCATGCATGACATGTGTGCGGCGGCGTTGCGCAAGGATCGACAAGGTGCAGAGGCAATTAACCAATTGCTTGTTGAGTTACACAAACATTTATTTCTTGAAGCGAACCCTATTCCGGTAAAGTGGGCCTTGTTTGAAATGGGACTGATTTCTCCGGGCATCCGCCTGCCAATGACGCCGCTATCTGAGCAGTATCATGATGCTGTTCGCAGCGCACTGAAACAGGCGCATGTTATTTAAGATGTAGATTCCAAAAAATGATATCAACTAATACTTTGTCAGTAGATTAAATTAATGCGTCATATATATCTTTTTTTGTTTATTCCGTTATTATCTGTCCTGATTTTGTTGCTCTCAGCCTGTGGTTTGTTGGGGACAAGCGATCCCTATTCTTATAAAACCACAAAATCAGTAGATGCTATTACCGTGCCGCAACATTTAAAACGACCGGAAGGTGAGCATACGCTTATCATACCGGATGCTAAAACCGATGTTGAGGGATTGATTGATCTTGAGTTGCCGCCAGAAATCGTGACGTTATCGGATATTGAAAAAAAAGTGGAAGCCGAAAACACGGAAAAACCCCCTGAATCCCCCGCGCTTACGCGGCAAACCTTGATGTCGCGTGCGACCAAAGACATTGATGGAAATAGTTTACTGATTGTCGAAGCAGATATGGATAAGGTCTGGCCTAACATGGTTCCAGCCTTAAAAGAATTGGGGTTTGATATTGAAGACGCCAGTCGTGGCAATCAGGTGATTGTTATCGTGAAAGAATTGCCGACATTAGCCATAGAGGAAAAAAAAATTGATCCAGGCGAAGAAAGGCAAATTGTCAAAGAGACTTATCAAATTCATTTAAAAGCATTGGGCGATGAAACCCAAATTACCGTGCATAATAAATATGGCAAGCGTGAAGGATCAGGCTTGGCAGATCATTTGTTGTTACAAATACAGGAACGCATTGAGAACCCTAATGAGTAGCCGCAGAACTGCGGTTGCTCGCAATATGGCTACGTGCTATTGAAGGGCATGAATACAGAACAATAACAAGGGTGCTTACTTGCAGTTTGCAGTATTAGGGAGCGGGAGCCGGGGTAATGCGCTTCTGATAAAAACCAAACAGACCTGTGTCATGCTCGACAATGGTTTTTCCGTTCGTGAAACCGAGCGGCGTTTGGCGAAGCTGAGTGTGTCAGTTAATGATTTGAGTGCGATTGTGGTGACGCATGAGCATGCAGACCATATTAATGGTGTTGGGGTATTAGCGAGAAAATTCAATTTGCCTGTATATGCCACTCGCGGTACATTGTCAGCGAAAAAATTAGGTGAATTACCAATGGTTAACGTTATAAACAACCACATGGTTTTTGAAATAGAGGATGTCCAATTGCAAGCGTTTCCGGTACCGCATGATGCACGGGAGCCTTGTCAATTTGTGTTTAGTGATGGTAAATGTCGTGTAGCCGTACTGACTGATGTTGGGCGTAGCACTGTTCATATTGAAGAACAAATTTCCAGCTGTGATGCATTGATTTTGGAATGCAATCATGATGAACACTTGCTGGCGCAGGGTGATTATCCTTATTCGGTGAAGCAACGGGTTGGGGGAGCGTTCGGGCATTTAAACAACCGACAAGCGGCTGATGTTTTGAACGCAATTGATACGTCACGTTTGCAGCATATCGTTGCTGCTCATCTCAGTGAAAAACACAACCATGCAGAATTGGCAAAAAGTGCAATCAGTGAGGCATTGGGTTGTGAAAAAAACTGGATCGATATTGCCGACCAAGCGCACGGTTTAGCGTGGCGTGGTGTTTATTAAGGGGCTGGAAAGAAATAAGTTGAACATTTAGCTTGTCAAGTAAAGCATAAACGAAAATCGAGGATCAAATATGGAAAAGCGTGATGAGTTATATGCCGGAAAAGCCAAGTCAGTTTATTTAACGGATAATCCTGATGAATTAATTTTGTTTTTTCGTGATGACACCTCCGCGTTTGATGGTGAGCGCATCGAGCAATTGGCTCGCAAGGGGGAGGTTAATAACAAATTTAATGCCTTTATCATGGAAAAACTGGCTGCGGCGGGTATTCCAACACACTTTAAGTCTTTGCTGTCACCGCAGGAAAGTATCGTGAAAAAGCTGGATATGTTGCCGGTTGAATGTGTGGTGCGAAATATTGCGGCGGGCAGCTTGTGCAAGCGCCTGGGGGTGCAAGAAGGTTTGGATATTGAGCCGCCTACTTTTGAGTTTTTTCTCAAAAATGATGAGTTGCATGACCCCATGATTAACGAATATCACATACGCGCATTTGGCTGGGGAACGGATAAACAGATTGAAGCTATGCAATCCCTGACTTTTAGCGTAAATCAGGTATTAAAGGCACTGTTTGCGGAAGCGGGTTTATTATTAGTGGATTATAAGTTGGAATTTGGTGATTTTCACGGTGAAATGGTATTAGGCGATGAGTTTACACCGGACGGTTGTCGCTTATGGGATGCCGAAACCCGTAAAAAGCTTGATAAAGACAGGTTTCGCCAGGGCTTGGGTGGTGTTGTGGAGGCCTATGAGGAAGTGGCGCATCGGCTGGGTGTGGATTTGTCGTGAATTGATAGTGTCTGTAATTTCCCACACCACGTTAGCGGTAGGTAAACGGTTTTTAATATAAGTCAAATTTGGCATGTTGTTAGAGACGCAATTGCGGTAAAATGCACCTCAGTTTTAACTAAAATAGCTTACTAATCTTATTTAAATAAAAGTAAAATCAATGTTAATTTTGCGTGGCCCTTCTGCGCTGTCGGCGTTTCGTCTTGATAAGTTGATTTCCAAAATTAATCAAACCCCTGTTCAGTTACGCGCAATTTCTGCGGAGTATGTACACTTGGTTGATTGCGCTGGCGAACTCTCCGGTAAAGAACGCGGTGTATTGGAAAAAATCCTGCGCTATGGTTCTGTGGCGCAGAGCAGCGTAGTTGATGGTCCGCATCTCTATGTCTTACCCAGGCCAGGCACCCTCTCTTCATGGTCGAGTAAAGCGACAGACATTGCGCATAATTGTGGGTTAACCAATATTTGCCGTATTGAGCGGGGGGTTTTATATCGACTGCCATTGCGCTCTGAAAAAACATATTCAGCAGTTAGTTCTGCCGCATTTTTGTCTCAGCATATGGCTCAACTGGCACCTTTGCTTCATGACCGGATGACTGAGGTAGTATGGACAGATTTAGATGCAGCGAAACGTCTGTTTGTCCAAACCGAACCAGCATTATTGAAAACGGTGGATGTGTTACAGCAAGGTGCAGATGCCCTAAAATCAGCCAATTTGTCCATGGGGCTTGCGCTTGCGCCGGACGAAATTGATTATTTGGTTGAAAATTTCAAGCGATTGGCACGCAATCCTAGCGATGTCGAGCTTATGATGTTTGCTCAGGCGAATTCGGAGCACTGTCGGCACAAAATTTTTAACGCAGATTGGGTTGTTGATGGTCAAACTCAGTCGCAATCTTTATTTAATATGATTCGAAACACCTATCACCAGCATTCCCAGGGTGTACTGTCTGCTTATACGGATAATTCATCGGTGATCGTGGGGAATACTGCCGGACGTTTTTTCCCGGATGCGCAGGATCGTGTTTATCAGTATCACAACGAAGCGGTGCATATTTTAATGAAGGTGGAAACCCATAATCACCCTACCGCTATTTCACCCTTTCAGGGAGCGGCAACTGGTTCGGGCGGAGAAATCCGTGACGAAGGGGCCACCGGGCGCGGCTCAAAACCGAAGGCAGGGTTATGTGGTTTTAGCGTGTCCAATTTGAAAATTCCCGGTTTTGAGCAGCCTTGGGAGATTGACTATGGTAAACCTGCTCGGATTGACTCGGCATTACAAATTATGCTGGAAGGCCCCGTTGGTGCCGCAGCGTTTAATAATGAATTTGGCCGACCGAATATTTGTGGTTATTTTCGCAGTTTCGAAATGCAGATTAGCACTACCCAGGGAGATGAAGTGCGTGGTTATCACAAGCCCATTATGCTGGCGGGCGGGCTTGGAAATATTCGTGAAAACCATATTGAAAAAGGTCGTATTTCCCCCGGCAATCGGTTAATTGTGATTGGCGGACCTGCCATGCTAATTGGTTTGGGTGGTGGCGCAGCATCCAGTATGTCCACCGGAGAAAGCCATGCAGATCTGGATTTTGCATCGGTGCAACGCAGTAACCCTGAAATAGAACGCCGTGCACAGGAGGTTATCGACCAATGCTGGCAATTGGGTGACGCGAATCCCGTGGTGTCAATTCACGATGTGGGCGCGGGTGGCTTATCCAATGCTATCCCTGAATTAGTGAATGACAGTGGTTTGGGTGGATCACTGCTATTACGCGATATTCCCAATGACGACCCAAGTATGTCGCCCATGGAAATTTGGTGTAATGAAGCACAGGAACGTTATGTACTTGCCGTTGATGAGGAGCGGATAGCGTTATTTGAAGCGATCTGTAAAAGAGAACGCTGTCCATACGCCATCATCGGTAATGCCACTGAGCAACAACAACTCGTGTTGCATGACAGCCATTCCGGCAAGACGGCGATTAATATGCCTTTGGATGTATTATTGGGCAAGCCACCTAAAATGCTGCGCGATGTTCGTCATCAAGATTGCGTTATACCGCCGTTACGAAAAGATACCATTGAACTACACGAAGCCGTATTCAGGGTGTTGCGAACCCCAAGTGTTGCCAGTAAATCATTTTTAATTACCATCGGAGATCGTTCGGTGACGGGTTTTGTGGCCAGAGATCAGATGGTTGGACCCTGGCAGGTACCCGTTGCGGATGTGGCAGTGACGACCAGTAGCTTCGATACCTACTGCGGTGAAGCTATGGCCCTGGGTGAACGTACGCCATTGGCGTTGCTGAACCCTGCTGCCTCGGCACGTATGGCTGTGGGGGAGGCAATTACCAACATCGCTGCAGCATCCATTAGCCATTTAAATCACATCAAACTATCGGCGAACTGGATGGCACCAGCAGGGCACCCGGGCGAAGATGCCGGACTTTACGATGCGGTACGAGCAGTAGGGATGGAGTTGTGTCCGGCATTGGGAATTGCGATTCCTGTGGGTAAGGACTCCATGTCCATGAAAACCGTTTGGCAGGAACAAGTTAATAATATTACGACTGAAAAAGCAGTGACAGCCCCTGTGTCGTTGATTGTCTCTGCATTTTCACCTGTCGATGATGTACGTCTGACCTTAACGCCGCAATTATGTCATTGTACAAGCCAAACCAATTTAATTTACATTGATTTGGGTGCAGGCGCGAACCGGCTGGGCGGTTCTGTGTTGGCGCAAACTTATGGCCAAATGGGAAATGATGCACCTGATGCCAATGCCATATTATTAAAGTCATTTTTTAGCGCAATTCAGGCACTCAATCAGCAACAGTTGTTGTTAGCCTACCATGACCGGTCCGATGGTGGCCTTTTAGTCACTCTCGTTGAAATGGCGTTTGCCAGCCAGCAAGGCTTAGAGATTGACGTGAGTGGTTTAGGTGGTGATGCATTAGATATTCTGTTTAATGAAGAGCTAGGTGCGGTTATTCAGGTTGATCAGCAACAGGTACAACACGTTCTGGGAGTGCTGGGAGATGCTGGCCTGTCTGGTCATTGTCATGTGATCGGTGTACCCAATGATACCGATCACATTTTGATTCGCAAAGGCAAGACACAGCTTATTAAGTTCAGTCGTGTTAGTTTGCAGCGCGCCTGGTCAGAAACAAGCTACCAAATGCAGGCATTACGCGATAACCCCGCGTGTGCCATACAGGAGTTTGACCAGTTATTGGATAGCGACAACCCGGGACTCAATGTTAGAGTTGCTTTTGATCCCAGTGTTGATATTGCCGCGCCTTATATTAATAATGGCGCCAAACCAATGCTTGCTATTTTACGGGAGCAAGGGGTTAATGGCCACATTGAGATGGCGGCGGCATTTGATCGAGCAGGTTTTAGCTGCGTAGATGTTCATATGAGCGATATTGTCAGTAACCGGGTACGGTTGCAGGACATGCAGGGTATTGTCGCTTGTGGTGGGTTTTCTTATGGCGATGTACTTGGGGCTGGTGAAGGCTGGGCTAAATCCATCTTATTTAATGTGCAGGTACGCGATGAATTTGAAGCATTTTTTAAGCGTGCTGATAGTTTTGGTCTGGGGGTTTGTAATGGTTGCCAAATGATGTCTAAGCTGCGCGAACTAATACCCGGCGCCGATTGTTGGCCTTATTTTGTACGCAATGCCTCAGAGCAGTTTGAGGCCCGCTTCGCACTCGTGGAAGTGTTGCCCTCGACCTCGCTGTTTTTACAAGGCATGGCTGGATCACAAATGCCTATCGCCGTTGCCCATGGGGAAGGTCAGACAGAATACCAGGGCGTGAATTCAGCACAGCGGGCGATTGACGAAGGGATAGCGGTATTGAGATACGTGGATCATTACGGTAAGGCCACTGAGCAATATCCACTGAACCCAAACGGTTCAGCGGCGGGCGTAACGGGTTTTACCACCACAGATGGTCGCTTTACGATAATGATGCCTCATCCCGAGCGGGTTTTTCGAACAGTGCAAAACTCCTGGCATCCGAGCGATTGGGGTGAAGACTCACCCTGGATGCGCATGTTTCGAAATGCCCGTGTGATGCTGGGTTAGAGTGCCAGCGTTATCATTTCACTGTTTGTCGTCCCGGCCTTTTTCAGGTTAGCCCAAGTCGTCGCTTTTGTCTAAAGAGGCTACTGTTGTTGGCATGTCTGGGGCAGAGCCAAGCATGTCTATGCTTTAGGGCCGGTAAAGAAATAAGCCGGTGAGCACCATTATTTTAACATTTTCTTGTCTGTTTTCCGGCCTTCTGCGTTGCTGCTACGATCACATAGCTCACTATGCTGATTTTCGCAGCGTTTTGAAGGCCATAAAATATCCTGCGATTGTTTGTTAAAATAATTATGCTCACCTACTTAAGCTGGACAGCTTGCGTCGGGTACCGTTTCGTCTTCAAGGCTTCCGCCACCCATGGTTCACGCTCCTTAGCTACTCTTTTCCGTAACGCCGAAGACGCAAGGATAGACAAGCAAAATGCTCACGTTATTTTTTTACGGACCCTTAGTCCGTAAATATGTTGCGCACTGAGCGATATCGTTTTATTAAGTATTGCTAGTAGCGGTCGATAACTTATCTAAACCACACCGTGTGTTAGCTTGCATCTCGTTGTAATACTCAGGGACTGCACATATGTGCGGATTAACTCCCTGTGGAAATTATACCAAAATATGGAATCTGTCCCCAGTAAAAATTCTGTTAACGAAGTGTTTATTGGTCGCCAGCCAATATATGATGCTGATTTAAATGTTTACGCCTATGAATTACTATTCCGTAATGGCGGCGACAACAAAGCATTCATCGTTGATGAAGAGGTGGCAACTGCTCAAGTAATAGTTAATGCGTTTATGGAAATAGGGATTGACCAGCTAGTGGGGGACGCGCTAGCTTTTGTGAATTTCCCTCGCGGTTTGTTATTGAGTCAGGAGTCGGTGTCGTTACCCAAAGAGCGGATTGTTGTGGAGATTCTTGAATCCATCGAGGTTGATGACGATGTCATTCATGCAGTGCGCCATATGTCCCAGCAGGGCTTTAGTATTGCACTGGATGACTTCGAATACGATGAAAAGTATAAGCCGTTATTGTCAATATCGGACATCGTAAAACTTGATGTCATGGCATTGGGGATGCAAGGAATTGTTCATCAGCTTCAAAAAATTTCACCATTTAAGCCACGTTTTCTGGCTGAAAAAGTTGAAACTAAGGAAGAATTTGAGCAATGCAAGGCATTAGGGTTTGTTTATTATCAGGGTTACTACTTTAGTCGCCCCCAGGTGGTAAAAGGAACAAAATTACCGCCTAATCGAGTCGTTATGCTGGAATTGTTGTCAACGTTGCATAGGCCTGGTGCAGAGCTTAAGGAGTTGGAAACCACCATTAGTCGCGATGTTTCTCTGTGCTATAAACTTTTGCGAATTATTAATTCAGCGAGCTATGGTTTTTCAAAGAGAGTAGACTCGATTAAGCAAGCGTTAGCCATTTTGGGGTTAGCCAACATCAAAAATTGGGTAAGCCTGTTGATGTTTTCGGCAATTGATGATAAATCGCCGGAATTGTTTAATAACTCTATGATACGAGCAAAAATGTGTGAGCTACTAGCAAAACAAGGCGGTGCTGCTGGTCTGGATAGCTATTTCACTGTTGGGCTATTTTCGAACCTGGATGCGTTAATGGATCAGCCGCTTGAAGATCTTGTGAGTGTATTACCGTTTTCTGCTAATATGACAGAAGCATTACTTGCCCGAACAGGTGATCTAGGCAAGGCACTACGTTGTGTTGTAGCATATGAGCAATGTGACTGGGTAAATGTATTTTATGCTGATTTGCCAATGGGGCGGATTAAAAACAGCTATATTGACGCTGTCGCTTGGGCCGCGACATTGGTTAGTCAATTGAATTCCGGTGAAAAATAAATGTTCAAAATTGTGATGCTCAGTAGATCTAGTGTATTAGTATTAAATAAAGTGCAGATTCAACGTTGCCTACGTTTATTAGTACATAATTATTGGCACAAGACGTGGTTTGCCGGGAATATTACTCACCTTGCCAAGAGCAACAATGCCATGACAATAAATTTGGGAAATACCCTAGGGAAAAAGCACTAAAACCCCATTTTTGTTGCTGGGTTTTCTTGACGTAGGGGATACTTCGCCTTCGAAAACACCCCAATCGGCTGCGATTGAGCTATTCTCTCATGGTGATGACTATTTTCAGGCAGGTCCACGTTGGGTGAAATTGCATTACTGTTGCGCGGCTTTATCAGTGATGGGTGCTACGATAGCCTGTTCTTCCATGACGTTATTTTGATTGTCTGTTATTTTTGACGCGTCTTTAAGGTATTCTTCATAATTGAAATCATCTAAATTGGACTGATTTAATACATCTTCATCAAGAAGGTTTTGCGGTGAAACACCACCGATGTTAGCTGCATCATTAGTTGGTTGCTCTTTGTTAGTGTCGCTGGCACCGGCTGCGGTTTTAAGATGGTTTTTATTGTCAGTGTTTGGTGTCGTCTTTTCATGATTAATATCTTCCGTGACGGCGGTTTTCATTTCTTGTTCATCGGCTGACATAGCGTTGTCTTTGTTGTTGCTCACTCGTGTAGCGGTGCTTTCTTGGCTTGATGTTAACAGTGAATCTTTTTTTGTTTCATCAGCCGTTTGCATTATTGGTTTCTGTTTATCGTCTGAACCGCTGTGGAGCGACTGAATTTCAGTCAATGCTTGTTTTTTTATTTCAAGTTGTTCGGTAATGCTTTCTATTTCCTGTTGTATAGCCGTTGGGTTAAGTGTTTCGTCATTTTCATCAATTTTTGATAAGTCAGATTGATCGGCTTCATGTTTTCCTAATAGTTGCTGCTTCTCTTCCAACTGAGTTTTGAGTGTTGTGATTTCGTTCTGTAATCGTTCAATTTCTTGATACTGTGTTTCATTAATGTTTTCCAGGTTGTTTATCGTGGTTTCAGCTTGTTGCAGTCGTTGTTGAGTTTCAATATACTCTATATTGGCTTCTTTTATTTCGCTGTGCGTCGTGTCTGCGCTGTTTCCGCTATTACTGTCATCGTCATTCGTTTGCAATAGCGCCGTGAGACGAACATTCTCCTTTTCCAGCGCATTAATGCACATATTAAACTGCGCATGGGAGACTTCCAAATCCTCAATCGGATTTTCCAGTTCCTGTGAGTGATCGCCATCCTCAGTATTACCCTGTAATTTTTGTTTTAGTTCGTTGATGATACCAAGTTGTTTGCTAAGGATGTTTCTAAGGCGCCTGATATCTTTTTGAGATGTACCGGGTTGTGCATCGTTGCTGGTATCCGGCGGGCTATCGGCAACAAGCTCTTCATCCAGGCTTGTGATTTCATTCTCAGCCTGTGTGTCTGTATTCGAATCATCTTGCGGCACAGCTACATCAGGAGTGTTATGTTGACTTAAGTCATCCTCAACGGTGTTAGGAGGCCCTGGTAATGTGGGGGCCATAACAGAAAGGCGCTGCAATAAATTAGTCCAATATTGATCACTTGCATTATCGTCCAATAGCGCACTAGCCTCAGATTCCAGAAAAGCAATGCGTTTTTCAAGCAATGTCCGTTGTTCGTCATCAACCTGGTCAAGCTGGTTTTGTGTATGAGTAATTGTTTGATTAAAATGGTCCTGCATGCTTCCTGCGATGGATGTTTGAGTCGCTGTAACAGTCTCATCGGTTGATGTATTGGATGCCCCATGCTTATGTTTGTAAGCAACGAATGCACGTAATTGCTTCCGGTTTAGACGAAACAGAAATAGGGATAGCCCTACGGCTAAGAGTAATAGTTCGCCAAGAATAAAAAGAGTTATGCTTAGTGCAGTTGACATATAATTGTGATGCTATGTTGATAATCGATTGATGGCATGTGGCGTGCGTTGAATTTAGATTTAAGCTGCTTTATCTTGGCTAGTTTCATTAGGCAATGTTTCGTCATTTTTTTTGTTGTCAGTGACGGCAGCGACTGTTGTTTTCTTTTTCTTGATAATAAGGTACGCGATACCACCGCCGAGTAATAGCACAGCGTTAATACCTAAAAACAGATAAATAGCTATAATGAGACCAGTGCTGCCGGGTTTTTCGTTGTCTTCGACGTGTTTATCATTATCGTGTTTTTCTTCTTCTGATAAAAGTGGTTCCGCATCGCTAGCAGTTTCATGTTCGTGTGATTCGTGTTGATGCGAGCCTTGTGCCGCTACTGTTGCACCAATGTCAGGAAGGGCTGGGGTAATGTCCAATTGGGTGTGTGTTGAGTCTACCGGATTTTCATCGCTCTGCTCATGTTGTGTCGGTGGCTGGTCGATGTTTTCTTGCGGATGCCTCGCCTGTTCGTGCTGCGTTGTGTGTTGCTCAACGTGGCTCTCCTGCGAATTACTGCTTGGGTCGAGGGTTTCCAGCAGGGTGTTACGCTCCCGTTTGAATGTGCTGCCAGTCATGGTGACCCTAATGCTGTGTTTGCCCGCCGTGGGAAATGCGATATGACTAAAAAAATAGCCACTTGCCTTGGTTTCATCTTGCCCATCTGCTTCAATATCCAAGGCTAAGGTATGGTTTTCACCTTCTGGTGTGGTAATGTGAAGTTCTGGGTTTATGGTAGTAAGAATGGATTCTTTGTTGATGATTTTTCCTTTATCTTCCAGCCAAGCCCGAATAAAAACACCTTCCCCGACATTAGGGGTTTTAGGTTCAATCGTTAATTTTAATTGTAAATCCGTTACAATATACGCCTTGTTTTTACCGCTGCTGGCTTTTATTTGCCATTGGCCACTTTCAGGGTTTTGAATGGTGATAATGTCAAATTGACTGGACTGGAACCAGTTAATGTTGGTGGGTTTGTCAGCTTCATTCATTTGTTTGCTTGATGGGGATAATAGCGTTAATCGTACCTCCGGACCGTCTTTTGATCCAACAATGGTTACTTCCTTAACAGCCGCATCAATCGTGAATTTTTCGCCATCAAACGGTAGCATATTGGGCGATTTAGTTTGTTCGAAAATGGCACTAAAGACGGTATGCAACTCTTTGTCTGTTTTAGCCATATTAAAGGTTGCGTTTGTCGCTACAGAAATTTCTTTTAATAGTTGTGTTTGTGATTGCTCTGTAAACGCAATGGTCTGAACTTCAATATTGTTTTTAATCAGCCAGGGTAACATTTCTTTTGTAAGTTTGGTCTTAAAAGCGTCGGTTTTGGTTTTATTGCCCAAATCCATTTTTCCATCCGTCATTAGGATAATGATTTTTTTTCGATCAGCTGCGGGGTTACGGTTAAAAACGCGCTGAGCTCCATGCAGTGCGCCATACAGATTGGTAAACATACCTCGCGTCGAAATTTTATCGACAGCACTGAACAGCCGTTCTTTATTTTGCGGGGAGTCGAGTAGTGTCAGGAAAGCAACCGGATAACCTTTGTCACTGAAGCTGACGATACTGGCACGGTCTGCGGGACTTAGTAATGAAATAAACAATTTGGCGGCCGGTTTTATCAATTGTTTCGGATCGGTCTTTTTCATACTGCCTGAGCTATCCATGATAAGTACTACATCCATTGCTGAATTCGAATCAGTATTTTCTGCCGCAATAACACCTATACTTATGATTATCGTGAATAACAGCACGCACAAGGCATGCACGGCAGTACATGATTTAGCTGTTTTCATGGTGCTTCGTTCATACTCGTCAATAATCGGTTTCACACTTCGTGTATCGGCAGAGTGGCGCAAATATTTAATCTTATAGAAGTTTTTCGCAACATAGTAACGATTAAAGCGGGAAACCAATTGCATGGATGAGGGGGTGCGGTAAATTTAACTAATTATGCGGTAGAATTTAACGAGTCATGGCTAAACTGGTTGTTTCGTTTGATTCGCTGGGGGATGAAGACATTAAACACAGCATAAGTAATGCATCCTCAACGACCAGCACACACCGATTATATATGCAAGAACAGCGTCATTATATTTTATCTCTCAGTGATATCATTTCATCAATAATACTTGGACGTTTTCGTCGTGGTTTTTTTATCAGTGGCTGATCTACACCCGTAAAACTAAACAAAGAGATATACACAGTGAGCAAACAATCAAGCAACCAGCCTGTTTATAAAAGCGGTCAAGAGAGAATTCTTTATCCAGAGCCTATTATGCCAGTGGTAAAATCGTCAGGGGTTTATTGGAATAGGATAGTCATCTCATTACTCGGGCTAAATCTAACGGGGGGTTACTTATGTGCCATGGACAGAGCAAGGCAAAAATCGAGGGGGCGACCAAGGCTTTATGGTAAGAAAATGGCCCTTATGATTTGAAGGAGTGGGAAAATGAAAACATTGCTTATACCCTGCGTAAGAAAAGATAGGTATTTTTTGATAACATAAAAATCCAAAAACCGGGATATTAATGACCCCGTGTTGGTAGGATTTTCAACAGCCTAGATACAACCCCCTTACGGCGGAGTGAAAATTTCTCCACTATTTTCTTCCACCAGTAAGGGATGATATTAATTCAATGTTATTAATACAAACTTAATTAACACAAGTCAAGCTGTTACGTGTCTATTCTTATAATGAATAGGCTTTAGTAATTATTCATTTTTCACCACAATCGTACCTAAAAATTTAACGACATCCTCAATCTCTTGAGACGTGAGTTGTTCACCCCATACAGGCATAATTTCCGATCGTCCCATGGCAGCGCCGCCGTTGGTGACGATTAAGCGTTTGTAGTCTTCATTTTTGTCACTTCGTGTTAAGTCACTGGGTCGGGGGTTGTAAAGCACGGAAGCTCTGCCGCGTCCATCAGCCTTAACACCGTGGCATAATATGCAATTTGTTTGAAAAACTGTTTTTCCTCTGCGGACTGGGTCTGATAGGACAGTCAGATATTTGGTGACATCTGCTATTTGCTCTTCTGATAGTTCATCCTGCCATACAGGCATAAGAGGGGAACGTTGCACTGCCTCACCGCCGTAACGAGTAATTTTTTCGTACCATTCTGCGGTATTTGGTTTGATTACCAACTGGTCTTTACCATATAACTTGGCGCGGCGGGGGTTACCGGTGCCGGTTTGGCCATGGCAGGCAGAGCAATAGTGTTTGTAAACAATGCCGCCTCGGGTTTGTGATCTTTTTAAGGTTTTATCAACCAAATTTCGGCTATCCGTCAGATGACGTTTTGACTTGTTACTATTAATATCGCTGACGACCGTGCTTGAGAAGCCAGCGCTACTTATGAGTACAATGAGTGCCAATAGTAAGTGTGTGTTAATCTTCATAAATTTAGTCCGTTACGTCGACTTCAATAAACATTTGAGGGTGAATTGCGCATTCAATTTCCACGCGGCCAACTTTGTCAAACACAACCGGACGGGCTTCACCTTGTGGGTAGGAGCCTAAGTCAAAGGTTTTAATATCTGACAAGGAAAATATATTATGAAACCATGGGTCCATGTTTCTAAAATTAATTTTGTCACCAACTTTAACAGAATAAGAATCGGCGAGTTTACCATTGACGATAAAGGCTTTATCTTTTTGGTCAATGATAAATTCTTTTGCCAGTATGGTTTGACTACAAAGAATGAGTCCACCGGCAACTATCCCTACAAACGATTTAATTTTCATTGTGTTACTCCTATAGTCTAATTAGGTAAAATGGGAAGGGAGAATTCTTTTTGTTTATCCGTTAATGTATTAAGAAAACTGACTAGGTCAGCTTTTTCCTGTTTACTGAGATTCAATTTTTTCATGTTTGGCGATAAATTACTTTTATTTTTACCTCCCTCATTATAATGCTCAACCACCGCTTCTAATGTGGCGTATGCACCGTTATGCATATAAGGTGGTGTGCGCGCAATGTCGCGTAAGGTCGGTGTTTTAAAGGCACCTTTTAGTATCGCAATTTTGGCGATCGCATATCGGCCTGGGTCATCCGTATTCGGTAGACCGATATTGTGAAAGCCATCATCAGTGAAATTATGACCCTGATGGCAAAAATTGCAACGGGCCTTGCCATCGAATAACTCAAAACCGCGTTTGGCAGATGCGGAGATCGCATCTTTTTTGCCGCGTACCCAATGGTCAAAAGGGGCACTGTAATCGGATACAATGGTTCTTTCAAAGTTGGCGATGGCTTTACCGATAGTGTCTTCACTAATGCCTTCACCAGGGTATGCTGCTTCAAATAGCGGTTTATAGCCTTTTATTAATTCTAGCTCTTCTATTAATACTCCCATGGTTTGGTTCATCTCGACTCCGGCTTGTATCGGGCCAGTTGCTTGTGCTTCAAGGGTGCGTTCTCTACCATCCCAAAATTGATGGCGATTGTACCCTGTGTTCAGTATTGTTGGTGTCGAACGATGCAAAACTTGTTGTCCTTCACCAATGCCAGTAGGTAACCCATCTGACCAGCCCAACGCTGGATTGTGGCAAGTGCCGCAGCTAATCCAGTTGGAGCCGGATAGGCGAGGGTCAAAAAACAATGCTTTTCCTAGAGCGATGCGTGCAGGTGTTGCTTGGTTGTTTGCCGGAATTTTCATTTTTTGCTGGCCTAGCATGTAATCGGTTTTGGCCGCTAGACTTGCCGGAATATTCAAAAGTAATGCTATTGGAATCAATAAGCTAATGATGTAATGGAGCCAATTGACCTGGCGTTTTTTTGTGTTCATTTAAATCCTCTCTATAGGCTGTGTTAGAAATTAATATCAGTAGACTTAATCTGTAAATATCAACGGCTAACCGGGTTCGTTTGCTTGCACGCAAATATTATTTAACTATCGGGACCGTGATTTATTTTCTTTAGTGAAACAAATCAACGCCGCGATTAAAGGTATTTATAGAAAACGGTAAAAAAATTTAAAGTAAATGCCATTGCAACCGTTTTATACAGTGCGATATGGACTAAGCGTTTTGAGGCTTATCGTATTGCACATATGATACAAGTTTGAAATGTTACAAATTAAAAGTGTTACAAGTTCACGGTGTTTCAAGTTAAAGCGATATAAAATACAGGACAATTGAATTGTAAATGTTCAGGTTTACATACATAAAAAATGCCAAATGTATGTTTTTTAATACAACCGAGCCAAGTGTTATTGAGAATTTTATTGTTATGCTGGCAATTTGAATGCCAGTAGATTAAAGATGAGATAGAATCGCTCTAAAAAGGAGTTCGTACGTGGGACAGATTAGTCGAGTTGCATCCAATATATCCTGGCGGTATAAAATATTGCTGTTTGGCGGGATATTTTTATTGGGCAATATAGTGCTGGGAATCGTTGGTGGCATTGGGTTGTTTTACCAGAGTAATACTATGCGTGGTGCTGTCGAGCAGTCACTTTCGCGTCTTGACGCGGCCAATATCGCTAGAGTGTCCATTATTCGGTTAGCTGAGGCTAAGGCAAAGGTGATAGTTGAACAGGATAGAAAAGATATTCGTATCGCAGCTGTTGAATCTATTCGGACGGCATCGATGTTGGACGAAAAAATACAATTGCTAGAGCAGGCGTTGCCAGGGGAACAACGGGTTGCGGAGTTATCTGCTGAACTTAAAAAAATTCGCCCCAAGGAAATTGAAGTAATAAAGCTGGCGAAAAAAAATAAGGACCAAGAAGCAGTTGAGGTAATGCATTCCATTAGTGATTCAGCGAATAAAATATCCGTTTTGGCTGAAGAAATTGTTGCACAGGAACAGAAAGAACTTAATGAGCGTATGAAAGATACGGTGAGTCAAAGTCGCCAGATAATCATGATGTTAGTTGGTTTTGTGGTGTTAGCTTTGGTTATCGGTATTATTGTGAGTTTGGTTTCAGCGCACTTGTTGGTGAAACCATTGCAAAAAACGGAGAGTGTTATTTCCAAGTTAGCAGCGGGGGATTTAACGATCGAGCTTGATGAGTCCGGAAATGACGAAATTGGTCGAACCATGAATGGTATTTCGGTTATGACGAAAAATCTGCATAAAATGGTGGCAAATATTAGTGATTATTCAAAGGGTGTTGATGGTGAAGCGCGGGATGTTTGTGTCGCAGCAGATAAAATATTATCAGTGGCAGATCAGTTGCATTGTGCTGTTGAGCAACTTCGTTGTGATTCGGATGCAGTATTATCAGCCACCACGAATGCAACAAGCGACCTGGGAAATGCATCAATACAGGCTAGTGAAACATCACAATCCGTGTACTCCGCTTCCGTGAAGCTTCAGGAAATAGTTACCACCTATAAGGAATTTCAGTCACGCATGGAAGACACGGCCAATGTGACTCGTCAACTGGCGCAGTCGGCGGATACCATCAATACGGTAGCAGGTACCGTAAATGCAATTTCAGCACAAACGAATTTATTGGCATTGAATGCGGCGATAGAGGCGGCTCGTGCGGGAGAACATGGCCGGGGATTTGCTGTAGTTGCCGATGAAGTGCGGCATTTGGCAGAAAATACGAGCGAAGCGACTGATAAAATTTCCCGTTTGGCTGACGAGATATCATCAAAAATATCGACCACCGTTAATTCGTTAGAGACATCTCTGGAAACATCCAGTGGTAATATTACAGAACTAGAGTCGATTTCTAATATTGCTGCAGAAAGTAGTGAAAAAACGGTTATTTTACAACAAACCACTGAGTCTGTTACTCAGTTAATGCAAGCGCAGGAAAGTGCCGTGCAGGGAATTACCGCGACAGTGGAACAACTGATGACCTTATCAGAAACAACCAATAAACAGGTGGAAGCATTGAAAAACTCTTCCGAGGAACTTAACATCAGTTCCGGAGGATTACAAAATATTGTTAAGCAATTTAATCTTTAATGATATTTGAATATTTTTAAGGTATAAGGTGTGGCTTGTAGCGTAGTATTAAATCAGTGGAAAAAATATAAAATATTAATTGTATGTAAGCGTTTCCTGGTGCCCATCAAGCGAGACCTTTTCCCCTCTTATTAAAATCCAGTGTGCCTTCAGTAGCGTTTTTTCAGCTTCATCGTGTTAAAAAATGTGGTTATTCCTAATACCCACCTAAGTGGTATTGAAACGGCTAGTTTCTAATCGCCCACATTCCATGACTTATATCTAACGGTTCATTTTTTCATCCAATTGATGATTTTAGCTTCAGCGTTCTCGCGACGATTCAATTGATTAATTTAAAATTATTGATTGTTTAGGAAATTAACGTCAACTAAATTAGGCGCATTAGTGTCTGTTTTAATTAAATGGTTTTCTGTAAAATTAAATAAATAGTGTTGAGATGTTGTCCCATGTTCATGAAATATTGGTCTTAAAGTCTCATGACTTGTTTAGGTTTTTCTGTGAGAAGTCGATAATCGCAGTAGTCACAATAAAATTAAACATTAAGAGAGTGGATGGCAATGTCAATAAACCCTATAGCAACTGCACAGCAGAGCATGTCGGCTGTAACAATAGAGTCCGTTCTGGATAGTGCAATGACGCCAATGATGATGATTGATCGCGATTACAATATCACCTATGTTAATCGTTCAACAATGGATGTGTTAGTGAAGCACCAGCGTGCCTTACAGACTATTTTTCCACAATTTGATGCAACCAATTTGGTCGGAAAAAATATTGATCAATTCCACAAAAACCCATCTCATCAGCGGCAATTTTTAAGCAAGCCCAGTAATCTGCCGTTTAAAACTGATATAAATGTTGGGCCATTAGTATTTGAATTACATATTTCAGCCGTGATGGATAGTAACGGTCAGTATTCTGGAAATTTTCTTGAGTGGTTAGATGTGACTGAAATACGTTTAAGTGAAGAAAAAAATATAGATTTTAGTAGCCAAATAAGTGCTATTAATAAATCGCAGGCGGTGGTTGAGTTTAATATGGATGGGACGGTTATTACTGCCAATGATAATTTTCTTAATATTATGGGCTATACCTTATCTGAAATTCAAGGGCAGCACCATAGTATGTTTGTTGATCCTTCGTTTAGAGAGACCACTGACTATCGTCAATTTTGGGATAGATTGAACCGCGGAGAATACGAAGCATCGGAATATAAGCGAATAGGAAAACATGGCAAAGAAGTTTGGATTCAAGCCTCTTACAACGCAATTGTTGATGCAAACAATAAGCCTTTTAAAGTGGTGAAATACGCTTCAGATATCACCGCGAAAAAATTAAAAAATTCAGACTACGTAGGTCAAATTGAGGCTATTAGTAAGTTGCAAGCAGTTATTGAATTTAACCTAGATGGAACAATAATTACAGCTAATGATAATTTTTTGAATACCATGGGTTATTGTTTAGAGGATATTAAAGGTCAACATCATCGTATATTTGTCGACTCAAAATACAGCAATAGCGATGAGTATCGTCAGTTTTGGGAAAAATTAAACCGTGGTGAGTCTGACGTAGCAGAATATTTACGGATTGGTAAAGGTAATAAAGAAGTCTGGATTCAGGCGTCTTATAATCCAATTTTCGATTCAAATGGAAAAGCGTTTAAAATAGTGAAGTATGCCACCGATATTACCGAACAAAAAAACGCAGAGAGAGAAGTGGCAAGCATGATTAGCGCTGCTTCTCAAGGGGATCTCAATGAGCGGATTGATGTAGCACAATATTCCGGCTATTTAAAAAGTTTGGCAGAAGGTGTGAATCATTTAGTCAATGCGGTTGTGAGACCTATTCGTGAAAGTAATCGCGTGGTTAGCGCGTTATCCACAGGTGATTTGCGAGAAAATATGCAGGGAGAATTTAGCGGTGAATATGCGGAAATGCAGGAGTCATTAAACTTAACCGTGGTTAACTTGCGGGACATGGTGGGTAAAATTCAGATGTCGTCAGAAAGCATTGTCTCTGCGGCAGGTGAAATTGCTGAAGGCAATGCCGATCTGAGTCGGCGTACTGAAGAGCAGGCTTCATCCCTTGAGGAAACGGCATCAAGTATGGAAGAACTAACCAGTACGGTTAGACAAAATGCGGATAATGCTAGACAGGCCAACCAGCTTGCATCAGGTGCCAAAGAGTTAGCGGAAAAAGGTGGTAAAGTGGTTAAGCAAGCGGTAGTTGCCATGTCTGAAATTAATGCCAGCAGTAAAAAAATTGCAGATATTATTGGTGTTATCGACGAGATCGCTTTTCAAACCAACCTACTTGCACTGAATGCTGCGGTTGAAGCGGCGAGGGCGGGTGAACAAGGTCGGGGTTTTGCTGTTGTAGCGGGTGAAGTTCGAAACTTGGCGCAGCGGTCTGCAGGTGCGGCAAAAGAAATTAAAATGTTGATTCAAGATAGCGTGTCGAAAGTGGATGATGGGTCCCGGTTGGTTGATCGGTCAGGAAAAACCTTGGATGAAATTGTTGGCTCGGTGAAAAAAGTGAGTAATATTATTGCCGAAATTGCTACCGCCAGTCAGGAGCAATCGAAGGGCATTGACCAAGTCAATAAAGCAGTATCTCAAATGGATGAAGTGACGCAACAAAACGCAGCATTAGTGGAAGAGGCCGCGGCGGCAAGCGAATCCATGGATGAGCAAGCAAGAAGTTTACAGGGTCTCATGGATTTTTTCACTATTAACGACGGAGCCTCACCCCTGGGATAAAAAATTGTAGCGACCCGAACGTAAGGTTGTCTCGGGTCGTTACTAAGAATTTTTCTGTGATTCGATAAAAAATGATGGGAGATGATGGGTTGCAAACGCTATAGTGACGCGACACTGTTATTGTTTGATTGTGGCGGGAGTAATTAGTCTAAATGCTAAAAAGGAAAACCCGGTTGTCAGAAGGGGCAACCGGGCAATGGGAAGCGGTGGCTAGCGTCTTAAAAAACGTTGAGAAAAATTATAAATTTTGCCGCCAGTAGGTGCGATTTAATAGGATATTCGAAAAACGTGTTTCACATTCCAGACCAACGCAAAGATGAACGTTGGGAGAGAGTGTCCTTGAAATGAATTGGCCTGGAGTATCAGGATCTTCAATCTGAATGGTATCACCCTTTGTAAATACAACGGATGGTGAGGGCGGTATACCACTGTTACCTAGTTGACGTTGATTGTTTACTGGATTCGGCGTAAACAAATTTGCAATGTAATACCTACCGGTGCCTAATGGTGGCGAACAGGACGGTGAGTTTGGCACCGTGGGTGGCGTATAGGTGGTGAAAATGATTTCGTTATTGATCGTGGTGGATTTTGCCAGAATTTTTTCTCCAGGGCGTTCAGTAAGTTCATAATACCAGCCTTTATTGTTCACGGTGGAGGTGTTTATATTTGATGCCAAGACGAGGTGATTAGTATTGAAAGCTTGGTAGCTAGTAGGTAAAGGAGTGTAAATGTAGCTGTCCTGGATGGAAAAAAACCGGTCCGTTACCGATGTGTTTAAAGGGCCGGCACGAAATCCTGAGCCAATGTTAATGGCAACATATTGTTTTAAGCCGAACTTGGTTAGAACGGTTTCCGGTGAATGGTAGAAGCGTCTGTTACCGCCGCTAAGGTTTGCGAACAATTTGCCAGTAGGGGCGTAGTCATTGGTGTTAGGGTCAAGGTTGTCCAGGTCGATGCGAAAGATGTTGCCCAGTATATCGGCTGCATAGATACGGTCTGCTACATGATCCAAGGTTCCACCCAGATCCAGAACCGCCAGGTCGGATGGGATACTATTCGTCATTTCAGGAATTGCCACTTCAGGCAATGCGAGTGTGCCCGTGGTACTGGTGTTGCCGCTTGCTGTCGCCAGCCATTTGAGTTCTCCATCAATGGCACCGACCGCGTAGATAGCTGCGCCCACCGCATTGTTTACGGTAGCACTAATGTTGTCGTAGCGCTCATCATACCCGCCAGCGAATAGCAACACATCCAGCGCGACCGGCGTATCTTTGTCACCAGTATTGATTTTGGTAACAACAGGTTTGGACCAGGTTTGTCCTAGTTTAGCGAAGTCCCCTGTGCCGGGTATACCATTGATTTGCCATAAAAACGATGGGCTATTAATATTGCTGACATCAAGGGCATAATATTGCTTGCCGCCGCGGCGCATGCCAATATATAGATAAACCTTATAGGTTTCACCGGATTCGATAATGCCGTCGCCGTCAGCATCTTTCACAAAGGTGGTGATTGGGCCGTCGAGTCCATAGGGGTGTACGCCAGCGGTATTGGCTTTAAAGGTTTTTAAGTTGCCTAATAGTTCGTTGGGTATAAATGCAAACTTTTCTTCACCGGTACTCGCATCAATGGCATGCAGGAATCCTTCATTGGTGCCAAAAAAGATAATCTTGCCTGTGTTCGGGCCATAGTCGACCACAACAGGACTGGAATGCAATGGATCGCCAATGGGGTTGCGGCGAACGTTATTGTTAGCGTCGAGTCCTTTGGCCCATTGAATGAGTTCCGCCTGCTCAGCGGCTGTTGCCACACCTAGACTGGTTTGTGATACATTGGCCGCCTCAAATGTCAGTAGGTTAGTGCCGTCGTGGGTATAAATGTTACGGGATGCGGTAATCTTACTGGCAACTCCTCCTTCTGCCACAATATTACCGTCTATGCGATTGCTCCATTTGCTGCGCGCTGTTTTTGAAAATTGGTTTTGGTCTGTGCTATCAATAGCCGATTGCGGCGGAGTACTATAATCACGTAGCACTCCGTCGCTTCCCAATTGATAGGCTTTTAAATTCCCCGTCCATTTTGCGGAGGTTTCCGGCTTAAACAAGGCATAATACAGCGCGCTGTCATGTTGCAGACGATTTGCGCTGTTTAATGAAACAGATGGTGAAACAAAGGTGCTGGTGCTGTTGTCGATGGTGTTTAATATCTGCTTTATTGCATCGGCCAATTCAGTGGCGTTTGCGGCGGGTTTGTAGAGTCCGCCGCCGACGCTGGCGGTTTCTCGCAGCAAATCAACAGCTGCTGGAACGTGCAGGTCAAAGGCGATGGTGTGCGTTCTGACATTGGGGTTTTTTTGTGGATCATCAGGAAAAAAATCTTTATTGTGCAGGTATTTTGCGACATCTGGCAGGCAGTTATCAAATTCCGGAGTGTTTTGATGGCGACCACCATCTCCATCATCAGCTCTACCTTGAAATTTACAGTTACCGTCCATATTGTCTTTGATTTTTTTATCAGCATCGTCATCGTGAGTGGGTTGTCCGTCGGTGAGTAATACAATGTGATTGTTAATGGCACATTGCTGGTCAGCCCCTGTTGCTTGGAAAGGACTCCGGTACCGGCCATCTTCTAGTACGCCACTGACGTTAGTACCGGGATGGGTGTCGTTGCCAAATTCAGGTTCATCACCATTAAAAAACAGCGCCGCTTCATACAATGTTTCTGCCAGGGGTGTATTACCATCAGCTTGCAAGGCGTTGACGCTATCCCAGATACTGGTTTTGTTGTCATTGTTGAGTTTTTTCATTGCGGAAATAAAATACCCGCCACGATTGTCGTTACCATTGCGGTTATCAAAGCGCATAATGGCAACATTGATGCCGCTGGTGGCTGGATTCAAAGTGGTGTGGTCTTGCGGATTGTCTGGGTCAAAGATGAGTTTTTCAAAGACATCTTTGACAATTTGCATTTTTTTCGGCGTGTCAGATGGCGCATTTTTAGGTGGCTCAGACATACTGCCGGAGGTGTCGATGATAAATACTACATTTGCACTGGTGTTAATGGGGGTGTGTGCGGTGAAAATTTCGGTATCGTCAGCAATAATGGGTGGTCCATAAGCTGACATCACGGTGAGCGTTGCAAGAATGACAGAATTGAATCCTTGTTGAATAGTCTTGTGCATAATGCACCTCTGTTTTTAATTTTAAGTTGTTGGTTAACAAATTCTTGACATTAATACTGTTTTTGCGCAATTCGTCATATGGCAAGGTTTTACTGAATCGCAAAAGGATAAGGCCCTTTCACTGTGCCTTGTAAAGTTTGAGCGCTTGCATTGGTGTTGATGACAGCACCATTTGATGTGATATCCATTCGATAACCCACTTTTCGATTGGGGTCGCCGATGTTAGCGGTGCTGCCAAAGATATTGCTCATGCCGCGATAGACGACTTCGCCGTTGTTGACAATGTTCCCTTGTAGAATATACGTGGTCGTAGGTGCCGGGTCGTTGTTATTGTCACTTTGGATGGCCTGCAGCAAAATATCATCAGTTTGTGCCGTATCGATCAGAGTTCTGCCTTTGGTGCTTTCCGCTGCTTGAAAAGCGATGACGTTGTTTTGTAAATTTGCCGCCATTTTTTCATCCATTATGGTGTTGTTTAAAGCACTGGCACCGATGATGGTCAGCACCAGCAGAAGAAATAAACTAATGGTTAATACTGAACCCTGTTGTGATTTGAAGCTGAGTGTATTTGTGTAAATTTTAGTTGAGGTTTGCATCAATCGTTGTCGCCCTATGTGCATTGGTGTGTATTGTTAGTGATTCATTAAAGTGACGAATTTTCAGTGGTGATATGCTACATATTTCGCAAAGGTATTGTGGTGGTGACCACTTGGCGTTTAAAGCGATCAGTGCGCTCAATTTCAGCGGCGCCCAGTAACGTATATGCTTGACGCACTGCGGTGCTTTTAATGGCTGCTTCGGAACGGAATAGCAACGCGATGCGTACACTAACCACAGTACTTAAATTTGCTTCATCGGCATTTCTGTATCGGTTAGCGGTGGGAGGTAGCCCCAGGGTTGGTGGGTCAGTGTTTTCACCGTATAGAATTTGCATGTTTTCAATATTATCGGCAATGGGTTGCGCCACTGCGTTACCGTTGCCCCGGCACATGAGCTGTTGGTTTTGTATCGAGTAAGTATTGATCGCCACACCGTCTGGTGTGTTGGCACCTAAGCAATCGGTGGGCGACTGGAACGAGATCGTTATTTGGTCACTAGTGTCGCCAGTACCATTAATGGTTTGTGTTAGATCGGTAATAATCGGGCTGATTACCGTGTTGTCATCACTAAACCCTGCCTGGCGTATATCTCGATTTAAAAATTCCATGGCGATGCGCTGGTTTTCCTGTAAACGGGCATTGATATGTTGTACCCGAAAGGATTCTTTGCTGCTGACATATATTTGACCTACCCCCGCCAGTAATACTACACTTAAGGTAATCGCCACCATGATTTCCACCAGAGTGAAGCCAGCATCGTGTGTAATAACAGAGCATTGATTGCGGCTGCTGATTGCTTTGCTCATGGTACTACTACCATCGCCAGGTTACGACGCAGGGTGTTACCATCAGGCGACACTTCATCCCAAGCGATATTGATGTTAAGTGATGATCCCGGGTTGCAGTCGATAGCATCTGCCGGGCTTATATCCACGCAGTTAATGGTGGCCGAGCCGCCTGGTAATACATTGATTAAGCCATCATTGTCAGTATCGCCACAGGCCCAGATAAAAATATCAAAGGCTGCCATCTCCGTTGTGGTGCAGATGGCCACGTTCTGGCCGCTGGCGTTGTTGCTACAATACGTGATTGGTGTGTTGCAGTTTAAGGCATCAGTATCGACGTTGGAGTAGCGAGCATTGAGGTTTGCCAGACCATCGGGAACGCCACCTAGGTTGGCATGAATGCGCTCAGCAATATCGTTAATGACAATGGTTGCCTGGCCTTTTACGTTGGAACTCTGGGTGCCGCGCAGGCCTTGTATTTGAATGCCTGCCATACCCAGTAAGCCAACGGAGATAATAACCACCGCAATGAGCACTTCGATGAGGGTGATCCCTTTATTTTGTTGTCGCATGTTATTCATCGTTTTTTTTGTAATAACCCGTTATTGTTATCATGATAACTCTTCTTTTCAGCTTACCGTTGATATGCCCTGCAAGGCACAACGATGTGGCTACATTCCCCGAGTGATTGATCAACAGGGTAATGCCGGTAAATCTGCTTGGTTAACAAGGTTGACTTTTCCGGATAAAATGAGTTGTACTCCGCGTTTAAATTGTACCTCCTGGGTCGGGTCGCATAATCTCCATGTTGCGTTTGAGTTACGGGTAAGGCCAATTCTGTCGTAAGTAATCATGTTTCTGCCAGTGACACGCAAGGTATAACCAGCGGAGAGTGGGCCGTGTTGTCTCAGGATTTCGTCGGCATCGGCAGTGCTATTTGCATTCGTGTCTGTGAATACAATCCAGCCCTGTTCCCAGGGAATTGGAATTGGGTCGGTCACGAGTGGCGCGCAGGCTGCCGGGTTGGCGGTGTCGGCGCGGCAAATCGTGATATTCGCGCCGCGAGTGATGGCTTCGCTGCGGGCAAAATTTAAGGCGCTGATAAATTCGTGCAGGTTGGCGGTGGTTTGGTTGCGTTTGAGCAAGTTGGAAACAGGAGTCACCATGGTGATGACAATAGCACTGATCACCAGCGTAATTAGCAGTTCGATCAGAGTCAATCCGCGTTGAGTTAATCGTGTTTGGCGGTGGCGATTAGAAATCATGGCGTTAGTATCCTATAAACCTTATTAATGACAAAAGTGTTTCGCGGATAGACGGTCAAACATCCAGACAGGCGGTGTCAGCATTTTACCTTGTTGATGCGGCAACAAAGATTACACTGTTTCTCAGTAAATTGCTTGAGGTTTATATATCATATTGATTTTTAATAGTTTTTTTGTTTTTCTAATATTTGGGATTAATGCAAAGCATTGTTGCTACTAACCACAAGCTTTTATTGTTCGTTTTGTGATTTGATTTTTAAAGGAGACTCACAAAGACAATAGAGAATCAGATTCAGATAGGAGTGAGTTGGGTAAAGGGGAATAAAATAGTGCTAATGCCAGACAAACCCTGGCAATGTTGAGCTTTGCCAGGAATTATCTGTTTAGATGAACAAGTTCGATATCATCGTTTACCAGTGTTGTGACCTTATTCATTTCATTTGCTAAAATATCGAATGTTAAAAACTGTTTTTAGGTAACAGCCATATTCGGGTAATTAGTTGATCATAGGGTGCCGTTGGTTTTTTTAAGGCTGAGGTTTTAAAGCCAATTTTATTTCTGGGGCGTAAACGATTAATACTGACGTGGGTTTTGCGCCGAATGTCAAAAACGTTAACATTTTTTGATAAATAGTATAAGCGGTCTTCAATAATAATGGTGTGTTTTCTAACATTGATTGCATCCACCATACCTTTGCCATCCAATTGACTTAATAGAAAGTCTTTCAGTTCATCGGCTACGGCGCTATTTAGGGTAAAAAGCACCATAGTAATGGTAAGCAGTAACATGCCTTTTAGTTTTAACATATGGTTTACCTCACTCTTTAAATTCGGATAGCATTTGTGTCAGTTAATATACCGTGGTCCACGACAAGCGTGAGGCCGGTGTGGGTGCAATGCCTTGTATATTTTGTACGTTAATATTTTTATTGGAATCTACCGTGATGCGTTTATCGCTAATGAATTTTGATTCTGTTGGCACCCCTTCAATTTGACTGCCCACGGCGATTTCAGTGGCAGTGCCATCGGTGTTATTAAAGTAAGTGTCATTATTCGTGTCGAGAGGTGCGAAATCGGGTTCGCCGCCGTTCATGATATCCAAAGCCATTAACCAGCCACTACCACCCGCGCCTTCACAGATTTGTGTGGTGGTAGGGGTCATCGTGTTAAAGAACACCACGCCACCATAACTGGTTGGGTTTACCACCATGCGTTCCTTGGATTCAGGTAAATTTAGATACCATCCGTAGTCTGTGCTACTGAGAGTGCTATAGTTGACGGCGGTATCGGTTACTGTGCGTATCGGTACACCGCTTTGACTGGTGGTGGTAGCGATGGTTTGCTGCACTATGTTGCTCTGCGTCAAGTCGCCGTCACCTCGATCCCAGATGCCATAAAAGCTTTGTGTTGATGTGTCACTGATGTCGCCGTTGGCCAGATATTGGCCGGTACCAAACATGACCATAATATTGGTATAGGTTGCTATGGTACGTTGTGTTGGGTGTCGGGCCAGTGCTGGTTTTGTGGTGATCGGTTGACGATCAGCTGCTGGGCAGGGCGTTGTGCTGGAGCGGCAAGCGGTAAATAATGGGGTATCGGCACCATATGTCAGCCCCCATCCACTAGTGGTGGTGGCGGTGACATTAAATGCCCACATTTTACCGTGCAGATCACCAGCATAGATGCGATCAATACGGCCGTCACCGTTCATGTCAGCCAGTGCTGGCGAGGATAAACCATTGCAATCACTGGCAACATCGGCGCAATTATTGTTGGCAATGGAGCCCGCGCCGGTATCAATAACATGATAACCGGAATTATCGAGGTACACGATGAAGAGCTTGGCTTTGCCGTCGCCCGTGTTGTTGTAACCGTTGCCAAAAATAGCCGCCCATTTACCATTATTCATTTTTGCAATCTGGATATCACTAAAAGTGTAGCCCAAATCTGCGTGGGTGAACTCAAGTTGTGTGGTTGGTGTGCCTTCCGTCGTAATGTCTAATGCGAAAATGCCTTTGCCGCCACCGCGTAAGCCACCCACCAGCATTGTTTTCCAACTGCCAATAAATACATCGGCTACAGAGGGTGTAAGATCCACATAATAGTTGTGTTCATAAACGGTTTCTGCCAGGGCGTGTAAACCATTACCGCTATTGGTTGAGTACAGAAGATTAGGAATATAGGCAAAACGTTCCACGCCAGTTTCAGCGTTGAAGGCATGTAACATGCCGTCGTTTGAGCCCACATAAACAGTGCCGGTGCGGCTGGATTGACTATTGGCAAAACTTGAATAAAGATTACCAGTGCCTTCAAGCGCATCGGGGTAGGGGGTGTTAGGCTTGCCAACATAGACCGGAGCTGAATGTATAATATCGCCGAGCCGTTGTGAATTACGATTGCGAAAATCCTGTTGGCCACTACCACCTATTTCATCGCGATGATCACCGTAGAAAAATTTTACTTTTCGAGTCAAGTAGTTTAGGTCAGTTTCGGTAACGGGTTTATTGACTAATAAATCGGCTTTTTGATTCATGGTCAAATTGTCAACCGTAAATGCAGTTATCGATGTGCCATTGTAGGTGTACAGTTTGCGGTTGCTTAATAAATCTGCTGAGGCGATATTGCTGAGTTTTTCGCCTGCTTCCCATCGAAGTGTTTCCAGCGTGCCGTTCTCTGCAATACCAAAGGCGCTGAGACTGCCCTGCCAGGCTGTTGAGTTGTAGCTTGCCAGATAAACCAAACTGCCAGATTGCAGACTCGTGGTGTTGAATCCGACGGCGGCGGAACTGGATGAACGGGCGTCAATGTCTTTAATGGCTTTGCTGAGCGAACTGACTAATTGCTGTGGGTTGGCGGCGCTTAAAAATAATCCGCGACCGTTCCAGGCGGCATGCCGCATGTCATCAATCGTCGTTGCTTCATTTTTTATTGGTGCGGGCCATGCAAACGCATCAGCGTTATTGGGCGGATTACTTGATAGTGTCCCATTAACGCCAAAGGCTACTGTATAAGTTACCAGGTGTTGTGCGGTATTTTCATCGATGCCAGGTGTTTTTGAAACCTCGTTAGCCAAATCGCTTAAGTCTGTTTCATAATAATTCATTGCGACATCAGCCAAGGTATTGCTGTTACTATCAGCATAAGAATTGCCGTCCCATGGGCCTGCGCCATCCTGGTCCGTATTGCCAACGTTAGGGGCGCCACCATTCCAGAAGCCATCAGACATCACGACAGCAAAGTTTTTCTGGCATTGTCCTCCTTCTGCTGCTGATAAAATGGGGCTTGCTCCCCAGGAGCCACTCAGGTTGTTGGAGAAATATTCACCTACATTTTCCAGCCCAGTGCGTAGCGGTGTGCCATTGCTTGAGTTAATGTTATATAAGTTAGAGAGTAATGCCGCTTTATTGCTTTGTGCGGTGATGTTTGTCGGGGTAGTGATGTCATCAATATCACGTACGGGTGTGCGTATGTTATTGTGGTTGTGCAAACTGCCTAGGCCGATACGGGCGGATGAGTCCTTAATGATCTGTGACAGTGCTCGTTTGGCAACGTACTCACGTTTGCGATAATAACTGTACCAGTTGGCGTAATTTTGTTGTTCTGCGCTGCTCAGTGTGTTTACTGAAACTGGCTGGGCTATATCGCATTCGTCACTGTCTGATGGGGCGGCGTTAATGTCTGTACTGCCGGGGCCATCGTATTCTGTGTCGTTGTCGCCATCGGTCCAAATGACGTATCGATGGTTAGTGATGTCGGTAACACTGGTATTGTAAGGGTTAGCCCGAGCGGTAGTTAAAGTGAGGTTGCTATAGGTATTGCCATTGCTATCGACGCCAGCCCAGGGTTTGTAGGTTGCTGTTGGGTCATAGGCCATAACGTTGAAGCCACGACACAAAAGACGCTTTTGCAAATTATTGTTAGAGGTAAAATTGAGTCCACTATAACCATTTACCGAACTGGCGGGAAACTGAGTGCCGGCATTTAACAAATCCTCCCAGTCCATACTGCCTGAGTCATCAACCAGAAAGTAGATGTTGGGTTTGACCGGGTTTGTTTCCAAGATAAGCGGTTTTTCCGCCAGCGCGCCAGGTGCTGCAAGAACAGTCTGTGCTACCGCAAAGTTTACAGCGATTAGCGCAGATATTTTTAGCAGTTTTCTTAGCAATGTTTTTGTTAACGTCGGCGTTGACGTTATTTTTAATGCAGACCTGGAGATATTTTTTTTTCCGGCACCCATTCTCATGGCACGCTCCTTACAGCTACGTAGGGTTAATATGAATAACGTCTATTACAGCTCATACCGCTCGCGCATGTTGTCTGTTACAACAAACGCTTGCGAAATGAGCTGGATAAAACAACTTTGGTGTTTTTGTCTGGTCCCCAGCCAATGGCAACAACACGAAAAGCGTATTGCCGTAAGTCAGGGTCAGTAAAGTTAAGGGGTGGTTCGCCGACTCGCCCAACGTATTCAATGAGGTATCTTGGTGCGCCAGGAATTAAATTAGCATCATTTGGGAAGGTTGTTAATGTCGTCACCGCCTGACTGTTACTGATAGTCCAGGCGCTGCTGGTATTGGTGTCCCAGTTTAAGGACGATGCGCTGGTGGCACTATTGTATCGTTCAGCTACACCCGTGAATTTTTGTACTACATCATCATGTATGCCAACGTTAGCGGTGTTGTCTAACCAGGCTTCGGCAGCTTTAAGGGCTGTTTCCGCTGCTTGGTGCGCTAAATTTTTTTGTCGCGTATTCGATGACATTTTTTCTTCCATGACAGTGGAATTTAATGCTGTCACTGCCAGTATTGTCATGACCAGTAACAGCAATAAGCTGGTGATTAGTATCGAGCCGTTAGATTGTGTGAGAGGCGGTTGTTGTTTCATGCGGGTGCTCTGTTTCTCAGACGAATTGTCGTGGTAAAGGTTTTTCTTAATAAGCCATCACCATTGTCGGGATTGATGATCATGTTCACGCTGTTTAGTACAAAAGTTATGCGAACACTGATTACGTTGTTCCAATCAGTGACATCATCAGCATTAACATATTGCTCAGCAATAACAGGTGTGCTGGTGCTGCCAATGCCATATTGAATTTGCAAGTCCTCTACCCCTTCGACCAGTTCTCCACCGGGTGTGATAAAAAGGGACGTTGTGTTGCGTTCTGAACTACTTGGTCGTAGCTGGTAGCTGGTAGTGCCTACACGGTAGATTTTTGCAGCGGAGGCTGATGGTGATCCAAATATTCGTTGCAAATCATCGGTGCCGTTGGATTGGCCTTCGTTTACGCCAGTAGTGGCATTCACGAAGGCAGTATGTTCGATGATGCCGTTTACTCCGGGCTCGTTAGTAATCATAAACACAGCGGTGTCTGCGCAGTCGCTCACGGCGACAATGTCCCATTGCTGTAGCGAATTGTAATTAATATGAGTGGCGTCCAATTGCAGTGCTGCCACCTGACTGAGCATTGGTGCACTCACGGGAACGGCCGTAACCTCTGAGGCGCGCCGGATACTGATAGCATCTGGATTGCCCGCACCCCCTTCAGTGCCAATCAGGGCTTCTACATAATGGTAATTAGCACTTTGATCCGTCAGGGTGTTGACCACGTGACCGATGGAATCCAGGCATCCCAAATAACCCGAAGCGCTGATGTCGCGGATCATAAGGTCGGTGATCAATCTGGCGTTTTCTTGTATATGCGTTAAGGCCTGTTGAATATTGTAAGACTGCTTGGTGCTTTGAAATATCTGCAATACGCCAGCGAGCAGTAACAGGCTTATTGTCAGAGCCACCAGGATTTCAATGAGTGTAAAGCCCATGGGCGGCTGGTGTGTTTTGATGCGACTGTTCATGGAATGAGTTACCTGTAATGCTGGTCGAAAGCAATAATGAGTCAAGGGAGAAATTCCAGAATGAAACACGCCATGTCTAATTGTGGGTCGTTGCTGCAATTGGTGCCAGTGACGCCTGTGCGTGCCTCATCCCAAAAAACCGTAATAGTAAAAATGCCGGTGCCATTCAGGCTAACCATTCCCTGGCCACCTGGTAAGGTGTTGGGTATGGAAAAATCGGAGGCAGCGTTTGACCATTGATAAGCATCATGCGAGGCGGTATCGGCAGCTGAGCACGGGGTTCCAGCGTTTATGCAATCTGGAATGGTTTCTACAAGCGCGTCGATACTGTTAACTGCATCGTAATGGCCAGCGGTAACGCCAACCAGGTTTGCCCGCATACGGTCTGCCATATCAAATGCCAGTAGTGATGCCTGGGTTTTTAAATAGGATTTATGACTTTGTTGAATGCCTGTTGTTTGTAATCCTGCCATTCCCAGCAGACCAACAGAGATGACCAGCACAGAGACCATGACCTCAATCAGGGTGAATCCGCTATTCGGGTTCTGTAATAAGTGACGTTTCATTGTGCAACTGCCTTTTGTTCAATCGTACTTGTGTTCATGATACTTACCGGTTTGGTTTAATGTCGATTGTTACGCAAATGTGTTTGTGCTGGGGCGTAAAGTGTCTTTAGAGGCCGACAGCATAGCGTTCATACATTGCAACTTTTAGCTGCCCTGATCGTGGCGTTAACACCAATATCAGTTGCAGACAGACTGCGAATGCTGCCAGTGGTGGATATGGTGATTGCACGGGCAAAGTCACCCCAGGCGCGTGAATCGCAAAGTATCAATGTGGACTGATTTGAGTTAATTGCAACACCACCGATCTGTTGGGCAAACCCGGAGCCTGCATACGAAATAATGTTTGCCACGTCGGTTTGTCCATCAATAGTAATGTTACCCGGCAAAGGGTTTTGTGCTCGCAACAGTATTTCCCCGGGTGCCTGGCGTGTGCCATTACCGTTGCTATCGACGAAAACAATCCAGCCTTGCTCCCAACCATTAGCATTTGTGCAGTTCACCAGGTCAGTGCTTTTACAAACGGTGACCCGTTCGCCGCGTTTAACGGCTTCACTTCGTGCTAAATTGAGGGTAGTGACAAAGTTATGTACTGCTGTGGACATGCGATTATTTTGTATGAAGTTCTGAAAGCTAGGGACGGAGGCAGTGGTGATGATAGCCGCAATGGAAAGGGTGACGATTAATTCAATAAGGGTAAAACCATGTTGCTTCATGCGATTACAACCTGTCTGCTACTGAGTGATTATCCTAACTGGGATCTAGTATGCCGTACTACTTAGTTAATACGTAAGTGAAATCGTGATCAACGGTATAATCGGCCGATGAGCGGTACAAAAAACGTACAAAATGACTGAGGCAATTACTAATAGAGGTATTTAAGACAATTATAATTAACAATGACTTGGATGGTTTTTTGCTAGATTAAAACGGGGTGGTAAGTGAAGTCTGTAAAGTTAAGTGATTGTTTTTTTGATACTTCGCCTAGAATTTGGTTGCGGGTATAGTATTAACCTAATTCAATCTGTTGAGCGCTTAGCAAGTTGCACTACACTTTATTTTTGAAACAATTGAAAGATTGTGTTTTTACCCGCTTCACTTACAGGGTGAGCACACTAAAACGCCTCGGGTATATATGCTGTCCAACTGATGATTTTAAGTTCGAAGCATAGAGGTCAATGCGAATTAGGTTTCCGGCAGTGTTGGCATGTTCAGGTCGAGGCAAAATGCGGGAGACAGTACGTCTATTGTGAGTTTTAATGCTTGATGAATGGACTAACACAGGCTCGGCTCGCCGGGTTATATCCTCATTCTTTAAGTTGTTTATTTGCAACAACAAACCTCAGGTTTTGTCTGACGCTTTTTCAGACACAGCAGGCTGTATTTAATTGAGAATGCCCTTGGTTGTTTGCGGTTTTTTTATTTTTTTACCAGCAATTAGTTTGGGCTACGTTACTGCTGTTTGCAGCACTCTTTGCGCCAGTTTGGTCCAAGGTGAATGTGGCACACTGGGTGTCGTTTGCTTGGGTGCTGTTCGGTGTAGCTGTCAGAGTATAGGTTGTGGCGGTTTGGGTTGTTGCGGTAATCGTGTAAAATTGTTCATCGGACAAAACGCCAGCGGTAAAGTCTGTGCAGCCAGCACCCGCCGCATAGGAACTGTTGTCACTAAAGCAGCGCTCCAATATTTGTGCGGTTTGCATTAATGAAATTTTTGCGTCGGAGCGACGGGTTTTTTGCACTTGTTCAGAATAGGAAGGTATAATGAACATGGCCAAAATACCCAAGATGGCGATAACGATTAATACTTCGACCAAGGTAAAACCATTGCTGATTTTGCTTGCGGTATATTTGATGGATTTGCACATATTAATTAACAACCTGGGGCTACTTTACGGTAATCCATGACTATATGCTTTTAGCGTTTCGGGCGCAATGGGTATATCGGGGCTTACCGCCTTGTAATTCCCAAAACGTTGCTTAAATAATCTTCATTTGATTTTGCTTTATGTCGTTTTTTTGTTTCACGCTTGCGTGTCGTGCTCATATTACACCGTAACCCATAATACGATAACGACTATCCTCCTTGGGTTTGTTGGTCATAAACGGCGTACGACCTATTACTGAATGTTGTCTGGCAGCGCAATTTCAATTGTCAGCGATCACCACCACTCAAGATGTCCACCGTTATTGCTATGTTGTGCCTGTGTCTGAAACGTAGTAATGCGACAGCGGCGTATTTCGATACGGTTATGATCGAGATTCAGTATTTTCATACTGGGGATTTCGACAGATATTTTTATAACACATTGATAATCGTTAGTTTATTTTTATCAACCAGGCTCTAAACGTGAACAAGCAATAATAACGCTATAATTCGAATTTTCGCATCAATTTATGCAGTTTTTGTGAACTATTACCATATCGCTTAGTTTTTATTCCCACGTTATCCATTCTATGCAACACTTTCTCCTCAATGCGTTAATAAGCGGCGAGTGATATCGTCAGGGAGCAACTCAATGGGCAGCTCAAGGAGAAATTAATGGATAGACTCATGGGTAACACCGCGTTATTGATTTTTGAAATTAAAGGCGTAACGTCCTCTTTTCGGGTGGTTCAGTTTCAGGGTACCGAAGCGCATTCTACGTTATATGACTACACAGTCCAGCTGATCTGTAACAGCACCAAGCCGCGCATCCCTGCCGCCGATGTGCTAGCGCAATCTGCCACTCTCACTGTGCTTGACGAGCAGGGCGACGCTGAGCGCTATATTCACGGTGCAGTGGTGAGCTTTACCCAAGGTGAGGAAAACCAGCGCTGGGTACATTACACTCTGATTTTACGCCCGCAAGTGTGGCGTTTAACGTTGCGTCAGGATTGCCGGATTTTTCAACAGCAAACCGTACCGGATATCATTAAAGCCGTACTGCAAGGTGCCGGCATACCCGCCGAAAATTACCGTTTGGCCTTGTATCTTGATTATGAACCGCGTAACTATTGTGTCCAATACCAGGAGTCTGATTTTGACTTTATTGCACGCTTGATGCGGGAAGAGGGCATTTTTTATTTCTTTGAACATGGTGCAGAGCAGCATGTCATGGTCGTCAGCGATGCTTACCACATTCACAGTGATATCTTGGCCCCAACTGATATTCGTTATCATCACCCAACAGGGCTGGCGTCAGAAACAGACAGTATTTATCCATTCACGTTGACCGAGTTAATTCAGAGTGGCCAGGTTAGCCTCAGCGATTTTAATTTTGAAAAGCCCGCGCTGAATTTACAGACTAGCCAGCAACATGCCGTTGACCAGGACCTGGAAGTCTATGACTATCCAGGGCGCTACCCTTACCCGGAGTCAGGTAGCCGCTACGCTAATGTGCGCCTGGAAGGGCTGCAAGTACAGCGTAACCTGACCAACGGCAGCAGTGATTGCCGGCGTCTCGTGGCCGGACACCGCTTTACGCTGAATCAGCATCCGCAGGCTGATATGAATCAACGCTATGTAGTAACGGCGGTTAGCATTTTGGCCAAACAACCCCAAGTGCTGGGGGAAGAAGCTGATGATGGCGGCTCCTATTACCAGGTCGATTTTCAATGCATTCCGGCTGAGCTTCCGTATCGCGCGGCTGATGACCCCAATAAACCCAAGCCAGTGATTACCGGAGTACAAACCGCCATTGTGGTAGGACCACCCGGCGAGGAAATCTATGTGGATGAATACGGTCGGGTCAAAGTGCAGTTTCATTGGGATCGCAACGGACAACATAATGAACACAGCTCATGCTGGATTCGGGTTTCTCAGGGCTGGGCTGGTGTCGGTTGGGGCGCGATAGCGATTCCGAGGATCGGTCAGGAAGTGATTGTGGATTTTGTTAACGGTGACCCCGATCGGCCGATTATTACCGGGCGTGTCTATCACGCGACCAATGTAGCACCTTACCCGTTACCCGCCAACAAGACTCGCATGAGCATTCAGTCCAAAACCCACAAAGGCGAGGGTTTTAATGAATTGCGCTTTGAAGACGAAAGCGGCCTCGAACAGGTTTTTCTGCACGGCCAGAAAGACCAGGATATTGTTATTGAGAATGATTGCCGGGAACACATCAAGCATGACCGTCATTTGCGTACCGACAACGATCGTACCGAAGAAATTAGTAACGACAGCTCATCCAAGGTTGACCGGGACCGAACCGAGGCGACAGGACGAAAATTGAGCCAGACCATCGGTGAAGCGCATGTCATACAAGTGGGTAACAACTACCACCTCAAGACAGGTGATACCCAGTATATGCAATCGGGCAAACAAATTGTCATTGAAAGCGGCGAAGAGCTAACCATCCGCTCATCGGGCGGGTTTATTAAAATTGATGCTTCCGGCATTACGATCCAAGGCAAAGTGGTCAATATCAACACTGGTGGCAGTCCTGGCATCGGTCTGCCAGTGCAGGCCAACATTGCCAACGCCGCAGTGTTGGCTACCGGCGGCGCGGTATCTGAACTGGTAGCTCCTCCAGCTACCGAGCAACAAGCCCTGGAGCTTGATAACAATTTACCATCGTTTACCCCAAATCCACCGGTTTCAAAACTGTCAGACGCGGTTCAACAAGCTGCCCAGCAGGGGTTGCCCAGCATTCCTTTGAGTGGATGATCAACGAGCGATAATGCTCAATAACGATTAAAGATAACGTAATGAACGAGCAGATACAAACATCAACAGCAGCGGCAAGTGCCTCAACAACTATAACAGCCACAACAACATCGCCCACCCAGCCCTTGTGGGAGGTGCTCACGGCAGGGCATAACCTGCCACTGTATGGTCTTGCTGATGGTGCCGCCAATGCTTATATTCACGCGCATTTGCAAGTTCATCATGTTCCGCATCTGGCGCTCTATACTGATAAAGGTTTACCCCAGGAGCAATCTCCCTGGTTATTTCCTCTCAGGCAACAAGAGACTTTCAGCGAATGGTATTTGCAGGAAAGTCCGGCGCAATACTGGGGGATATTGCTGGCAACCCCGCTGCCACTTGTCGAATTGGCAGAACACTTGCGAGACTATCTCACCATGCAGGACGAGCAAGGTAAACTGCACCTGATGCGTTTTTATGACCCAAGAGTGATCAAAGCCTATCTTGATGCGCTCAGCGACGAACAACGACAAGGCTTTTTCAAACCCGGAATACAACTGTGGGCCGATGCGCCGGGGCAGGCGCAAACGTTGCTGCATTACCAAGAAGACAATAGTCAAGAAGGCAATAGCCAGCCAAACCACAGCCAAGAAGACAACAGCCACTATCGTCGGACCCCTATTGACCTGCGCACTAAAGCGCAAGCCCCGGAAGACGTACAATCCTGTGGCGAGGGAGACTGCGCATGCTAACGTTCACCCAGGCACAATTAAACACCTTTCAGGCCAGCTGGCAGGTGGAACAGCTACAGGCACAATTACCCAATGTGATGCCCCAACTTGCCAAGAAACACCCCAGTTTCTACGCCACAAACAAAGACGCGCAACATTACTACTATGGCAGGCAACTGATCGAGAAAGCAGTATTATATGGCTACACGAATATTACATACATACAACAGCTGCTTGATCTGGAATACGGTGCTCGTAAACGCCTATACGCACAAACCGTCATACAACCACTTTATCAGGCACGCTGGCTAACACCCCAGGACCGCATCAATAATATTCAATATCAAATTGCTCTGAAAAAACCGGCAGATCACCACCGTGTTTCGCTTTATTGCCTGCTGGATGATTACCCACGGCCGATGCGATGCAAGGATATTGCTCTACAGGCCCTGGCAGCCTACTCAAATGACGCGCAGGCGCAGTACCTTCAACTATTACGGCAAGCACTCTACCATGCGTTGTTACAGGCTCAGTTAAAAGACAAGCGTCACACCGACTCAGGCTGGCAGGCTTGGCAGAGCGATTGGCAACAAGCCTTAATCGGTATCGAACACCCCGGTTATCAACGCCGCATTCAACTGCAACCGGCCGACAATAAGACCATGCGGATCGAGATGGATGACAGCAGCGATATTTCGCTACTCAAGTTACACATACCCGATCAACTCAGCGACGCACAACACACTAGGCTGAATGACGCCTTGCACGCCTGGGCGCTGGATTTATTGCAAGTGGAACCCATGCGGGCGTTGTTTGCCTCGGAAAAAGTAATAAACGAGACCGATAAATAGGAGATGCTTATGCCAGGTGCCGCCAGAAAAGGGGACATGGGTTCCGCCCACAAAAAATGCTATCCGCCCAGCCCCTCAATAGAAGGCAGCGGTGATGTTTTTATCAACGGCCAGCCGGCGATGCGGGTGGGCGATGCCTATGCGGTGCACGGCTGCAACGGCTGTAAACCCCATGAACGCAAAGCCAGCCAAGGCTCAGGCACCGTCAACATCAATGGCAAGCCCGCCGTCAGAGTCGGCGATGCCATTGATTGCGGCGGCACGGCGCAGACCGGCTCATCCAATGTTAATATTGGTGATAGCAGCTGGAGTGGCAAAGCCTTTGATCCGATCAAACCCAAAATGCAATTACTGCTTACGATGGTGCCCGGCAGCAATCAGCACCCCTATGCCCATGAGCCCTATAAGCTTTATAAAGATGGTGGCTTGATAAAACAAGGCTTAACGGATGAAAACGGCTTGATCGAATTTGAATACGAGCCACCCTGGACCAGTCAACTGAAAGTCGAAACCGACCTGGAGGATTATATCTATAACCCCAGTGCCTTACTGCCCCCCGAATCGGAAACGGGCGTCAAACAACGTATGGACTTACTGGGATTCTATGAAGATCCCGATTTAGGTAACGCCACCCAAGACAGCGGCCAACAACGCTACGAACATTTTCAGGGCATCTATTCCGAAGATACCAGTGCTGATGTCAATGATGAACTCACCAAACGCATAAAATCGGTAATGCCATAGGAGTGCATAAAAGAATATGGGTAAAAATCTGCGAAAATGTAATGCCAACCCGGCCACCCAACGGCCCTTTTGCACGTCAAAATGGTTTGTGGCTACGCCCGACCCTAACAAGACGAAATACACCCCGCGCGGCGGCAATCAGATTCAATTGTTAAATTGTGGTGATGAATACCTGCCCGAACTGTATAACGCCATAAACAACGCCACCAAAACCATCTACATTGCCATTTGGGGGTTTAATCCGCATGTGTCGCTTAAGTTGAATAGCACTGATCCGGTTCATGAAATTGGCAATGTACTACAACGCAAGGCCCGGGACGGTGTCGAGGTCAAGATC
>JAADGF010000032.1 GCA_013152545.1 Gammaproteobacteria bacterium
ACCTGCCGTTTAAATCGGCTAAACCCAATCCAGACAACAAACCCAAACTCAACAAAGAATCGTTTACAAGTAACGGCTACTTCAACAGCCCACAAACTCAGCTGGCAGCACTCGGTGACTTTACCTACAGCAACTTGTCGGGTGCGGATAATCCCGCTTACCTGGCAGCCAGTGATGAAATCCAGCTAAGCCAGTCAATCAAAGACCAGGCCGCCGCCTTAAACTACAACACTGCAGAAATCTACCACTGGGTACGAAACAACATTCAGTGGCAACCCACCTGGGGCGCAGTACAAAACGCCGAGCTCACCCTGGATGCCAAACGCGGCAACGCCATGGACATCGCCAGCCTGACCATCGCCTTGCTCAGAGCCTCACAGATTCCCGCAAGATACGTACACGGCACCATCGATATACCCGAAGCAAACTTCAGAAACTGGGCAGGCGGTTTTAGCAGCATTGATGCCGCCATAACCTTTGCTGCCTCAGGTAGCATACCGGTTATCGCAATGACACAAGCCGGTAAAATAAACGCTGTAAGAATGGAGCATATCTGGGTCGAAGTCGCCACCGATTACCTGCCTTCAAGAGCAGCGATAAACATCGATGCCGATAGCTGGTTACCTATCGATCCCAGCTACAAACAATACGATTATTTACAAGGTTTAGATGTGGTGCAAATAGCCGGCACCAATCAACTGGCGCAGGATGTATTAAACAGCGGCACAATTAATGAACAGGAAGGCTGGATCACCGGTTTTGATCCGACAATATTACAAACAGCGCAGACACAGGCGCAAACCGCGCTGGAAGATTACATCACTAACAATATGACTAATCCCACCGTGGGTGATGTGATTGGTGGGCGCAAAACCATTGTTGAGCAATATCCAATACTGGCTGCCAGCCTGCCCAATAAAATAGTCACCACCGGCACAAGGTATGACAAACTGCCTACCACATTACAACAAAGCGTTACCTACAGCTTTAACCAAAACAGCACTTCAGCGTCACTTGCCTGGTCAACGGTGAATAACGAAAAAGTCACCTTGTCCTTTACACCAGCAACCCCTGATGATGAAGCAGCCTTACAAAGTTTATTACCCGAAGGACAAATCACTGACATCAACCAACTGCCTGCCAGCATCCCGGCCTACTTAATAAATGTTATACCCGAACTAAAAGTTAATGGCATAACAAAACTCACTGGCAACCCAATGAGATTAGGTGAAGGCCTAGACTTCAATACCCAGATCAAACAGCCGGGAAGAAGTGCGGGTATAAACTATACTTACAACATTCCGGCGGGGTCGTTTGTGAGTGTTAATACTATTACGGGCAATGTCTCAGCCAAAAAACTGACCGACTTGCAAGCACAACTAACACAGACAAAAACCACGTTAGAGACAAACGATACAGCACAAATCCAGAATTTGACAAGAGAAGATATATTGGGTGATATGTTTTATGCGGGCACATTAGGTTATTTTGCGCAGCTTATTGGGTTAAGCAGTATTGGTGCATTACAGGCGAAAGAACAGTTTTACTTAAGTGCTGGTTACGGTACGTTTGGTTATGAGCCGAAAGTGGGATATTTTTTTGGTATTCCCAAAACGATAGAAGCGGGTGGTGTGACATTAGATATTCCGGCGTTACTCATCACTGCTAACAATGCAGGGGATAATGAAAAGGATAGGCAGTTTGTGATGCAGAGTGGTGTGCTACTGTCAACATTAGAACATGCCACGCCTGAGCAGATGTTTAATATTGATCCACAAAACCCACCGAATGCGTTTAGTGCGGTGAAGGCATTGCAGATAGCTAGCACAGAAGGTCAGCGAATCTACCAGATTACACAGGTGAATATTAGTAGTGTAATGCCGAACTTAAATCTGGATGCGGCGACTGAAACTGAAATACAGCAAGCCATCAGCATAGGAAAGGAAGTGGTTGCGCATACCGATCTGGTAAGTGTGCCTGGTTATACTGGATCTGGGTATGTGATACTTGACCCTGTTACTGGGGAAGGGGCCTATCGGATTAGTGGCGGGGTGAATGGTGGGGCTTCATCAGAGACAGGGATAACAGATTTTGTTTTAGCAGTTGTAAATGAACCCGGAGAGCTAGTGCCTGATTGTGGTTTGCCCTTTATAGAGCAGGCTACCAAAAATTTTATAGAAACTAATAAAGCAATAATAGGTTTAGCCGCACCAAAGGGTTTAACGTTATTAACTGGAGCTGCTGTAGCTGAAGCGGCTGGAGGATTTACGTTGTTGACTGCATTGCGACTATCAGTTAAAAACGCATCATTCCTTGCTGGTAATCTATTTGTTGCAATAATGACTTCATTTATAAATACTTTGTTAGTGAACCTTTGGTTTGAAGTGGGAGTGGTTATTGGGTCTGGAATTTCTGCTGCCACTTGCAGAAGAAAATAATTTTTCGTTTAATTTCAATTTACCAGTATGTGATATCAAAGTTAAAATATGAAAAAAGAATATAAAGTTATATTTAAAGCGCCTTGGTCAGATCAAAAAGTAAGCATTTTGGGTCGATTTTTTTCTTTGTTTATCTTAATAGGGGTTATATTAGTCTTTGGCGCAACTGCTTATTACGCTGTTAAAGACGGTATTAATAAGGAACAGATATGGTTTGTTTTCGTTGTTTTGTTTGGCGGGATTTATTTTATACTATTCTTAATACGTATTGTAATTAAAGGGAAGGCTCCTTTAGGGTGGTTGCCAAGATGGCGTTAAACGAATTAAGAGAACGTAACTATTTAAGGCAATAACGAGGCAATAACCGAATAATAACGGGGTCAGGTCTTGCCTTTTGCCTCCCTGCCACGCTAATCTAAATTTATGGCAAGACCACTGAGGATAGAATTTGCGGGCGCACTCTACCACGTAACATCGCGTGGTGATGGACAGATTTACAAGGATGATAGTGATAGAGGTATATTTCTTGAGGTGCTTTCCGAAGTAAAAGATCGTTTTAATTGGTCTATTCACGCCTATTGCCTGATGAGTAATCACTATCATTTGCTCATTGAAACACCAAACAGTAATTTAGCCAAAGGCATGCGCCATCTGAACGGTGTATATACACAGCGATACAATCGTTTGCACAAAAGGGTTGGGCATGTTTTTCAGGGTAGATATAAAGCAATCCTGGTTCAGAAAGAAAGTTACCTGTTAGAACTCGCCCGCTATATCGTTCTAAACCCGGTGCGTGTTCGTATGGTAAGAAGCGCAAAAGACTGGGAATGGAGCAGTTATCGAGCAACAGCAGGTTTATCTAATGTTTATCCATGGTTAACAACTGATTGGATACTCGCCTCATTTTCACGAAAAAAACAAAATGCCATACAACAGTATCGGGTGTTTGTTTCTCAGGGCAGGAATCAACCAAAACCGTGGGAAAAACTAAGAAATCAGATTTACCTTGGTGATGAACAATTCATCAATAAATTGCAATGCAAAATATTACCTGATAAAGATTTAAGTGAAATCCCCTCATCACAGAAACGGCAATTAGCTAAACCACTATCATTTTATGAGGATAAATATAAAGATCGAAACACAGCTATTTTTAAATCATACGAAAGTGGTGGTTACAGTTTGAAGGATATTGGTGATTACTACAAATTACATTATTCAAGAATAAGTCGTATTGTTAAGGCAAAAGACAAGACCTGACCCTTAAGGCTTCCGCTTTCTTTGCGTCATCAAAAAACAGCTCGTAAAAATCACCCATGCGGTAGAACAGCAGGGTGGTCGGGTGGTCGGCCTTGATGCGCAGATACTGCTGCATCATCGGCGTGTGAGTGGTGCTGTCTTTGTTATTTTTTTTATTTGCAGTGGCCGTGGTCATAGGGGCTAAGTCTACAAGATTTAGGTGATTTATGGCATGTGTTATGGGAAATATTCGGCCTGGATTGGTGTTTTTGTCGTGCCGGGAAGATGAGGGGGACCCCCTTTAATTCTCAATTATGATACAGTCAGGACTCGCAGGGACTGACTTTAATTCACTATTAAGGCGCGCAAGGATGACGATTAATCTGGAAGATTTTATCTATCACAGCAATCAGGCTGATACCGTTGATGCGCTATTCAAAATTTTTGAAAGTGCGATGAGCAGCATGGGGTTTGACCGAATCCTGCTGGCATTGATGACGGATCATCCGACTTTAAAAAAAGAAGCCGAACACGGCGTAGTCAGGAATTATCCTGAAAGCTGGGTCAATTACTATCTTGAAAAAAAGTATGATGCAATTGATCCGGTCAGGACGTTGTCATTTACAAAAACCGGCGTGTATACGTGGAGCGATATTATAGACTCCGGATCGCTCTCAAAAAAACAGATACAGATGTTTAATGAAGCGGAAGAGGCCGAACTCTATAACGGCATAGGCGTTGCATTGCGTGGTGGTGGCGGTGCGGTTGCCGCACTTGGTGCAGCAAGTACTGACAGGTACATCGATCTGTGTCCTTCCATTCTTGATAAAGTTAATCTGCTGGCGAATCAATTTTATATTTGCTATTGGCGATTGATGGAGTCTCATCCCACATTGAGTACCGTCACGCTTACGATTAGAGAAGGCGATATTTTAAAATGGTCGGCGAAAGGTCTCACCAAAGCAGAGATTGGTAATCGTCTAAATATATCGCATCATACTGTTGATTATCATGTTCGAAATATCTTAAAAAAACTCGACGCTAAAAATATTGCTGCGGCAATATTTATTGCGCTTAATCTAGGGCTGATTTAAGGGGGACATGTTAATGGCCGGTGTCTTATGCATGGCCGGAAGTCCGGTCAGTCCGGTATCAATATTCAAGCTGTAAGTTTCCAGCTTCCAACAAAACCACGTAATCACGTAGGACAAATTCAGCTTGTCGAAAGGTAGTATCTTCCCGGTGCTGTCAGTCGAACGTTTGTTTTAATTTCGTTATTTACTCAGCAACACAATCTGCTGTGTTTTCTGCATTGAACCCCGTGTAAAACGGTTATTTTTTTGCGCTATATCACAGGGGTATAACTCAGGATAACAAAGGTAGCATTAAAATGGATTTACAAAATAAAGTGAAGTTAATTTGTACAACACTAACGATTGTTCTGCTTAGCGCCTGTAGCGGTGGCGGAGATACGACAACGAGTAACAATGCGCCAAATACTGGAAATAACACCAATAGTGCAGGTGATGGCTTAACTGGCACTTATTATCAGGGCGTCACCCAGGATGGCCTGGGCAATATTGGTTTTGATGGATTGACCAGGGTTTTTACCAGAACAGACGCGCAAATTGACTTCTGGGATGGCACCGCTTTATACAGATTCGAACCGGTTGCCGGATTCGGTGACAATTATAGTGTCGAGTGGAAAGGTTTCATCAGGATCGAAACAGCCGGTGATTATGGTTTTGGAACAATTTCTGATGATGGCTCTGAAGTATGGATCGATGGGAACCTGGTGGTGAACAACGCAGAGTTCCAGTACTTTGACTGGGAAGACAATATAAGTGAAGGCGATCTTCCCGGTGAGACGTTTCCGGTATTAATACTCAGCGCCGGATTCCATGAGATTACCGTTCGCTTCTTTGAGGTTTTTGCACTTGATGGCATTGAGCTCTGGTGGTTAAAACCGGGGTCAGGGCCGTCCAGTATTCCATATTTTGGTACAAACTTTAATGATGTTGCGCCGGTAGCTAATGCAAATACAAATTGGGAAATTGTCCCGGGTGCAGTGCTATACACGGCCAAACCGGTAACCCCTTAAAACATTCTGTATCTGAATTTTAAAACGCTTTAAAAAAATGGAGTTAACATGAAAAATATATCTGGATTATTAATATTAACAATCGCTATGTTTCTGTCCGCCTGTGGCAGTGGTGGCGGTGATAGCGCAGCAACAACAGGTGCCGGTGCTGGTGGCGGAGGTGGAACGCCAACAGGCACGACGATTGATTTTAGTTTATTCCCGCCGACATTTTTTACCAGCTATGATGTATCCGCTGACTTATCCGGTACTTTCTCCAATGGCGTCAATCCTGTGGCAGTCACAGGCAGCGTGACTGAAAAGATACAGGCGCAGTCAACATTTTTAGGTCAGGCGGCGATCCCTTTCCTGACGACAACTACGTTCACCAGTTCTATTGCGTTCGGCACTGCTGTGATTACTAATTATTATAATATGGATGCTGCTAACAGGCGTTTTCTGGGTAGTGAGGATGATGTTACTAGCACCGCATTAACAACGCCAACAGTCATTCCAAAAACAGCCAGAATTGGTGATTCTGGAAGCGTTGGCGTTTATGTTGATGTCGATGGTCTTGAATCAACCATTACCTGGCGTCTTGAGGATGGTTTTGATGGTAAGGCTAAATTAATCATTAAAACAAATAAAGCATCCGGTGCCCCCGATAATACGGTTACCACTATTTACCTGATACAACCTGATGGCACCCGACTATCGGTTGAAATCGTTACTTTTAATGAAACGGTTCAAATAACCAATACGCTTAGTGGTGTTTATAAATAAGTAAAATGATGTGCTGAATAAAGTTAAGCTGCCCCTGCTTTTTGGGTTCGGTGATCGCTCGATACGCATGATGCAACTTTGTTAGAGTTTCCAAACTACTTCCTGTCATATATAGTACGGCGACTATTTTTTAAGTGATGGCAGTGGGATTATCGTGCAACAAATAACCGAACAGGAATTAAGAGACC
>JAADGF010000121.1 GCA_013152545.1 Gammaproteobacteria bacterium
TGTTACTGCATTGATTGATGTGCTGAAACAGGTCAAAACGTCGCCTCAAATGTTACCTGCTGATGCTTTGCAGAATCACCGGATGGCGAATGTTATTCATGATGCATCTCTTGATACATCGTCATATCCTCTCTTGGAGAATCTATACGGCAACGGTACGCACCGAAAAACTGAGTTTACGACTACATCGCCCAGAACGAATGGAGCATTACCATCATTTCCAAATCTCGATGGGAGAAACCGCTACAAGCGGACGATGAGCATGGGGAAATATGATCTACATCACAGGCAAATTATCGCAACGGCGCGACACAGCAGTATCTCGCGTCTGTCCAAGAATCGATATCTTCCATTAAAGGAGAATCTCATTCAGCTAATGACGTAAGAACTCAGAGGTCTTGGTTTGATATATAAATCAGTTCACGACTGTCTCGCTTAATTCCTTTTCCCCTTCGGGGAGAAGGAGACGTGGGTTTATTTTTTTGTCTAACCTATTCGACTACTGATGACGCAATCAGCTCAACTGGCGGATGTACTGCCAAGACAATTGAGTTTCAAGCATACCGTTTGATAATTTCTGTTGTTGCAATGAAAGTTTTTAAATAATTTCTGAACTCAATCCCATAAGTATAATTAAAGTAATGGAGTGAATCATGACTTAACATATAAATAAATTGTTTGTGTTATGGTAAGGCCCTCAAGGATAGAATTCGAAAATATTTAAGATTTGATTTGGCTTTCAATAGAAAAGGAGATTGAAGGTGACAGAAATATTACTTTGCAATCAAATGTTAAAAGCACCGCAGCTCTACCAGCAATGTGGCATATCCCTAGATCAACTGTATTGCGGTGCGAAGGTCAATGCGCTGACACCTTATCGTCCTTATCTGACAGGCCCACGTCGATCAAGTGTTGATAACGGCATCGTCAACACCCTCAATGTATCCAAAAAACCGCGAAATCTTTTTGATTTGTCTAACGCGTTTGGATCTGACGACACTGTGGCGATCGCGGAGGTGATGACGAAACTGAAAGAGTCTCAAATGGCCGTGGCGGGCGCTACGGCCAGCGTATATTCGGCTTGCATGGGTGAATTCGGCAGCGCCGTGCAACGTTACCAGGATACGCTGACGGACTATCGAAATACTCTAAACTCCAGCGATGCATCCGTGTCGCCCGGACTACAGCGAAGCAAGCTGCGCACAAAGTGGTGGCGATTGGGAGCGGGACATGTTTATTGAATCGAGTAGTTTTGCGGTGAGTACTGGAGCCGGGTCGCTAGTTGTGGGTGCGGGGGTCTATTTTCTTACTCTGGCTACACCTGTAGGCTGGGTCGGTCTTATTGTTACGGCAGCGGCAGCGGCAGTGTCAATGTTATCTAATAGTGTGACAAAGAAAAATGCTGGAGATGTTTATGATTCCATTATGGATTGGTTAAGTTCCTTTATGAAGCTTATTACTACACTTGTTGGGGTCTTAATTCTACTTGGTTTTATATCTTCGGTCCTGTTTGTTCTACTAGGTTAGATCACCGTGCGAAAGCTGAGAAAAGCCCCGGAAACCAAACATGATTTAGGTATTGAGTTCGCAAGCGGCTGGGATATTATCAACGTGGCTGTAGCGTTGTCGATGCTAAAGATGCTAGAGAAACACTTTAAGAACAAGGCATTTCACGCTAATGTAGATTTGTTGTACAGACACACAACTGTGTTTGATCGGGTGCTGGCACGAGTGTTTTGCGATCTATGGATATTCGCCGGACTGTCAGTAATTTTATTAGGATTGTTGGATGCTATAGGAGTATTCGATTGATCAGTGATTTCTGGATCCCTTAGAGTGTGTGGGCCGGTTTACACGAGCACAGCACTGTCTTTTTTATTATAGCAATACCCGTTGGTTGGAGCTCGTTGCCGCAGACACTTCTCTTTGGGCAAACAACTAAGGTTATAGAGTGGTGGAGGTGAGGTGTACGGCGATATAGTGAACTGGATAAACACACTATTATGATAACCGAAAAGGTTATTTTAGATACTTTGATAGCGAGTGGGTTTTCTTCTGCGATTCTTTATGTAGTATTTGGTCAAGTCACCGTGCGTAAATTGATAAAAAATCCAGAGACGAAACATGAGTTAGGTGTTGAGTTCGTAAGCGGTTGGGATATTGTCAATGTGGCTCAGGCGTTGTCGATACCATAGGCAATAATACGGAAACTAAGGAATAGTCCTTTGTCTTTTCTAGAGTCAAATGCTGATTTATTGTATGAACACACAGCTGTATTTGACAGGTTTTTAGCACGAATGTTTTACGGGTTAATGATGTTCACCGGCCTTAGTTTTTTACTTTGGGCGTTTTTGGATGTTAGCGGAATACTAAGTTAAGTCGAATATTTTGCGAAGCAAAAAGCATTGGATCAAAAAAGCATAGAAAAAAGCATAGGGTTTTTCTATGCCACATAAATAATTAAATTCCACAGATTGTGATATCTATTTGATTAAATGCGGCATGGAAAGACCTGCCTTTTTTGGTTATGTTATTTGCAAAAATAACTTGTCCAAGATATACAATAGTATCATTGCTAAAAATCCTAACACAATGAGCCAAAAACTTATTATAAATGGACGCTGAAATTTCTTATCAAAATGCTCTCGTATCCAATCCTTGTCGATGCGCCTGGCGTAAAAACGCCATGCAAATGCGCCTCCATAATCCATCATACGAAACCCTTGAAAAAAAATACTGTCGCTGGGAATCTCATAACCGTATACGAGCAGGTCTACTTTTTTCATTTTGCTTCTGCCTAGATAAAATGTTGTGCAGATGGCGATGAAAATACAAATTAAAATCAGTACGGCAAATATCCAAAAAAAGAGTTCAAGATTCTGCATTTCAAATACCTAGTTGGTTGAATAAATATTTTCATACAAAGCTTCTCCACCACTTTGAAATAAGTTTCCAAAGTAATTACCTCCTTTATAAGACCCCCTGCACCGCCAACAACAATTCCGCACCAGAGCAAACTGGTTCCACCCGAAGGCAACATAAATACTGCATTGCAGAGACCGTACCCAGCAAGTCCACCTGCAGCACCACCCGCAACACTCCCCCAAACCGTCCAGCTTCACTAAACTTGCTCCTGGTACATTCCTGCCTGCTCCCTACCGGTTGTACACGCCTGTTGTACCGTCGCCACGTTCTGCACACCATCCAATGCCAGCGCCACATAACCCAGGCCTTTCAGCGCTTTGCTGTGTTGCTTTACCTTGGCGTGGTTTTTTTCGAAACCGGGGAGGTCAGAGATAGGCACCGGGTTGTTTTTGAATTGATAGAGCAGGCTCTTGGTGCTTAGGCCAAGGCTGCGCTTAATATTGCCGCGCTCGATATCCAGCCCCATGTGTGCCCGGCCAACCATAGTTTTCATTACTCCGTCCAGTTGTTGGAACAAGCGCTTGCGGTGGGTAAAAAAATCGTTGGTGTTAAATGCGCCACTTTTGTTGTAGGTATCGATGTGCAGTTTTCTGATTTGGTTGAGTATGTGTTCAAGCTGAGTTTTGTGTTGTTTAAAGTAATTCATGGCAACCCCATAGCCTATGCCACTGTAGTTGGCGACGTTGGCAAGCAAGCTGTAATATTCGGCCATCAGGTTGGCCTCCTCTTCGGATTGATCCTTCAATTGCTGGTCAATGCGGGCGGGCAACGTCCATCAGGTCAGCTTCGAATGCGGTACATTGCTGAGCGTCTGGGGGTGTAATAATTACCATCTGTCCAGGGCGCACTTGATGCTCAAGGTGGCTGTTAATGGTCATGAAATGTTGTTTGGTCAGTTCGCTGGGGTGGTCGTACAAGGTGTCGAATAGCGCGTCAACCGGTTGATGTTTAATCACAAAATGATAGAGAATTTCACTGGGTATACTTTGTGCTGTGGACGGCATGAATTGTTGGCTCCTGCTTGTTTTGTTGTTGTTAATCCCGTTCCTTGGCGATTTTCTTTGTTTTTCAGATAAAAATGATATATGGCTAAACTTGTTTTAACAAGTCGTTATGATATACAACGCGTGTATAACCTGCGTGTTGGATTTCGTTTCTCAGTGCCTAGCTGCAAAAGACTCTATCTGTCCGGTGATTGATAGTAATAAGCATTAAAGTATGAAGTAAGTGGGTCGTGGTATAAAAGTGATTATGACGAACATTAATCCACCATTCAGTTATAAGTCGTGTAAAAAAATACTACAGCAATCGATGATAGATTATTTGTTGTACCCTCAGGCTGTAAAGTAGACTGGACTGTTAAGGTGAGCTATGGGGGATAAAAATTAACAAATTTTAACCACGGTGTACTGGTGATTTGTCAGTATTTTGTGAATGATAGTATACCCGCACAACAGCGGTGTTCTGGGACAGGAATGCCGTAGGTGTAGTCGGTCGATAAGTCTCGTATCCGAGTGCGACGACGATGGATTTTGGTGTAGCGTTCTTAGGTTATCGCACATTGATAGAGATAGTTGGGTAGAGTTGGCGTTAAGTATCCCTTAAGTTAATGTGTAATTAGTGCCTCGTTAAAGCGTGATTATTCCCGCGAAAACCGCTTGTCTATGGGGTATAATCACTCTCATTT
>JAADGF010000055.1 GCA_013152545.1 Gammaproteobacteria bacterium
GAAACCATTGAAAACTCAATGTGGCACTGCCTGTCGCCGCGACACTAAATGTCACTGCCGCCCCTTCATTAACACTTTGTGACGATGGCTGGGTGGTAATACTCGGCGGGCTTGGCACAAAACTCAAATCGGAAAGGTTCGCGTGCGTCAGTGTATTGATGCCCATCACCCGAATTTCATCCATAGGACGGTTCCAGCGATTGATTACGTCCAAATAAAGTGGTTTTTTGTAATAAGAATAAGCCAACTCATACAATGCCATGCTGTCTTTTTGAGTAATAGTCGTAATTTGCTTATAAGGCCAACGGCGTGGATCGATGGCGTAAGGGGTTATAAAGTCCAACGCTAACTCCAGACTCTTACCATTCTTGCTGTAGTCATAAAGATTGACATTGCGATGACGCAGGATTTCAGCACCTTGGATCATCGCATTAATGGCATACAGCGAGTAGTGCAAACCTTTACTACGACCAACCTCCTGCCCCATTATACCACTGCCACTCATCTGTAACGGAACCAACCGCTTCCACTCTTTTGCTGCAAAATTCAACAAAGTATTATCATCCAACAAAGCACCCGCTGCGGCAATCAACACCACCCGCCAGTTGGCGAAATTATTCAACCCAGCACCACTTCTTTTAGCATCATCACCTAATGCCTTCACCCAACCAGCAAAAGCGGTTTTCTCTGCTGGATTCCAACCATCATAGCTCCAAATCAAATCCGCACCATAAAGGTAACCCGGTAGCGTAATAAATAACTCGATACGATTACCTGCCGCCGTCGTCGGCTTCATTAACGTATCTGAATTCAACGACCAAACTCGGATCATTTCAATCGCCTTGTCGGCATACTTTGCCTCGCCAGTAAACGCATACCCCAAACCTAGATCCCGTACTGCGTCACCCAATCGAATTGCTGCCATGTAGTCCCCCCGGTCCGCATTGGGGTTAATCTGACCATCTCGGCAACCATTTGGCCATCCGCAATACGGTTTCTCCGTAAAGTATCGGTTACTGGTTTTACCTTGAAAGGTCACACTCAACGGTGATTTGCTCAACGCCGAGTTAGCTGCTGATATGACCTTAGAATACGCACGAGTCCATGGTTGCAGATTCGCACTAATTTTACCTTTAATCGCATCTATCTCTGCCTGGTTCAAATACATATTGGGGTGCGGGCCTGCCAAAACTGCTTGAATAGATGCCACAAAAAATATTACAATATAAAAATTATATTTTAAAATAGACCGGGTAAATTGAGCCCACCCCCCTTTTTCCGTCATGGACTCTTTTTTCATTGGAAACACCCATTTAAACAATTTCATTCTTCCTCCTAAACATTAAACAATTCCATAATCAATCACTACTTGATTAATGACCGCATAGTCACAATCCACTTGCCACTATGAATAAATAGCGAACAGCCTTAAAAAAACATACAGATAAAATTAGCAGAAACGCAAATAATGTGGTGTTAAAACCATCCCACTTTTTAGGAACTAGCCTATTTTCAAATCAGATTTGTGAACACAATCATAGAATCAAGTCTTCACAATCTCTCTATTCGCTGTAGAGATAATTTATATGTAGGACAGAATTTGACCATTAAACTACAATTATTATGGTGGCCGTTCAAACTCTATATTTAATCATACATCCCCATGTATGAATTTTAATCAAAAAATATCATGTAACGCGTTGATTTAATACAATTTATGCACCAAGCTTAGATTTATTTTTAAATGACTTATAAATCAAAAAGTTACAAGTTTATTGTTAGATTGGTTGATGAAATTTATTTAAAAAATGTTGCTAAAGAGCGACAATTTTATGGGAAAAATTACAATTCATTGATTAATATAAATATTTCTTGTCTGTAATTCACGACGTTAGTAAATAATAAGCTCAGCGTTTAAAACGACTCAGTCATGAATTCAACCGCATGCAACTTTACCGCTCATTATTTCTATTCCTGCGAGCACTAACGAATGAATAAAATTGTTAGCGGAGTAAATTATCTCGACCGTCATATTTTTCTTGATATCATAGGCAACCAAATGGACGCAATCTGCCTGGACATTCAACCATGCAAGCTCATCATTAAACTTTATCCAGACAGCCGCAAGTTCATTAAAGCAACTCATTGCTTTTGCTTTTCTCTGGCTCTCATGGCAACAATAATGAATAGCGTGTGATAAACTTATTAATGCACTAAATTACGTTGCCATTTGGCGACAGCTTTTCCAAAACGCTGCAAGCAACTGATATTAAACTGTATTGCGTTCCAGCCATTACTAACAATTACTAATAACACACGATAACGCTCAGTAACATTCACAATATTTAACATCGATTATGCCGGAATAGCGTTTTAATTGCTGCAACAAATAAATTAACCTACGTGAGCACATAAGATTCATTGCGTTAGCCTTAAATACCCCGAATGATTAAAATTTGGCTGGACTAATAATAACAAACGTAACAACCCAGTCTGATTATTTAAAATGTTCAGTAACGGCTCAGATTGCCTTTGGTTTATTCAAAAATAAGGAAAAAGTGCGGAGTTTACAGGCACAAAAGCGCAAAATGAACGCTTTTGAGGCAGCTATAATAACGTAATAATAGAACAAACCAACAAGAAGGTAAGCTGTGAGTGGTGACCAACAAACCAATAACAGCACTTTATCGCCTGTGTTATTAAGAATAATTAATTTCAGTAGGTTCTTTAAGAAAAGCCCCCTCCTGTTGAAAAATAGTTGGTTTGAACAGAACCCGAGATACAAAACCAGAATATTATTGCGTGTGCCGTTCTTCATTAAGCTTGGCATTAAAACACGTCGCAACCGAACATCGTTTAATTTTTTGTTACTCAACTATGTGTACTTTGTACCTGAATTTTGCAATTGAATCATTTTGCTTTTCGAATCTAGAAATTGATAAAAATTCCTGGCAATGAAACAATTATCATTGTCCTTAATTCAAACACCAATATGTTCAACTAACAAAATATACCATTTTCAACCACATCCCTAGCGCCAGCCAGGCGATAACAGCAGTCACTCGCAGAAATAGCGTTACCGGCGTTCTGCTAATTCGCCATAATAATATTTCTTGTAATAGTAATATCACAATAATTAAATAAGTTACTCTCTTACGGTAATAGGCTAAATCCCGATACCCTTCATTGTCAGCGGCTATAGCATTGAAAGCGTTCTGCAACTCAGTAAATTCATCTATCACATCGGGACCCGCAGCTAATGTCAATGTATTATTGACTTGAGCGCTAGCGTGGTCAATTAAACTGACCGTATTTCCCTGACGCTGAACCATTACCTCGCCTGATGACATTGGTATACTTACACGCCAGTGTTCTGCATCATTCCATTGACTCATTTTCGGTCGTAACGAAATCACAGCATTGTCTTTTTCATTGACAAGCTTCCAAACCGCAAGCGACCAACTCATGTCACTGGGTTGGCGTACTAAAAATGCTTGCGATTTTTGAATCTCACGGTTTTTCATCACCATCCAACCGGCAAACGGTTCTGTAGAGCCATGAAGGCGCTCCACACTAACATTAGTTGAACCCAGCAATACAGTTTGCAGGCGACTCGAACCGCTCGGCGGTATTAGCCAATAGCCACCAGAACCCGAATCCTGCATAACTTGAATCTCTGGTAATGTTGTCCACACATGTTCGGCAACACGATTTTTTTGATCTTTTGTAGAATCTAAAATCAACCACATATTCTCTGCGATGTGAAGCATTTGTCGTCGAGGCTGAAAGCCCCCTGCATCTGTACGTTCCAGATCAATAATAGTTAACCCGTTTTGATTTCCGTAGTAACGCAATCGAGTGTAGCGCGCTGTCTCAGTAGCCTCATGAATCAAATGCGGCGCATTCGAGCCATGCCAGGATACCGCTTGTTGTCGGCCTTTCCGACCATATGGCCAATAGCCTATGTTGCTCCACCAATCCTGATTATCGGCCCATAACAGAACACTCATATCGTCAGCGAGTTTGTGTCCATGACCAGGAAAATAAGACCATACCATCACCGTTTGTGCGATCTTGGCTGCCGCCTGCCAATTCTCTAAACCACTCCAAAGCACAGCATAACCAGCAGACGGATAAAAAGTAAATGCTTGCTGCGGCACAAGTTTTTCCTTGCGTGACAAAGGAAGAGCTTGGCCATCTAACACATCCGTAATCAAGCTATTTCGCGCATCGTGCTCTCTAGGTGTATCCCCGAATATCGGGATACTACCGTCCGGGCGCACCAAGTTTGCATAAAATGCTTTCGCCTTTTGATATTTTGTATGCCACTGCGGGGGAATAGGCTGGCCAAGTAAACTCATATAACGCAAGGCGGACCCCAAAAAATACACACCATGGGCATGGTAACCTGCGGAGTGTTCTAGCACCACGCCTTCATCGTTGATGTAAAATTCCATTTGTGCTTGCATACGTTCAAAAGCGGTAGTTTGAAATTCTTGCACACCTGGCAAATTTGGAAAAGCCACAGCCACATGCCACAGACCTAAATTCTGCATAACACCGTGATTGGTTGCATGGGTAAAGTGGGTAGGCGCAGCCAATAATTGGGCGCTGCGCAGTACGAAACCTAAAACCGTTCGGGCTATCTCGGTATCAAACGCCGCGCTTGATCTGTATAAACCCCAAAATTGCGACAGTACCGACACTCTCGCAGCCACAGCATGGTCATTCCATATAAACCCTTTTGGCAGCCATGCGTTAGCTTCATATTCGGCCCATGCCAGTAACATTGCTTTGGCTAAACTGAAATAGCGCTCTTGGGCCGTTTGTTCATAGGCATCCAGTAACACCCTCACTGCTGAAAGCCCCGCGAAAGAAAGCTGCCAACTGGGTGAGTTTTTATCAAGATCGCTAGCAGCGAAAGGTAACGAAATTTTCACCGGAGGTTGTCCTGGCAACAGCAATTCGCCTGCAATGATACGATCAGCTTGCTCCTGAACACTAAGACCTTTTATAGATGGGTCCAATAACGGCATGCCAGCTATTTCTGTTAATGTATTTTTATCAGGATGAGTTCTTAGTTGCTGAACAGTAGCGTCGCTCACATGGCCACCCGGCACATAGTAATGCTGAAACTCAGGAAACCAAACTGAAATCAACACCAAGAAAGGAGCTAGTAAGCTCAATGTTTTTAGTAAAATTTTATCACTACGTTTATTTATCATTCCGTAAACCATAATAAAAAGCTTTAGCATCTCTAACAACTCAAAAACTCAGTTGGACATACTTAACGTTGACTCAAGCCCACGACGCGCACTCTAATTAAAGATGCCAAGTAAATTAAAAATGGAACAGTCACCCAACCAACAGTAGCTTGTTTAGAAAAAGCCCCAACGGTTAGTGCCCTGTATTGGATGTAATGACTCAATAATAAGTCAGTTTTTGAGTTTATCAGAAGCACCAAGAGATTGTGCAAACATCTTATAATGAAAACTGATGTTTTACACTACCACAGCGTTAGCTGAGGCTCATCAGTACTTACGCGCTGACCGATAAAATACACCATATTGTGTTTGCATTGAAAAAACTCACTGAGCAAAAACTACCGCAACGTTGATTGTCGGATTATTTTACACTATGCTGATTGAGGCTCAACTATCAAGCATAACAATATGAATTTATTGAGATATTTTTTATGGCATAATTAATGCTGCATCTAATAATATTAACACTCATTGGCACATTAGCCTTAACAGCAATATCTTTTCGATCAAAGTTTACTCCGAACTGATAAATCACCCGAATCAAAACGTGAGGATATTATGGACAAAATCAACACAACCACAACAAAGCGCGCAATTATCGCAGCCACCTTCGCCTCTCTGCTCTACATAGGACAAAGTTCAGCCGCGGTAATTTCCGTATTTACTGATCAAGCTTTATGGGAATCGGCAGTGGGTAATTTCACCATAGAGACCTTTGACGACTCGCTACTCAATCGTGAGATCAGTGTGACATCCACCGCTGGCGATCACAGCGTGAGTAGCGGGGTATTCAATGGCCTCGTGTTTGAAGATGACACCGTTGCACTGGACACTAACTGGAGCTTTACCGGTCCTATTTTAGCATTCGGGGGTAATTGGGATCTGAGTCCAGGTTCACCGGGAACGGGGCTTGAGATTGCGCTGCACAGTCCCGACGATTTTTTTTTGGTGGCGGGCCGACCCGATATCGCCAACACCTATACAGGTGGGTTTTGGGGAATACTGTCAGACACCCCTTTCAACGCCATACAAATTCTTAGCGGCGATTCCGGTATTGAGAATTACACCCTGGATAATTTAGTCTACAGCAAAATACAGGTACCCGAACCAAATTCACTATTATTACTCGCCTTGGGCTTAATAGGACTCCTCAGCTTTGGTGGTCCATTCATAAAAAACAAAGAGCGAAAATTACGCATCTGAAGCAAAAGATGGTATCTCAAAATGCAACCAATGTAGTAGGTAACATTCCCAAACCACCAGCTTTAGCTGGTGGTTTGGGAATGGATATACGGTAATATCCTTATTTATTTCATGACACCAAAAGCAGGTGCTTTCAGAAAAACGAAATGCCGCCCCTTCACGCAATATTAAGGTTACGGGTTTCTAATTTACCATCGAAGTGTAAGAACACTATTTTTTCCGGCAAAACCAGCCCTCCACTTGTATTTAACGATGCCATTTGAATTACTACGCAGAGTTATCTCGTTTTCACCATTACTGACAATAACATCCGATTTTTCTGGCAACCCGAAGACTAACAATTGTGTTTTATCGCTCGGTGATTTAAATGTTAGTTTACCGGCACTTATCGTATCCACAAACAATACAACAAAATTTTTCGAGAGCAAACCTCTACCATTCCCTGCACTCTGCAAAGAATTAACAACTTGCTCGCGTGGCTCAAGCAAGCTTGGCGAAAGAACAACAAGAAAGTGATCTTTTTTTCGAGCAATTGCCGGTTGTATTTCTATTCTCCAGCGACCGACATCAAACCAAGGTTTATTGACTGCTCCTTTAGTGAAGTTTTTTCCGTCTAAGTCACTATCATCGCCATCGTATTCTACATAGTACTGGTAATCCGAACCACCAACTAAGCGTAGGCGAGCATCAGCAGGATGAAAACGTTGCAAGCTCAGATAACTATCGTTGTTTTTAATAAGCGCTTTACCAACGCCGCTCTCTAGTATTCCGTTGTCAATGCTGCCTTTAAGTACTTGCAGGCCATCAATTTTGGGGCGATTTGCAGTATGCAGCAACCATTTCTTTACATAACTAGCATCCGTTGCCGTAATAGAATCGTGCACCACCAACACATCTTCCTGTGTTAAATAAAGCAACTGCCTGAGCACCAGACTTACCTTACCCCGGCTGCCTCCTTCGTCGTACCGGGGCGTATTATAAGCATCGGTCAAATCTGAATTGATATAAACAAAATCGGCATCACTATTTTGAAAATGAAGCAATCGACCTCCTTCATAGTGATTACGCGCGTTTAAATTTTGCATCCAATCGTCAACACTAAAAATCGCGCTGCCTGTTGGCATAACCACTCGCTGCCCCCCATCTGCAACGTTGTTACCGAAAAACCGGTTTGGGTGAACTTTCTCCCCAGGACGTAGGATGAGTAACGAATTTTTTGCGATTGTTCGGATCGAATAATTTAGCCTGTTCTCACTGAATATATTACCGTAGACACTGCTATTAATCGCCAGCGGTGCTTTCTTAAAGAGAGTGAAATGACCTGCGTCGTAATGACCATGATGGGTAAAAGTATCACCAGCTCTAAAGCTGATAAATGTCGCATCTTGGTCCCAACCAGAACGAATAAAAACTTGATTGAATGCACCTTTTCCGAACAACTCAGATCTTGGCAACAATACATTAAATGGCTCTAATGTAGTGATATTTTCTCCAAACAAATCAACATTAGGGTCATTAAACAACGTAAAACCCCATTTAAAATCCTGATAATAACTTGCTCGGCCATGTAATGTCTGAATATAGCGGGAATAAAGAGAAAATACCGGGTCCTTAGTCAGTTGCCCAATCAAGTCGATAATGCGGCGGGTTTGATCTTTTAAATCAATCCGCGACCCCTCATCACCAAAACCTTCGATACGATTATCAGGCCTTGTGGCATAGATATGCCATAGACCAATGCGCTTAATAACATTAAGCATTTTTGTTCGATATTTTGTATCTTCGATACTGTTGATGTAGGCCGAGGTTGCTAATATCAACTCAAACGCCCTCTCTTGAATCCAATAATTATAACCTTCCGGCCAGGCTTCAGTGAGAGAAACAGCCGCAAAGCTTTCTAAGAAATAATCATGTGCAGCTTTTATGGAATCTTGTACCTGAGTCTGAGTTGCATTAAGATCTAATACGACTGCACATAACCATGCTCTTGAGGCTAGTGTGGTTCGACCATGCCATAAAGAAGGCGAATCGTCGGCCAATACATCAAGATACTCGTTCAGTGCGTTGCTCAGTTTATCTTCAACCAATAACCTATCCGCTAAAGTGAAACCGGGATAAAGCGTTAAAAAATCATATGCAAATGCTAATTCCCAAGCATTCCCGTATTCCCCTACCACCTCTGGTGGCTCGATGGTGAAGTTTTTTATCGCGCTAATTAACTGCTCCGCAACAGCGCTATTCCCAGTCGTAACCCAGCAAGCTGTCTTGGCCATTATGTCATTATTACCACAAGACCGATAAGCCTTAAGACCTTTCGTCTGGTAAGAATTTAAACGCGATTGAATAAATTGAGAAAGACTATTACCATCCCATGACGACAATTCAGGCAGTAATATCCTGGGATGGGTACGCCGTATTATTGGAACAGAATTATGGATTGATTCGGCATACTCAACGGTATTGGCCGGTTTCCAAACAAATAAAATACCCCCTCCCACTACTAACACTCCGATAACGACGGCACTGGCATATAAAAATAATTTTTTCATTTTTGTAATTATTTTAACTTTATAATGGTTGGTGATGCAGGAATAAGACTTAAGATAATCAAAAAAACCACTCCTTTATCCGGAATAAAGATGTAAACACCACAATTAACTAAAATTACTGAATTATCCCTGCATTAGCAGTTGAACATAAATTAGCCCTATCACTCAAGCGCAAGACATCAAGAAACAGTCAATAATTGGCGCCATAAGAAAACGCTTAATATCGTTGTTATTTAGCGACACATTATCATCATTAAGATCAATGAGATATTGAAATCATGCCATTTTGTGTCGTTATTTAGCTACACTTAATGCCTGCTTAGGCATAACCACAACGCCTTAACGCATTGATATATATAAACAAATATCACACAATAAAGTTGGCATGAATTTTGTCTTAATCCAGAAGATTACATAAAAAAACGTTCAACTGTTACACTTTACCATATAGCGCGATACCAAATTTTTAACCAGCCCATAACGGTTTCTGTGCATCAAGTCTCATAAATTCCTTAGAACGTTACCGATAATTAGAACACATTCATTCTATTACTAATTCATTCTATTAAATTGTAGATGTGATCGATTTACTTCGAATCAAGCCTGAGAAATATAACGATGGACAACATACTGTACAGCAATAAATTTCGTTCGAGCCTGTTTTTAACTATTTTACTCGTTATCCTTTTGCTTACTGTCACAGGATGCACATCAACCTCTGATGACACGACGAAAAATAACCAAAATAACAGCAGTGACGATTTGACAGACGACAATACGGATAACGAAAACAGCAATGATCAAGATTCAAATAGTGACACTGGAGGCGAAACTACCGGGACACTCGCTGGCAGTGTAGACAGCTCTTTGCTAAGTAACGCTAATTGCAGTTCGGCTGACAATGCAAATGCCGTTTATATTTTTAAAGGTGATACTGTTGTTGCAATTGATCAGAGCGGCAGTAACATGGACCCCATCGAAATCGTACAAGTCAGTAATCAATATACATATTCCATTTCACTCGCGGCTGGTATCTATACCCTGGCCTTCACTTGTCAAGCAGATTCAGACCAGCCAGACCAAGCGAGTGATCCTGTCACCTTCACAGGCGTCACCAATGTTGCCATTCAAGCCAATGAAACAAACACCCATGATTTCACTATCAGTAATCCGTCTGGAGGTGGTTTAAATGCAACCATTCAAGCCATGCCTGCTAACTCCTGGTACGAAGTGCCCAATACTCAGTTAAGCCAAAGCCCTGCCGAGGCAAAAGACCCCGAGCGCAAGGGTATTTGGCGAGGCAACTTTAAGAATGCGAACGGCGCCATGGCATTTAGTGGCGGCGCTTTTGATAGCAAACGAAACCGCTTATTAATCTGGGGGGGAGGACATCACGACTATTATGGTAATGAAATTTATGCGTTTAATCTCACAGACTTTAGCTGGGACAGAGTAACGAATCCGTCTCCAGTAACAAAGTCAGCTGATATATGTACAGATGTACTCTCTGACGGTAATCCAAATAGCCGACATACTTATTATAACTTAGCTTATATCCCTGACCCTGTTGATAGCTTTTTTTCGACACCCGCCGGCTCGACTTCCTGCAATTCAGGTGGAAGAGACGACCGTACCTGGATGTTTAATTTTTCTGGCAAACAAAAATGGACTGATATAGCACCAACAGGAAAACCTGTTATCAACTGGGCACCAACAGCATCTGCATACGACCCGATTACAAACCAAATTTTTTCCGTCAGTGCTGATGTTTTGTATCGATACAACATAAGTAATAATCACTGGACACGTCTACCCAACTCAAACGGGGTAACCGGGGATCGTGGCGTTGTCGTCGATACCAAACGACACTTGCTTGTCGTCGTTGGCCGCGGAGAAGTAGTCGTATACGATATCGGCAATGAATCCTACCAACCTCAGAAATGGGAGACGACAGGAGGCGAATTCAACACCAAAGGCAGTGGCAACATTAAAGGCTATCGGCCGGGTGTTAACTATGATCCTGTTGCTGATCGAATTGTCGTATGGGATGGGGGTGCTGTTCATGCGTTAAATATGGAGACTAAAGAGTGGTCACATTTAGCCGTGGCGCCGCAGGCTCGTTTTGATTCAGGAACATATGGGCGTTTTCGCTACAGCCCGATAGAAAATGCTTACGTAGTTGTAAATTCTAGCAAGCAAAATGTACTTATCTTCAAGCTCACCGAAGGTGGCGGTAAACGCTAGCTAGAATGTACCGTTGTTTGCAAAGAGTGGTAACGGCATTATAGGGAAGGCGTTACATCAAGCTACGCCCAACTCCAATCAGTTTAATGAGAATAACGTAATGAAACAGCAACACACTATTTTTTTTCTGAGCCTTTCTTTTTCACTAGTTTTCAGTCAGCCATCGATTTCCGCACCAAAACAAGCCCAATACGCTCAACTTGACTACGATGTGGTGTATGTACGCTGCCCAAGAGGCCAGGAACCCGTCAACGTATTTGGGCGTAGTGAGCAATTGAATTGGAACGGTACCAACGACTACTGGCTCTCGGCAGCTAACAATTTTTACCAACAACCGGGCTGTGACCTGGTTTTACATCACTCGGACCCCAATTACAAAGGCGGCCTAGCACCTGGTGACAGAGGCCGGCAAGAGGTCCTGGTAGAGTGTGATGAAACAGATAAAACCAAACCTATCTGCACCATCGCTGATCCCAACGTCTCTTTTGACGGTCGCTATATTGTCTATTCAAAATTCACCGATAGTCGTAATTTCCAAGTTGATTTTGGCGCTGCCGATGTATCGGGTGGCGCCATCCAAACCTATATGAAACTGCACCCTGACAGTTTGAATGGTGTATACGCACAACCGGTGACACATGCCCCGGTTCAACCCTATGATGCGCCTGTCTATATTTTTATGTACGACTTACAAACAAACACCGAACGACAAATCTCACCTGCTACCGGTTTTTTTGCTGGACGAGCGTACCCTGGCAGAAATGCAGAATGGGCTGGAAAGGTGCCTGTTATTGACAACGGACCTTTTTTTACCGCAGATGGAAAAATTGGTTTTACCAGTAATCGCAACAACGGTTTTACCAAGTTTCAGTTGTTCACCATGGATATTAATGGAGAAAACTTACAAGTCATAGGGCACCGCGCTTTAAACAATCAATTACACCCGGTAAGCTTAATGGATGGAAGAATCGCTTACACCAACAGAGACAAAGTCACACAAAAAAGTTTCAATAATAACTTTTCTCTATTTACCATTAATCCTGATGGCTCCAATCCCTTCATTCTCGCAGGAAAACACGATCCGACTGCAATGAGTTACCATTTTTTAACTCAACTTTCTGATGGTGATATTGTTGTGACACTTTATTACAATAACAATAACAACGGAATGGGTTCTTTTTTACGTTTCCCCATTGATCCTGACGGCGCAGATTTTCAGCACCGTTCTGGCCCTTTTAATACGAGTGAACCGGTCACCTCGGTACCAACCAAATTTTTTAATGGAATTAATTTTTTGCCATTTGCACGCAAAGGACAATTCATATTAACCCCCGGAATGAGCAATAATGACATCCCCGTAGCACCCTACGAAAACCCTGACGACCATTTCATCCATCCCAGCCGTAGCAGCGCTGGACGTCAACTCAACATCAATGGCCAAAACTACACCGTGGACCCGCAGCTGATCACCATTGGGGGACGTGTATCTCACCCTGCTGCCGCGCCTGATAATGACCTGCTTGCTACCTATACTATCGGCAGTTCATCGCAGTTAGAATCTGAAGCATATGAAGAATCTTTAACTGCAACGCTGGAAGTCGTGGGTAAAGATGGCGGTATTTGGCTGTTCCCATTGGAAGCTAACAGCACCGACACCATCGGGCATATCGCGGATGACGCACGCATTGTTGTCGACTACCCAGAATACCATGAAATTATGGCCCGCCCTATCGTTACCTATCAGCAGATATATGGCATACCTCACCCAGGCGTAGACAAAGAGGGCAATCTATCTCAGAACATTTTGCCTTTAGCCAATGACGGCTCAACCGATTCTCGATTACCCGCTGGCGTGCCTTATGGCCTCAGTGGCGCAGCAACTCTCTTTGACCGGGAAACCCGGGCGCTTAATGGCACACCCTGGAATATGAAAGAAGGAGGCACTTTATCGGGAAGAGTTTACACAAACCTCGCCACCAGCGGCGCTGAGTTGGCAATATTTGAGAACTCAGAGATCTACGGAATACGTGTATTAATGCCCATTACACCGTTACCTAACGACAAACCCTCCTATTTAAAGAAAGAAACCTGGGCAGGAAAACAGTCTTTCCATTTACGTATATTAGGTGAGTTTCCGGTCAGAAAGGCTGGCAATCCACTTGATGGTCAGGGGAATCCAGACACCAGCTTCATTGCCCGAATTCCGGCCGATACGCCCTTTTTGTTTCAAACGATCGATAAAAACGGCATGGCATTAGATATAGAAACTGCATCGCGCTCTGTCGCCAGAGGCGAAGAGCAGTTTTGCGGCGGCTGCCATGTGCATACCCGAGAAAGCCTCGACCCAACGATCTCTCGGGCAAAGATGGTCGAAACCGCATCTTATGCCGATTTCGTAGGAAAAAGTGCCCCATTATTTGACAGTTTTGATCAGACCACCAATACGCCCATTGTGAAAACTGCCAACGTTATTTACGACGACAGTGTAACCCCTGGCGTAAATAATCGTCGCAGTTTTGCAGTGGATTGGGTCAACGGGATCAGTGCTATTATCGACAACCGATGTGCCTCGTGCCACGGTAAAGGTGAATCAGCACAACAGATGACTGGACTGCTGCTTGATGGCAATGAACGTACTTACGATCTACTCACAAAAAACAAATATCTCGATGAGGATGGTAAAACGACTATTAGTAGCAGCACAAAGCCAGGAGATGGTTTTGATGACGTAATCAATCAATCAACCAATCCACCCTTTACAACGGATAGAATTACGCCACGTTATGCATGTTGCACAGTGTCGCGCTGGCTCTCCATGAACAGTGCACGCTCAAGCATGCTGATCTGGGCGCTATACGGCGAGCGACTGGATGGCCGCGACCCAAACACAGGTCTCCCACCTAAAAGCAGCGGTGTTCTTGTCGATACAGCAGGATTTGATTACCCAGAAATATGGCCTAACGTTAAGCAACACATAACCTATATCAAAAATATGCCCGAATCAGAAAAAAGATTGATTGCGCGATGGATCGATATAGGTGCACCATTGCAAAATATACACGACGATAAAATTCGTCCGGTTCTTACTATCACGCCTGCACTCGCATCTAATGACAGTGTGAGCACGATCTTAGTGGGGCTGTGGGATGATTCTTTATTGGACTATTCAAGGTTTCGTGTGACTGAAAACGGTGTCGATATTACACCAGCAGTTCTTGACCAACCAGTGGTTGCGGTGGTCAGTGTAAATACCGCCATCACTGCACAAAATGCCGACAGCTTAACGTATATTTTCGAGATATGGGACTTACCTGACCGCAGTAACAGCATGATTGAAAGCGCCCCTGGTGAAATAGTGGCTAATCGTACACGCAAGACCTTCACTGGTACGGAAATACTGCGTATGGCCAGCGTGATCGACAACTTTGGTGATATTTATGATGATGTTCCGGGCTGGACACCCCCAGGTGGTGGTTCCGGTGGTGGTGGTTCCGGTGGTGGTGGTTCCGATGGTGGTGGTTCCGGTGGTGGTGGTTCCGATGGTGGCGATTCCGACGGTAGTGATGGCGGTGCTAGTGGTAGTGGCGATTCCGGTAGTGGCTCAATCAGCATGCTCGAAGCTATCGTTATCTTGTGTTACAGTCTCACCACGGTACTGTTAATGCGCCGACAACGCAAAAAATCGTTGTGATTTAAGCAAAGGCCAATAGAGCTTAGAAATAATTGGCAGCATCAAGGCAAGAAACCGAACCATTTGTTTCGGCCTGTTATCATTAAGCTTAGCCACTACTCATGGGCGCAAATTTCATGTATTTAAGACCTATATACTTACCCTAACATTTACTCTATACTCTGCGGCGACAAATATTTGGGAATCCTCTCATTCTATAACGCATGTGAGTAAAAAGTCATTATGGTCGGCATTAGCACCGCTAGAAAACTTGCCAAACAAGTTTACCTTTCAATCATCCATAATAAAATCGAGCAGGAACGCAAGAAATTATATGATGGAAAGTTCAATCTATTGCCAAATTGGTGGAATTTAGCCGTCAATGAATCGCAACATATGGAAGTCCAAGGCTGCGATGTTAGTGACCTCACTGCAGCCTATGGCACACCTTTATACGTCATCGATAAACAACGACTTGTCGCAAATTATAACAATTTTTATAATTCATTTCATAAGCACTACCCAAAAATCATCATCGGTTATTCTTATAAAACCAATCCGCTACCAAGTATTTTATCGGTACTCCACGACACCGGGGCCTACGCAGAAGTCATTTCTGAATTTGAACTTTGGATGGCATTAAAACTTGGGGTTCCAGCAAATAAAATCATTTTTAATGGCCCAAGTAAAACGCAACAAAGTCTTGCGCTAGCCGTCACCAATCAAATTATGATGATCAACATCGACGGCTTCGCAGAAATCGATACCATCGACAGTTTAGCCAAAAAAAATCGTCATACACAACAAGTGGGGGTCCGAGTAGTAACATCGGTAGGATGGTCTTCGCAATTTGGTCTGGGCATAAAAAATGGTTCCGCGCTTGAAGCCTTTAAGCGACTTAAAACAAAACAACACATTAAGCCTTGCGGCCTGCACTTGCACCTGGGCACAGGTCTAAAAAATATTGATACCTATTTGCAAGCCATAAAAGAAGTGTTGGATTTCTCCAAACAACTGAGCGAACAGCTTAATATCAAGATTCAATACTTTGATTTTGGTGGCGGTTTTGGCGTTCCAACAGTCCGACCCTTTACTGAAACCGATACAAGATTGGCTGCCAATCAATTGCCGATAGCCACTTTTGACCCATCCCAAACGCCATCACTTGATGATTACAGCAAAAAAATAATCAATCTTTTCACACAATACTACTCTGGTGATACGGAGCACCTACCAACAATCATATTCGAACCCGGGCGCGCCATCACTAGCAGCGCACAGTTGTTACTAGTATCAGTCTTGGCCATTAAAGATGGTGACAACAACACAAAAACAGTTATTGTCGATGGTGGAAAAAATATCACAATGCCTTTGGCTTACGAATATCATGAGATTTTTGCTGCCACCAAAATGGAACAAAGCAATAACGCTGAGTTTTATAATATTTACGGCCCTTTATGCCACCCTTCTGACATCATATTTTTATTAAAAAAACTCCCTGAATTAGAAGTTAACGATATCCTAGCTGTAATGGACGCTGGCGCATATTTTGTACCCAATCAAATGAATTTCTCCAACCCGCGACCTGCAGCTGTGATCGTTGACAATGGGCAACACAAACTCATCCGGAAAAGAGAAAATTATGCTGACATAGTCGCGTTAGACATATGGAACTGAGCAACGCCCCCCTAATACATACCGAACATGGACTTTATCTGGGCATAGCAACTGAGAATCAATCCGATTTTAATCTTGCCGTCGTGCACAAAAAATTTCCTGAATACGACACTCTCAGTTTAGACCTATCACCGAGATAGCGGTATACTTAAACTTGAATCGGCCCCGTCACCCACAAGGCATTACACTCAAGTTACCCGTTTTTCAAACCAGAAACTGTTGTCAACACTTAAAGTAGAGTCGATATTGTTATTATGCAGAAAAGCAAAGAATTGTTAATTGTGGCTGGTTTACCAAGATCTGGCACTACATGGCTGGAAGGCATTCTAAACGCCCACCCGAGTGTATTTCTATATCATGAAATAGACGATGCCGATTCTAAAGAAAAGGCTTTTTCAACAATCAACCATAAAATAAACGCAAAAACTGAACAAGCTTATCAATTAGCCTTAATGAAAGGCGTGGAACACCTGAAACACCCATCGAATTACGACCCTTCGAATAAGCGCAATGCGGATTTGGTGGGATTCAAAACTGTCGGTAGATTCACTCACCCTACCGTTTTTTCGTGGATGAGAAAAACGCTCGACTTCCCGAAAACAATTTTTATCATTCGGCACCCATGCGGTTATGCTGCGTCTCAACTTCGATTTCCATCGCTAAAAAATGTCCCTGCGTCAGAAATAATACGAAATGAAAAATGGTATATTGAATCGTTAAACGGCAACGTTGATTCCGATATTTCTTTGGCGCAATTTTACGCACTGACCTGGAAGCTAAGTAACGGGCTAATATTAAACGACAACATCGACACCAATAATTTTTACTACCTCATCTACGAAGACCTATGTAAATCGCCTGAAACTGAAACACATAAAATTTTTAATTTCCTTGAATTAGCAATGCACAAAAAAGTATCGACTTATCTAAAAAAATCAACGAACCCGAATGAAAACCTCTTAACCAAACTATGGTCAAAGCGCTTTTATAGTACGACCAAAAACCCATTAGACAGCGCCAACAAATGGAAGAAAGAACTGAGTGAAAAACAACAATCGGAAATCATGGCCGAGCTAAACCACTCTCCCCTAATGAAACATTGGGACAAGCCGTAAAGCGCTCATTTACACCGGGCAAACTCCGTGCTTATTCCTTACCCAGCCAAAACAGCCTATACAAACTAAATCCGTTTAATATGTCCCGATTATCCATACGCGCCCTTAATAAGCTTATGCCGTCGAATCAAGATTATCAAAAATTTTAGCTAAATCACGGGTTAATGCTCGCCTAGAATATTTTTCGACGGTAGCTTTTTGAGCAACTGGTGCAGCTCCATTTTTTAACATATCAAGAAACTCGACAAATTGTTTATATATTTCTTCAAATGAGTCGATAGCCGCAATGGTGTCAATGTCACTGTCGCGCAATAACGCTGCCGTATCACCCGCATGATCCGCCATCGCTAAAATTGGCTTATAAGCTCTTAGATATTCGTATATTTTGGCAGGAATTTGTCGATTACACGTTCTACCTTGAAACAACAATAAACCATCCGCCACCTGCATTTCCTGGAGTGCTTCGGAATAACTGATGTGTCCTTGCAACGTTACAATGTCTTGAATATTCAATTGCGCTATCTGTTTTTCAAATACTGAATCGTGCCCAGTGGCACGTAACACCACAGCGATATTATCTGCATTTATTTTGCCAGCCTCTTTTAACGAAGAAAGCACCCGAAAAAACGTTGATGGATCTCTGTCCTCCGGCTCCATTAACCCACTATGTACCAACAACAATTTACCGTGATTATTTTCAATAGGGTCAGAATAATTTTCGCCAGAAAAATTTTCTTCATCATAACCATTGCTAACAACATCCCATCGGTCATCAGGTAATTCAGGGTATCGCTGTCGGTATAACTTCCTAGTTGACGGCGTCGTTACGATAATTTTTTTTGATGCATGTACTACTTTACGCTCAATTGAACCATGAATTGAGCGTAATATCGGCTTCACCGGCCAGTTTTCATATAACATAGGGTCTCTAAAATCGGCAATTAAAGGCACTTTTGTAATGCGATTCAAAAGCAACGCAATCACATGTGCTGTCGCAATTGGATAAGTTGACCAAATATATTGTGGCTTGTATTTTTTGATTAGCGATATACCTGCGGGGACCGCCGACAAAATCCATGAACTCCATCGATCAGGCAAAGCCATACTACTGATGTAAATACCATTGATTGAAAGATGCCGACTGATATCAATTGCCCAGACACGCTTTACGATAGCATCAGGGTGTATTTCACGCATGAGGTCTTGCCGCACAGAAGGATACACACGCGGATGGGGAGAAAGCACGATAGGCTGCCAGCCGTAATCCGGTAAATATCGCGAGAATTTCAATGTTCTCTGAATACCACTGCTTCCAGTACAAGGCGGAAAATGGTACGCAACCATAAGAACGCTTTTTTTAATATTATGATGAGACATGCTTTTTAATTTTACCTGAAGCCATAATGTTATGAACCAACAGAATCAGTGAGAATAAAACGTATGTTTTAATGAGAAATGATAGAATATCGATTAGCCTTAAAAAAGAATCCACTACGCCAATGGAAAACCGGCTTGTTATTTTTCATTTTTGTTCATTGAGATATACCCGTAGCGATTGAGATTTAGATCTAATTGCACGCCCTATTTGCTCCATGGTTGCGTTGAAATCCCTTGCAATAGAGCGACTATTACGCGTCATTTCGTCTTGCCATGAAACAAATATGACGCACACTTAAACCTCAACCCCAAACGCTTTGGATATAGATGGAATATCACCTTAAAAAATTTGTCGATTTATAAGTGGTTCATTTTTTACAGAATTTTACATTTCTCATTTACCGACAATCATTTTCGTCATCTCTTTTAATTCAAATAAAAACGGCTTTATATCCGTAAAAGAAAATGTTGCAAAAACATTAGCTTTTAACAACGTCAACAAGTAATCTGACTTACTGATTTTTTTGTGGCGAACCAAACCCTCATTTTTTGAAAAACAAGTATAAAAATCAGTTTTTAAATCTATCCAATATTTTCCACTCCGCTTTGTATTGTGAATATTAAAATCATTCGGCTGCAAAAGGAATTTCAAAAAATCGTAGCCAGCCGCTAACCCCAGCGCATATTGAACCCAAGGTCGAGCGTTAACTTCTATTACGTAATTTTTACCCGTATCCAACGAATGAAGTATCTCTACTTCGGCTATGCCATAATAGTTCAATAGCGTTAGCGTTTTTATGCCAATTTGTTCAATTTGTCGGTTTTTTCTTAGTTCCACATAAGTGCCGACGGCACATGCACTAGCGGTTGGCCTTGTCTTTACCGTCACATAAGCGACACACTCATTGTTTGTACGTACTGCTGCTACCGAATATTGTACTAAATTTTGATTCAGCAATGACTCTGTAACCAATGCTTCAACACCCTCGGAAGCAAAACAATCCAGCCACGTTTGCAGTTCTTTTAAGTCTTTAACTTCTAGCGCTTTAGGCACCTTCATTGCTTTATCTGAATGCCGCGTTTTAGCTGGCCTTATGAATAAAGGATATTTTATCGATTTTTCGTCACAGTATAACTCTTCTGAAGAATAAATTTTTGGTGCAGGAATTTCATTGGCCTGACACCATAAAGAGAATTCCTTTTTTTCCACACAGATAGCCAATGATTCATTTTCAGGATGAAATATTTTTTTATAAACAGCCTCCAATTCGCTCCGATATTCAATGATAAACGCCAGCCAGTCATCACTGGTGGCAATTAAGTAAAGATCATTTGTCGTTGCACTCGTCAATTGCAGCAGCCTCTTTAACAAACAGGACCGAGGAACATCCGTTGCCACAATTGTTTGCGCACGAGAGGATTTAGTGGTAATACCATTGGCCGTATCAAATACAATGGGTTTAATGCCTAATTCATAAGCATTTCGAACAACTGTTAATGCAGTTTGCGTACTGCCTAATATCACTAAAGTGGCATTCATCATGAGTTACACACATTAGTCGTACTGCCAGCCAACATTATTTTCCCCGTGAATAGCCGACAAACAAAGACTGAACAGTAAGAATGTGCGTTGACTGCATTACACAATTGATATTCGAAGGCAAACACGCTGTGGAATGGTGTGAAAAAAAAATGGGATTTTGTCATGATCTTTTCCACCGTTAGTTAAATAAATTGGCAATTCAAATTCAATTCGGTCATAACAGACATTGTCAGCACAGCAATAAGCCCTACGGTTATACCAGCTTTACATAATAAGTTGACCATTAACATATAATATTTATATAATTTGCGTTGGATTCTGCCAGCCACTGACAATAAATGACAACAAAACACCTGAGTATTCATTGTCACAAATCACCTTTCTTTGGTTTTTTTAATTAAGAATTTACATAACGAAAGACGAAATGAGTTAGTCTTATGATTTCAACTACAAAATCAGCATTTTAGCGGAATTTTATACAAAAACAAATATATGAATTATCCTCTTGCTGTGTTTAAGCTTATTTCAACATGACGACGACTCTACGTTGCGTTATGCTGCTGATCTCGATTCTGGTATGGCAAACTGGGTTTGGCGTGGAATTTCGCGACGGTGGACCCAATGATTATTACGATGCGGCATCTTCCCGCCGTTTTCAGCGAGTACTCAACTCGGTCGAAAAGCTACATCTACACAAAGCAATAGCCCATCTCCAACAAGGTCAAATAAGCGCCGCATGTCTTGAAATAGAATTCACGTTGCGCTGGTACCCTAACCACCCCAGGGGGTTACAATTCGTCGCCGAATTGTACGACAAACATGCGTGTCCCAACAGCAAAACCGCCGAAGAGCACTTTACCACTGCCCAAAATTTTCGTCCCAATGATCCTATCGCATATATTTTATATGGATTGTATTTGCATAAAAAAGGCTTTTTAGAAAAAGCCGCCAAGCAATACAACCTCGCGTTGCCGTTGGCACCCGAGTCATCTGACCTTCATTATAATCTTGGGCTTTTATACATAGAAACAAAGGACTATGATAAAGCATTACACCATGCGAAAAAAGCTTACGACATTGGCCACCCATTGCCAGGGCTTAGAAAAAAACTTAAAAATCTTGGCTTGTGGCCAGACACTGCAAAAAAAAACTAGTTGTATTTCGCAATCAATAGTCCAGTTTCTTTATTTAATAGAACACGTTAAGAAGGTTAAGTATGTCAGGAATATTCGGGTGGTCGTCTCTAACGGATTTAAAACAAGACAATGAAGCAATTTTATCTTCATTTGCCGCATCCATTACTCCCCCATCCACGGCGGTATTATCTACTGTGTCTGGAAATCACCATGGACTTGTCTCAGATACGCTGAAACCGACCCACATTCAATATGACAATCAAAATTTTTATATTGTCATTCAAGGCAAGCCAACTTGGCTGAACAACAAACTTAAACTACAATCGGAAAAAACCAGTATTGAAAGAGTATTCATTGAATACTACCTTAAAAAAGGCCCTCAAATATTAAACGAGCTTAGCGGTTCATTCGCTATTGCCTTAATCAATACTGACAAAAAAGAAACACTTCTTGCCATTGACCGAGCAGGCATTTACAACCTTGTATACACTCTTTCGTCAGGTTGCTTACTTTTTGGCTCCAGTGCCGATTACTTAAACACACACCCTCTTGCCACTCCTGAATTAAACATCCAGGCCATTTACAACTATCTATATTTTCATGTAATCCCAGCACCGGATTCTATTTATAAACAATATGTACAGTTAGCACCCGGTTCATATATACAACATAACAACGGAGCCATTACTGAAAATCGATATTGGAAAATAACATTCGATTACCAAACCCCATATAACATCAAGGCACTGAAAAAAGAATTCCTCGGGCTATTAGAAACAAGTGTCGCATCTATCACCCAGGACACACAAAAATCCGGTGCTTTTTTAAGTGGAGGTACTGACAGCTCAACCGTTACGGGTATGTTAGGCAAAGTCACCCAGCAATCCCCTCACTCCTTCTCCATTGGTTTCGATGCCGAAGGTTTCGACGAAATGGAATTCGCAAGATCATCCGCACGGCATTTTTCCGCTAAACACCATGAATATTATGTTACCCCGGATGATATCGTATCGGCGATACCTAAAATAGCAAAAGCCTATGACCAACCCTATGGTAACTCATCAGCTGTTCCTGTGTATTATTGCGCACTTCTGGCAAAGAACAACAATATCGATAGGTTGCTAGCAGGAGATGGCGGGGACGAATTATTTGGAGGAAATACACGTTACGCGAAACAGAAAATTTTCTCTTATTACGATACCATGCCACACTTGTTTCGGCACCGTATTTTGGAGCCATTGTTTTTAAACCTAGCATCCAATATTAACTTATTTCCCGTCAATAAAATCAAGAGTTACATTAATCAAGCTTCCGTACCGATGCCAGCCCGGATGGAAACATATAACTTGCTAAGCCGTTTGGGGGCATCAAAAATATTCACCGCTGACTTTCTTCACCAGATAGACCAAGAACGTCCTCTTAAACTCATTGAAGAAGAATATTTTTCCTCCCAATCCAATAATATAGTGAACCGAATGGCGGCTACGGATTTAAAATTCACCTTGGCTGACAACGATCTCCCTAAGGTAACGAAAATGTGTGCACTTGCTGGTATAGATGTTTCTTTTCCTTTGCTTGACGACAGGATTATTGAATTTTCAGCAAAATTACCGCCTGATCTCAAGCTTAAAGGAACAAAATTACGCTATTTTTTCAAAGAAGCTTTGAAAGATTTTCTACCACCTGCAACATTAACCAAAAAGAAACAAGGATTTGGTCTACCATTCGGTTTGTGGCTATCAATTCACAAACCATTACAGAATTTGGTTTTCTCAAACCTAAATTCCCTTAAAGCAAGAAACATTATCAATCCAGAATTTATCGACGAACTAAAATCGACTCATTTAGGAAGCCACGCGTCCTATTATGGCACACTAATTTGGGTGTTCGTCATGCTGGAGCAATGGTTTGAGCAACATCCTAGTCTATCAAACTTTAAACTCTAGCCGCTTTAAGCAACGCGAAAATAGTTATTCAATAACCGAAACATAAATCGTCCAGGGGTTTTATCCCACGGAGTGAACCGACAAAGCTGATAAGGATCAGAATGCCGATTGGATACCCCCCAAGTAGTGGAAACGGCTGCCCTAAAACCTAGCGATTTCACCATCGAAACGTGCTTGTCGTTATAATCCTGCCCCGGTTTACCATTGGGGTAAGCAAATAAATTGATATCTGACCCCAAAATTTTTTCCAGGATATTTTTATTTTTTTCAATTTCAGACAATGCCATCTCATCATCTATTTTTGTCAATATTGGATGTGTATCCGTATGAGCGCCTATTTCCATCCCATTTTCATACAATTTTTTAACCTGCCCCCTTGTCATCATAATATCAGCAGCAATTGTCACCTCTAAATCATGATTAATTGCTTCGGTAATCGTAAATCGAGTCGCGTACGGTAAATGTTTTATTTTTTTTAATAGATCGCTGATCGCAAGCTTGCGCTCCTCAACGGTATGCATTGAATACTTGCCTAACTCATATTTGGTTAAATCAAGGAATGGTGATTGTGTATGAGAAATTGATTCTATGATTCGATCATTCCACATACAACCACCATTTAAATAAGCAGTGCTAATAAAAAAAGTCGCAGGCACATTCCATTTTTTTAAAATAGGTAGCGCCACTTCATAGTTATCAGCATAACCATCATCAAATGTCACACACATCGCTCTTGCTGGCAATGTCCCATTCTTCATGCGCTCAACAGCATCGCTTAGTTTAATCACTCGAAAATTTCTCGAAATTAATCGCATTTGCCAGTCAAATTCCACTGCATTGGTTTCTTCGTCTCTGTAAAGGTCTTCACTCGCCAATACTCTATGGTAGATAAGTATTGCTAATTTAGCCTTTCTACCACTTGAAGAACATAATGAGATTAACGGCTTGAATATCATATGTCAGATTCCACGATTATTTACATTACTGTTTAACGTGCTGGACGCATTCTTATAATAAAAGAATGACTTAACAACAACCCGATCAACGGGATGTTTCTCATGATCCACAAAAATCCAGGCGCTTCAAGTAACCACTGAAATCTCTTCAGTCGATAAGGTAAAATAGGCAACCAGTACAATTCCACATCTTTGTTGTTCAGTTTTTTTGCTAACTGTATTAAATTTGCAGGCGAATCGTACCGTAAATGCATCGATTGTTTTTTTATGGTGCGAATAAATCGTGTCCAAATATTCGGTAAACACCATTTATTCAGTGCATCAATCCATATTTCACCATCAGCTTGTACCGTACGGCTTAAACGGTGTAACGCAGCATCTGGACGTTGAAGCGCCTGCATTACCCCAAAGCAAATGGCACCATCGAATGCGCCATTTGCAAACGGCAGCATCGTAACATCAGCAACGGCCAAAGGAGCCGTTCCACCAAGTTTGTGTTTGGCTTTTTCGATGGTTGGATAGGAATAATCCACACCAACAACGTCTTTCCCCGCCTTAATTAAATGATTTAAATAAGTCCCCGCACCACACCCTGCATCAAGCCACAATGTACCTGTTTTATTTTTATCCCAAACACGCAAAAACGCTCGTATTCGCACTTGCAGACTGGTGGAACTCCAGCCTGCAATCCCCGCATCATTATCATGAGTTCTTGCGAATAGTTCGAATCGTTTTTTCCAATCTTTTTCGAAATTCAAATGACTTTTCAGATTTTTTTTGTTATCCATTATACCTCTGATTATGCTGGTCAGTCATTTGAGTATTATTCTTGATTTGCTGATTTTCCTTCACCACAATGACTTTCGTCACCACCAAAATCGCCGCTAAATGGTATATCAAATCAAAATAAGACAATCCTAAAAAAGCCCCGGAAACACAATATCCTACCATGCTTATTTGAATCATTGGAGCCAATGACTTCGCCCAACTTAGCTCCGGTTTATCACGGGTATTTTTAATGATCCAGGTCCCCGTTCGCCAAGTAAGAATTAAAAATAGCAAATACAAAAACAACCCAATAAAACCATGATGCCCCAACACTTGAAAATAATTACTATGCGCTGCTTGAAATCTTTCCCCTTCCTGAACCAAGCCTGGCGAGAATCTCATGTAGTTTTCCGGCACAAAACTCTCAAACCCGCCACCTAATAATCGCTGAGAAGCCATATCATAAGAAAATTCCCATGCTTTTATGCGCCCCATAGCCGAGGCATCTTCTTCGTAAGTCTCAATGGTTTTCATTCTATCTAACCATTGACTAGGCATAAAAATTAACGCAATTGGAACGGCTAAAATCACCGATGTTGCAACAAGGAGTTTTCGATCGCTTTTTAAAAACAGAAAAAACCCCATGGCACAGACTCCCAATAATGCACCTCGCGAATAAGTTGCTATTACCGCCACTACCGTTAACGCCATAGCGGCGTAGAAACCACGTTTAATCCACTTATTTTTCGACTCCCCCATCAAATAGTACATTAGCGGCAAAGTCATCACCAACGCCAAACCCAGTTCCGTATTGCCTGTAATGAACGTATCAGGAGGCCCCAGCACATGGGCGTTGCCTCCTGTGGCAATAGCAAATACACCACCTTTCACACCGTAAAACCCCAGTGATAACACAATTACCCAAATCATATAGTATATTTTTTCTTTGGTATTGATCACTAACAATGTAATCAAGATCACTAATTGTATCTTTAGGACTTTAATATAAAGACTCATGGCACTGTCAAAATTTATCGCAAATACAGTGGTAACCCCCATCCACCCTATGAATACTAACAAACAAACGGTAACAGGCGTTAGAGGAAAACGTTTGGGGTCCTTGGAAAATATCAACCCAATTATTGTCACTAATGCGATTAGTTGCGCAAAAGGAAAGGTGTATGCATGACCCCAGGCTAAGCGATGAGGGGCCATGTATCCTATCCAGGACCACAAATAGATACCAATATGAGGACGAGTAAATGTGTAAATTAAACCAACGAACACTACTAGAAATATGATTATATCACGCACAATATCAGCTACTTTTTTCGTTGTATCTCTTAAATACGGAGTAAGTAATGAAATATTTTGGCTCACCGCACAAAACCAAATAACCAACCATTTTACTCACCGCTTCTGCCTTTCACTCAACCTGATTAAGCGATATTCCAACATTGCCAAAACACACCAAATCATTCACGGAACTCGGCAATGTTAATTCTAACGATCGCACATCTAAGGAATGGGCACATAGCCCCTGTTGACACCCAGCCTCTGCTCCATTCCCTACACGTGGACACACCCCATCAGCCCGTCTCGGCTGTTCACGCGATAATTGCGTACAGTAAGTTCATGTACCTTACTGTCCTGTCGGCACCAACGACAACAACTCGAAGTGAAACGATTATTCTTGCCTTATGCTCAATCAGAGCAAACACGGAAATTTTTTAAACAATCTGTCTGTTCGATAAGCAACCCGGAACCCCGGGTATTTTACCATACAGGTTATTTAGTGTAGTATGCAAATCGTTAATCCATATTAGTAATCTACAGTCCCAGCTGTAAACGGTTTCGGTAGACAGCGATGACTGGCACCAAACACGACAAAATCATCCATTCGTTAAATGCAAGCTGGACAGGAAGGCTGGCATTAACCTCCAGAAATCAGCAATAATTCAGCTGAGATATGATTTTCACGTAAACATGTCGAGTAATGTTACACAACTCAGAACATTTCAGAGATTCTCGTTCAGAAAGCGGCCTGTTTATCATAGCGCAAGCACATGATTTCCGAAAACGCCCCCTTCCATTCTTGCTCCAAGTTGAACGCAGGCAATAAATTAGCCATTCTGAAATCGGTATGACCTCGCAAAACATTGCCAAGTAAAATTTCGCTAGAAAAACGATTTCAGTATACTAAATATCGTATTAAAGAGTGTTTACTATGAAAATTTTACATGTAATCCACAGCCTATGCCGTGGCGGTTTAGAAAATGGAATAGTAAATTTGGTCAATTCTCTTCCCCCAAATGAGTTTGAACATTCAATCTGCTGCCTCGATTCCAGCGGTGAAATGGCAGACAGGATGACACAAAAAATTAAAATTATTGAAATGCACCGCAAGCCCAATGAACTGAAATTACCATTCCGGCTTGCAAAAATAATCAGCACGTGGGAACCCGATATTATTCACTGCAGAAATTGGAATAGCTGGTTTGATACCGTTTTGGCACACCGCATTTCAAGAACATCAGCGTCATTAGTGTGGAGTTTTCATGGATTTGCCGACGGCGATTATTTTCCGTTCAGACGGCAAGTTGTATCCAAGTTACTATCCTTGTTCACTCCGGAGTTATTTGCGGTTTGCAAAGACAGTGCAGAACGTTTTGCCAATAAATCACGAATTCCGGTAAAACGGTTTAACGTACTTTACAACGGGGTCAATACCGTAAAATTTCAACCCCGTGCTAAGCACCGTAAAACGGTGCGAACTAAATTCAATATCCCTCAAGAACGAATTTTTATAGTCGTGGTTGCCAGCCTAACCCCCATCAAAAATCACAGCGATTTAATTGATTCTATACACATAATGGTCAACACGCATCAGCTATCGCCCTGGGTTTTATTTTTGGGAGATGGCCAGTTGCGGGATACATTGGAAGCACAAATCAATAGACTGCACTTAAGTGAGTACATTCAATTACGCGGTAATAGCGACAATATTCCAGAGTATTTGTCAGCAGCAGATATATTTGTTTTACCTAGCCAACTTGAAGGCATGAGTAATGCGATTTTAGAAGCCATGGCTTCGGGTCTACCTACTGTCGCAAACAACGTTGGCGGAAATCAGGAAATAATAATCTCAGGAAAGACTGGGTATTTATGTGAGCACGGTAACCCCGGGGAGATGGCCAAAGCACTGATACGACTCTGCCAGAATAAAGAACTTAGAAAATGCATGGGACTCGCTGCGAAGCAAAGAATAGAACGCACCTTCTCTATCGACGCCATGACAACAGCCTATAGACAATTTTACCATCAAATATACGACAAAAATTGCCTCATCCGCAAAAGGAAACGTAAGGAATCATGAATTACCTCATTCATAAAGCCCTAATGATGACCGCGGTACCAGCGCGACTTCGATTGCTAAAAAAAATTCTGAACCGCCAAACCTGGGATACTCAAAAAATTGAACAATATCAGGAGAAAAAGCTGCGCCTGTTGATTAACTATTGCTGGGATTACATTCCTTATTATAAAGACAAATGGCGAAACTGTATTGATGGTCCTGGGGATATTCAATCGATTAGCGACTTGCAAAAACTGCCTATTTTGACCAAAGATGAAGTACGAAATGAGTTCAAAAACCTGATTACAACTGACCCCTCAATTAAAAGCAGCGATGCACGTACTGGTGGTAGCACAGGAAGACCCATTATTTTCAAAATGACTAATTACGACGAACAATTATCATGGGCACAAATGTATACCGGATGGACTTGGGCATGCTATCGTATTGGCGATCCATTTTTAATTGTTGGCGGTGAATCTGTCGGTGTCGGCCTTGGTGACAAACGCAATTGGAAAGATTTCATCATCAACCGCTGGGTTTCAAGTGGCTCTAACTTGACCTTAGATCGTGCACGACAATTGGTGCAATCATCACATTTTAAGAAAATTCGTTTTATCTATGGATACCCTAATGCAATCCGTGAACTAGGAGAATTATTACATCAAATTGGTACTATCCCGCCAAATTTGCGAGGTATCGCATGTACAGCAGAGGTAATGCGCCCCGAAATCCGACAACGCATTACACAACTTTACGGTGGAATTAAAGTCCTGGATCAATATGGTTTGAATGATGGTGGCTTGCATGCTTGTGAAGGACCTGATCAAGACGGTATGCATGTTTCGTTTCATCGCGGTATCCTTGAAATTTTAGATGAAGACAACAAGCAAATTATCGATTTAAAGCAAAGTGGAAAGGCCGTTGCCACTTGTTTAACAAATTTTGCCATGCCATTCATCCGCTACGAAACAGGCGATCAATTACACTGGCACAGCCGCGAGCCCGCAAAATCAGGTATTCATTGGCCACGTATAGGACCGGTGGATGGTCGAACAGGCGACGTAATCTATCTGCCCTCAGGAAGAAGTATAGCAATGCCAGGGCTTACCTTGGTTATGCGTTGGATTGATGGTTTGAAACAATACCAATTTATTCAAACAAGTGGAAATACCGTTAAAGTACATCTTGATATTTTTGATGATTTTACTTTGTCGAAAACCGAAGTGATTGATTATTTAAATGAAAAAATCACTTCAGAAATTACCTGGGTTATTGAGTGGGCTACTCCCGAACTGACAAACAATGGTAAGTTGTTAGTTATTCGTAATGACTGGCTGCGTAGTCAAGGGCTTTCCCGGCCTCGCTAAGAAATAGACATGCTCTCTAGTAAAGATAAATAGCTATTTGCGTATTGTAAGTTTCTCGTACACTGGCATATAACGTGATACGCTTTTATACCAGCTTCTCTCTTCATCAACGAAGCGTTTGGCATTAGTGCGTATGGCACCCCATTTACCTTTATTCTCCATCATATTTAATACTGCCGATGCTAACGATTGAGGATCATCAGGTTGGAAAAGAACACCCGTAATATTGTTTTCGATTAACTCTCGATGACCACCAATATTGGAAGCTAACAACAACCGTCCTTGAGCCATGGCTTCCAGTGGCTTTAAAGGAGTGACCAATTCCGTTAAACGAATGGAGGTACGGGGATAAATCAGTATATCAATTAAATTATAATATTTTTGCACTTCATCGTGCGGCACTCTACCCGTAAAAATGACATGCTGTTGCATGTTGTTTTCTGCAACAATTTTTTTTAGATAAGATTCCTGTGATCCACCTCCAACCAAAAGCACTTTACAATTTGGCAACCTGCTTAATATTATCGGCAATGCTTCTAGAAGCAGATGAAGCCCTTCGTACGCATAGAAAGACCCAATAAACCCTATAACCGACTTAGCATCCAAACCCAGGCGGGTTACCAAGTTTTGATCCGTTTCTGTTCCATATTGGAAATGTTGTATATTAACGGCATTTGGTATTACTGTAACCTTTTCTTGTGGCACTCCACGCGCAACAATATCATTTCGTAATCCGTCACAAATCGTCGTAACTGCATCCGCTTTTTTTATCACATAGGTCTCTAATGCACGGGTAAGTCTATACCGCAGGCCCCACGCTTTACTGGTTCCGTGATCGACTGCAGCATCCTCCCAAAACGCGCGTATCTCGTATACAACGGGGATGCCAAACCGAGCGCCAGCCCTAATCGCTGCCAAACCATTGAGCGCAGGAGAATGAGCATGAATAACCGTCGGTTTAATGATTGGTATTATATCAAGCAATCGACGCTCCAACGCTTGAACTACATTGTATTGGTTAATTAAAGGAAATGCGGATATAAAATTCCTGATTGGCAGTGTACGATGAAATCGCAAACCATCAACGGTTTCTTCATGCTCTACCGGCTTACTGGAGAGGTTATGCTTAGTACTTGTAATATGATCTGTTGTCCATCCCAATGCATGTTGCTGCTCAATAATCGCTTTTGTGCGAAACGTATAACCACTATGTAATGGTATAGAGTGATCCAAAACGTGAAGAATATGCATAAAAAGTCAATGTTTAACCAATGTAAGAAATTGTGTTATATAGCTTAAGATATTGTCTTACAACCGTTTCAATACCATAATTTTTAATACATAATTTTCTTGCCGCTACGCCTAAACGTTGACGCTGGGTTGCATCGTCTGACAACGTTTTTATTGCGTCACGCAGCCCCTGCACATCACCCGGCTGAACTAACAACCCGGTTTCGTCATGCAGCACAACCGACGGAATACCGCCAACGGGTGTTGTTATCACTGGCAAACCAAAGCACATTGCTTCTAACAAAGAAATAGGTAAACCCTCGATATAAGACGGTAATACAAAGATGTCAGCCAATTGAAAGTATCGCCGCTTTTCTTCACCAACCACTGAACCTACACACTGAACTCTTGCATTTAATCCGTAATTCGAAATTTTTTGATGAATCGATTCGCCAATACCTAGGCTACCTTCATTGCCTGCGATCACCAAATTAACCTTGGCATCTGTACCCTGTATAGCATCCAGAAGGTCAAAAACACCTTTTTGCTTTGACAAACTGCCAAGGAAAAATACGGTAATATTTTTTTTATCGCCATCATAATTTTTACAATTTTCCGGGACCGGAACACCATTTTCGATAACAACCAAATCAAAAACGTTGAGACGAGTTGATAATTTTTCTTGCCATTGTTCAGACAGGACAACTATTTTTGTAGCGCGCTTCGCGATCCAGCGTGCTACAAACAACCCCCGTCCAGATAAACCATCTAAAAATTGGTCAAATCGTCCCCCATGAATATGCAATACAGCTGGACAGCCTTTCAATTTTGCAAGTACGATCAAAATGCCATCAAGCAAAAAACTCAAACCACTACAGGTATGGATATGAGCGATTGTATTTCTCTGATGTCCCAGCACATACCACCAGTCCCGCCATAACATCACTTGTGACGCCAGTTTACCCAATAAAGACCGCGAGGAACTGTTCACTTTACTTGTATTAAATAGCGCTAGTTCAGTTTCATCGCAAAGACTTGATTGACTAACATCATGTATCACCGTAGCCATACCACCAACCAATGGTGGCAACGGACCAGCCATTACCACTCGAATTCGTGAATCGAGATGATCAGTCGTATTCTGTTTCACTTAAAAAAATCATGCTTGTTCCAAATCGTCATTTGATTATTATGAACCTCAACACGTTGAATTTCAAAAATTTGTTATTCTGATTACAACCTAAAGCTAGAATCTTATTTTGTACTATTGAAAATTTTTCATCGCTGAATCAAACATCAACAACGACCAAAGCGCTGCACTATGATCACGCTTACCCGACTGGTGTTCGTTCAAAATTTTATTTAAGGTTTTATGCTCAAAAATACCGAAATCACGTAACGATCCTGTCATCGTATTGCTGACTCTTTCTCTCAACACACCCCTAAACCAACTGGCCAAGGGTACTGCAAACCCCATTTTCTTTCGATATAAAATCTTATTGGGTAGATAATTTTCGAGTGATTTTTTAAACACGTATTTCCCAATGTTGTTATTCAGTTTTAAATGCGGTGGCAAACTCGACACCCATTCCACTAACTGGTGGTCTAAAATAGGGACTCGCACCTCTAAACCATGAGCCATACTTGCCCTATCAACCTTCGTCAAAATATCACCCGGCAAATAAGTTTTCATATCCAGATACTGCACCAACGACAATGGATGCTGAGTCGGCGACGACATTGCATGTTGCTTTAACACTTCTACTGCATTATAACCTTGCAGTTCCGATTTAAATTGCTTAGAAAAAAGACAATTTCGCAACGAATTACGCACAACACTCACTCTTTCAACATACCCCTCAATGGTATTGTGAGCCATCATTTCAAATGTTGCTTTCGCACGGAAGACTCTTGGCGCGTTAGGCAGATCAGGATATCGTTTACCAAGAAAACCAAAAAATGCTTTTCTAAATTGCCGAGGCAAATAATTCCGCAAATTCTCTTCCGCCAGATGATGTGCATACCGACTATAGCCGGCAAAATTTTCATCGCCACCGTCTCCTGACAACGCGACAGTCACTCTCTTACGCGCTAGCTGGCAAACACGATAAGTGGGGATCGCTGAATTGTCGGCATACGGTTCATCGTACAACCCCGACAGCCGGTCGATCAAGTCAAAATCATCAGCATCCACCTGTTCTGCTTGATGATTTGTTTTATACTGTTGTGCGACTTGAGAGGCATAGGCTGATTCGTTAAACGCAGGCTCACCAAACGATATTGAACATGTATTGACCGGTTTAGAAGGAGAAAGCGCTGCCATTAACGATACCACTGCACTGGAATCCACACCACCCGATAGAAACGCCCCTAAAGGCACTTCAGCAATAAGCCGGATGTTAACGGCTTCTCTCAGTCGCTCTATAAGCTCATCGTTCGCCTCTTTTTCTGTAATCGACTCGTTAAGGTTAAAGGGGATATCCCAATACTGCTGTGGTGCAACTTCAGTTTTTTTGCCATGACAAATACTTAACATATACCCTGGCGGTAATTTTTTTACATTTTTAAGTATCGTCTTCGGATCAGGGATATAGCCATAACAGAAGTAATCTTCAACGGCTTGTGGGTCGATTTCTCTCTTTAACGAGGGCACTAAAAGCAAGGCTTTTAGTTCCGATGAAAAAATAAAATGACCATCGGGCAACAATGTGTAGAACAATGGCTTTATACCGAGCCTGTCTCTCGCGAGGAAAAGAGTTTTTTTATTCCTATCCCATATGGCAAACGCGAACATACCACGAAACCGATCTACACACCGAGGACCCCATTCTTCCCAAGCATGAACAATAACTTCCGTATCTGAATGCGTTTTAAACGTGTGGCCACGTTGTATTAGCTCCTGACTCAACTCCCGGTAGTTGTATATTTCACCGTTATACACCACGACAACTGACCCATCCTCGTTAAACAAGGGTTGTTGCCCCGATGAAACATCGATAATCGACAATCGCTTATGCGCCATCCCTAAACCGGGCTCAATGTGCACACCACTTCCATCAGGCCCTCGATGATGTTGCGTTTCATTCATTTTTAACAATAGCGCTTTATTTATTTCCCTTGAATAAAGAGCATCAAACACCCCAACAATTCCACACATAAGTCTTTAAACATCCTGCACTCTTGAATATCATAACAATAAGGTTTTTTCAGATTTAGGGTCTGTAAAGAAATTAAGTTGAATATTTTGCCTGTCTATCCTTGCGTCTTCGGCGTTACGCAAAAGCTTACAGACAACGAGTATGCACCTTGAAAGAAGTGCCCTTGGGGTACCCGCGCCTTAAAGACAAAACGATATCCGGCACATATCAATATCAGTTCAACTTAATTTCTTTACAGCCCCTAATAAGTGCCAGCGGTGTTTATTTTCGGCTGGACCACCATTGCCTGTAGTGGCAATAACATGTTGTTTAAAAATTCTTTTAAATCCCGCCGACCCGCTTCGATCTCTAAATCATATTGAGTCGAAACTGCAAAAACTGATGAGCCTTTATTTTTCCCTAACAAACGGATTGGCAATTCTATAATTTTCGCTAATACTCTATTATTAGTTTGGTATCCGCCAATATCATACCAAAACCAAACAATCCGAGTTTCTCTCGCCGATGCGATAACAACTTCACTCACGGTCCAATTACGATCGGCTACGCCATTGATCGTAATGCTTGCTTCGCTTCTTCTTTTCCAGTCTTCATTATATATTTTATTACGTGTACTAATCAGTTCTGCACCTTGCTGTTGCCGGGCATAATAACTAATGTATACCTCTACCGCCTTGTTTCCTGCTGTATACTCAACTTGATTTTGGTAAGTTGCACCGAAAAATTCTGGCTGCCATATACTTTCAGTCCTAACAGGCCCTTGCCAGCCAACATCACCCTTCGGAAACGATGGATTAATGGCTGAGACATCATCCGATGATGAATATACCCAACCAACCCACCAGGAACCCGCCAACATTAGTATTGTTACCGATAATGTTAATGGAATATAATCGATTTTTTTTCCATCCGTTTTATCTTTAGGCATTTCCGGTTTTTTTCTTATCGCCACATTGGCGGCATCTTCTACCAGCACATCATCTGTATCTCGAAAATATGAGCCAATCCAAAACACAAACAATATGACCACACCAAAAAAAAACCAACCGTAAATTATGTGATCAACCCCAACGGCATACTTATAGTCGCTTAAATGAGCGATCATGACAATTCCGTAAGCACGAATAGCATTTGCCAGAATAGGCACAATAGCGCAAAAAACAATAAATAAAATACGGCGTTTAATCGAACCGAACAAAAGATAAGAGTACAACGTACCCAGAGAGATAGAGGCAATAAGATAGCGCACGCCGCTGCATCCTTCAGCCACCTCGAAACTACCACTTGGAATATAAAAAAACCAGCCTTCGAGATACACTGGAATGGAGCTAAGCTGGAGAGCTTTCACTGTTAATAACGCCGTTATATCCTGCAACGTAGGAATTAGAAAATCGCCAAACGGAACAGCAAAAAACAGATAACCCAACGGAAAAGCCAACTTCGAAACAACATGATCGCCCAGGAACATCCACACCAGCGCCACCATAAGTGCTACAACAGAAAACTGCATCACAAACAACACATTAAGAATATATGCAAAAAACCAAGCCAAGAGCAACACCAACACCAACAGCAATGCCGACTTACGGGGAGACGGGGAAATCAGACGGAGGGAGTGACGCTTAGTCCATATCAAAAACGCAACAATCGGTAACACTAAAAATCCGTGAGCAAATGTGCCCGATTGCCACCAAGTAAGGACCATCGTCGCAAATGTGTTGAAAAAAACGATGAACAATGTCAGCAACGATAGCGACAAACACCATAATGCTGTACGCCACGAACCATCACTGCTTGGCTTACTATTTTTAATAGTGTGGGCTTCTGCTCTCATGTTAACATTAGCGGAGTTTGGCATCACATTTATAACACCGAATCAAGTCGGGCTAAATTAGCTTCCCAGTTGCAATTTTTTAGCACGAACTGGCGCGCTTGTCTTCCCATTTGGGAGTAACAATCTGAATTCAACACTTTTTCAGCTAACGTTGTCATTTCATTAACGGAGTCAGCGATTAACCACTCTTTACCCGATTGAGCGGCAATACCTTCAGCACCACTCGCCGTTACCAATACATGGCATCCCATCGCCATTGCTTCCAGCACTTTATTTTGCACCCCTCTGGCAATGCGCATTGGTGCTACCGCAAAACCAGCATACGCGAGATAAGGCCTCACGTCCGGCACTCTTCCGGTAACAATCACACCTTTTTCGCTTGCTAACGCCTGAACAACAGACGATGGTTTTGAACCTACAATATAGAACCGAACGTTGTTATCTTGAGCATATAATCGAGGAAATATCTCTTTTGCAAACCAACTCACCGCATCAACATTTGCCCAATAGTCCATAGCACCTGTAAACACAATCGATTTTTCATGTTCTAGAAATGGATTAACATAATCATGATTACGCGAAAAATAATCAGTATCAACACCATTGCAGAAAAAATCAATATTTTCTACTGATTTACCAACCAGACTGCGAAAATGATCAGCTTCCTGTTTCGAAACAAACAGGCTCGCGTTACACGTTTTGGCAAGATATGACTCGTAATGCAATAATCGCCCGGCTTCTCGCCTGTACAGCCATGCCATTGGCCAGGCTTTATTGTTACTGTATTGGCGCCATTTATCGGAATCAACATCTACAAAATCAATGATTCGCTTGATATGCTTTTTATCTTCCCCATCAATATATTGGGCCATCGCCGAAGAAAAAACTGCAACTTTTGCAATATTTTCTTTAACAAGCGTATTGTCCACCCAACGTTGCATTGACTTATTGGCATAATAAGGTAACGTCAATGCTTTATTTGTAGCAAAACCTGAAATACTTTTAACGGTTGATACCTTAGGATCCAGCCGCTGAAGAAATACATCAGCACAAAGTTCCTTCAGTATTTTCTCGTACTCCCAATCATCATCATTATCCACAAACGCACCGAGATACACCTTATATTTTCCCAGTAAATGCTTCAACAAGTGATAAGAGCGAATTTTATCCCCTTTGTCTGGCGGATAGGGAATTCGATGAACCAGATACATCAATGGTTGCATAATTCAATTATCCAAGGTTTTTTCATATCAAAGGCGCTTTAATCCGAGTCAGTCAAATCAGCAGTCACCGCCAAACATTAACAAAATTTTATGTTTGGGAATAAGAGGATTCACATCGAAGACGTCTTTGCTGTTAGCTAAGCAATATTCGTCGTTAATGCTATGAGCTTCTGGGATAATTTTCCAGTTCTATTTGAAATAGTAAGAGCGTGTATTTTATTTACTGCCACCCTATTTTTTGTTTTCATTATGGCAGTGCGGAATTGGTCTAGCATATTAGTTAACAGGGCGAATATGCTTACACTTAACATCGCCAGTAAGGAATGAAAATTAAATAACTTGAATCTCATCCTCAATAACTCAATAAATAGATATACCCCCTCGTCCAGGATGGTAACTTATTCCATAATATTTTACTAGCAATACATTCGCACCGACAACCGCATGTTACTCTTCATGAAAATCAGGGAACACTTTTCACTACCAGTCTATGTTTCTGGGTTTTGCTGCTGTCTAACAGGCTATCCGAAAATAGAAAATCTTCAACCAAGATTGCGCGCAATCACCGGTCCCAACACCTTGCTCACAGAAAGTGGTAATCGCTTCCACATGTTGATAAATAGCCTATATTTTGGATTTAACGGATTTATATCGGGTACTTTATCGGCTTTTACCAGAAAATACTCATAACAAAGCGGCTCGGGCTCGAACCCCCAATTTTTTTTAAAGCTGTATGATCCCGTGCCTTTTTTGCTACGTCCATAATCAAAAATTTGTATACCGCGCTCACATGCTCGTTTCATCAATTCCCAATACATGAAATCATTGCCTTTTACAGCACGTGCTTCACTGGTTCCTCCACCATAATAAGGCAATACTTCATTACGGAAATAAAAACTTAACACACCACCAATCAAACGGTTATTTTTATCCGTAATCACTAACGGTTCGCAATCATCGGCAAACACTTGTTTTAATGTTTCAAAATATTTCTTCGGGAACACAGGAGTCCCCAAATTGTGAACGCTCTCGGAATAAGCCTCGTAAACTCTTGTTATATCTGAATCTATTTCCCCTTTTAAACCTGCCTTAATACCTTTGCGGATCATTGCACGCTGTTTCCGAGGAACATTATTCAAATTAACATCAGGGTCTGCATCTATCGTTTTGCGGAAGCTTACATACAAATCTTTTGTTGGCCATTCGGTATTGACAGCTTCACTGTTTCTCATCTCTAAATAGTCAACCCCCAACTTTTCAGCCAATTCACACGCCTCGCTTTCAAGTGCCATGCGGGCTGGCTCTGTTATCGCAACAATGCCACCGCAGACACAAAATGGGGTTGACGATAATGAATTGCCAAACAATCGACTTTTTACATGCACTAAAGGCAGAACACCTTGTATCTCACCCTCTATCTCCGCATAAAGATAGTGAGTGTTATGCCCAAAACTTCGCTCAATCACTTGCTGCCAACCCGCTCGATGGAAAAATGTAGCCTGCTGACAACCTAAAACAAACTGATCCCATCGTTCTCGATTACTTTTATCTAATGCTTTAATAGTCGGATTTATCGTCGCACCCACTGAAACAGTCCCCATTTTATGTAATCGTTATTTATTGATATTGTTATTCAAAAAAACTGTATCCATACGATCCCAGTTGAAATCGCTTAACAAACGAATCAAGCGGGCTTCAGTTCGATTAAGATTTAAATAATGACGAAAACGCGACTTCAAACTTGCCTGCTTCTGCCGGGGTTGGTCCACATCAATTTCCCAAGGATGAAAATAGAAAATTCCTGGCTGTTTATCTTTATCATTGACCCGGCGAATCGCCCATCGTGATACAACATAAGGATACAAACGAAAAAACCCTCCACCACCACCTGGCAACGTCTTGCCAAATAATTTTACGGTGGAAATAGGCACTTCCACTAGCTTACCATCACAATAATGGTGCATAAACCGTGGCGCCTTTGGCATACCGTATAAATCGTGTTTTATCGGATAAATGCTCGAACTATAAACATGGCCAGTTTCGTATAATATATCCAGAGCCCATAGTGTATTTTCACTAATAGAATAACTTGGCGCTCGATAACCCCTAACTTCACAACCGGTTAAGCCCTGCAATATATCTTTAGTTTTGATCACTTCTTCGCGAAATTCCTGCGGTGACAATTGGTCCACACGTCGATGTGAATAACCATGACTTGCTAATTCATGGCCTTCATTCACAATACGTTTGACTAAATCTGGAAAACGCTCAGCAACCCAACCTAATGTAAAAAAAGTTGCATGCACTCCCTGCAACGCAAATAAGTCCAATACGCGATTAGTGTTTACATCCACGCGTTGCGGTAATGAATCCCAACTTTCACGGGGAATGTAATTTTCAAATGCCGATACTTGAAAATAATCTTCGACATCGACAGTCAATGCGTTTTTAATCGGAGTTTGAGTCATTTTGGATATAATTTGTGACAACAACAAGAACGACAGCAACTTTGCAATTACTGAAAATTTTTATTCTTTACACGGCTACACTTATAACTACAAATATAACTACAAATTGCTTAACAAGTGTTCAGCGATACGTTGTGCGGCATTGCCATCCCAGCCATCGGGAATCCGGCCTTTTTTTCCACCAGTTGTCATGACGTTATCAAATGTAGACATTATTAATTCGGCATTGCTGCCAACAATCGTATTAGTACCCTGATCCACGGTAACAGGACGCTCTGTATTCTCCCGAAGCGTAATACATGGAACACCCAACGCTGTCGTTTCTTCCTGCAATCCGCCTGAATCGGTCAACACCACCGTTGCATGCGACAATAACCCCAGCATTTCAAGATAGCTTAGCGGCTGTAAACAAATAATATTACTAAATTTTTTCAGCAGCGCATCCAAGCCAAATTGCTCAAGTCGGTGTTTTGTTCGCGGGTGAACAGTAAAAAACACCGGTAACTGTTCACTGATTTTCCCTAACACGTTGATAATCCGCTCAAGCACCTCATGCTGGTCCACATTCGAAGGCCTATGTAGCGTCAACACGGCAAACTGACTACCTGGGCGCCAACAATAATCAAGCGCCGCATATTTGCTCATTATATCATTAATGTTTGCCGCCTTTTCTTTACAAAAAAGCAACGAATCAATCATTACATTACCCACAAAATGAACCCGCTGTGCTGATATCCCTTCTTTTAAAAGATTTTGCTTAGCACTCGCTTCAGTAGTATATAAATAATCAGATAACTGGTCTGTTAACACCCTATTTATTTCTTCCGGCATTAGGCGATCATAACTTCGCAACCCTGCTTCAACGTGAATAATAGGGATATTTTTTTTTGCTGCCACCAATGCACAAGCAATCGTCGAATTTACATCCCCAACAACCAATACTCCTCTTGGTTGTATTTGTTCCACTATTACTTCGAAACGAAGCATAACCTGCGCAGTTTGTACGGTATGACTCCCAGAACCAACTTCCAAATTAATATCAGGCTCAGGAATTTCCAAATCATTAAAAAACGACTTGTTCATCGCATCATCATAATGCTGGCCGGTATGAATCAGACAGACCGGTAATTGGTCTGCATTGGCCTTTATCGCTCTGATAATGGGGGCAATTTTCATGAAATTAGGGCGGGCACCCACCACACACACCAAGCTATTTTTTGGTAGGTTTTTTGCGTCAAAACTCATTTGTTGTAAGTTATTATCTGCTTGTATCATCGTTATATCTCGTCATTTAAATCAATCGAAACCACTGCCAAAAAACCAATATTTCTTAATAGGCTTAATTTCCTTACCCTCACCATAATAAACACACGCTCAATAAATGACGTTAGAAGCCGACCATCGCCAACTACGTCGATGAATAATACCCAAGCAAAGGAGTAGATATTTTAAAACTTTATATTAAAGATTACTGAAACCGCAGTTTCTCTATAATTTCTATCAGATAAATTAGAGTCATGTTGTGTTTGCCGTAATTCGTATGATAGTGCCGCCTTTTTACCCATTCGCTGTTTGAGCAATAGTGTACTGTTTACAAATTCATCGACCCGTATACCGTCAGGAAAAAAATTTTTTTGATAACGGTTATCTAAAACCAGGTCCATATTTTTTGCAATCTTCCATCCTATCCTCAGAACGCCTCCTCGGGTCTTGTCTGGCGCCTGCAACTGTTCAATTATTCGCTCTTTATTGATAAGTCCAACGGCTAAATTGAGCTTTTTTCCTGTTAATGCCAACACTGCCCTCGCCTTTTTTTGTACGAATGTGCCTGAGGTTATCGTTGAGGGCACTATCCCACTAAACACGCTGTCATTACGGCTGGATTGATCAACCACCCTCTCTGTATACACTATTTTTAGAGAAATTTTTTTATTTCTGTGCAGAAAAGAAAACTCTTTCGTTTCACCAAAAAAACGGCGTCCATAACTCGCCTCGAGCGTATTGCGTTTATTAGGGCTCCATTTAACGCCCCCCAGCCAATAAAAAGCGCCTTCGTCACCCGCCTGATAAAAAAGAACTATTCGATTGCCGACCAAAAAACTAAGTTCCAGATATTTTTTCTCACGCCCTACAGCATTATCGTCTTCACTATTATCGAGCTTGAAGTAACCCAGTTCCCAGCTAACATTACTGCCTTTAAAGTTATCTTCAAGGTTAGCTTTATAAGTTTGCGTTCGAGCATTGCTTGTATCGACTTCATCCCCATCATACTGAATGTATGTATTACTGTAACTGAGCAACAAACGCCCTGCGCTACCAAAACGTCTTTGATATTTTGGACCAATTTTCGTTGTCGTAATATCAGTGGGATTTATAGTGTTAGCAAAGGGTAATCGCGTATTAGCTACAATATTACCTTGCGATCTTTGCACGCCTGCATCTAAAATCAGTTCATTGCGAACTAAATTAATGCTGGTATCCGCACGGACTCTATGGCTAACGGGTTCATTTTTGCGTTCCGTTTTACTGAATTTTCGATATTGCAACGCATAGTTGACATCAACTTTTACCCTGCTTCCGACGCTAGATATATCAAACCCGGGAATAACCTGAGTGATAAACCCTTCCTGCCCCCCCCCTCTTTGCTGATTCACATTATTAGAGTAACTTTCTTTTAATTTTAAAAATGGCGTAAATTCCACACTACCTGCTACCGCAATACCGTTTCGAATGATTGTTACAAATAGTAATATCGACGCTATTATTATTAACCTCGTGTTTAGCACAGCAATACTAAATTCCTAGAGTTCATTTTTGTTGTAATAACCATAGTCATTGCCTGACCCACCAAGGTGTTTATTCAATATCACACCGGTAATACGGTTTTCGTCTAGTTTTTCGATGGCTTCTTTCACTGCAAATTGTCCAGTTTTTCCTGACTCGACAATCAAGACCACTTGCCCCGCCAAACCAGACAAAATTATAGCGTCATTAGACATTAACAAGGGTGGAGAATCTATTATCACAATTCGATCCGAATAACGTTGCGCCAACTCCTGTATAAAATTTTTCATTCTGTCACTGCTAATTAACTCTGTAGCACCCGCGTGTCTTTGTCCCGCGGCGAGAATGGATAATTTCGGTATATTGGTGCGAAATATTAAATTAGCCATGTTGGTTTCGTCCTCAAGCAAATAATCGACCAAACCTTTATCAATCCCTTCAATGCCCATATACTTGATGATCGCAGGCCTTGCTAAATCAGCCTCAATTAACAACACAGTGTAATCCATTTCCATTACAATGCTCATCGCAAGACATATAGCATTGAACGTTTTACCTTCTTCCGGCGTAGTGCTGGTCACCATTATCACGTTACTATTGGGTAGATCAATCGCACTGGAATTAAACGCTTTCTTAATTAATGGACGTTTAATTGCACGGTACTCTTCAACAATTTTACTGGTTTTATCAGTGGGTATTAATGCACCAATCCTTGCAAGTTTATCCAGGTCTACCTGAACCGTTTTACTTTTATTCGCGTATTGATCAACTTGCCCGCCCAGACTTTGAATAGGTTCTGCTGAATACGCAGCATCATCAGAAATCGATGCGCGATCAACCACCGGTACAGCGGCTTGCTTGTCTAATTTGTCGATATACTTTTCAATTGAACTCATAATTTAACGTCTCTGAAACAAACTGCCGCTTAATCAAATATGCCCGGCGCATACACCTGAAAGGCGAGGTAACCACCGTAGACCACTAACAACCCCATAAAAACCAACCCAAACGAAATTGCTTCGAGTTTGTTTTTTAATCGTTGACGTTCGGACCACACCATTGATACACCACCTAACACCGGTAATCCAATGACATCCCGTATCGTTTTGCGATTATCAAATGTAGGTTTTAGCTGTGATAAAAACAATGCAAATACAATCCCCATCACCAACCCACCAAAAAGCACGGCGGTACCAAACATCAGCCTGTTGGGTCCGGTAGGTGACAATGGCACTCTGGGCGGATCCACGATCTTAAATCTCAACTCATCCGAACTACGCTCAGCATCTTCTGAAATTATTGCTGATTCTTTACGCGCAACCAACGTTTCATAATTTCGTTTGTGTACATCATAATCCCGATTGAGGCGTTTTAATTCAGCTTCGATCTGTGGCACAGTATCGACTAATCGTTGCAATTCATCCTTTTGTTTCTGATATTCTTCAACACGCACTTTCAACGCTACAACCTTCGCATCCCCTTCACCCAGAGCAATTCGTAATCGTTGATAAACCGGATTTTGAGTTAAAGCAGAATCGCCTTGTATCGCAGTGTCACTCCTTGATTCCATAATCTCCTGAATTTCACTTTCTCGTTTTTTCTCTAATTGCGATAGCAGTCGTTTAGTACTGACCACATCGGGGTGTTCATCGGTATAGAGTAAAGTCAATTCATCAAGCTGTTCTTCCAATCCTTTAATGCGATCATCATGCGAGGTTGATATTTCACGTTGATCGAATTGATTATTACCCATCCCAAAGGTTGGCTCCTCCCCAAGTTGTTGCCGCCTTAGCTCGTCCCGTTGATTCATTTCCTCTTTGAGCACAAGCTTCGCCTCGCTCAATCGATTGATTGCCTCATCTAAACGCTCAAAATATCCCTTTCCATCTTGCGGCATTAAACCAATATTCGCACGTTTAAATTCTTTTAATCGTTCTTCTGCCGCTGTTAATTTCGTTTCGTATTCAGCAATTTGCTTCGTTAAAAACTTTTGCGCACTATTGGAATCATCTCTGTTACCACCCAATGCACTCTCAACAAAAATAGTCAGTAGTGACTGCACCACCTGTTGAGCTAACTGTGGATCTTGATCTACAAACTCTAGTCTATACAGGTTTTGTCGACTAACGCCTGTGATTTTGATTCGCTTTTCTAAGCTGCTTAGCAAGCTTTCCATCTCACCCGGTGTTTTTGCTGACAAATCCATATCCGCCATTAACGCTACTTTTTCAATATTGGGTCGACTCAGCAACGTACGTGTAATCATTTGCACTTGATGCCCTACATTTGTTTCCACCGCAAGCCCCTTCAACAAAGGCCTCAGTATAGACTGTGTATCAACATAGACACGTGCCGATGAGCGGTACTCATCCGGCAAAGAATAAACAAAATACCAACCCGCAATACAAATAGGCCATGCTAGCAGGTGAATATACCAACGGTAACGCCATATACCGCGAATATAAATCATCAATTGGTTGAATACATCATTCACTTGTTTTATTACACCTTGTTTGGTTCAAAAAAATCAGTAATACCACAGCCTAAAACCACGATTCGGGAATTATTAAAATATCACCGGGTTGCATTGGTACATTTGCCCCAATTTCACCATCGCGAATCAAGCTATCTAACCGTACAAATAATTGCCGCTGCTGACCGTCAACTTTTCGAATGATGCTAGCCTTGTTACCCGCTGCAAAATCTGTTAAACCGCCCACGGCAATCATAACGTCAAGGAGTGTTATATTAGCGCTATATCGCAATATCGACGGTTTAGCCGCCTCGCCAACGACGCGTATTTGTTGATCATAGGGTCCAACAAACGTCCTAACCATTACGGTCACTAGCGGTTCTTTAATATAAATTGACAACTCTCTTTCAATATCCCTTGCAAGCTGCGTAGGGGTCTTTCCAACAGCCACTAAGTCCTCCACGAGGGGCGTTGAAATTTTACCATCAGGCCGTACTTGTATACTCGACGAAATTTCCGGATTGCGCCAAACGTAGATTTCCAAGCCCTCACCTGCCCCTATTTTATAGCTTATGTCCTGAGTTGTATCAGAATCAGCCAACTCAAGCGGTGCATAAACCACAGGTACAGCACAACTTATTAAAAACAGGTTTAAAAATCCAACAATGGTAATTTGTCGAATCAACGGGGTCTTCGGTATTATCTTCATATTGCTAAACATTTTAATTAATTTTCCTAAATTAAAGTTGGCAATTTACTTGGGACACGTCTGTATCACTACAACCAAAAACATTATAACTAAAACATTTATCATAACCCTCCGAATATTAACAGGCAGGTAATATGATTTCATGGTTTAATTTAAAATAGGAAGGTGCAGCTATTCTGTGCTCGATATTGCGCTTAGCAGTTGCTCTCATTAGCGCGCTACCCCTAATAGAGCTGCCTGTCGTCCACCGCTGCCCGTTGTTCAATCATAAAAATTGACATAAAACGCCTATTCTCCGCATGATGAGAGGTGGATTGTAATACATAAAATCATTAAAAAGTGTTAAAAAACATTAAAAATTTATCCGTTATTCTCATTACCTCAACATAGCGTTAATGTAAGCTGTTAAAATTGAAGCACCAATTAAAAATGAAACGTCAACAGTCCTTAAGTACTGTCGAATATCTTTACATTTTTTTTGATCCAATCAGCATTTGGCTAAAATTAATTCAGTTTAGAACAGGGTAACAATTACTATAGCGGCTCTTATTTTATTGTTTTCTAATACATTTCACTCACTTTCGCAGAATTAGGTTATTCCCTAAAAAACGACTATATCAATATGTCAGAATACTTTACAGTACTCTGTCAGTCTCAAAATTGTGAAGGGTTATTTTTAAATTATTATTTTAAATCAATAAATTACATGAGTATTTTTTTTGGGCACGGTTTTTGCTTTACTTTAAATAAGTTTATAACTATGTTCCTTTGAATGTTTGATTATCAACCATAGTTAAAAACCGCTTTTTTATCCGTGCAGTACATACAAAGGTTATTAAAATGAAATCTTTATACAAATCAAGTTTAATTCTATTGTTTTCATTGTTTGCATCGTCAGCTAACGCTGCATTAATGCTTTCAATTAGTGACGGCACCCAAACTGAAATATTCAATGATAGCGACGGAAATGGCATTATCGCTTTTGACAGTGATTTCTTTCCCGGCGTGTGGAATTCCACCATCTGGCCTTCGGTGTCAGCAAAAGGGTTTGGATCAGTCTGGTATGATTCCCCCACTACAGATATCCTGCATTTGAACTCTATTGATGGCAGTTCTTCGGTCGGAGGCACATTAACCATCATGTTAAGTGAAACCGACATAACAAGAGGCATCTCTTCTTACGAGGGGGATTTTGGCGGAATTTCAGGTGGAAACATAACCTTTCAAACTTACGTTGATGTATCAAATACTATATTTGGTCTGGATACGTTAATTCATGATACCAGCGTACCTGGCGGAAGTTTTTCTGATACATTCGGTGGTGGAATTGATATTGGTAACCCACCATATTCGATAACGCTTGTTACTATAATTGAACATACTGGCAAAGCGGTATCCAGTTTTGACTATGAAATTGAAGTTCCCGAGCCAACCTCCTTAGCATTAATCGGCATCGGCCTGCTCTGTGCTGGTTTTGCAACACGACGCCAACGTGGCAAATGCGCATAATACGCGCTAACATCAAAACCCGTTATTTATGACGTATTAAGCTTATGTGAAGCCCCGCTATTCCTAGCGGGGTTTTTTTATGTAGCTACTGACCACATCATATTCAAGTTTCAAGCGATAAAGCCTTACCTCTTTTACGCTCCCCTCGGGAAAGCTTCCGATCCACATCAACAGTCTGTCAAAACAACGGTAATTACTCAGCTTACCTTTGATTTGCCCGATTATTACTGTGTCAAAAGAGTTTTTTTACACCGGTAAACGTCGTACTTTATCCTTGTTCTGACAAATCAAAGGTAATCTGAGCCGTTACCGAACATTTAACCTAAATTAATCAGGCCAAAATTCAGTTTGCAGCAGTTGTCTACCAAAAGACTACTTCAGACTATTGTAAAGTGTTAGCGCCTTATCGGAATCCGAAAATTTAGCATCCTTCTGTAAAATTTTCTCAAGCTCTTTTTTTGCCTCTTCTGAACGCCCCAGCTTATGCATTGCCACAGCCACATGGTAACGAATTTCGCTAAGTTGCGGCGCTTGAAGAGCTGCTTGCTGCAACAAAATCAAACCACGATTAACATCACCATGATTAACTAATAACCAACCGTAGGTATCGGCCACCTCGGGATTTTTAGGCAAAAGCTTATAGGCCCTTTCTGCAAACTCTAGACTTTTCGCACTCTTTTCAAGGTGTAACAACCAGGCTAAATTGTTCAAAGCAACAATATTTTTTGGATCCAGCTTTACGATATGACGATACAATTTCATCGCCGATTTGTTGTTCTGGCTTGCCTGATAGTTACCCGCCAATAACATCGCCACCCTAATATCATCAGCATGTTCTTTATTCCATGCTTTTAATAACTCGACTGTTTTGGCAGAATCACCTACCGCCTCGCTAACCCCAACCAGCTTAATCAATAGCTGCGATGTCTTAAATTTGTTAAAGCCGTCCTCATAGGCACGTGCCGCTTTCTTGAATTCCTGTTGACTGGCGTAAGTATCTCCCTCCAATATATACCCTACAGTCGATTTCGGATGTTGTTTTTTTATTGTTTCTGCTATTTTTAAGGCATCCTGAGGCATCTTCGTTTTTATTGCCAATTGTGCGCTGGCCAAAAGTGACGGCAGATGATTTGGAGCCAACGTCAACGCCTTATCAAGGGCATCACCTGCCGCGTTAAATTCATCCCTACTGATATAGAGCTTTGCTAAAAGATAGTGACCTTCGGGCGACTTAGGGGTCTGATCGACCAATTTATTAAAGGTCACAACGGCATTGCTCTTCTGCTCTGCCGCCATTTGCGCCATACCCAATGCCTTTAAAATGGTCGCATTATTGGGTATATCGGAATTCAATTGCCTGGCAGTCGATAATGCTTTTAATGCCTGATTTTGTCTCAAATAGTATTGCACCAAATAAATCCCTGGTAACGGATTGCTGGGATTCAGGGTGTTCGCCTTTTTAACATAGTTAAGCGACGCCGAGGTATCACCCTCTTTGCTGGCTATATCCCCCAGGGACATCAGCGCAGCGACGTGTCCTTCATTCACCTTTAATACTGATTGGTAATGTTTTTTTGCCGCATCGATTTTATCATCTTGTTGATCCATACGTGCGAGATTCATCATCGCAGGCAAGAACGTTGCATTAATACTTAACGCTTTTTGAAATTGTTCACGTGCTTCTCTACGTTTTTTTAACCCAAGATATGCAGCGCCCGTCAAATTGTAGGCGATCGGGTTGTCTGCGCTTTTCTTTTGTAATGCATTTGCCTGTGCCAGTGCTTTTGAAAACTCCTTATTTTGAATATGTACCAAGATCAGCAATATATCCGCTTGCACCAAATCAGGCCCTAACTCAATGGCAGACTCCAATTGCTCGACCGCTTCAGATTGTTTGCCACCAACCAACTGTGCTAATGCTAGCTGTGTCTTAATGTTGGCCGCATCCGGGGAAAGCTCAACCGCCTTAGTTAAATATTCCATCGCTTGACTACTGGTTTCACGATTGCGCATATAAGCGCTCCCTAACAAAGCCATTAGCTGCGCATCATTGTTGTATTTAGCCGCCAACGGCTTCATGATATCAATCGCTTTGCCGGGTTGATTTAACTTAACATAGACAGCACCTAATAATTTCACAGCGGCTAAGTTTTGCGGCTGCGCAGCCACTACATTATCAAGCGCATATTCAGCCTGCTCAAAACGTTGATTGAGATAATGAATTTCACCCATTAATTGTAAGCTGGGTATATGATTGGGTGCCACTCGCAATACTTTTTCTAACGCTTTTTTTGTCTCGACCAAATCTTTTTTATTATAATAGGCCATTGCACGTATATAGCTCGCCATCATTGGCGGATTTCGGACAAGACGATCAATTTCGTCCAACTTCGCCAGACTTTTATCAAACTCGCCGACACTAATGGCGATCGTCGCCAAACCTAACTGCGCGGCCATATTAGAAGCATTAAACTTAATTGCCTGCTGTAAGTTTTTCTCAGCTGTTTCAAAGTTTCCTTGACGTCGTTCAATTTCTCCCAACGCAGTCCAGGCCGTAGAACTACTTGGCTCATGTTCGATTACTGTGTTAAGAAATGTTTTTGCTTCAGCAAAGTTACCTTCAGCAATGGCCAAACGTGCCTGCCCCAGGCGGGCATCGCTCGATAAAGCGTTAAATGTTAGTGCTTTAGAAAATTGCGCCCCTGCTTTATCAAAGTCGTTAAGCATAATATAGGCTTCGCCATACAATACATGGAGTTCTGCATTAACGGTGTCTGGATAGCTATTATCAACTTTAATATCATCCAGTATTCGCTGGGGTTGATTAATTAGCAAATACGATTTAGCCAAGGGTGCGATAACTTTATTCATCGCAAACCCTAAACGTTTGGCACGCTCCAGTTCTTTTTCCGCCTGCGCTCCATCACCGAGTTCTAAATAACTTACGCCTAACGTAAACCGCGCTTCGGCATTTTTCGAGTTTTTTTGCAATGAATTCTTCAATTCAATGATGGCTGCACTCACCTCCCCCTTGTTCAAGTGCGCCTTTGCTCTGGCCAAATATTCTTCGCTTGATGCCGCATAAGCTATTCCCGTGAATACTAGAAATAGACATAATACCCAGCAGCATAAATTGACAAAGTAATGGCAGATTGATGGTCTTATTTTAATAGTTATCATAGTCTCGATTTACCTTAACAGTGTTAAATCCCCATCACCAACAGACCTTCTCGAAAAAGTGTGTGTGAGCTATTTTTACTAGCTGCATTGCAATGCTTTGCCAGAAAACAGCTTATATACACTCTATCCAGAAACCTATTCGCGATGGGTATAATTATCTTTTTAACCCATAGCGGGTCATCAAATCATATAATGTCGGCCGGCTCACACCCAACAACTCCGCAGCTTGTGACACATTATCCTTACATAGCGTTAAAGCCCGTTGTATGGCTTGTCGTTCAGCTATTTCACGAACCTGACGCAAATCAACACTAACATCATCAATATTCTCATTAATGACTAAATCCAAATCTTCAGCGGTTATTTGCTGACCTTCTGCCATAATCACAGCGCGCTTAACTTTGTTTTCCAGCTCACGTACATTACCAGGCCAAGTATGATTTTCAATTGCAGTAATGGCGCTAGCGGTATAGCCTTTGTAATTTTTCTTAAGCTGTTGGTTAAATCTGTCTAAAAACACTCTCGCCAATAACAAAGCATCACCCTCTCGCTCTCTTAACGCCGGAATATCAATAGTAATTTCACTAATACGATAGTATAAATCTTCCCGAAAAGCCGATTGTTGAATAAGCTCAGGCAGATTCCGGTGAGTTGCACAAATAACTCGCACATCAACCGGTATTTCTTCTCGACCGCCAACACGTTCAATTACTCTTTCCTGTAAAAATCGCAGCATTTTCGCCTGTAAAGCTAATGGTAAATCACCAACCTCATCTAAAAAAAACGTACCACCATTTGCATATTCAATTTTACCTCTTGTCTGTTTGGTCGCTCCTGTAAAAGCGCCTTTTTCATAACCGAATAGTTCACTCTCTAACAAGTTTTCTGGTATAGCTGCGCTGTTGATTGCGATAAAAGGTTTTTTTGCTCGTGGACTCAAGCCGTAAATAGCTTGTGCAATGACTTCTTTACCAGTACCACTTTCCCCCAGCAATAACGTGGTGACATCTGTAGGTGCCAGTTTTTCCACTGTACGACAGACCTTTAACATCTGTGGACTGGCGGTAATCACTCCCCCCAGGGGAGAAGGCAAATGCTGCTGTGAGAGTGTTCTGTTCTCTTTTTCCAAATGGAATAATTCGTAAGCACGATCCACAATGAGACGAAGTATCTCTGGGTCAATGGGTTTTTGATAAAAATCATACGCCCCCATACCAATAGCTTTTACGGCATTTTCCCGTTCGTCATTACCCGTCACGACAATAATTTTAGTATGCGGTGCCATCGACAAAATTGCGCCCAACGTCTCAAAACCTTCGGAGGCATTGGCTGCGTCCGGTGGTAAACCCAAGTCCAGAGTGACCACTGACGGGGAATGTTTCTTCACTTCAGCTAATGCGGTTTCCCTATCACCCGCAACTAAAATATCGTAATTTTCAAACGACCATCGAAGTTGGTTTTGCAAACCAACGTCATCTTCGATAACGAGCAATGATTTTAAGGCTGGTTTAGTCATATATTATACCAATGCGTTGATCATCGATTATTTTACCACCTCGATTGTTTGAGCCGGGTTGATGTGGTTAGATTCTTCCGGCTGATAAATCTTTAGCCTGATTCGAAAAGTCGTGCCCATACCAGGCTCGCTAGTAACGGCAAACTGTCCACCCATCGATGAAATAAACTCACGACTTTCGTACACCCCAATCCCCATGCCTGCATTTCCTTTTGTGGTATCAAATGGCTTGAAAAGGCGATCACGAATAAACTGAGCGTCCATACCACAACCGTTGTCAGCGATTTCAACAACCGCGTGGTTACTGCTACAAAACAGTCGTACTTTTACAAACCCATTTTTAGACGTTGCCTCTTGAGCATTTTGTATTAAATGCTCAACAACGGCCATTAACCTGTCTTCATCAACAAGCACTTTGACGCCCTGCTCTTGTGTATCAAATAAAGGGATGGGTCTATCCACAGAACGATGCTCCACTGCGTCACAAATAACACTTTCAAGACAAACAATCTGTAATTGTTTGTCTTCGGTAATTTGATGCCTTCCCTTTCTGAGCTGAGCCAACATACGATTCATTTTATTGACTGCATTGTCAACAGTACGTATGGCATCTACCACGAACTCGGGATTATTTTTATGTTTTTCAGCGTTTTTTACCACCAAGGCCAATTGTGCCACAACATTTTTTAAGTCATGCACAACATATGCGGACAAACGATTAAACGTTTCAAATTGCCTTGCCCCCATCAACGCGTCATTGGTGTCGAGCAGCGCTAAGTAATTAGCAGCCTGGCGGCCAGTGGTTACCAGTAATTCCCGATCTTCCCAGTTGAGAGTCATAGTAGCACGACCACGCGCCAATACAATGAAACCATATAAATTAGCCTGCTGTAACAATGGAATAACTAACCACGCCTGTTGCAGGCCTTTCAACCATCCGGGCAGTTCCAATTCACCGTAAACAGCAGGCTCCTTTATATAATGGCCAATATCGATGACCCAACGTTTCGCTTTCAAAAATTGCACTAATGAGGCATTGTCATTCGTATCGATATTATTCTCGTCCAAAGGCATGTTTAAGGTTGTCATCATTTGACAATTGCGCTGATCATTGCACTGCCAAAGAACACCACCCGGACTCTCAACAATTTCAGCAACCGCCTGCACCACACGATCCCTTAAACGCTCATCCAAGCCTTGACCAGACAAAGTGTTAATAAGACGCATCCATTCTTCACGGTAATCGTAGCGATAGTTGAAAAAATGTTTACTAAGAAAAACCCGGCTACGTGCCCGCATTTGTCCTGAAAAGAGCAGTAATGCCAAGACCACGATAGCCCCAAACAGAAATATAAGTTGCGCAACCCCACCCCAATTGCCACCATGTAATCGAATATAGTAACCACCTGCCGCCATGGCGATAAGGTAAATACCTGCTCCCATTAGTGTCGTGGTGTGAAAAACAAATTGGCGGGATACATATACGTCTAAAGACCATTGTGGGTTCCGGGCAGCCGAAACAGCGATCAATGGAACAACCATTATGTTGACAAACCCCCTTGCCGCCCAAACATCTAAATCGATTTTTTGCAGCAAAGATGCTTCAGCATAGAGATAAAAATCATAGGCAAACAAACCACCGATACCAAAACACAGGTATTTAAGTGACCAACGTTGCTCTGATGTACCATTACGAAATAGCTGCTCCACCAGAATAAGCCCAGCAACCGCCACGACAATATGACTAAAAACAAGAAGATCGAACACCCAGCCATCAAGCAATGCAGAATTCACCAGACCGATGTAACTCAGCACCCCCTCCGCAACCAGAACGACGGCCATCACCACAAATGCAGTAACCTTCAACGGTAACTTGCTACTTGCTTCCCCGGCTTGCGTAAAAAGAATTGTTAATAAAAAAGCGATCCAGGCGGCATCACGAAGCATTTCTATAACCGCCAGGGACACCGACATTGGGTGGTCTGTGGTAGCTTGATATGCAGCAACAGCGGCCCATAGGATGCTCACAATGACCGCAATAAGCAGCACGCCACCCTGTCGCTTCCCCTGCCAACTGGATTTTAAAATCATCGACAAAACAAGAAACGCAACGGCGCAGCCTAAGTAACCGATGAATCCAGGATTAGTCATTATCCGACCTTAAAGATATTCGATAGCATATCAATATGATAAATTTTAACGCCCCCCCCTACCCCAGATAACTTCATGAGCCGTTTGCAGAATAACAACCAGATCCAGAAACAAAGTATAGTTTTTAATATAAAACAAATCATATTGCAATTTTTCCAGAGAATCTTTCTCTGAAGCACCATAGGGATAACAGACTTGCGCCCAGCCGGTAATTCCCGGCTTTACACGATGCCGTTCTGCAAAGTATGGGATTTTCTCAGAAAGCTTGGTAACAAATTCCGGCCGCTCTGGGCGGGGACCCACAAAACTCATGTCCCCTTTTAGCACATTAAAGATCTGCGGCAGCTCATCCAATCTGACTTTACGTATAAAGTCGCCCACCCGGGTAATACGCGTATCATTTTTCTGGGCCCACTGCGCTCCAGCTTTTTCGGCATCCACTCGCATACTGCGAAATTTATAAACGTTGAACAACTTCCAATGCTGCCCAACACGTACCTGACGGTACAACACAGGACTTCGTAAACCGTCTTCACACATAATTGCAATTGCCACTAACAACATTGCCGGCCACACTAATAATAACAAAATGACGCTGATCAAAATGTCAAACAAACGCTTCTGTATGCTCAAAAACTCACTCTGATTAAACCCATCAGTAAATATTAACCAACTGGGGTTCAAAATATCGAGCTTTATCTTACCAACCTCTCGCTCAAAAAAAGTCGTTAAATCGATCACATCAATGCCACTCAATTTGCAATCCAATAACTCATGCACCGGAAAGCTCTTGCGCCGACGATCACCCACCGCAACAACAATTTCATCCACCTGTAATTTGGTCGCCATGGTCAACAGCGGTACATCGGGGCGCAAAATAAGGTTTTCATCCACAGCATCATGTTCTCCTTTCACATGTACATAACCAACAACCAGGAAACCACGGCGGTCGGTGCGGCGCCGTAATTGCTGTGAAATTTGAAGCGCTTGCATTCCCGCTCCCAACACTAATACACGCCGCTTTAAGCTATCCTGATCAATAGTTTTGATAAAAACGAAACGAAGTCCTACAATCAAACAAAAAGCGATAATAAGAGCGTAAGCTGTTACCCCTCGCCCAAGAAACAATTCAGGAATCAAGTAATAGACAATACTCATCGCCATTAAACCCAACAGAAATGCAGTCATAAGACGTAGCATCATACCGGCAGGACCATGTCGAAATCGGCGCTGATACAGCCCCATCGCCCCCAGACTCACAAAGAGCACAAGGGAAAATGCAAGCGCCTTGGGGTAAACCTGCCCAACACTGGTGTATTGGATATCTGCATCACCCAAAAATCGCAACGTCATACCAGCGTAAATGGCAAATATAAAGACCAGAAATTCCACAACCCCCATTAGAAGGAAGGAAACGGGAATATATTGTTTAAAAATACGAACCACGTTGTGTAAATCCGTTGTGTTTTTCGCAACACAAAATAAGCGCCAAAGATGCCTTAGCATCATTTAGAGTGATTCAAATTACCGAGGAGCACAACACAATAATTGACATATCGGGTATCAAGATGTCAAACGCGCAATAATAAGGCTTTTCGGCCAATAAAAACAGAATATTATGCACCTAATATATTGCAACAGTCCGGTATCATCCTGAAACCAATAGTTACCCCCCAGATTCCACGGCTGAATAACGACCATCAGACCAGTCCTGTCAGTGCATTCAAGCTAAATCCATCAATTGAGCGCTTATCAAGTTGCACTAAATTTTTGAAACAATTCAAATATTGCATTTTACCACCTTCACTCAAAGGCTCAGCATGCTTACGAATATGGAGCGCTGTCGAAAAATGCAAATTATGGCACTGGTACACATTCCTGGAGAGCATTTTGAGGTAAGTAGAACGTTGTTTCATTAACCAAATATGCCACGATATCACCTTCAGCGAAATGTTAAACAAACTCTGTAGGACGAGTTTCATTAACTTAGACTCGGTTTAATAAAATCACCATCTAATCGTTACATCGGGTGGAAGGGGAGCGTAAACACTGTATCATCACCCCTGATTTACCCGGCGACTCTATAATGCGTTGCGCATAATTTCGTGCATGACACCATACAATAGCTTATACAATGTCTGATGCAATAAAATAGGGGCCAGTACATGACTATTGGGCGTGTCTTTGCTATTGTTCTGTCTGCATTTAATAAGCCGTCGCTAATAGGTCTTAACGTTAATAAACTCAAGTTAATAAACTCAAGCTTAATCACTTGAATTTCCACTATCGGATCAAGATCGGATCAAGAGAGTAAAACAATGAAAGTCACTATTTATGGTTCTGGCTATGTCGGATTGGTTACAGGTGCCTGTTTGGCAGAAGTGGGGAATGACGTACTCTGCGTAGACATTGACCAAGGAAAAATCGATCAACTAAATAATGGCGAAATCCCTATTTTTGAACCCGGGCTGGGATTGGTCGTCACCAAAAATAGCGAATCAGGACGTCTGCGTTTCACCACCAGCGCGACGGAAGGTATTGAGCATGGTTTGTACCAATTTATCGCCGTCGGTACGCCCCCCGACGAAGACGGATCAGCCGATTTACAATATGTCCTGTCAGTAGCGCGCAGCATCGGGGCTAATATGTCCGATTATCGCATTTTGGTTAACAAATCCACAGTGCCCGTGGGAACTGCCGATAAAGTACGCAGTGCTGTCAACGAAGAATTGAAAAAACGCAACGGTAAAGTCGAATTTGATGTGGTATCCAATCCTGAATTTCTTAAAGAAGGCGCAGCGATTGACGATTTCATGAAACCTGACCGTATCATCATTGGGACTGACAATCCTCGTACAGCGGAATTAATGAGAGCTCTGTACATGCCTTTTAATCGTAATCGTGACCGGGTTATCAATATGGATATCCGTTCCGCTGAACTTACCAAATACGCTTCCAATGCAATGCTAGCCACCAAAATCAGTTTTATGAATGAATTATCCAATCTCGCAGAACGTCTCGGTGCTGATATCGAAAAAGTGCGCATTGGCATGGGTTCAGACCCGCGTATCGGCTACCATTTTATTTATCCGGGCTGCGGCTACGGTGGCTCCTGTTTCCCGAAGGACGTACAGGCACTGGAACGCACCGCACACGACGTTGAATATCACGCTGAATTGTTAAGTGCTGTTGAATCCGTCAATAAACGCCAAAAACAGGTGTTATTTAACAAAATTTCAACACATTTTAATGGCGATCTCAACGGTAAAGTATTTGCTTTGTGGGGGCTAGCTTTCAAACCTAACACTGACGATATGCGCGAAGCACCCAGCCGAACCATTATGGAAGCACTCTGGGATAAAGGCGCATCAGTGAAAGCTTATGATCCTGAAGCTACAAACGAAGCAAGGCGCCTCTATGGTGACCGCGCCGATTTGCAACTCTGTGATAGTCCAGAAGCGGCATTGGATAATACCGACGCTCTGGTCATTGTCACTGAATGGAGCATTTTTCGCAGCCCTGATTTTAATAAAATCAAAAGCATGTTAAAACAACCGGTTATTTTCGATGGTCGTAACATATACGATCCTCACATGCTGAAAAACCTGGGAATCGTCCATTACGCCATCGGGCGCGGCAATCAAAATGAACCGTAGCAATAATGCCAACAAAATAAGTAAGCTAACTTAATAAAGAATTTAACGACTCAGCACAAGATTTAAAATGCACCGTAACCGCTCAAACCATTGCCTTTGACTTGCTCAGCGAATAAAGAAAAAACACAGCGTTTAGCCAGGTAAAATAAGTGCCTTTGATGCGGTCATCGGATAAATTAAACGATAAACTGATGCAATTATTAATAAAAATAACGATTCTCACTCTCTTACGGCAGGTATATTATGTTTGACTTAGCAAACACAAAAATTGGTATATTAGGTCTTGGCTATGTAGGATTACCCCTTGCGGTGGAATTTGGAAAAAAAACCCCCACCATCGGACTCGACATCAACAGCCACCGCATTTCAGAACTGAATAATGGTAAAGATAGCACCTTAGAGGTCTCTAAGGCAGAATTGCAACAAGCGACGCATTTACAATACACCAGCGACTTAAATGATTTAACGGCTTGCAATATTTTCATCATCACGGTACCAACACCGATCGATGAATTTAAGCGCCCCGATCTTAGCCCACTAATAAATGCCAGTAGAGCAGTAGCTCAGGTCATCAAGCATAACGATATCGTTATTTATGAATCCACCGTCTATCCCGGCGCCACTGAAGAAGTTTGTGTTCCCATTATAGAAAAAGAATCCGGACTAACATTTAACAAGGATTTTTTTGCAGGTTACAGCCCCGAACGCATTAATCCCGGCGATAAAGAACACCGTGTCACCACCATTCTGAAAGTTACCTCAGGTTCCACTCCCGAAGTAGCTGAGTTCGTTAACGCACTTTATGCCAGCATTATTACCGCCGGCACCCATAAAGCCAGCAGCATCCGTGTCGCCGAAGCAGCCAAAGTAATCGAGAACACTCAACGCGACGTAAACATTGCACTCATTAATGAACTGTCACTGATTTTTAACAAACTTAACATTGACACTCTGGAAGTACTCGAAGCGGCGGGTACAAAATGGAATTTCCTACCGTTTCGCCCAGGCCTTGTAGGTGGCCATTGCATTGGTGTTGACCCCTATTACTTAACCCACAAAGCACAGGAAATCGGTTACCAACCGGAAATTATTCTGGCGGGGCGCCGCATCAATGACAGTATGGGTTCGCACATTGTTAACCGCGTGGTAAAAACCATGACCCAACGCCAAATTCATGTTGTGGGGTCTAATGTTTTAGTCATGGGCCTGACGTTCAAAGAAAACTGCCCTGATTTACGCAACACCCGAGTCATTGACATTATCAATGAATTGAGTGATTACAATGCGAACATTGATGTTTACGACCCATGGGCTAACAGCGAAGAAGCCCAGCGAGAATACGCCATAACGCCGATTTCGGAATTAAAACACAAGCATTACGACGCCATCATTCTGGCCGTTAATCACCAAGAGTTTTGTGACATGGGTGCTGCGGGCATACGTAAACTCGGTAAACCGGAAGTCGTCTTGTTTGATGTTAAAGGCATGCTACCGTTGGAAGCGGTTGATGGGCGACTGTAGTCTTGAATCCAACATTAAACATTCAGTTTCATCAGATATACCGAGAATTCAAGGACAATAACAAACAATGAAAGTATTAATCACGGGCACTGCGGGCTTTATCGGTAATAAACTGGCACAGCGCTTACTAGCACGTGGAGATGAAATCATCGGTATAGACAACTTAAATGATTATTACGATGTCTCCCTAAAACAAGCGCGTCTTGACATAATAAAAGACAATCCTGCTTTTACCGATGTTCGGGCCAATATAGAAGACCGCCCGGTTATCGAAAAAATATTCAAGCGCTACAAACCCGACCGGGTTGTCAACCTTGCGGCACAAGCAGGTGTACGTTATTCATTAGAAAACCCCCATGCTTACATCGACAGCAACATAGTTGGTTTTATTAATATTCTGGAAGGTTGTCGCCACAATGATGTTGAGCACTTGGTTTATGCCTCAAGCAGTTCCGTCTACGGCAGCAATACTAACATGCCCTTTTCGGTTCACCACAACGTCAACCACCCGGTAAGCCTGTATGCGGCAAGCAAAAAAGCCAACGAATTAATGGCTCACACTTATAGTCACCTTTATAATTTAGCCACTACCGGGTTACGCTTCTTTACGGTATATGGCCCCTGGGGACGTCCTGATATGGCGTTGTTTTTGTTTACCAAAAACATCCTTGCGGGCAAGCCCATTGATGTATTTAATTACGGTAATCACCGCCGCGATTTCACTTATATTGATGATATCGTTGAAGGTGTGATCAGAACACTGGACCATGTTGCCCAACCCAATGATAGCTGGAACAGCGATAACCCCGATTCAGCCAGCAGTAAAGCACCTTACCGATTATATAACATTGGCAATAATCAACCAGTTGAACTCATGCATTATATTGAAGTACTACAACATTGCCTGGGTAAAAAAGCACAGCTTAATATGCTGCCATTACAACCTGGCGATGTCCCTGACACCTATGCCGATGTAGTGGATTTAGTGAATGACGTTGATTATAAACCCAACACAACGGTGGAAGATGGTGTCGCCAAATTTGTTCAATGGTATCAAGGTTATTACTCTCAAACCTAACTAAAATGCTCGACACCACTGAGTTTATTGATTAACAATGGCCTTTCATGTGCCCAATAATGCGTAGTATCTGGTTTTTTCGAAGCATAAATGACACATGTCTTCCACTGAAAACCTACCATTTCATTTTGGCGAAGTCAATATTGCCGATATCCACATTGATGCACGTTCTCGCGATGATTAACTGGAAAAACCTGTGAAAGTGAAAACCTGAACGGCTAGCGACAATACCGCTTTAATCAGAAGCATGGGTTTTCGGACAGGCAGCAACTACGCCGATGCCATCTTCATAACAGCATTTACAGCGTCACAACTAGCCTTCATATGCTCATCACTTAAAGTGGGATGCACCAAAAACATCAAACTCGTCTCACCCAGCTGTTTCGCCACCAAAAGTCTTTCTTTTGGCTGTAAACCTATTTTAACAAATGCTGTTTCCAAATATACTTCTGAACAAGAACCGCTATAACACGGTACACCAATGTCATTAATAGCTTGCAAAATTCGCCCCCTACTCCACTCTTTTTTAAGTTTTTCTGGTTGAATAAAACAATAAAACTTATAATAGGCATGGCCAATTTCTGGTGGTGGTTCAGTAACTCTTAATGCTTGAATATTTTTAAAACAGGCCGACAATGTCGCTGCATTCTCTCTGCGTTTTTCCACCCAATCATCTAACTTTCGAAGCTGGATCCTGCCAATCGCTGCTTGCATTTCTGTCATTCGATAGTTAGTTCCAAACGACTCATGCAACCACCTAAAACCAGGTGTATGTTCTTTATTAAATACAACATTATAACTTTTACCATGATCCTTATAAGCCCAGGCTTTTTCCCAAGTATATTTATTATTAGTCACTAGCATGCCGCCTTCACCACCAGTGGAGATTATTTTATCCTGACAAAAAGAAAAAATCGCCGCATCACCAAACGAACCAACGGGCTTTCCTTTATATGTTGCACCATGCGCTTGAGCACAATCCTCCACAACCTTTAAGCCGTACTCTTTAGCAATTGCAAGAATGGAATCCATGTCACAAGGCCATCCAGCTAAGTGCACTGCTATTATCGCTTTAGTCTTTTCTGATAAAACTTGTTTAATGGTATTCTCATTTATATTTTGAGAAATTGAATCAACATCACAAAATACAGGCATGGCACCACAGCGAACAATTTCACTGACAGATGCTATAAATGTCCTTGATGTTACAATTACCTCATCTCCCCGGCCTATCTCAAGCGCTTTCAAAGCCAGCTCAATAGCAACGGACCCATTGGCCAAAGTAATTGCGTTCTCCGCTCCACAGTAAGAGGCATATTCTTTCTCAAAGGCCTTACATTGATCACCCGTCCAGTAGTTCACTCTACCAGAATAAAGCACATCCCTCACCGCTTCTATTTCATCATTCTCGTAAAATGGCCAAGTTTGAAATTTTATTCGCATAATATTTTCATGAAAAATTCAGTCAAAAAAATTGTTTTCGTTAAGCTTGACCCAAGTCTCGCAATGGAATTAAAGTGCTGAAAAATCATTGATTCTCCGCTTAGCGTGAAGATTCTAATAACATTAAGCTCAATGGAAATTTAATTGATGATTACCAACAAGTTTATAGGAAAGTTATTGAAGTTCAAGAATTTATTAATTGTTAATGTAATCTTCAAGTAAGGGCATACATTGGGATATAGCGGTACACTTCTGTAAGAACGGGTATCGATACATTGTGTACGATATACCCATAGCGTTTGAGATTTAGATATCGATGAGGAAAAATGATAGGGGGTTCACTTCCCTACCATGTTGGCTACTTTACCCGATATCCCACGCCGCACTAACAATTGCTACGGGCATAGAAGTACTCGACAAACCAGTAGTCCCGACGATAAACCAAAGGCATATCATGGATATTATCCTGCATAACGCCAAGTAACTGCAACGATGACAGAGTTTTTTTCGATATTAAAAGAAAACTGCCAATCCAGTTTAGCACAAATGCGCTTCACCAGTTGCAACCCAAGCCCAAACCCTGGCGAATCATTATATTTTTCACTGCTGGCTTCTGCCTGTATAGGGTTGGTGATGCGAAGAGCATGTGTCGATACGTCCAACTCTATGACACCATTAACACTGTACATAAAAGCATTTCTGACCAGGTTGGCAATAACAATGGAAAACAAATCACTCTCGATATAAAGAGTATCGACACTGATATCGGAACAAATATCAATCTGTCGATTGTTCAGCAAATAACGATGGTCATTGATAATTTGCTCACACAGATCATGAACGGCGATATAGCTCTTGTCGACGGGTCGTTCACATTCGCGTGCCAGCCACAACAATGCTGCGGATAGTCGTCTCATATTAGCGCTAGCCTTCAGTGCGCGTTGCACTGCGGGTCGGCTAGCTTCGCTACTTTGCAGATTCAAGGTGTCCAGGCTGGCCTGAATAATCGCCAAAGGTGTACGCAGTTCATGGCTGGCATGTTTTAAAAATTGCTGCTCACGTTGATTAAATGCCTGTATTCTCCCCACGCCTTCATGTAATTGTGCAGCAAGCTGATTCAGCTCTTCAATAGGAAAATTGGCACTCAAGGGTTGATCAGGATTTTTCCCCAGATTGGATGCCCACTGGCTGAGCAGTGCCAAGGGTGCGGTAGTACGGCGAATCAACCAGCCCACCATAAAGAACAGTGATATAAAAATAATCACTGTCAACCAGAATGCCTGATTCAATGCTGTGTTGAAAAAAGCGAGGGACACAGTCTCGATTTCTGCTGCACGATGGCGGCTAAGCAAAAACAGCTCGCCGTAATTGGCATCAATATGATGCAGCAGGTAGAGATAGTCCATCGTGCCATCCGCATTGGCAATACTCACTTCCATAACCTTTCCGCTGATGACAGGAAGGCTCCCAAAATGGCTGCGTAGTGACTCAGGAATTTCCTCCCATTGCCGATAGGCGCTGAACGTTTCTCCGTGGGGCAAAGGTAAATCTGGATGTTCAGCCGCCTGCCGGATCAATGATTGAGCGTCAAGCTGCATCAGGCTATTGGTATTTAATACAGCGGAGCGCCAAGCGAAAACAAGCAATATCAGCAAGCAAACAAAAAACAGTCCCGTGCCGAGCCATAACAGCTGCCAACGTACCTGTTCGGCCAATGTCCTGGCTCCGTGGCGATGATCAGGCATCTTTTTTTCTGAGGCATAAGCCTACGCCGACAAGCGTGTGAACCAGGGGATAAACAAAGGGCTTGTCCACGGCCTTGCGTAGCTGGTGTAATTGGACATTAAAGTTTCCGGCATCCACGTCATTATCAGGCCAGGCATGATCTTCCAATTCGGCTCTGGAGACCACTTCGGGACTGCGTCGTGCCAGTAATTCAAGCATTTTCCAACCGGTTGGCGTCAGCTTTATCTCACGTCCCTCACGTGTCACCTTACGTTCCTTGAAATACAAGACCAGAGTATCTACCGACAATTTATCAGTTTGCGGTTTGTCACGCCGGTGCAAGGCCTGCAAACGCGCCCACAGCAGAGGCATAGGACAGGGCTTGACAACATAATCATCAATACCTGACTGAAAACCCATGAGTTGCTCCGCGTTAGTATCACAAGCCGTCAACATCAAAACCGGCGTGAAATTTCCCTGCTTGCGCAGTTTCTTACACACATCAAAGCCTCGCATTCTCGGCAACATCAAGTCCAGAACGATCACATCAAACCGACATTCCTGAGCCAGCGTCAAACCAGACTCACCATGGTATGCAAAATCACATTCAACACCCTGTAAGACCAGATAGTCACTCATGGCGGCCGCCAACTCAGCATTATCCTCGACAATTAGAACTTTCATTTTTTCATCTGCTTGATGTCCAAGTATTTAATCGTAGTCGATTGTTGCTGGCTATCAAGCTCTACTAATTTACCTTGTTCAATTTCTAATACCTTATCAGCACGCTCAAAAGAGCGATCATCGTGACAAACAATCATAACAGTTTTTCCTCGGCTTTTCAGTGCTGGCAAAATCGTCCGATAAAAACATTTTTGAACAGTGAGTCCTTATCGACTGCCCACTCATCGAACACTAACAAGATGAACTTTCCACTGCCATTTCCACCGATAGATCCGCTCCAGATTTTTTGTAACATGCTTGAAATCCATCGATTTTCAATTCCAGCCAACTCATTATTTGTACTAACAAATAATGTATTCCTAGCAGTGTTAATAGAACCTTAAGAGTCTCCCTAAGGAACGTGCACGTTCCCCTAACGCTAAAATACCACATTTACTTTGACACGAATCTCCATTAACGTGAGATGAAATTCATAGATAACCATTTTCCAACCCACACCGATAATTGGGAATGGCATCATTGATTTATTTCAGGCTGTTGTGGTGAAGAATGGGCGATGGCAGCCCAAAGAAGGGGAGGTAAAACAGGAACAGAAGACGAGATATCAAATAGGTAAGTCCGAGTTCATTTCATGGCGATATTGAAACTTTTTGCAACCATCCCAGCTCACTATGAGTACATTCAAAATAAAAATAAGCCTGCACATTAAATTCATTATATCGAACATCTTTAAACCGATCACGTTGCACCTTTAATCGAACACTAAAATCATCGCCCAATGCAAAACTTTACGCCAAGAATACTTGAGCGGTTGTCATCTCATCACCGGCAACACCGCGATTATAGTTCGCCGTAAGATGTATTCGCCAACCTGACACCGGCTCAATGCTAAACCCCAATAACAGACCCGGCATCAAACTATAATCACTTTCAAGCTGTTCCCCCCCAAAAGCAAAGTAGCATCAACAAACCCATAGACTAAGGCATCAAATGACTGGGACACCCTGTAAGTCACACCTTGCCCCCCGTTAACGCGAGCGATACTACGCCGTTCGCCACTTTTATCAATTAGTCATTTTTGCCAGTTAACACTTGTATGCCAAGACATACTCTGAAAAAAACGATCACGAGGTTCCAGAGATTGTACATTTAAGACATCAATTTGCTGTAATTGCCATCGGTCATTAGCAATCAAATGACGAAATTAAAATCGCTCGATAAGCTTTTGCCCATTCGAGACAATCCGAGGAATCTATCACTACCGCCATGTAAAAGAAATTACAACGAGGCTGAAATCAAAGCTAATCTATTTTACCTCATGATAAAGTGACATTTCTAAGATTCCGTCAGCAATTCCCGCCAATCCTAATCTTCGGCTAAATATAGACAAAAATTGGATAATAAGATAGATGAGCAGATACTTAGGTCGTCCTTTTTTGGTTTTTCAGACAAGCGGTTTCAGCTGGTTTTTATTCAAAATCCAGCTAACAGACACAAAAAACCACTCCCTTTTTAAGGGCGAGCTACTTCAATTGAAATACCCAGTCTTGCGTTGGAGGTACTTCTTTGCTCGGGGCTGGCTATATAGATGAAAAGTGTTTCCCAATCGGCAAACACACCTGTGTGAATTATGTTCCAAATACGCTCAAACAGCACTTTAAATGCCCCGGCGTGTTAGCGGGCTTTTTGATACACCGGGTTACAAACCGTCTTCTTGTTCGTCTCGGTGTAACTGAGCACGTTAACACGGTAGTCCTTATTGGAATCATTGAGTGGCACATGATGAATTCCGTCAGCCGCTTATTGTATGTGAATGTTGAGATCCCGATCTTTCATCCATTCAAACATAAATTTATGATCACCGGGTTTGGCCCCTATGATATACCCGTGGTGTTTAGAATTTAGGTGTTCAGTGGGTAATTCTGCTTGAAATTTAACTCGGATGATGTTGTGATGTCGTTGTAACCTTATGATTCGTCGATAAATAATTCATCGCTATAAAGATGAGCTTACATTTTACAATTTTTCAGGTGTCGAAGCCTTTTCTCCATGTAACGGCCTAGACACTATCTTACATAGGGCATTATTTTCAATAAAAATCAAAAATTTACAAAAAACATTATTTTTTAAAAAGTTATTTAAAAAAACGCCTGTTTATGGATAGGCACTATTTAATAGCGCAATTAAGGCAACCAGCCCCATGACGTCATCCCTTACCGTTAGTATTGGCCAATGTTCAGATAAAGGCATCAAGCCTGAAAATCAAGATTTTTACGGCGTTGTTACACCTAAAGAACCCTTATTGAGCAACAAGGGCATAATAGCCGCAATTGCAGATGGCGTTAGCAGCAGTGAAGCGGGCAAACAAGCCAGCGAAGCATGTGTCACTGGTTTATTAAGTGATTATTTATCCACACCTGAATCATGGACAGTAAAAACATCTGGGCAAAAAATACTGAGCGCCCTCAATAGCTGGCTCTACGGCAAAGGCCAACATATTGAAAGCGGTATGCCCAGCATGGTAACGACACTCAGCGCCATTGTCTTTAAATCAACCACCGCACATATTTTTCATGTCGGTGACTCCCGTGTTTATAAACTCCAGGACAACAACCTGGAATGCCTCACTAACGACCATCGCGTCTGGGTTTCTAATGAGAAAAATTATTTAAACCGCGCTATGGGTATCGATATACATCTTGATATTGATTACCGAAGTATTGCGCTTGATGCAGGCGATATATTCATTTTAACCACTGATGGTGTCCATGATTACCTTGGTGATAAAAAAATAGCATCGTTATTATTGGATAATGTCAGTAATTTAGAACGCTCCAGCCAAGAAATTATCTCTACGGCACTCGCCAACGGCAGCCAAGACAACCTGACCTGCCAAATAATACGCATCGACAGTTTGCCCGATCTGGCAGCAAATGATGTGTACAAGAGCTTAACCCAAAAGCCCTTCCCCCCCGACCTGGAAAAAGATCAGATATTAGATGGTTATCGTATTACCAGCGAAATACACTCCAGTAAGCGTACCCAGGTTTACAAAGCTATTGATGTGGAGTCAGGAAAAACCGTGGTATTAAAAACACCCTCGGTGAACTTTGAAGACAATCCCGCTTATATTGAAAGTTTTGTGCGAGAAGAATGGATCGGCAAACGGCTCAACAATAAACACATTGTAAAAATTTACGGTGCCGATCGACCCAGACAATTTTTATACTATGTAACGGAATACGTGAATGGCCCCACCTTAAGGCAGTGGATGAAAGAACATCCTCAGCCAGACATTAAAGAAGCTCGTGAATTAATCAAGCAAATAGCCGCCGGCTTACGCGCCTTTCATCGCCTTGAAATGTTACACCAGGATCTAAAGCCCGAGAATGTTATTTTAAGTAACGATGGCACTATTAAAATAGTAGATTTTGGCTCTACTAAAGTGGCTGGCATTGCTGAAATCACCACCCCTATTGAACGTATCGATTTACAGGGGACAAGGAATTACACAGCACCGGAATATTTATTAGGACAACCCGGCAGCAATCGCTCTGATATTTTTTCTTTGGGCATTATTACCTATGAGTTATTAACCGGGAAACACCCTTATGGCAACGCTTTGGGGAAAAGCGATCACAAGGTCAAACCAGCCAAATTACAGTACCAGCCCAGCAACCATTATAATGCGATGATTCCCATTTGGCTCGACAAAGCGATTCAAAAGGCCGTTAACCCTGCCCCGAAGCAGCGCTATGAATTGTTATCGGAATTTATCAGTGACATTAGCAAACCGAATGCTGCATTTTTAGAAGAAAGCCCTATTCCTCTCATAGAACGAGACCCCGTCAAGTTCTGGCAAAGTCTGTGTATTATGCTGGTTATCAGCAACCTCCTGTTGCTGTATTTTTTACTATAAATCTAACACATCAATTGCATCGTCGCGAGAGCGACTAGAATGCTGAAGGTAAAAGGCTTTTTGGCGTTTTTTAGACGGCAGCGTGCACCCATACAGTGAGTTCAGAAAACCATAAAAAATCTTTTAGATTCTGTGCGATAAGCGTTCGCAGTCGAGTCAACTGATATGTTAGGATGTATTATATATACATAAAGCACTTATGGTCTAATGCTAATTCTATAACACTACATTATGATAAAATTATTTTTAGTACTGGCAATAGGTGCTGTTATGGGATGCAGCAACATTCTCAACTATCAACAACCATCATCGGGTAAAAAAACCAGCAGCACTTACCCTGCCCCTTATAAAACACCCAAATCAATTGCCATTAAAGGCACCAATCTTTCGCAATTATTACATCAACAACTTAAATCATGGCAGGGTACACCTTACGCCTTCGGCGGTTTAAATAAAACAGGCATTGACTGCTCCGGCTTTATTCATGTCACCTTTAGAGATATTTTGAGCGTGACATTACCCCGAACAACTGAGTCATTGGCGAAAACCGGTACTGCAATCCCCCGTAAACAATTAATGGTCGGCGATCTGGTGTTTTTCAAAACTGGCTATTTTCAACGACATGTCGGTATTTACGTGGGCGATAAACAGTTTATCCACGCATCTACCTCAAAAGGTGTAATGAAATCCAATCTTGGTTCGCGTTACTGGGCAAAGCATTATTGGAAATCCCGACGTGTCATCAGCCACTAAACGCTAGTAACTAGGCCCAGCAAACCAGAGTAATAACATCTGTAACAACCATCACTATTTTCCATTTTTCAATACCAGGACTCGAAGATAAGCATACTTGAATAACTCATCCCCCCACTGATGTAACGTTAATGCCGTCAAAATACAGAGTGTTCCAAGCCAAACATTCAAGGAAATTTGCTCGTCGTTAAACCACTGCCCCACCAACAATGCAAGCACAGGGGTAATCAACGTCAGTAATGCTACACGATTTGCTTCTACCTTACTCAACACATAATAGTAGAGAGAAAAACCAACAACGGTAGCAAGTACGCCCAAATAAACCATGGATGCACCAGCACGCAGCGGGATTTCGTGGGGTACTTCTCCCCCGTCCACCAACAACCAAGTGATAATATAAACGGGGGTAACCATGAATAATGCGCCACTGGTGGTCGTTAATGCAGGCAATCTAGCATGAATACGTTTTATTAATATAGCGCTCGTGGCGTGAAACACCACCGATAACAACACTCCCACGATACCCTGCCAGGCAATCGGTGCTCCCCCAATATTACTCTGAAAAATCACGACTAACCCTACAACACCTAACAGTGCACCAGCAACCTTACCCAGCGTCAGACTGTTTTCTTGCAGCCATAACGCTGCCAGCACCGCTGTGATAATAGGGCTTAGCCCATAAAGAACAGCAATTAACCCTGAGGGGATATACTGCGCGCCCCAGTAGACGCTCAGCATAGCAGCATAAATTCCAAGACTTGCAGCAACATACGTTTGCAATGCAGGTTTGGTCCAGACGATTTTATGGCGTAACACTAGAACCAATAACAAGCAAACCAACGCTCCAATGACCATTCGCCCGCTCACGCCGAACAAAAACCCCCACCCTTCACTACTCCACTGTATCGCTAGTGGCGTTGTCGACCAAATTAGCACCACACTGATAAACGCTGCATATAAGGACATTTACTTTCTCTCTGGCATTAGAATCTGATACTGAAGCCCGCTATAAATCATCCAGTAATCAACATTTTTTGTATAATAAAATTCTTGCGTATCAAGCCTCTTGTAAAAATCTGTTCTATAGAAATATTATTTATAGGCACATTCTTCATAGGCAAAAAAAAGCCGCAGTTCTTTCGAATCTGCGGCCGATAAATTCGTTGACTTTTATTAGGTTTTTTCTAAACCTGACACCTATTAGTTTCAACCCGTACGCAGATAAACGCCATTGGCAGCATTCGCCAAATTCGGCGTCGCTTAACAGAGACGGTTGCATAATGGTTGAAAGGGTTCATGGGGTGAGTTTGCTTTTTTTCCCTATTGCTGTCAAGTAATGTTATTGCTTTCGCCGTAAATATACCCATAGCGTTTGTTTTCTGATGGAAACTACGTTAGTTCAGGGAGTTTGATAAAATGATCACGGTAATATTTTAATTCTGTGATGGAGTCGTATACGTCATCCAATGCTAGATGATTAGTGTTTTTGGTAAGCCCTTTTGCTATTTGCGGTGCCCAACGGGTAACCAGTTCCTTCAAAGTACTCACATCCAGGTTGCGGTAGTGAAAATAACACTCCAACTCCGGCATACAACGCGCTAAGAATCGGCGATCCTGGCAAATACTATTACCACACATGGGCGATTTTCCTTTTGGCACATACTGTTGTAAAAAAGCAATGGTTTGTTGTTCGGCATCTGCTTCCAAGATTGTGCTGTTTTTTACCCGTTTAGTGAGACCCGATTTACCGTGCTGCCGGGTATTCCAGTCATCCATGCCTTGAATTATTTCATCGCTTTGATGAATTGCAAGCATCGGCCCTTCTGCTAATATATTTAACTCACTATCGGTGACAACGGTAGCAATTTCGATAATGAAATCAAGCTGAGTGTCCAAACCGGTCATTTCCAAGTCTATCCAAATGAGATTATTGACGTCTTGTGTCATTTGTATTTTGTTTTTCCTAATTATTTGTTATTTCAAGTAGATACCTAAATACCATCGATCAAAAACCGCAGGCTATCACAGTCTTCGGTACAAATAGTAGCGCGAAACCCGATAAGCACGGCCTCCTTGGCAACGAAAACACTGGTGGAATACACTGAATATCGGTCAATTATGCACTTCAAGCGCAGCCCCATTAAACGCAATGAGTTATCGAGCCATGGATAGCGAGCATTTTTTTGGATATTATCCTGTCGGAGTATACCACTTTCATTTTATAATACGGTCGAAAATAGGATGGGTGACGACAACACCACAAACCAATGAAGTACAATGAGATAAAAACAGAGGAAATAGTTTCAGGGAAATGCTTCAAACCAGCACTGATTCCGTTATTTTCAGTATTTCCTAGCTTACCACACCCATTGGTGCGAGTTTTAATGGCATCCTTTAATCGACTAAAATAAATTAACATAACACTGAGGCATCAATATGATCAAAGCACATAACGTGTTAATCACACTAACATTCGCTATCGCTATGGTAGCTGTTTCTCCGATTCATGCACAAACCCCAAACGCTGATCAAGGAAAAAAACTATATAACGCAAAATGTGGTGGATGCCATGACACTAAAGTGCATACCCGCCCTAACAGAATCGTACACACGTATAATGAATTAGTAGACCGAGTTCGTTTTTGCGATAATGCGGCTCAAGCAAACTTGAACGAGAATGAAATTTTTGACGTGACAGAATACCTTAATAATGCATTTTATAAATTCAGCAAGGTAAGTGCAAATGACTAGCTGTGACTTAAACCAAAAATCCTGCAAACCCTGCGAAGGTGGCGTTAAACCCATGACACAGGACGAAGCCCACAAAATGTTGCTGCAATTGAATGATGCTTGGCAATTGCAGACACAGCCGTTCGAAATTCAACGCGTCTTTACATTTAAAAATTATTATCAAACAATTGCTTTTGTCAATGCACTCGCCTGGATCGCTCACCACGAAGCGCATCACCCGGATATCGAGGTGAGCTATAATCGATGTTTCGTACGCTACAGCACACATGCTATCGGAGGATTATCTGAAAACGACTTTATTTGTGCAGCAAAACTGGATGCATTATTGTAGCCGCTGTTTAAAGTGACGACTGTTAAAGCAAGCATTGTAACTATGCTGAGTAACACCATCCGACCATAAAAATAAGCAACTACTCAGCTTACCTTTGAGTTGCTCGATGACTGCGTTAAAAACTGCGCCAAAAGTGCTCATTTGCATCGGCTAAACACTGCATTTTTTTCCTTGTTCTCGGACAAATTTACGGCAATCTGAGCAGTCACTGCATATTTAAAAAATCAAGCTGAATAGTCGCTAAAAAATAGGTTATTAAAACGATAGGCCATTAAAACTGTTGCTTAGATATTTACCCATAGGCGAATGCTAAAATGTACAACCACCTAAATCAGTATGCAACACCCGTTTTCAATACCCGCTATTGCGCAAGCCCTATAATCATGAAAAACTTAATCGGATCAAAGAAATCCGCACAATCACTTGATACCGCCGAAAACCTTACAAACGGCTTGCCATTATAATGCCAAAACGAAAACTAACACGTCGGCAATCGTGGCAAATACAGAAGATTCAAAAAGACCGCCTATTACGAGCAAAAAATCAATCCACTATAGCAGAACAACAGTTAAAGAACGGTACTCTGGGCGATGAAAAAATCGGGCAAATTGTTGCCCATTATGGCGCTAACTTGGATGTCGAAGACGAACATGGCCATATCCACCACTGCTTAACACGAGCAAACCTACCCATGCTTGTTTGCGGTGACAATATCATCTGGCAAGCGACGGGAAAACAACTGGGTGTCATTATATCCTTAGTGCCTCGTAATTCGTTTCTCGCCCGACCTGATTATAACAAACAGCTCAAACCTGTTGCCGCTAACATTGATCAAATCTTAGTAGTCGCCGCACCTAAACCAGTGCCGGATCAAGATTTAATTAATCGATATTTAGTAGCCGCTGAATTAACGGCAATTCGACCATTAATTGTCATCAATAAAATTGATTTATTAAACAAGCTGGAATTACAAACATTAGCACAACGGCTCTCATTGTATAAGTCCATTGGCTATCGCGTTATTTATACCAGCACAAAGCACCACGACGGATTATCGGAGCTGACAGATGTGTTAAAAAAACACACCAGTATTTTTGTGGGTCAATCCGGTGTCGGTAAATCCTCTTTAATTAAAACATTCATCCCTAACGCCAATATACGCGTGGGTGAATTATCCCAAGCCACTGGTTTAGGTAAACATACAACCAGCGTAACCGTGCTGTATCACACAGAGAACAACGGCAGTATCATTGACTCACCAGGAGTACGCGAATTTGGTTTAGGCCACGAGTCACCAGAACGAATCACCAACGGTTTTGTGGAATTCAAACCGTGGCTGGGACAGTGTAAATTTAAAGATTGCAAACACAGCAACGAACCAGCATGCGCCATTAAGCTCGCCGTGGAACAAAACTTGATTTCTCAACGGCGTCTTGATAGTTATTTGCGCATTGTAAAATCCCTCAGCCGTCGTTAGGAAAGCTACTTGGACAACGTAGGCAGTCTACTTAACTCAGTTGTTAACACCATTAACACCTTAATGACAGTCATTTATCCAATTTGAATCTAAAGGTTAATGGAAACACAAATTATAAACTCAACGCTTTCGTTCAGGCTGTCGCCCCGAAAACTGTCCGGAAAATCAGTATTGTGTGGTTAATTTCATCATAAATACGTTAATCGGTGCTCTGCGACGCTGAATATCATAAGCATTGAAATAAAAGAATTAAAAATATTACCGAATTAAAGCAAGATAGCGTTATTTGCCCCTCGTCGACACTCATGTAAAGAGCTATAATTACCAATATAAAGTGATTTTTCTATGAAATGCGCTCAGGTAAGAAACCTTTTGAAAAACAAGTCTAGGGGAGGGTATAAAAATGCAACAACTTTTAATCAGCTTATCTGCCCTCTGCCTATTTACGGCTCATTCAGCGCAAGCCGATCAACAAATTAACGAATTGACTACCTTGATCGACAATCAATTCAAAGATCTCACACAAAGCCTGGACGTAGCACAAAGTTATCGGGTAATTTCAACCACTAAGCCGTTAAATACACTTAATTTTAACGTGGGATTTGAGGTAACCACCACAAAAGTAGAGCCAGATTCATTATTGGAGCAAATCACACCACGGAAATCACCTAACGCATTGCATATGCCCAGGCTGCATGTGCGTAAAGGTTTGCCTCACGGCTGGGATGTAGGCGCCTTCTATTCATCATTGCCCGACACGGACCTTCAAATCTATGGTGGTGAATTACGCTATTCGCTATTCAACCAGCATCGGTCTCTACCGGCATTGGCGGTACGTGGGACTTATAGTTATCTTTCCGGAGTTGAAGACCTGTATTTAACCTCTACCGGTCTTGAGTTTTCCGTTTCCAAGGGGTTTTCTGGCCTAACACCCTACGCAGGATTTGGCGCCACTTGGGTGGATGGTGAAGATGAATTAAGTGGATACAGGGAAAATTTAACCCAAACAAAGTATTTTCTAGGGCTTAATTTTAACCTCGGTTTATTTAATTTTGCAGCAGAAACACAGCAAAATGGTGAATCATCCACTACCAAAGCTAAATTTGGATTGCGTTTTTAAGGCTTTGTAAAAAACAAGTGGCGGCTCAGCCTGATTTTTTAAATGTTCAGTAACTGCCAGTCAGCTTAAATTTTAAGCGTAAGTATCAATTCCAAGCACCATCTGCAAGTGGTTTTTTGTTTCTTGCTCGCGGTTATCATTATAAGCCTCGATAGCCTGCCTTGACAATCTGGAGAAACTGCCGTCGCCCACAAACTGCCCTCTGATTGCATCATCTGCACCCCAACGTTGCTGAGTCGGTGTGCCTGGGATCGGCATAGCAACCCCATTACGATCACGCCTTACGGGGGATTGATTAAAAGGCGACCTATCATCGCCGCCAGGCTGAAATTGTGCGGTGCGGCTCTGTATCGCAGCTTCCGGCGGCGCCAGCAGTGTAAACTGAGCTGTTTGCTCACTAGCCGCTGCGTCTTTGTCAGCACGCAACTCAGACGTTTGACCCTTATTGAATTGATCGGATCGAAGTGGGTTAACATTGGCTTGATCCCCTCGCAGAGCACGCCGGACATTGCTTCCATTGGAAACCACATCGTTGTTTGGCGTCGAAATACTTGAAGCTCTTATCATTTACTGGTATCCATGCCACGCTCCCAATTGACATTAAATTATACCATAGCGCCCGAATTACAGAATTAGATATATGCTAGTTTAGTACAATCATGGCGAAATGCCTGTAGCCTTAGTGTGCCTCACTGTTTATATATTGTCCACCACTGAAGATAACATTGCAATTGCTCCCCCCCTAAACGCCTACGACACAGCATCCAATCGGTTTTGATCGTAATCGTGTGTTTAAAGGTACTCGGGCTAAGCCATATAACCCCTTGCTGGCTCGATCTTGCCGTGCAGGATTATGTTCTTTTTTTTCGTCTAACGCGTGAGAACGATTTCGTGCTGGTTCTTTTTTCAGCAGCAAAAGGCGACGGCAAAGCGACCAATTTATACAGCTTTTCCATCTCTATGCGCGTTAATGCCTGGTACTGGCCTCGTTTGATACGTCGTGGTAAGCTGATAGGCCCAAAACGATTGCGGGACAAACGATTCACTTGAACCCCCTGCGATTCCCACAAGCGGCGAACTTCGCGATTCTTGCCCTCTTTTAGAACGACGTTGAACCAACGGTTCTGCCCCTCACCACCAATATCCTTTATTTTCTCAAAGCGCGCCTCACCGTCATCCAAAGTAATGCCCTTTTGAAGGATGTTGAGCATTGATACCGTCACATCGCCATAAATGCGTACCGCATACTCTCTTTCGATTTCATAAGACGGATGCATAAGCCGGTGTGCTAAATCACCATCAGTTGTTGCTAACAACAGACCTGAGGTATTAAAATCCAACCGTCCCACCAATATCCAACGGGTATTACGTACTTTGGGGAAGTCAGCAAACACAGTGGCTCGACCCTCGGTATCAGCACGAGAACAAATAGTACCAATATCTTTATGGTAGACGATAACCTCAGGCACATCAGGACAGACTTGTAACCGTATTGTTCTACCATCGACCTGCATCAATTCGTTGCCGGAAACCCGATCCCCCAGAGTTGCAATCTTCCGATTGACGCTGACACGACCAGCATCAATCCACGTTTCAATTTCACGCCTTGACCCAAGCCCAGCCCTTGCAAGTACCTTTTGTATTTTTTCGCTCATGGTAATAAATGCCCGGCTTGTGTATTAAATAAATCGACTGAACCGTAATAATCGAAAATGATTTGCCTGTTTGAAGCCACTATGATCAGTGACTAAAATAGGTAATTTAAAATCATATGAGGCCAAACTAACCCGGTTAATCTAATTACGAAGCTTACTTAGCATCCGAGTTATCACTCAGAGAATACTCAATTTCGGTTTCGTCGGTAACCATTTCAAGTTCAGCCGTATGTTCTTTCACATCTTGTCTCAACTCAGGCACATGGCCCGCACATTCCTCATTCTCAGTCATTTGCCCGGCACCACCTGCTGCGGCTAAAAATTCTTCTTGATTGAGTATACTCTCGACCGGCTCATGCTCAGTGACCTCTTGCAAACTTAGGTCAGTTTCTTTCGTGCCGATTTCCATTTGTTGCAACGCTGGCACCACCTCAAGTTCCTTAAGATTGTCAGGCGTCAACCACGACTCATCGTCTGCCGCTTGTACTTGCACAGTTTCGGTGGCATCTAAGTCTGAAACGGTCTGAATATTTAAAATATCCGTTACTTCCGATTCCATCACGCCAGGAGCGTCAATGCCAGTTACACCCCGCTGATCTGTCTCACTGTTATGCCCAGCAGCAACAGCGGCTCGTACCTCGGTTTCAGTTGTTACCTCGGTTACCACTACTGCTGAAGCCTCAACAGCTACCTCGGCTATTATTGGTTCAGCTGCGGTCAGATGCAAACCTTCATCAACAATATCGTGCATATGTGCAATGTCAGCATGCAATTCCGGTTCAATTGCTGCTGAAGAAATGGCCTCTGATACGGTTTCGTCGCTGTGTATTTTTTGGTGCTCTATTGCCGTTATTGCTACTTTTTCATTATCCCTCGTAATGCGATGATTCGCATCCTCTTCGACAAGCTCATTTTCAGTCGATGCATTCTCGACCAAGGCACCACTTCCGTCGATAACATCATTTGCAACAACCTCTGTCACCTCTTTCACAGCTCCCTGCTCAGGTGTCTCGTTACCGCTTTCGTTGACTAAGTCAGCGCTATCAGCAGCCGGCATTTGCAAATCAAGTTCTGCATTAATTTTGTCCAAATCACGAATTTCAGCCAAGGTAGGCAACTCATCCAATGAGGCAAGATTAAAATAATCTAAAAACGCACGGGTAGTGGCATAAATAGCGGGTTTACCCGGTACATCCCGATGACCAACAACTCGTACCCAATCCCGCTCCTGTAATGTTTTAATGATATTGGAACTTACCGCCACACCGCGCACATGCTCGATTTCCCCTCGTGTTATGGGTTGCCGATAAGCAATCAATACCAGAGTTTCAAGCAAAGCACGCGAATAACGCGCCGGTTTTTCATCCCAGAGTCGGGTAATCCATTGAGCATAATCTTTTTTAGCTTGAAAACGATAGCCAGAACCTACTTTCTTTAGCTCCACACCACGATCAGCAGACTCATTGATAATAACTTGCAACATATTTTCTATCGTGTCACACGCCGGAGGCTCATCATCGTTCACAAACAACGACTGAATGCGATTAAGACTTAAGGGTTCCCCTGCCGCCATTATCGCCGCTTCAATGATATTTTTTAATTGTTGCTCTGAGTTTGACATGCTTCTGTTACCGTAACATGGATTGGTTCGTACGGATTGGTTTGAACCAATTCAATTAATGATTCTTTGACGAGTTCCAATATCGCCAAAAAGGTGACTACAACACCGAGACGCCCTTCCGTCCGGTCAAATAATTGCCCAAAGGCAGTAAATTTTCCTGGCTCAACACGGCTGAGTACAATGGACATTCGTTCCCGAACAGACAGCGGCTCCAATTGAATATGATGGTGAGAATACATATCAGAACGTGCCAGCACATCTTTAAACGCCAACATTAAGTCCTTTATCTTAATGTCTGGGTACGGTTTTTGAATATTGAGTTCGGGAATCATAACCGTAGCTTGATACGTATCCCGCTCCATGCGAGGCATTTCATTAATATCTTCTGCCGCCTTTTTAAAACGTTCATATTCCTGCAAACGTCGAATAAGTTCTGCCCTTGGATCCTCTTCCTCTGCCTCTTCACTAACTGGTCGCGGTAATAACAGACGGGATTTAATTTCTGCCAACATGGCGGCCATGACCAGATAATCAGCTGCAAGTTCGAAATGAATTTCCTTCATCATTTCAACATATTCCATATACTGCCGAGTAATTTCTGCGATAGGAATATTGAGGATATCAATGTTTTGACGCTTAATAAGGTACAATAATAAATCCAACGGTCCCTCAAACGCTTCCAAAAATACTTCCAATGCCTCAGGGGGTATATAGAGATCTTTAGGCAACTCAGTCACCGCGGCACCATCAACTTTGGCAATGGTAATTGGCACAACGACAGCCGCATCAGCATTTGCAATCTCCGCTAACGCTGTATCTTCATCTTGCAATGCGCCTTCCTCTTCTCCCAAGGTGACTACCACATCAGACATTTTGTTATTGCGCCTCTTTTTCAAACCTGCTTGTCATTTACCGATACCGCAAACCCATCGCTTTTTTCACCTCGACCAAGGTATCATCCGCTTCATCGCGTGCCGCAGCTACACCCTCGTTAATGATGTTCTGGACCAACTTGGTATCACCCAAATACTCTTTGGCACGTTCCTGGATAGGCTTCAATTCCTGCAACACCGCATCAATCACTGGCTGTTTACAATCAACACAGCCAATTGCAGCAGAGCGGCAACCTTGCAAAACCCAGTCCTTAGTAGTGTCATCGGAATAGACTTGATGTAAATCCCAAACCGGACACTTGCTTGGATCACCAGGATCGGTTCGCCTTATACGTGCCGGGTCCGTGGGCATTGTTCTTAGTTTTTGCTCAACCGCTACCGGATCCGCTCTCAATGCGATGGTATTGTGGTAAGATTTAGACATTTTCTGACCGTCTAGCCCTGGCATTTTCGACGCTTTCGATAACAACGCTTGCGGCTCCGGCAATATTATTTTACCCGCACCTTCCACATATCCAAATAGTCTTTCCCGGTCTCCAAGGGTAATATTTTGTTGTGATTCGAGCAATGCCCTTGCAGTTCCGAGGGCCTCATGGTCACCTTTTTCTTGGTATTTACGCCTCAACTCATTGTATAATTTAGCATTTTTCTTCCCCATTTTCTTAATGGCCGATTCCGCTTTATCTTCAAAGCCCGGTTCCCGGCCATATAAATGATTAAATCGCCGCGCCACCTCACGGGTTAACTCCACATGCGCCACTTGATCTTCTCCAACGGGAACCTGACTGGCACGATAGATCAAAATATCAGCACTTTGTAACAAGGGATAACCAAGAAACCCATAGGTTGCCAAATCTTTCTCCTTGAGACGCTCTTGCTGGTCCTTATAGCTAGGCACACGCTCCAACCAGCTTAACGGGGTAATCATTGACAGCAACAAATGCAATTCTGCATGTTGAGGTACCTGAGACTGTATAAAAATTTTTGCAGAACCAGGGTTTATACCTGCCGCCAACCAGTCAACCACCATGTCATAGACGCTGTCAGCAATAATACCCGTGTCATCATAATGGGTGGTTAAAGCATGCCAGTCCGCCACAAAAAAGAAACACTCAAATTCATGCTGCAACCGCAGCCAGTTCTTCAGTACACCGTGATAGTGCCCTAAATGTAGTTGCCCGGTCGGACGCATGCCTGATAGCACTCGCTGATAGTGTGTCGGTACAGAACTCAACCTAATCTCCCTGTGTTTGGATTAAACAAAAAAGTCGCGGCTCAGCTTACCTTTGATTTCCCCGATGACGGTATTAAAATAGTACTTATTTACACCAATAAACACCGCGCTTTTCTCTTCTCAAACAAATCATAAGGTAAGCTAAGCCATTACCAAAAAAATAACGGCAACACATGACCACCCGCTGTGCATTTGCACACCAAGCCGTGGTACTTAACCACAGCTAATATCAAAATGAGCACTCAATAACAAGCTTGGCAGTCCTCTGCCAGCATGCTTGAAAACGATCCTCTGTGAAGATAAAACAGTGATTTAATCGATAACTGAATTATAACATTTGCATTAACGTCATAATTTGCGGATTAATTCCAAATAAAGCCCCAATGGCAGATATTAAAGCAAATAAAGGCGGCATTAAAACCCAAGCTAACGCACCAGTAATGAATAAAAACAACAGGATAATAAGTCCATAAGGCTCCAGTTGATTGTATTTCCAGGCAAGCGGGCCGGGCAATACGCTGGATACAATCCTACCCCCATCCAGCGGTGGTAACGGTAATAAATTTAACACCATTAACCCGCAATTGATTAGGATTCCCATAAACCCCATATACATCAATGGCATTGAAAAATAACTACCCCCTGCCGGTATTAAAATCGCTATTTTCATAACAACTGCCCACCCAATTGCCATTAATAAATTAGCAGCGGGCCCCGCAACCGCGACAAAAGCCACATCACGTTTGGGCCGTTTAAGGTTTTCCCAAGTAATAGGGACTGGCTTCGCCCAACCGAAAAGAAACCCTCCCAACCAAAATATCGCTACCGGTACCAGCACTGTGCCAATAGGATCAATGTGCTTGACGGGATTCAACGTTAACCGCCCCATCATCATCGCAGTGGGATCACCCAGGCGCTTTGCCACCCAGCCATGGGCCACCTCATGAACGGTTATAGCGAATAAGATCGGAATAGCCGCTACAACAAAAAATTGAATTTTACCCAGCTCTCCCATAAAAGGAATTGTAACTGCTTTACACAGCCCCGTCGCCTTTGCATTTCTTTATTAGATTAAATCGCTACACAACAGCAACACACCTCCACCCCAGATCAATTATAAAATAAACGCCATACCCACTTTAAAAAGCATTTATACAATCACGAATAATCTGCTTCCTGCCATTAAAATTGCCACTCAATACCGAAGCAAGCCGTCGAAATCATAAACCATTAACCTAAATTCATCAGTTAACGTTGCCAAGTGATCAAAACTCAGCATAATGACGTCCTAATTTATCCCTAGCAACGTTTAAGTAGGTGCTGGCAATAAATTAACTTGATTGACCTGGGATTTTATTGAAAATGCTTGCATCACCTTTGCGAGTATTCGCTCCCAGCACGCTTAAGGGGGCAACTGCGGCGCAGCGGTTTTCAGATCATTAAAGAACGCCGCCATTCGTCGGTAAATCACCTGCACTTGTTCTGCTTGAGCATGACGGCTAATGATCGTCATTTGTTTCTGACGACTTCCATAAATTAACCGACCAACACTACTCAACAACAGTGGTCGGCTCGTTATCGCTTCAGAGTATTTAGTCGGGTTAGCCAATCGAGAAAATAAACCCCACCAATTATACACTAGTGCCGCATCAGTATTTGTTTGCCTTGGGCCCAAAAGAGTATGATGTTGGCGCGTAATTGGAGGTGTGCTGAAATTGTTCTGCTATTCGAAAACAGGTGTAAAACCTGCTCTTGTTTTTCAGTTAACGTTATTTTTACCGGGAATATAGCTAAAACAAAATGTCCTTATTCATATCAGAAGGTTGATTATAGCTCTTAATTGAACACCTTAATTAAAGGATGCGACACTACCGCCCACATGCTGTCGTGCGAACGTCAATGGCACAGAATCTAAACGATTTCTTAGCGTATTTTACTCTCATCCGTAAGGATAATCCGCTGTCGTCCATTCGCTAATCAAAAAACATCCTAAAAAAATCATTTATCGCCAGCATCATCGCCGCTCTCGCGACGATTCAACTGATTAGTTTAAGTTCAACGGCGAAATCACCGCATTTCGGTTTCTCATCGCTTGACACGTAAGCCAACCCACATTAGAGTTTGCCACTGCTTCAGGTGTCCCAAGGGTATCCTACCCACGGGATGAAACGGGAAGCCGGTGCGCACTGGTAATCACCAGCGCAATTCCGGCACTGCCCCCGCAACGGTAAGCGAGTATCGGCGAATCACACAGCCACTGCGTTTCAGCGTGGGAAGGCGTTCCGTCAGGCTTAACCAGCCACTCGTGAGTCCGGAGACCGGCCTGACGCGGTTGGTTGGTATTGCGGAGGGCGATACTGCGGCTAACAGGCAGTTTTCCTGTTTCCGTTTGTTTTTTCCTCCATGTGCTTGAACCTCACATTCTGAACACGACAACTTATTTGTCGTGACAGAACAGTAATAACTTGAATGTTTCAAGTATGCGCATGAGTATGTCCGGAGGAAAATAATGAAACGTTGTACCCTACTCACTGGCTATCAACTATCAAGTGTTTGTGTTAGCCCTACTGCCAGGTTGGTATTACCCCACTTAGTACCTGTAATACCCTGCCTGTCTTTTTCGCGCCCAATTGGTTTTTCAGGATAACAGCATGAGTAGCAGCGACCGGGAACAGCGCCACCAAAACCGTATGCAACGTAAAAAAACGGTCGTGGATGCTGCTATCGCCCGTGCAGATCGTCATCAAGGCCTACTGCTAGTGCTTACAGGTAACGGCAAAGGTAAATCCAGCTCGGCATTCGGCATGGCAGCGCGCGCTCTGGGCCACGACATGAAGGTGGGGGTAGCGCAATTTATCAAGGGCTGCTCAAATACGGGTGAAGAAGGTTTTTTCCGTCGCCAACCTGGAGTGGTTTGGCATGTGCTTGGCGAAGGCTTTACCTGGGAAACCCAAAACCTTGCGCGCGATACGGCTACCGCACAACACGGTTGGAGCATCGCACAAACGATGCTGCATGATGCATCGCTAGGACTGGTCATTCTCGACGAACTGACCTATCCACTCAAATATGGCTGGCTCAAAATCGAATCCGTACTGGCCGATCTCCAGGCCCGTCCCCCTATGCAACATGTGGTTATCACTGGCCGCGCCGCACCCGAAGCACTTTGCGAGGCAGCCGACACGGTTACTGAACTACGTGATGTTAAACATGCGTTTCGCGCCGGGGTACAGGCACAGAAGGGAATTGATTTATGAGGGAATGCCCTGCACTGTTTGTCGCTGCACCGGCCTCCGGCCAAGGTAAAACCACCATTACTGCCGCACTTGCACGCTTCCATCGTCATCAGGGACGTAAAGTACGAGTCTTTAAAACCGGTCCTGATTTTCTCGATCCGATGATTCTTGAGCAAGCGTCAGGTACGCCGGTGTATCAGCTTGATCTGTGGATGGGTGGCGAAGCACATTGCCGTCAGCTTTTGTATGAGGCGGCAAATGATACCGATTTGATATTAATCGAAGGCGTTATGGGTTTGTTCGATGGTGACTGTTCCGGCGCCGATCTCGCCATACTGTTTGGCATTCCGGTCCTTGCGGTCATTGATGGCAGCGCCATGGCACAAACGTTCGGCGCGGTGGCACTGGGGCTGGCAACGTACCGCACCGAACTTGCCTTCGCCGGGGTATTCGCCAACCGTGTGGCGAACCAGCATCACTATCAGATGCTTACCGAAAGCTTGCCACCGGGCATCGCGGCTTTCGGCTGGCTGGCGAAAAATGCAGACATTTCGCTGCCTGATCGCCACCTGGGTCTGGTGCAGGCAACAGAAATTGGCGATCTCGACAGCCGTCTCAACCAAGCTGCCGCAGCACTCCATAGTGTTAATAACAGCCTGCCATTGCCTGTAACATTTACGCCCGCAGCGGCCACGGCCACCGCAGCACTTAACATTCTGCCATTGCAAGGCAGGCACATTGCCGTGGCGCGCGACAGCGCGTTTGCATTTTTGTACCGCGCCAATCTCGATCTGTTGCGTGCACTGGGGGCGAAACTGATATTTTTCTCACCTCTCAGCGACACGGCATTGCCCACCGCTGACGCACTGTATTTACCGGGCGGTTATCCCGAACTGCATCTCGATCAACTTGCATCCAATCACACCATGAAAACGGCTATTCGTGCTCACCATACCATGGGCAAACCCATTGTTGCCGAATGCGGTGGCATGCTGTATTTGTCAGAATCGCTCACCGATGCACAGGGCGCTAGCGCTGACATGGTAGGGTTACTGCCAGGGCAGGCCACGATGCAGAATAAACTGGCTAATCTCGGGCTGCATCATGTTGCGCTACCCGAAGGGCTGTTACGCGGTCATACGTATCATTATTCACAGTTGCAAAGCTCACTTACCCCTATCGCCTGGAGCGACGCCGCACGCGCGGGGCGACGCGGAGAACCCGTCTATCGAGAGGGCCAATTGCACGCGTCTTATTTGCATCTGTATTTTCCGTCTAACCCTAATGCAGTGGCACAACTGTTCGCAGCATCACCGTTATCAAGCTAAATTACCCGCAGCACTCTAATTGGCAAAACGTTAACGTACATAATGCACACCAAGGTCATTTAATATTAATCAAAAAGGAGAACACCATGCACATCGAACCTGGGCTCATCGCACAAACCAAGGTCATACTCGCCAATGTTTCAGCGCTCGGCGTTTTGGGATACTATGCGAAAGACGTGCTCAAACAACCGGCAGACATTGTTCGCACACTACTCGCCGCGTTATTTTTCTCGCTGTTCATGCAGAGCTTTCATGTGTCCGTAGGGCCATCTGAATTGCACTTTGTCGGCGCAATGGTAATGTATCTTACACTCGGATTCCTGCCCACGCTGCTCGGGTTTGGACTGGGACTGTTATTGCAAGGACTGTTGTTTGACCCGATGGATCTGCCACACCTGGCGGTTAACTCGTTATCACTGGTGTTGCCGCTCATCGCAGTACACTACACCTTAGGCCGTAAACTACGCCAGATAAGCAAGGATCATCGCCTCAGTTGGGGAGCAATTCTCAAACTCGACGCAATGTATTATAGCGGCGTTACCGCCATGGTCGGCTTTTGGCTGCTACTTGCTGACGCGGCGACACCCTTTGCTGCCTGGGCCGCCTTCGCGTCTTCATATTTGCTGATTGTGGCTGTTGAGCCGGTATTCACTTACGGCGTGGTACGTCTGCTAAAGCGTTATGAACACACACGACTGGTCGATCTCTGCTTTGCCGTAAAACCACTGCGATTGGTCGACTAAATATGGGAAAAGGTATGGGCAAGGTATGGTTCGTCGGTGCCGGGCCAGGTGACCCAGAACTCATTACAGTCAAAGGCCGTGATCTCATCAGCCGCGCCAACGCGATACTCTACGCCGGATCGTTGGTGTCAGCAGCAGCAATGCGATGGGCTACGACTAACTGCGAGATCGCCGATTCCAAAGGCATGACCCTAGAGGAAATTGCCGCTTGGCTCACCGCAAAAGCACAGGTGCACTGCACAGTGGTACGCCTACAGACTGGTGACCCTACGCTCTATGGCGCATTGATCGAAATGACACAACCCCTGGACCGCGCTGGTATCGAGATCGGCGTAGTGCCCGGGGTTTCCTCTGCCATGGCCTCAGCAGCAACAGCCATGGAAAGCCTGACCTTACCCGAAGTAACACAAACGGTTATTTTCAGCCGCGTGGAGGGTCGCACCCCCATGCCGGAAGGTGAATCATTGCTCGAATTGGCAAAACATCACTGTACGCTGTGCCTGTTTCTCTCCATTACGTTATTGCGTACAATACAAAGTGAATTGCGGGCGGCAGGCTGGCGTGAAGACACCCCCATAGTGGTAGTGCATAAAGCCAGTTGGCCCGATCAGGAAAAAATCATTCGTGGCACCCTCGCAGACATTCGCGACCAATGCCGTGTCGAAAAAATTAACAGCCAAGCCATGATCATCATCAGTCCAACACTGGGCGCACGTCACTGGCCGAAACTGAAAAAATCAAAACTTTATGATAAAACATTTAGCCATCGCTTTCGCAAAGCGGATAAAAAAGTAGCGGGGAATTAATGATGAAAACCACGATTCTATTAGTCGGCCACGGTTCGCGCCATACCGCCGGCAATACCGAAATCAATACATTTGCCAAACACTGGGCCAGTAAAAACCCGCAATGGCACATCGACACTTGCTTCATTGAATTCGCCGATATTATGCTCGATCAAGGACTCGACAACGCCGCAAAACACGCGCCGAAAGTCATTATTGTGCCACTGATTCTCAATGCCGCAGGCCACGTCAAAATGGAAATTCCGCACCACATTGACAAAGCACGCAAGCGGCACCCATCAGTTGAGTTTATCTATGCACGTCACCTTGGCGCTTCGAATCAGATTCTATCGATTCTAAAACGCAACCTGCGTAAAGTGCTCGTACAAATGGATGTTCCAGACCCTAAAACCACCGGGGTTATTTTACTGGGGCGAGGCTCATCTGATCGTATTGCCAATGGCGAGGTTGCCAAAATGGCGCGTTGGTTATTTGAGGAAAGCGACCACGAGTGCATCGACATTGCTTTTACCGGCATTACCCATCCCCGCTTAGAGAGTGTCGTGCAGCGTCATGTAACGCTGGGCATGACCCAAATCGCCATCCTGCCCTACTACCTGTTTACCGGCACGCTGATTGAGCGCATTAAGCGCCAGGTGGTGCGTTTGCAAGCACAATATCCCCGATTAGCCCTTGCGCATGGCCACTATTTTGGCTTTGAAGACGAGATTTATGCACTGCTCAACAACCGCGTGCTTGAGGCACTGGGTGACGCAAACAGCGGTGATAGCAACATGATGGAGTGCGATGGCTGTCAATATCGTTCCCTGGCGGAAGAACACGGCCAGGGTCATCATCACCATGAACCGACAAATACCGAAGGCAGCCAGGAGGCGGCCGCATGAACAATACCGTCACCGAACAACTCACTCCGGCTGGCCAGAAAATCGAACACGATTCCTTTGCCATTGTTGATCGCGAGAGCGGAGCACATCACTACCGCGAGGCACAATGGCAGGTTGTCCGGCGTATGATACACGCGACGGCCGATTTTGAGTTCAACGGTTTAACCCGTTTCCAAGATCAGGCCATTGAGGCCGGGCTGAATGCCATTACAAGCGGCGCCAATATCGTTGCCGATGTAGAAATGATCTGTGTGGGTTTATCGCAACCCCGCCTGGCACATTTTGGCGTGCGCACACATCATTTCATTGCCGATGCTGACGTTATCCGCCAAGCGAAATCGGATAACACCACGCGTGCAGTTCAAGCCATGCGCAAAGCTCAGCAACTGACACTGCTTGATGGCAGCATTACGGCAATTGGCAATGCACCCACCGCACTACTTGAAGTAGTGCGACTGATTCGCGAAGAACAGCTTCGTCCTGCGCTCATTGTGGGGATGCCAGTGGGCTTTGTCTCTGCCGCTGAATCCAAAGCAGTTGTCAGTGAATTACGCGATATCCCCTGGATCATCACCCACGGCCGCAAAGGTGGCTCAACACTGGTGGTGGCGGCAATCCATGCCTTGCTGGCGCTGGCCGAAGCACAGCAAGCATCTCGGCCCACAAATGCCCTAAGTAGCAATACTAACACAATAATACCTAAGTAATAATGTATCATCGCCGTGATGAAAAAAACCAAAAAAAAAGGTTCGCGCACTGGTTTCACTACCGGGGCCTGCGCAGCAGCAGCGGCCCGTGCTGCGACGCTGGGGCTGGTCGACGGTCAGGTGCCGAATAGCGTCGAATGTTTGCTGCCCAACGGTCAGCAAGTGCATTTTACGGTAATCGATGGTCACCGTGATGATCATCGCGCTCATGCAGTAGTGGTTAAGGATGCTGGTGACGACCCCGACTGCACCCACGGCGCACACCTGACCGCTGATGTCTGCCTGCTGGCTGAAATACCGGGGCAAGTACTACTCAAAGGTGGCACTGGCGTCGGCACCATTACAATGGCCGGGCTGGGTTTGGCAGTCGGTGGTCCGGCTATCAATCCGGTACCACTACGTAACATCGAAGCTAACGTGCGTGCTGCCGCCGCAACGCTGCTCGACGAGCAAGGACTGGAAGTCACTATTTCGGTACCCGAAGGCGAAACCATGTCCCGGAAAACATTAAATGCCCGCCTTGGAATCGTCGGTGGCATTTCCATCCTTGGCACCACGGGTATTGTTCGCCCCTACTCCACTGCAGCCTTCCGTGCTAGTGTTATCCAAGGCATTGAAGTCGCCGCTGCGCAAGGACAGAACAGCGTGGTACTCACAACGGGTGGTCGTACGGAAAAATTTGTGATGAAAGCATTGCCTGAATTAGCATCCGCCTGTTTTGTACAAATGGGGGATTTCCTGAGCTATGCACTGGATACAGCAGTCAAGGAAGGTATTCGCCATGTAATCATCGGAGGCATGGTGGGCAAACTCACTAAAATGGCTCAAGGGGAAACCATTACCCACGCCGGACGCGCTGAGGTCAACACCGGCCTACTGGCTGAACTGGCTCAGCACAGTGGTGCAGCAACGGACGTTTGCAACGACATCCGTCACGCTGAAACCGCCCGTTATGCCGCCGAACGCATGACCGAACTGGGCTTGGCCGATGCATTTCATCATGCTTTGGCGCAACGCGTTGTGCACACCCTCGCTGAACGTTATCCGCGTAAATTCACCTTAACCGTATTGGTGTGCGACTTTGACGGCAATAAAATCGCCACGGCACAAGGAAATGTTGATGCATGAAAACCGCTTTTTAAAACCCAACGATCAAGTCGCCCAGCCCTGCTACATCATTGGTGTGCTAGATGACGGTCCGGCCAGTCTGACACCGCGCGCGCTAGCGCACATCGAACAAGCCGATCTGATTATCGGTGCTACGCGCGCGTTGCAACTGATGATGGCACATTTTGCAGAAAATGCGCAACACCGCAACTTAACCGGCCAGCTGATGCAAGTGCCCGATTGGATTCGCGACGCACAAGCGAATGCAAAGCATGTTGTGGTATTGGCCACGGGTGACCCCTTGTGCCATGGTATTGCAGGTTTTCTACAGTCCCGTTTGTGCATTGAATCCTGCGAGGTGCTACCCAATGTATCTACCGTGCAACTGGCCTGTGCACGCCTTGGCATACCTTGGCAGGACCTGAAGATCTGCTCAGTACACCACCGCGATGCGGGTGAATGGCAAGCCGCGACTGGCCATGACCACGGCCTGTATCCGGTCCTTCACGCCACACAACATCATGACCGCCTAGCGATTCTTACCAGCCCCGAAAATACTCCCGACCGCATCGCGCGTATGTTAGTTCATGAAGGCATAGACAGTGATTTTCGCATCGCTGTAGCGGAGCATTTGCTACAGAAGGATGAACGCATCATCGACAACTGCACGGTGGCGCAAGCCGCGACAAGACGCTTTGCCGCCCCCAATGTCGTGCTATTGTGGCGCACCCACCCTGCGACACACGAGGTGTTGTTTGGCCTTGCCGATGAACAGTATCGCCAACGCAAACCCGACAAAGGATTAATTACCAAACGCGAGGTACGTGCGGTGTCACTGGCGCGCATGCAATTACGTGCCAACAGCGTGGTATGGGATATCGGTGCAGGTTCCGGTGCAGTGGGCTTGGAAGCCGCACGGCTGGTGCCCAATGGTTACGTCTATGCCATTGAAAAGAACGCCGATGATGTTGCCATTGCAGCGCAGAACCGGCGCATACTTGGTGTCCACAACTATACCTTACTGCATGGCAAAGCGCCCCAAGGCATTGATACCTGGCCCGACCCCGAGGCAGTATTTATCGGTGGCTCCGGCGGAGAGCTGACGGCGTTAATCAGGCAGTGCTTGCAGCGCTTAACACACAACGGCGTACTAGTGATGAACATCGTTACCGTCGAAAACCTCTCCACCGCAATCGCGGCCTTGAAAGAAAACGGTGCACACTGGGACATAACACAACTACAGGCATGCCGCTCGCGCCCAATTCTGAATATGCACCGCCTTACAGCGGAAAACCCTGTCTGGATCATCGCAGCACAGCGAGCAACTCCAGAAAACAAGCACGAATAACGCGGCAACGAAATGGCGATCAATAAAAAAGGCACGTTATACGGTCTGTCACTTGGTCCAGGCGATCCGGAGCTGATGACGCGCCGCACCTGGCACTTATTACAGCAACCTGACACGTACTGGACGTACCCGGTACGCAATAAAAAAAGCGACAGCTATGCTCTGGGCATCGCCCAAGCCGCCGGGCTTGCACGACCAGCGGCGCACCAAGCCCTGGTATTTCCCATGACGCACGACGTAGCGAAATTGGCAAAATATTGGCTGCGGGCGGCACACACTGTGTTAAAAATATTACACCGGGGTATCGACGTAATGTTTCTGGTGGAAGGCGATGCCTCGACTTATTCGACCTTCGGCCATCTGGCACGCACCGTCAGCGCATTGGATGCCGAAATTCAGGTGGATACCGTGGCAGGGGTCACATCTTTTCACGCTGCGGCTGCAAGGCTGCAAATACCCTTGGCGGACACAGATGATACCGTGGCAATCATTCCAGCCGGTTATGGCATTGACACTATCGACCAACGGCTGAACAACTTTGACACCCTGGTGCTGTTAAAAGTAAAGCCTTTGTTGGATGATATTATCACGTTGCTGGCACAGCGTGATTTATTAGCGCACAGTGCCTTTGTCGAAAAAGCCGGGACCAAAGATGAACGCGTCATACGTGATATCACTTTACTACGTAACACAACCGTTAATTATCTCTCGTTATTGCTGGTAAAAAATCCGCAGCGTGAGCGCAGCGAAATAATTCGCGGCTGCCGAAAAAAGTCCAGCATCACCGACATTGAGAGCAAGGAGAATCATTAATGAATCATGCTGTAGAACAACCACGCGTGGCCCTGGTGGCCATTACTAAGCACGGCGCCGCGCAGTTGCGAGAACTGGCACCGCGCCTACCTCAAGCCAAGGTGCTGGTATCGGCTAAATTCGGCACGGTGATGGAGGGGCTTGGCAACGAAGTCAACATTTACCAGGGTGCATTAAGTGCACAAATGGCAACATTGTTAGCAGCATACGACCAAGTGGTGTTTTTTGTTTCCCTTGGTGCCGTGGTGCGGCTGATTGCACCGCACCTCAAATCTAAAGACGAAGACCCGGGCATTCTGGTGGTGGATGATGCCGCACAATTCGTTATTCCAGTGCTGTCGGGACACGTCGGCGGCGCCAATGCCTACGCGGAACAACTGGCGGTACTGCTGAACGCCACCGCCGTCCTCACAACCGCCTCCGATGTGGGAAAAACCATTGCAGTGGATATTCTCGGACGCGAACTGGGCTGGCAGGTGGAAGCTCCCAAGATCAATATTACACGCGTCTCCGCTGATGTGGTTAACAGCGAGTCCATTGCATTTGTGCAGGAAGCTGGTGCAAAGAACTGGTGGACCCGCACGACCCCGCTACCGAACAACATTCATCTCTACACGCAATTCGAAGACGTCGACCTGAGTCAACACAAGTCCGTACTGTGGGTGACACACCGCGAGATTAAACCGGCATTATGGCAACAGCTCGAAGAACGGTTAGTCGTCTATCGCCCACCGGTATCACAACAATGACCCGGGTCACCTTGGGGCTTGGCTGTGATCGTAACGCCTCACTGGATACTTTGCAGGCTACTGTGACGCAAGCCCTCGCACGCGCCGCTCTGCCCCAGGAGGCGATTACCGAAATCGCAACGATTGATAAAAAATGCGATGAGCAAAGCATTTTGCAACTTGCCAAACAACATGGCTGGCCATTGCGGTTTTTCAGCGCTGAAGCACTTGCTCAGGTAGCGGTGCCCAGCCCGTCGGAAACGGTGCGCAAATACATGGGAACACCGAGTGTCGCGGAAGCGGCAGCATTGCTGGCAGCGAACACCCACATGGGTGATCTGCTAGTGGAAAAACACAAATACCGGGGCACCGATGGCAAAAATGCCACGGTTTCCATTGCAAAAAGGAGAAACAATGAATAGCGGTAAAATCCTCTTGGTGGGTTTTGGTCCGGGTGCAATACAACACATGACATTGCGCGCACGCCAAGCCATCAAAGAAGCCGATGTCGTCATCGGCTATTCAACGTATATTCAATTGGTCGCTGATTTGCTCGACGGCAAAGAGGTGATTCGCAAAGGTATGACGGAAGAAATTGACCGCTGTATCGAAGCCTATGAACAAGCAAGCTTGGGCAAAACCGTAGCCCTAGTATCGTCAGGCGACATTGGTGTCTACGGCATGGCCGGCCCCACCTACGAGGTATTGCTGCAATCGGGCTGGACACCAGCCAGTGACATTGACGTAGAGGTGATTCCTGGCAGCACAGCACTCTCTGCCTGCGCCTCACTGGTTGGTGCACCACTGACCCATGATTTCTGCTCAATTTCGTTATCCGATTTATTAACGCCCTGGCCCACCATCGCCAAACGCATTGATGCCGCCGCACGCAGTGATTTTGTGATCGCTTTGTACAACCCAAAGAGCGGCCGTCGCACCCAGCAAATCGTCGAGGCACAACGCATTTTGTTGCAATACCGTAACCCGGAAACACCCGTGGCCATTGTCAAATCAGCGTACCGTGAAGCGCAAAATATTCAAATGGTGCAACTCAATGCAATGAAAGACTGCAAAATTGGCATGTTGACCACCGTACTTATCGGTAACAGCAGCAGCTATATGCAGGAAGGTCTGATGATCACACCACGCGGTTATGCCAACAAGTATGACAACATTACCGGCGAGATAAAAACTGGCGAAAAAGCCGGACGCTCCCTCAATATGGGACTACAGGGGTGGAAAGCCTGCGTGCGCCAATACCTGCGCGACAACGACGCCCTATCGTTGCGTGACATTACCCAGCATTTCGATGCACCCTTGAGTGACATCCTTTCTGCTATTAGCGAAGCAAGTAACAACGATACTGCCGGTGAATTTACCGTTGCCGCCGTACGAGCAGGTGCCGAAACGGCAGTATTAGCGGCCGCTCAACACTGGGGATGTGTGCGTGTTGTGGTGCGCAGCGAAGCCGGTGCTATCAGTGAGCTGCTATTGAATGCTGCCGAATTCAACCGCCGTGGCGACTGGTTGAATCTGGAAAATGACAACTTTCACCTGCATATTGACGGCTCACGCATCCATCAGGCGTGGTTCATGCGTCAAGGTGAAAGCCTGTGTAGCGTATATTTCACCGACACGATCGGTAACACGGTTTTTAATCTCTCACTGGTGCGCAACGAAGGTCAGTTCGGGGCAAGTGCTGTACAACAATTTAAGCAAGACTGGCAAACGCTGAAAAAAAATAGTCCGCAGGAGAAAACAAGCAATGAGTGATAATAGCAACATAAGCAATACAGACAGCACTAAGATTGACAGTATTAAAAATCTGGAAAAACCCAAAATGATGGACTACCATCGCCACCTGCTGCTGTGCGTTGGTCCCCGTTGTACCGAAAACGAGGAATCTCAAGCACTGTTTGACACATTAGGGGAAAAGTTCAAAGCAGCCGGCATCGATAATGGTGCACTACGTGTCAAACGTACCCGCACGCATTGTTTTGCCACCTGCAAATCCGGCCCTGTAATGTGCGTACAGCCCGATGGTATTTGGTATTATAACGTTACCGAAGCGAATCTCGACCGTATCATTAAAGAACATCTAGTTGATGGGCAACCCGTTGAAGATCTGATTTATCACCGAAGCCATCACAGCGGTAATCAAGAGCCTAAAAATGCCACATCATAAGGCGCGGCATTTCTCCCCCCAGGAGCGAGACATCCTTTACCAGATTATCGATGCACGCCGGGATATGCGGCACTTTACGCCTGGCAAACAAGTCGACGAAAGCACCCTCACGCGGCTCTTGCACGCGGCGCATCGGGCGCCATCGGTTGGACTCATGCAACCCTGGCGCTTCATACGCATTTGCGATACGACACTGCGCGAGCATATTGCAGCACAAGTAATGACAGAACGCGATGCAACTGCCGCAGCACTGGGCGAACGCAGCGCGGAATTTCTGCAGCTTAAGGTGGAAGGCATACATCAATGTGCCGAGCTACTGGTTGTCGCCCTTGCCCCTGATGACGGCACCGTGTTTGGTCGCCGCACCATGCCTGGTGAAATGGCGCTGGCGTCGGTGGCCTGCGCCATCCAGAATTTATGGCTTGCTGCCCGTGCCGAAAACTTGGGGCTGGGCTGGGTCTCAATGTTTGACCCTGCTGCGCTCGCGCAACTACTAAACATGCCCACGGGCAGCAAACCCATCGCCATTCTTTGCCTGGGACCTGTGGATACCTTTTATTCGGCCCCCCTGTTGGAACAACAAGCCTGGCGACAAGGCCAGTCATTGCACGAACTGGTATTTCACGATCACTGGGGCAATACTGCACTGCCGCAACACACGGAAACATAAACATGCTCACGGCCCTGGTGTTATTTGCAGCGCTCGCACTGGACGCCTGGCTGGGTGAAGCACGCCGGTTTCATCCGCTGGTTGGTTTCGGGACCCTGGCGCAAAAAGTAGAGCAACGTTGGTACGCAGACTCGCGCACGCGGGGTGCAATCGCCGTATTACTGCTGTTGATACCGTTCACCCTGCTGGCACTAATGACACAATGGCTGCCCGGAAGTATTGCCATCGATGTGCTGTTGCTTTATGTCGCACTCGGTTGGAACAGCCTCAAAGCCCACGCCGGGGCCGTGTGCGCGGCCCTGCTCGCCCATGACCTGCCCGAAGCGCGGCAACGGGTCGGGTTTCTGGTCAGCCGTGACACCGCAACCCTTGACCAAACGGGTGTTGCCAACGCCACTGTGGAATCGGTTCTGGAAAACGGCAACGACGCCATTTTTGGCGCCATTTTCTGGTTTGTAGTCGCAGGCGCAGCGGGTGTAGTGCTTTATCGCCTTGCCAACACCCTGGATGCCATGTGGGGTTATCGCAATGAACGTTATTTGCAATTCGGCTGGGCGGCAGCGCGACTGGATGATGTTATGAACCTCATACCGGCGCGACTCACCGCGCTCGGCTATGCAGTGGCCGGTCGTTTTATGCCAGCGCTACGCTGTTGGCACCACCAAGGCCGTCACTGGAAAAGCCCGAATGCAGGGCCGGTAATGGCCGCTGGCGCTGGCAGTATCGGCGTATTGATTGGCGGACCCGCAATGTATCACGGCGAACAACAGCAGCGTCGCTCTCTTGGTGAAGGGCATGCACCGGACCCCAACACCATCGACCAGGCGCTACGCTTGATACGACGCACACTATTTTTATGGTTACTGGTTATATTCACAGGAGGTTGGATTGTCAGCAACATCGCGACGCACTGAGCAATCGGTGCTTGAACAATCTGGTATTGAGCAATCTGGTATTGAGCAATCCAACATAGCACAACCCGGATTATTGCACCACGGCGGTTGTTTGCGCCAAGCAGCAGCTCACTATGGCATTCCACTGGCGCAGTGGCTGGATATCTCCACCGGCATTAATCCCAATGGCTGGCCGGTACCCGCAATTCCGAGCTCAGCGTGGGCACGGCTACCGGAAGCCAATGACTCACTGGAACCCGCTGCGTGTGCCTATTACGATGTCAAACATATTTTGCCGGTAGCCGGTTCACAAGCCGCCATCCAAGCGTTACCGCGGTTACGGCCACCGTCACGCGTAAATGTGCTTCATCCCGGTTACGCTGAACACGCCCACGCCTGGCAACAAGCAGGACACACGGTGCTTCCTGTCAGTATCGAGCACCTTGATAGCACAGCAAGCCGGGCCGACATACTGGTCTTGATTCATCCCAATAATCCCACTGCGGTGCGTTTTTCGATGGCACAATTGCATCACTGGCATACCCAGCTTATAAGCCGCGGCGGCTGGCTGGTAGTGGACGAAGCCTTCATTGATGACACACCCGAGCACAGTCTTACACCGTATAGTGCACGCCCAGGGTTAATTGTACTGCGCTCACTCGGTAAATTTTTTGGCCTGGCCGGGGCTCGCGTGGGTTTTGTTTGCGCACAGCCGGAATTACTGGCACGTCTGCAAACACTACTTGGTCCATGGAGCATTAACACTCCTGCTCGTTGGATTGCGAGCATGGCCCTTGCTGATCGTGAGTGGCAACAACGCACACGTCAACGCCTTATTAGCAATGGCGAACGCCTGTACACCATGCTCACACAACATGGCCTTAAACCCAACGCTGGCTGCTCACTGTTCCAATGGGTACCCACACCACAAGCAGTTCAATTGCACCAGCGACTCGCGGCCACTGGTATTCTAACGCGGCTGTTCACTGAACCGACAGGCCTGCGCTTTGGTTTGCCCAACAATGAAGCCAATTGGCAACGACTCGATACAGCGCTGCGCCAGCTAACAATCAGCAATCTTGGCAGTACCAACATATGACTACGCACACGCTCATGATACAAGGCACCACCTCCGATGCGGGGAAGAGCCTGCTGGTGACAGCACTCTGCCGTTGGTTGTTCCGCCAAGGTGTGCGCGTCGCGCCCTTTAAACCACAGAATATGTCGTTAAACAGCGCCGTCAGTGCCGATGGTGGTGAAATAGGTCGCGCCCAAGCCGTACAAGCACACGCCTGTGGCTTAGCACCGCATACGGATATGAATCCGGTGCTGCTCAAACCCAATACCGATATAGGGGCGCAAGTGATCATACACGGGCATGCCGTTGGTAATATGAATGCTCGTGATTACCACCACTATAAACGCGTCGCTCAGCAAGCAGTACTCGAATCCCATCGACGCCTCACGGCGCGTGCAGACACTATTATTGTCGAAGGCGCTGGCTCGCCTGCCGAGATCAATTTGCGACAAAATGATATTGCAAATATGGGGTTTGCTGAAGCAGTAGACTGTAACGTGCTGCTGATCGCTGACATCGACCGCGGTGGCGTATTTGCGCATTTGGTGGGTACCCTGGCGTTGCTGAGTGAGTGCGAACGTGCTCGTATCAAAGGTTTTGTTATCAATCGCTTCCGTGGCGACCTGGCGTTGCTACAACCAGGCCTAGACTGGCTCGAACAACACACCAGCAAACCGGTATTGGGGGTGCTGCCATATTTAAAAGGCTTGCACCTTGAAGCTGAGGACACACTGCCACGTAAGCAGAAAAGTCCATCACAAACCGCTCAGCAACAATTGCGTGTTTGTGTTCCCATACTGCCACGTATCAGCAACCATACGGATTTTGATCCACTGCGCCTACACCCACAGGTCGATTTACAATTCATCGGTGCGAACGAAACCCTTGGCCCTACCGACCTGATTATACTGCCAGGCTCAAAAAGTGTACGCACCGATCTGGCCTGGCTGCGCACGCAGGGTTGGGAGGCTGCGATTCAACGCCACTTGCGCTACGGTGGCAAACTCATCGGCATCTGCGGTGGGCTTCAAATGCTGGGGCATTGCATCCATGACCCACACGGCCTCGAAAGCGAACCAGGCAGTACCAACGGATTAGGATTACTTGAATTGGAAACAACCCTGGCACCGCAAAAGCAATTACGCAACGTCCATGGCAAACTGACCATGGACAACTCCACCGTCAGTGGCTATGAGATTCACGCAGGCATCACACAGGGTACAGCACTCGACCGCCCGGCAATGCACCTCGGCCACGGCCCGGATGGCGCTGTTAGCAACGACGGGCTAATCCTCGGCACCTATTTGCACGGCTTATTCGAAGCCCCCGACGCTTGCACCTCCCTGCTCGCCTGGGCCGGACTCCGTAATGTGCAAACATTGGATTATCATCAACTGCGTGAAACCAGTATTAATCGCCTGGCCGATGCAGTGACACAACACCTTGACACCACAAAACTGCAATCACTGCTAGTGCCGTGCATTTAATGCACGGCACTCAGGGATGTTCTCAATGAATACGGCCTCACTAAAGGACTGACATGACAAACAACACAACGCTTATTCTCGGTGGCGTGCGCTCTGGCAAGAGTCGATTGGCCGAACGCCTCGCCACCGAAAGCGGTTTACCTGTAACGTACATTGCCACGGCCACCGTGCAGGATCAGGAAATGCACGCGCGAGTGGCGGCACATCGCGACCGACGACCGAGTCATTGGCAACTGGCCGAGGAACCCATCCAGTTAGCAACGGCACTCAACATCCACGCCATCGCCGGACGCTGCACACTTGTCGATTGCCTGACACTCTGGCTCACAAACTTGCTCACCGCCGAGACCCCGACATTATTTGAGCGCGAACGCGCAGCTTTGCTCGCGGTGTTACCGACACTGAGCGGCCAGCTCATATTCGTCAGCAATGAAACCAACATGGGCGTAACGCCAATGGGTGAACTCAGTCGCCGCTATTGCGACGAAATTGGTCAACTGCACCAAGATCTCGCGCACCACTGCGACCAGGTTGTGCTCACCGTCGCCGGTCTGGCCGTTACCTTAAAAGGCACACCAGTATGAATCATAGCATTCCTTAACGGCATTTTTTTCGGACTAGCGTAACATTATTATCGCGCACAACGCTTTCAAATAATCCGAAAGTCTGTTACACCTACGGCGAACATCTCATCACCCTGCGACCAAACCTGGCAGCAACATACTAAACAATGCTAATCTGGATAGCACACTCAATTGAGCGCTTCACGACCAATTTGTAAACAATAAACGCAAGATTCCTTTCGCGGACTGACTGGCTTGGATAGCAAATAACCGACCACCCTAAAATGCTAGCATTTAGGGATATGGTTTTGCTCAGCAATAGGTTAACATTCAAGTTCCTTGTCTCGAACTATCACCACCTTCGATGCTTAGTAGTTGGCTTCGATGGTTGCACACAAATGATGGGTAAACGATTAGAGTAAAGTATGAGAATTCTATTTATAGCAATAAGTTCACTGGTATTATTTTTCCCAGTATATTGGTTATTTTCTCAAGCGGTAGGAAATAACTGGGGTGCTGGCATCGCCACCTTTTTCATGTATGTTTGGTATCCGTATATGGCCATGAAATTCTTCAGCCTAAATGATGCAAAAGAATTCGATGATATAAGCATCGCTCTTGCAGAGGGAACACTGGAAGTCACAGAGTATGACGTTTCTTCATTTATTGAAATTGAAGAAAACGAAGGCGAAGAAGAGGGGCTGCATTACTTACTAAGTATTGGCGAAAACCAAACTCTCAGCCTTTATGGGCCATATTTATATGATGCAGTAGATCAAGGTAACTTTCCATCGACAAAAATAAGAGTCTTCTGGAATAAAAATAATGGCGACACATACGGCGTCATCGGCATTGGTACAAAATTATTACCATTGAAGACAATACCACCACTCACCGAATCACAATGGCAATCGTCAAAATTACCAATGGATCGGGACATTGTTGAATCTGCCATTACCAATGTTGCAAGTGACATTGAACGTTATGCGGTCCCCTCCTAACTAATCCCATGACGCTCAGTTTAGCTTGACACGAGAAATAGGTTAAGTCGTTTTTACTCATCGCTACTTGATATACCCAAAGCGTTTGAAATTTCGGAACATGAATGTTACTGATGAAGGACAAAGCTCTCTGAATTGCGTGGTGTTCATTACTGAAATTGGAGCTTTAATGCGTTGCTGAACAGCAAAACCAAGTTTTTGAAAATATTCAACCGCCGATTCGGTTAAAAAGTAAAGTGCCTTTATACTTAAATGATAAGCGTTGTCTTCTATTCGTCTGTCTATATTTTTCGCTATCCCTTTTCCTCTATACTTTGGTATAACGACAAGTGAACGAACCAACCCACTATCGTCATACACATCAAAACCGCCTAAACCTATAATTTCACCGGCGTCTTCGATGACAATGAAATTTTCAAGATGTTCTGCGAAATCAACCGAAAGTAATTCACTCGCAACCCGTATTTTCCTCATTTCATTTAAATCAGCACCAATGGCCTTTCGATAATTCATCGTATCTCTATTTAGAGCTTGTAAGCCGACTCAATCGCTTCATTAGCTCACTCGATGAATTTTGCATTATCATCAAATAAATCTCCAGGAACAGGATAATATTTTTTCACATTAACTCTTCTTTTTTTGTCGAGTATGAGAATGACTCCATTCCTAGGGTCTCATATTTTGGTCGCGTTTGTTCGTTAACACAAAAATACAGTATTTCCCATGATCATTGCGAACTGTTTTACTCTGCTTTTGAAAGCAAACCCACCGAAAAATTTACCTTCTTTAAGTTCGCCCAAAGGCACAAATAGTGCTTTAACATAGTCTATAAACTCGGGATTTGCATTCATCTTTTTTAACCTCGGCCGCAGAACTCGTGGTTAATTCTTTACAAGAATTACACGTAAGCTATTAAAATAATTAAACAATTTTGAAATTATTCCTGCTTTATCAAGACCTGCAATTTAAAATGCACTGAGATCCACAGAACTTCCACCGGAACATTATCATCGAAACGCCAATCCGTGCTGGCATCGCGTTGTTTCTTGCGACGCGGGTAAGTAATTTGTTCGATGGGTTACATTTCAGACATCAGGATATAATAGTCTCTCTATTTGCAAAACATTTTAACGCCGACATGGCATCAATCGGGCTTGCAGTTAGACCTAATTTTCAATCGCTATGGGTATATACCCCTTCAATAGCGCTTGTGGAAACCCTGTCACTGTTATACATTACTGCGCTTTACCACTATCTATAAAAGGAAGGAAACGTGAAAAATAAGATTGTAACAATTTCGTTTATTTCAACTTTATTATTTATTTTAAGCGCTTGCTCATCGATTCCCAAAATAGGCAATGATTCCACGGGTGCGGCAACGTTGACCAATCAATTGACTAGTCAACTCGGCGTGAGTAATGTACAAGCATTGGGCGGTACCGCCGCACTTATTGGTTTAGCAAAGCAGACGCTCAGTGCAGTGGATTTTTCCAGTGTCACAAAAGCATTACCTGGATTAGGCTCGTTGTCAGAAAAAATACCCGCAAGCAGTGCTGGTAAAATAGGAGCTGAAAGCGGACTGAAAAGTGTGGCCGGTCAATTCACCCAGTTAGGCATGGATTCTGATATGGTCGGTAAATTTGTCCCTGTAGTACTCGATTATGCAAAATCCGCTGGCGGTGATAACGTTATGAGCCTACTTAAAGGCGCTTTTAAGTAACACACCTGTTTCTTCATAGCACAACCAATAACAAGCAAAACCACCAAATGGAGCAAGCACCGAATAATAGCCTTGTTTAGCGCTGGATTTTCGTTCGTCTTCGCCTACCCACAGTCGGCTCTTTAGGAAAAACACCTACTTTTTGAAATCGTTATCATTAAACAAAAATACGGGAAGAGTCGTTCTATTTCGTGCGTTTGTCATTAAAAACGGGCGAAGACGAGCTAAAGTTTAACGCCTCCCATGGACGGGAGAGGCACAGCCAAGCCTGGAACAGAGGCTGAGATATACTCAAAAAGCGTTGGAGATATCAAATAGAGACATGACGTTATGACGTGCCCACCCTTTACCTTATACTTCAGTAAGTCTCATCGCCACAGACTGTGATTTACCTAAATTCAATTATTGCTTAATGAGTTTATTCATTCTCACCCTAACATTCCACCGTCAAGTTGCAGCCTTTTTTATTTTTCGCCGGTAATCCATTAAGACAGTAATCGTGCCGCTGGTATCGCACGTAATAAGCGCAAGCGGAGCATAACGATCACCGTGATCAAGTGCTGGCTGTGCTACAGGTTCATCAGAAACATCACGCGGCCATTCTACGTTACCCGTCGCGGTACGTGCGGGTATCCACCACCAGTCACCGGTTTGGTAGTAAGGCATACCACCATTCCCGGGCGGTTCAGTAAATTTGACCTGTACCCCATCCTCCAAGTCCAGCCACTTACCTTGTGTTACGGGAACGGCTCCTTCATTATCCATATTTGCCGTATGATCCCAACGACGTAACATAGGTTTTTTTAGTGGATGCTCTGGCAAATTTCGTCCTAAAGAAGGCGTACCCGACAGCGTCACTTCCATAGTGTCTGGATCAATAGCGGTCACCTTGAGTAATTTTTCCGCCCCGCGCATTAACTCATAAATATCATCCACAACCTCAACCCAATCCCCGGCTTTAAGTCCAAAACGAGGGTCTCTGCCAAGATGTTCCAGGGTGACAGAATTTTCACCCAGTTCCAAAATAGGAAAAACCACGGAACCGTTCTCGCGGGACCATTTGAACGTGGCGCACTCATTTTTTCCGCCATCTTCGCGAACCTGGTCCTGGCCACTGCGGTGGATCTCCACGCGATAGAGTTGATTTTCAACACTTCGATACCTGTTCGCTGGTACGGTAATGCAAGGTTCACCCGGTTCGGAGGGGGTTATTGCTTGCGCCTGGAGCAAACCTGCGCTCTGTTTTAGTATACCCTTATTCGTTAACAATTGTTCGAACTGATCGTAGTGCTTTTTGAAATCCTGACTTGAGTTATTAGTCTGTGTCTCTTTCTTTCGTGCCACCGGCGGCAGCATGGGTTGATTCATCTCCAATACATTAACCTGCCACACTGTTTTTAACCGGGTCGCCGTATCGGATCCCCCCAAGGCGACCTCCCGAATACCAGCATCTTCTTCAGCGCTAATATGACGCCACCAAAGATGCAAATAGACCAGATATGTTTTATTTTTCTCTATCTTTTTATTTTTCTCTATCTTTTTATTTTCCTCAAGAGCAGGGAAATAATCTTCTTGTTTCGTGAAGAGGCGGTCATTATTATTTTGGCACATTACACCCCGCACATAATAGCGCCCCTCCTTAATCGTAAAATCAAGCGGATTGTCAGAATGATTTTCGATTTTGAAACTATCACCCACCCCCCCGTGTTCACCGATCAGGTCTTCAGCCAGGTTCCTCAAGTTTACCCATTGGGTGATGGCTTGCTCGTTCCAATCAGCATCCAGTTGCACCCTACCCTGTTGCATGAGAACCAGTGAATATTGTTTTTGCTTGTTATAGGTTATACGTGAAAAATCGCCTTTCATAATATTCTCCTAACTCGAAAAAATGATGCCGACATCCATACGTGCCGGTAAATATTCGTCAACACGGACTCGCAGATTCGCGGCCCGTTGCGGTTGATACAAATCGTGAAAAACGCCCATTTCTGATTCGTCATCGGCGCCACGTTTGATTTCATCCGCGCAGCAATCGGCTAACTGGCAATAAGTAGGCGTGCTGTAACGGACACTGTTAAATTTCGGTTTGACTCGTAATCGTTCCGTTTCAATTAACCGGTCTTTATCTGCTTCTGAAATTTTACTATTTTCAAACCGAGTCTTGATCGGTTTCTCCACCAGATCAGGTTGACAGCGGTAGCGCCGTGGTGTGCGTGATTCAGGAGTTACATAACAAAACCGCAGACAGCCTTTTTGGCGTCGTGCGACCGTGATCCGGCCGTTAAAGAGGGTGTTTTCGGCCAGCTCAATCGCATGTATTTGTATCTGCCCGAAGACGGTGCTGCGCAAAATAGTTAAACAGGCGTGGGCAACCAAACAACCGGGGCCAGACAATACTTCAATGTCAGGATCGGTGGCGTCGAGAATGCTGTCACTGATGCAGATTCGCATCGGATCGAGCCGAACCTTCGGGTCAATAGGTTGGCAATGAGCCTGTGTTGTTTCTGTGTCCGTTAACTCGTCATCTGGCGACACATCGCCATCATCAGGTTCCGGCAACGGTACTTCAGCAGTCGGATCAATTTGAATGGCACCCAAAATACTGTGTTCTATTTTCACGCAAACATTAGGGCTGAAAATTTCCAGACTCGGTTCAGTGCTACGCTGGGGTTCACAATCGCTATCCAGCGTCCAGCCAGGCACCAGGGTCGAGTGGCGGATCGTTAACTCGGACAGATCACCGGATACCTGCACACCGCGCCCGGTGATCATCAACCCATCAAGTGTCACACGCGCTTTTCTAGCGCCGATAATAGTCAGTGAATCCGGCTTGTCGGTATTCCAGTCCAATAAGCGAATCACCGGACGCTGGCGATTAGCGGCCCGTAACTGTAAACTCTCCCGCTGGTCAATTTCTGGGTTATTATTGGAAAAATCAATCACTACCGGTTCAACATAAACACCGCTGTCAGTCATCTCGATGACCGCATGTCGCTCATTTTTTTCCCGCCATTTTTCCAGTGCCGCGCTAATGGTTTTAAACTCACTGTCCTTACCTACCCGAAAAAGCGTATATTTTGTGGGTTGTGAGAGCGTTCTTTGATACTCGCCACCCCCCATGTCCATAGAGAAACCATAGTGATAACTGACCCAAACGCCATTCTTTGGAAACTGACGTGAAGGGAAGGCAATTCTTCCCAATACCGGATCAACCGCGACCATGCCCCGGCGTGGAATATAGTGCCAATCACTTAAATCAGCGGCGATAATTTGTTTGAACGGTATCAGTTTCGGTACGATTTTTTTACCGTCTTTCATGCCCTTCCAAATTTGTAAACTTTTTTCTTCACCGTAGAGATGTTCCTTCTGTTCTTCAAACAAGCGTCGTCTTATCGGTACCGGCAAGTTGAATTCATCGGCGATATGCGTCGGGTCTGTCTCCGGCTCAGGGTTCATGTAAAGTGGGGCATCGTTGCCAAGCACGCTGAAAGTAAAACGGTTCGGGCCAGCCGCTTCCTGACAGTAGGCCGGTGTTTGTGTCACGGGAAAAGATTTTAGCCGCCAGACAAAAAGACCGACGCTCGGAATGTTGTAATATCCTTTTGAATGATGCGAATTGATACGGCGCACATCGACCGTGTGAGCAAGCGTATCAAAAGGACTGTTGATTAAATCCAGTGTCGAACCCTGCCGCAAATCTACCGTCTGTCCACGATCAGGACGTTGATGATTGAGAGACTGGGTCCAGCCCAGTAGCTTGTAACACTCCACGGCCCGTGCTGGCCAACCGGCAACATCATTGGCTAACAGTTCCAGCAAAGCCAATGACCCTTTACGGCGACGATATCGAATGGTATTGGCGACCTCGCGACGCGGGATTAATATCTTGTTGCGCTGCCGCCCCTGCAAACTGTCCACCGCTGAAGGTTCTCCCGCTTCATCCACAGGCTCGTAACCGATCAGGTCACCGATATAGGACACGACCCAGTCTTCACAGGTTTCGATAAACCAGTTTTCGTAAAGCTGACTGATGTCGTCTTCAACCAGATTGACCTGTTCGGAAATAACCCGCAACAATGCCTTTAGTGGTTCACCCTGCTCCGCATCGCGCATGCGATAAACGGTGGGCAATAACTCATAGAGACGATCTTGTTTCAGTTCATTCATAACATTCTCACTTGATCTGGTTCAGAATCAATGTGTCGGGGACATCAGGGGTGAGGAAGGCGAGTTGGGCAGGACGTATTACGCCTTGTTCATCATCGGCCAGATTGACTCGTAATCTCTGATTGACGTTATCTTTGCTGACAAAATATCCATATTTTTTACAATTTTCAAAATTTATATGCTCGGAGTTCTCAGATCCAATAGGTGTATTATCATCGCTCCATTTGGTCGCCAGGCAAGTCACTGCTTCTGACACCTCATCAGGTGTCAACAATCGCCTTGCACCATTCGCTTCCGCTATTTTCTCCGGAATACCACCAAACGCATCGACATCAACATAAACAACACCTGGCACGGCCTGCATCACACTAATCACTTCACTCAATACAGCATCCTGTCCCAATTCGCGCTGTTCGAAGCCAAAGGCATGCAACAAAGCGGCACGCAGGTTTATCACCACTGACTCCCATTGATAGTCCATCTGAATTTTTATGTTCGCGCTGATAACAATGAACATCAGTTCGCGGATGGCGAGTTGAACCGGCTGGTATGGATCGCCAAAATCGAGAAGCGCCTGCCGCAGGTTAATAAACAAATCCGAGTTTTCATCAATGGGAATATCATCCGCACCTGCGATAGTCACATGCACCTGTTGACGACGACCGTTACTGATTTCTACTGCAACGGACTTGCCTATACCGGCATAGAGACGGGAAAAATCCTGGTAATCCCGCACCGAGACTAAACGATCCAGCGCCATTACTGCCAATGGTGCGCTCTTGCGCGCCTGATCGCGGTTTTCTCTGTCGGCCCCGCCCGAAGCGCGCAATGGATTAATGACGTCTTTCACGCCCAGCGGTTTGCTCGTCAGCAAAGAAATTTGTTCGGCCTT
>JAADGF010000037.1:0-3059 GCA_013152545.1 Gammaproteobacteria bacterium
GACAAGCAGAGTTCCGATTGAATACCCCGCTTTCGAGAGAAACGAGAAAGTCGAGCGTTAAGCGAGAGGGCTTGCCCCGGGGATTTTTATTTACGGCACTTATACTGCGCCATTTTTCACTTTTCACGCCGCCTAATATTGAGGCTAACATTTGTATATTGAGCACGCTCATTTTGCGGTCCAGGTTATTTTTTGAGCAGAACAGTAGTTTATGATTTTATAAAGGTATAAAGGTATAAAGGTATAAAGGTATAAAGGTATAAAGGGGTTGGAGTGATTTTTATTTGATCAGTCGATGGAATTGGTTATTATAAAATCACTCCAACCCCTTTCTTTATATGGGTAAAGTGTGTCTCGCAATTTAACGAGGGGCGATCAGAGTGCCAACCAACTGATGGGCGTCCTATTTTGGTGTCCTCCAATACTTTATCATTTATGCTAAACCGGATTTGTTGCACGGCATTGTCAGTTATGTGATAACTGTGAATGGTTGCCACGTTACACTGGTTGCGATTCAGGTTAGAGTCAATATACTTGGAAATTTGGTTGTATCTCACGATAACAGATGCATTACTTCATAAATTATTAATTTAATATTTGTGTAATTTCACTGTTTGAAAAGCATTGCTTTTCAAACAAAACACGTTAGTATAGCCGCGCGGAATAAAAGGATTTTCGTTAATAGAGGAGTTCCCGTGCCAAGACCCGCTAAACAAGCCTGCGCCACCGAGAATGATACTATTTGTTGCAAGGGTAATTTTCGACATAAGCTACAATCAGTCTTTCTCCAATTACGCCAGACATCCAACCAAATATGTGCTCCACTGGAAATTGAAGACTACGGTATACAAACCATGCCTGACGTCAGCCCACCCAAATGGCACTTGGCCCACACCAGCTGGTTTTTTGAAACTTTCCTGCTGAAACCATTTTTACCTAGTTACCGGGAGTTTCATCCGTTATATTCGCAACTGTTTAATTCCTACTATAATACCATCGGCTCTTATCACCCGCGGCCTGAGCGTGGCTTGCTGTCGCGACCTACCGTGCAACAAGTTTACGCCTATCGTGAGCATATTAACGAGCACATGCTGCAACTCATTGAGTATGCCAACGAAGACGATTGGCCGGAAGTTTTCACCCGTACACAACTTGGCATTAATCATGAACAACAGCATCAGGAGTTGATGTTCACCGATATCAAACATATTTTTTTCTGTAACCCATTACGTCCACGCTATCGTGAATCAAGCCATAAGTCGTGCATACCCGAGAAGCTACAATGGATCAAGTATGAAGGCGGAGCGATCACTCAGGGCTATGATGCTGCGCATTCTAATTTTTGTTATGACAACGAAGGCCCATCGCATAAAATATTTTTGCAGGACTTTCAGATTGCATCACGCCTAGTCACCAATCAGGAAATGATGGATTTCATCAAGGATGGCGGCTATCAAGATGCTCGCCTTTGGCTTTCCGATGCTTGGGACATTGCTTGCAAATTAGGCTGGCAAGCCCCTCTGTATTGGGAGCAGCGTGACGACCAATGGTGGCACATGACGTTCACCGGTATGCAAACCGTCGACCCTCATGCACCTGTCTGTCATGTCAGCTTTTACGAGGCCGATGCCTATGCGCGCTGGGCCAACAAACGCCTTCCTACTGAGCAGGAATGGGAACATGTCGCGCGCCCACTGCCGATTGAAGGGAACTTGCGTGAGCAAGACATCTTACAACCCACGTCGAATTCTACAAACCATGGTTTAACACAAATTTATGGTGATGTTTGGGAATGGACCCAGAGTCCCTACACGGCCTACTCTGGTTATCGACAAACTGCCTTTAGCGATTTTTCCAGCGAATACAACAGCAAGTTTATGAGTAATCAAATGGTGCTGCGCGGAGGCTCTTGTGTCACACCGAGCAATCACATCAGGCCCAGTTACCGCAATTTTTTCTACCCTGCAAACCGCTGGCAGTTCAGTGGATTTCGTTTAGCCGAGGACAACTCATGACAAGCAATAATAATTCCATTCAGTTCCATGATTACCAACCCAAGTTGGCCCAGCTTGGAGAAGCAGTCATTCATGGACTGAGCCAGCATCCCCGAAGTATTCCTCCAAAATTTTTTTATGACCAGACGGGCTCGGAAATATTCGATGATATTTGTGAGACTGATGAGTATTATGTCGCCCGCACCGAGATAGGTATACTGGAGAACCATCGAAAGGATATTGCAAAACACGTAGGCACTGGCTGCCTGTTAATTGAGCCTGGTAGCGGCAACAGCCAAAAGGTGCGCATTTTGCTAGACGCCTTACGCCCTCATGCCTACCTGCCTATGGATATCTCTCGTGACTATTTACAGTTCGCTGCACAACAACTTGCTAATGACTACCCGTGGCTAGAAATACATGCCGCCTGCATCGATTATTCAGTGCCAATAGACCTTCCGTTTGCGCCCGTGGGCACACGTAAAGTCGCCTTTTTCCCTGGCTCCAGCATTGGTAATTTTGAACGAGGTCAGGCCAAAATATTTTTACGGAATATCGCCAACATGGTTGAGCCCGGCGGTGGATTACTCATCGGCGTTGACCTTAAAAAAGACCCTTCGTTATTGCATGCGGCCTACAACGATGCCGATGGAAACACCGCCGCCTTTAACCTTAATTTACTGACGCGGGTCAATCGTGAGTTGGGCAGTAATTTTGATCTCGATGGCTTTTCTCACCATGCTTTTTACAATGAGGAGCATGGCAGAGTTGAAATGCACCTAGTATGTGAAAAAAGTCAGTACATCAATATCCACTCAAAACAATTCCATTTTTCGGTTGGTGAAAGTATCCATACCGAAAATTCCTACAAATACCACATTGATGACTTTCAGGAACTCGCTCAACAGGCTGGCTTTCGTCCCATAAAAGTCTGGTCCGATGAAGATCATTTGTTTAGTGTTCATTACCTTGAAGCTGAACACGAGAATAACTGACAAGGATGTATTGTGAGGCCAACTAAGGAATAGAACACAATAACTCATACAATTGACATCTCTGCTTCAG
>JAADGF010000037.1:3095-5755 GCA_013152545.1 Gammaproteobacteria bacterium
GACTATTCCTGCACTTTTGTTCAATCAGAACGAACGAATACGAACTAAATCAGAGCGCCACTTATATAAATTATTGTGTTCCATTCCTTAGAATACTATTTATTCATCTCGTCCCGTTTGTAAGGGATCGTTGCTTGGTGTTACGCGAAAAGTAAAAATAAGTGAAGTGCGACGGTCAAGCACAGGAAATCGGGCTTAAAAAGTCTTGAAACGAGAATTCAAATGAGGTACTGAGGTTATCCATTTGAATGGAGTCAAATGACAACGCCATCGACAGCTTCAATACCCCATCATTTTTCAGGCATAGAAGACCCGCGCGTCAACAGGCAAAAGAAGCATGAACTGCCCGATATTTTTTTATCACCTTGAGTGCGGTTATTTGTGGGGCCGATAACTGGGTGGCTGTTGAGGAATTCGGTAAAGCCAAAGAAGATTGGTTCACCGGACAGCTTGCATTACCCCACGGCATTCCTTCTCACGATACCTTTGGCGATGTTTTTGCGGCGATAAATACCGAGCAATTTAGCGAATGCTTCTCAAGCTGGGTGGCCGATCTGGCTCAGCTAACAGAAGGTGAAATCATTGCCATTGATGGCAAGTGCTTAAGGCGCAGCCTCGACAAAGCTTCGAAAAAGGCTGCTATTCACAGGGTCAGTGCATGGGCACACCATAATAGTCTGGTGTTGGGACAAGTGAAGGTGGATGACAAATCCAACGAAATCACCGCGATTCCCAAGATGCTTTCCCGGTTAGATATTGCCGGAGCCATCGTCACAATTGATGCGATGGGCTGTCAGAAAAAAATAGCCCGGCAAATTATCAAGCCATATTGTTTTTGGTCTGTTTAGTAATTTGGCTTGCTTCATTATTAACACCCTCTAGTTGTTCTCATAATTTTCCGAGGATAAGTGATGGATGAGTTGATCGAATTGTTCTTGTGCGTTAGAAAAGAATGAAAATTCGCCGGAGTTTACGTATGCTAGATCCATAAGAAAGATCGTTTTACTGGGCTATGTTCGTTAGAAAATCAGAAGCCGTGTATTTTGATCTCTTTTTTTATTTTTCAATATTGCTCTTTGTAATTTTATATGTTTTTTCGTCGAAGCAAAGAAGCTGCACCCAAAGGAAATTCGCCATGAACAGTGATCATCGTCGCATGTGGCTGGAAAAACTGACGCGCTCGCGTCACCAATTGTCTATGACCTATGGTATTGATAATTTACGTTTTGAAACGGCGTACTGGTATAAGGATGTGGATTTGTTTGCACTTGAAGCTCTTTATGGTGTGGAATTCATGCAAAAAATCTATTTCCACATCATCGCTTTGGAAGCCAGCAAACTGGTTAGTTTAAATCCACAACAGTTTGAGCTTGGTGAATTTTCTCGCTTTCATACCCCAGCGTTTGAAAAATTGTGGCGTACCATTATCCACAAAGTATGGGGGCAATGGCGCTATCAGCATAATTCCCCCGATTATCATGGCCCGGCTTTCAATAGCCAGGCGAAATTTGTACAAACGCAGCCTGTCACCATCCTTTCGGGTGAAACACAGGTGTTGACTTTCTGTGGTGGCGGTAAAGACAGTCTGGTGGGGATGAAACTGTTGGAACGCGCCGATGTGCCTTACGCCACATTTTCTTATTCCAATTCTATTTATGGTCAGTCCGAGCATCAACACACGTTGATTGATGGGCTGGTGCAAAAAAGTGCATCAACCTGTCAACACCAATTACGTGTTTACGACAGCTTTGTGGATGCGCCTGTTTTGCAACTGTATCCTGAGATTGAAGAAATTATTGCAGCAGAAACACCCACGTCCTTATTCGCGGCTTTACCTATTTTACTGCAACACGGCTACCGTTATATGGTGTTGGCACATGAACGCAGCGCCAATACTGGTAATTTGATCTGGTCAGAAACTGGCGAAGACATTAACCATCAATGGGGTAAATCCTACGAAGCCGAGCGGCTGCTGAATCAATATATTCAATCTGAATTTATTAGCAATTGTGCTTATTTCAGTATTTTGCAACCTATTTATGACACCACGATTTTTAATCTCTTGCGCAAAGATCAGGATTTGATAACTGAGACTCATTCCTGCAATATTAAAAAACCATGGTGCTGTCAGTGTCCGAAATGCGCCTATGTCTGGCTTAATTATATGGCGTATCTGGACACTGAAAAGGTTCAACAGATGTTTCCCGACAACTTGTTTGACACTCAAGCCAATCAGCTCTGGTTTTACCAAATGCTGGGGCTGGGTGAACATACACCATTTGAATGCATCGGGGAGATTGGGGAAACTCGTTTGGCTTTCGAGTTATGTCGCCGCAAAGGCATAACAGGCAAGGCAATGAGTATGTATCAACAATACTTTCCACACCTGGATATTGCCCCCATTTTCGAGCGTTATTTGACTGTGGATATGTCACAAGCGGGTATTCCCAGTGCCATTGCCGATCGTATTCAGCCCCAATTGGAAGAGGCGCTCGAAGACAGCCGACAGTATATCCGAGGCTTTTTGGGGAAATCTTCAATTTAATATAAAACTAAAAATATAAAGACGCCCAGTGCGCCGAGATAAATCGGTAGTTAATCAATTGGTGAAAGCCCAATACACAGTAAGAGCTAGCCACTCGCTGTGGCCCCGAGTCATG
>JAADGF010000067.1 GCA_013152545.1 Gammaproteobacteria bacterium
GCACCTGTCCGCCTTGCGTTGAAGTGGCATTGGTATTGTTACGGATGGCCAGGGTGTCGCCGTCCGGATCATTGTCATTCAACAGGACATTCCCCGTGGTCAGTGTTAAATCGACAGTTGTTGTGAATGTGTCATTTTGCGCAATTGGTGGTTTATTTTGAGGAGGGGGGGCGATGACAATTGTATTCTCCCAGTCCGCAATACCTGCTTCTATCTGTGAAGCGAGCACGTCACACTGTTCCTCTGTTCCGCATTGATGTCTTGTCACAGAAAGATACGTTACTAGTGTAGATGTAGACGGCACTGCTAAGTTAACCAAGTCCTTGCTTTGTAACTGATCATGTGCTGCTTGCGAATCGGAAACGGCGAACTGGCTATTAAGGCCGTTATCGCCATGGCAATCAATGCAACTACTGTCTCGTAGTATGGGATGTAAGGTGTCTGAAAATGCGGCGATACTGGTTTTGAGGGGCTGAAGCGGGGCTGGGGGGATATCCGCCCATGCTTCAATGGCGATGGTCATCTCCAGGGCATCCGCTGTGCAGGTTGTGCCACAATTATGGCCATCATTCAAGCGAGCAACAAACAGAGAATTTGATGGTGATTCTAGATCAACAAAACGTCTGTTAACAACCAGTGCATGGGCCTTTGCCAAATCACTCTGGGCAAATTTCACGGCATTAGTACCGGTTTCACCGTGGCAGCTGCTGCAATTAGCTCGTAAAAGAGGGAAAACGGTTTGTTGAAATGCGATTTGATCCGTCGCGTCACCGGGGCCGCTATTGTTGTTGGGGTTGTCGTCACCGTCACCTCCACTTCCACTACAGCCAGATAGTATTAATAGTAGTGAACTAACAAAAAGTGAATATCTATATCGCAAACGTATCGTAAATAATTCCATCGCTGTTTCCTTCTCTCCAAATATTACAGATATGTTTAAATCAATTTGCTTAATGTATTCGTTACCAGTGTTTGTTAAAAATACTTGTTTATATTGATTTAAACATGGCTCTCTTTCCATTGCCTTTGCTTGCCTAAGCCAGTTAAACCGCAGGTGACTCCAGTGATTGCAATGTTGCTCCATAATACCCAGTTAGATCGTTGCTAAGTGATTGGATTGCCCAAACTACCTGCAACTGATTTAACGCGTTTTTGGGTGTCTTGCCTTAAGTGGCTAATGTTGTTGCTAAGAGATGTTAGCCGACAAATGCTTATCTTTTATTGGCAGCCATATTGTAGGTGTTTTTATGGTAATAGTATGGCATGGCAGACTGATTCTAAATATAACATTTACCCATCTGTTCGCAACTACTTAAGTATGCTTTAAGTATAATAAATTTTAATAAAAAACGCTGGCAACTGAGTTAAAAATGATTTGTGTTAGTGGCAACCGATATAATCCGATAGGTGATGAATAAAGTTAGGATATACATTGTCAATAGTGGAGGAAAAGTGAAGAATTAAAGCAGGTGTTGTTGTTTTATTGATAGTAAATTTGGTCAGCATACTGTGAAGATTAAAACTTCATTGTTGATTGTCGATAAGCTGAGAAACCGGTGCGTTATTGTTTGCTGGTTTTACATCTCGATTTTTGTTGCAGGCTTGCTATCATTTAATTTTTCTGTCCGCCTTTAATCCCTGTTGTTACTTATTGTTACTTAAAGAAGCGCTTTCCTTAGCTCTTGGTGTGCCAAGAAGCAAGGAGGTTATTACGTGCAGGTCTGTCCCTGTAAATATACCCGTGGCATTTGAGGTTTAGACTTTATTGCACGCCTTCTTCATTTCATGGATGCGTTGAATTCCTTGCATATATACCCAAAGCGTTTAAGATTTTGGGTAAATTGCACACCCTATTTCATGCATAGCGGCGTTGAAATTTCTTGCAATAGAACGACTATTACGCGTCATTTCGCCTCGCCTAAAAGCGCCTACCGTTGGTGCTATGGATAAAATATGACGCACACTTTACACCGAAATCTCAAACGCTATGGGTATATGTTCAGTTCTGATATGAATTACGCCTCGACTGCTTGTGGCAAGCAGCGTCCATTGATAAAATAGAATCATTGAAAATAACTATTTGTGATGCGGCGTTAATTATCCTAATGATTATAACGTAACAGCCATTCTTGTTTTCGCCAAATAGCTAAAAATATTAACACCAACGACGTTTTTCCGACGAAAGCACACCGGGGGGCTGGAGGGCACGTTGGGTTTACGGTTGATAATTATCGTCAACCGTAAATTGTTCACCACCAAATTATTTTCAACTGTTTTTACTTGTCATTAAACGGTGATTTATTTCCGGTTCAGGTAATAGTCTGTTGCACTTAACTCACTGTATTTAAGGGATAACTATAAATGAAACAGGCATTGTCTCATTATTTAATTGTTTATTTTGTTTTCATTGTACTTGTTGCTGTAATGCTTATTGTTAACGTCGATGATGTTTGGGCGTTGGATGATAGCAATGCGATGGTTGATAACACTGAAATTAATGCGCGATTGGAGCGGGCGGGGAGAAAATTAGAAGAATTAGTAACGGACACTTTACGGGTGGAACAAGAGATTGCTGAACTACGTGCACAGTTGCTACGTGCGAGGGGTGAGGAGGAGCAAGAAGAGCTTGCGAAGGCGCTGGGTGAAAAAGCGATTCGTAGTGGTGAGTTGCAAACGGCGTTTGAGGCAGTGGCTACCGCTGGGGATACATTAGCTGAAATTAAATTTAAGGAAAAAAATGAGAAATTTAGTTGGCAAAATGCATTGCTTGAAGTATTTCAGCCGTTAATCATGGAGTTACAGAAAATTTCTGAAAAACCCAGGGAGATCGAAAGGCTGAGAAGTGAGCAGGCTTTTTTTCAAAGCCGTATTCCGGCTATTCAATCAGTGTTACACCGAATTACCTATTTAAAATCCATCGCTACTTCTGCGTTGGCGAAAAAGGAGTTGGAGCACCTTGAGTTACGTTGGTCGAAGCGTTTGAGAGAATTAAAAAGTAAATTCAGCATTACGAGTTTTAATTTGGAAGAGCGATTGAACGACGATACGTTTATTGAAGGCAGTCGCTCTGCGATTCAGGGTTTTTTTTCGGGGCGTGGTCTCAATATACTGTTGGCATTCTTAGTGTTTGTCAGCACTTATGTCGTTTTGTTTTACATCAATGTATTTGCGAAACATTTTGTTGGTCGTTACCGGCGTCGAAAATCGAATGTTCTTGAACGACTTTTCAATTTAATTTATCAGCTATTGATTGTCATTGCGGCTGTGTTTGCGGCGTTAAGTGTGTTGTATTTTCGGGGTGATTGGATCATTTTAGGTGTTGCGCTTATTTTATTGGTGGGGATTGCCTGGACACTTCGTTATTCTTTACCGCATATGCTGTTGGAAATGAAAGTGTTGCTTAATATGGGGCCGGTTCGGGAGCATGAACGTATAGTGTATAACGGTATTCCCTGGAAGATCATGTCCTTGGGCGTTTATTCAATATTGGCGAATCCCTGGTTGCGGGGCGGAACATTGCGGCTACCACTTAAGGTGTTGGCAGAATGCCAGTCACGGCCGTTCAATGATGAGGAGCCTTGGTTCCCCAGTCGTGAAAATGATTATGTGTTGTTAGATGATGGTGTTTATGGCAAGGTTGTTTTACAGTCGCCTGAAGTGGTGAAAATTGATACCCTGGCATCTGCAAAATTTTACACTGTGGATAGTTTTCTGCAAAATAATCCTCGCAATTTGTCAATGCAGGGTTTTTTGCTGTTAGTGGAGTTTGGTTTGGACTATCAGTTGCTGCCCACTATTACGAACGAAGTACGCAGCCAGTTAGAGAAAAGTATCGCAGAGGGGATTAAGCAAGAGGAAATAGGTCATTTGCTAAAAAACTTTTCGGTTAAATTCAATAATGCAACTGCATCCTCGTTAAACTTTATGGTAATGGCGACTTTCAATGGCAGTGCAGCAGGAAAATATTACAGCATTCAGCGCACCTTGCAGTCTTTGGCTGTGGATGCTTGTAACCACCATGGTTGGGCGATTCCGTTTGATCAGTTGACTGTGCATTTGAAGCCAAATGAGTAAATGCTGGTTTTTGGTCTGGGTTTCTTCCTTGGGAAGAGTGGGGTGTCGATCATGTCGACGCCTGTGTGTCAGTGCCTTGTGGCATAGGCAGTGAGTGAAATTACAGTAAGTTTCCCGTTAGCGCTAAAATAATTGTTATTGAGTCCGATAACCACAGAATTGATCCTAACAATGGTGGTTGTATAATATGAATAGGTTACCTGCGATTTTGTTGATTTTTGTTTGTTTTGCCAATGTTAGTTTTGCTGCGGGAGGTGGCGGTGGGGCTAAATCCAATTATTTATCATTAGACCCAGCGTTTGTGGTCAATATTCGGGGCGCCAAACAAAACTATTTTTTGCAGGTGACATCTGAAGTACGATTATCCAGTCCAGAATTGGCTGAGACAGTCAAGCACCACTCGCCAGCCATTCGCCACGCAATGATCATGTTACTCAGTGGTTTGACGGCTGAAGAGGTGAGCACTCTGGAGGGAAAGGAATCTTTGCGCGAAAAGGCAGTGGAGCTATTGCAGGGAGTGTTAGAAGAGGTTATTGACGAACCTGGTATTGAAAATATTTATTTTACGAGCTTTATTGTTCAGTAGAGTTTTTTAATCTGATGATGTGTTAGCTGTGTTTGAGGGGGATGGTTGTGCTCAGAAATTGAGTCCCGGGATTGAACCTACCGTGAGGTAACTTAATAAAAATCTCGTTGAGCAACCTGCTAATGCAGGTGCTCAACGAAAGCTTGTATTGCTTATATAGTTATATTAATAATTGTATTATCAGAACTTAACAACGATACCGGCACCGAGAAACGTTGTTTCTTCGTTGGTGGTGGAGCCGGTTTCTACTTTGTTGTTGGAGTACATGACATAAGCACGGGTAGTTTTGCTGTACTTGTGATCATAACCCACTGCGATTGCGGTGGTTTCTTTCGCTGTCGAGGCGTCGTTTTCGGCCGTAGTGAACTGAAGCTTGGCTTTTCCTTTAGCGCCAGTTTTCATGCCAAAGCTGAGGCCAATTGTATCGGTTTCATTGTCGGAGTCGGTTGGGCCTTCTACGCCGGTTTGGTAGAGCAGACCGATTTGCATACCACCTGTTTTGTAAGTGCCAACCAAACGTGTTAGCGTGTCCGATTCTGCATTGACTTCGTTGTCATAAGTGTCATGTGCCACTGCGACATAGATGGGGCCTGACTTATAGTTGACAGAAGCCGAAATAGTATCGGCAACGCCATCACCCGAGGTTTCGCCATCGCCCTCGGCCGGTATAAGGGCAACTGCATAACCAATGTCACCAGATTTGCCAATATAAGCTAACACATTGTCGAGTCGATGTTCGCCGTCTTGGTCGGACGAGCTTCTAATGTCAGCATCAGTATTGTTAAACTGGTCAAATTTGCCTTGAGCCATTTTCAAGGGGGTGTCGTGACGACCGAAACGCAGTTGACCCCAGCTGCCTTTCAAGCCAACATACTGGTTACGGCGTTTTAGGCCAGCACTTCCACTGTCAACGGTTCCGTCCTTAGCGTTGTTGTCGTCTGGGCTGACTTGATACTCTAATCGATAAATGGCTTTCAAGCCTTCACTGAGGTCGTGATCCCCTTTAATGCCAAAACGAGAGGAGTGACTACGAACCTGCCAGTTATCAGTGGTCGTGGTGCCGCTCTCTTCTTTCTCAAGCTGGCCGAACGACAAATGTACTTGACCATACACTTTCGGTTCTGCGTGTGATGTGAGTGGCGCTATTAAAGCACCAGCTATAGCTAATGTGAGTAAATTTCGTTTCATGTTCCCCTCGCAATATTTATGTCGTTAGTTTTGTTAAAAGATTGTAATGTTGCCCAATTCGATACAATCTCAGTTGAGTGAATAATAACGCAGATTTGTGTCGTTTGGCAAACACCTAAGTCCAAGTTATACTCATTTTTGCAAAAATATGTTGTAAAAAAGATAATTGATTGTTTAATTATTGACAATTAGTTATCTTTTTTACAACAGCTACGATTTGTGGATATTGTCGATTTATACAAAAATGGATATGTGATGCTTGCTCATATGTCATTCATTTGTATGAAAGTAGTTGCAATTCATTGCGGGCTATATCATGACATTTTTATTAATTGAGTGAGCTGGTGGCTTTATTTACTGTTTTTGGCTTACTTTTAGCGTTAGTTTAGAGAATATGCAAACACCTTAGGACACTCTGTGTCGAGGGAGCCTAGCCTGTTCTTGATGCTATATGCAATGGTGTTTAGATAAAAAAATCGTCGAGCACTTAGCAAGGCATCTCAGAAACTGCCTTTTTCCTGATTCGCTGCACGTTAGATGAATTTTAAATTACCAGCATTGATTTGAGTCAGTGTTGCAGACGGTTAGTATTAAGGTATTTTTTAATGGTTAGTATGGGGCTGTATAAAAAAATACACTATTACTGTAGTTGCTGCGTTGTTAGCGTTTGGTGGTTTATTCTGAGATTCCCGGTACAGGTCGAGTGCTGATGGCGATAGTTTGGCAAAAAAAAGTTGACGGTGTACATTACGAAGTCAGGGCGGCGGGCAATACGCGTCGTTTATACACTGACGGTGTTTTTCATAGCCAATACAATGCAAACAACCCAGTGACTGGCAGTATATGGGATCTATTACTGTTACCTGCGTTCTTTTATCCCAAGGGACACATTAGCCGAATCCTGGTACTCGGTGTGGGTGGAGGGGCTGTATTAAAGCAATTCAATTATTTTTTGCAGCCCAAAGAAATTGTGGGTGTGGAACTGAACCCGATCCATCTTTTTATTGCTCGACGGTTTTTTAAATTAACGCAAAAAAATCTTGTACTTTACGAAGCAGATGCTGTGCAATGGTTGCAGGCTTATAACGGGGCGCCATTTGATTTAATTGTGGATGACCTTTTTGGTGCTCAGGATGGTGAACCAGTGAGGGCAGTAAATGTCGACCATACTTGGGTCAGAAAGCTGCTGACTCATTTGGCAGTTGACGGCATGGTTGTGACTAATTTTGTTTCTCGCAGTGAACTGAGGCGATCAGCTTATGTGCTGAACCCAAAAATCAGGGAGCGCTTCTGTTGTGCGTTCCAACTGATGGCGCCGAGGTATGATAATGCGATAGGGGCATTTCTTAAAAAAACATCAAGCAGCCGTATACTACGGCAAAACTTAATGACTATGCGTTACTTAAACCCGGATTTAAAAACTTGCAGGCTAAGCTATTATTTACGACGAATTTATACTAACGGTCAATGAAGAAAAATAGGCAATGTAGACACCCTCTTAGTAGTAGGGGGAGTGTGTCCGTGTTGTTGACGTAATTTACCCGAAATCTCAAACGCTTTGGGTATATTAACATCGGTTAGTCCAGTAGGTTTATCACTTGCAAATCTTTTGCGGCCTTTATTTTTCCGCGATACCCTTGTTTTCGAATCAGTGATTTTATTTTGCGGAGTTGGCTTTCGGTGCTACTTGTTAGATGCGATAACAGTAACTTTTTAGCGCCGGCCAATAGTGATACTTCACCTATACGGCTGGGGGTGGTGTGTAGTGTGAAAAATACCTTTGCGCTGTCGTTGATCGGTGTGTCCATAATAGCCGTGTCATAAATTAACAAATCAGCGTGTTGTGATATTGCTACCATGTTGCCACCGTTTGGCAAAGGGTTACCGTCAGAATCAATGCTACGTGAGCGAGTGTCACCTGAATACACGATGCTCTTGCCTCTATATTCAATACGGAATGCTAATGCGGGGACGGGTCCGTGATTGACTCCTACTGCTTTGATGACCAAGCCTCCTTCATCGACAAGGGTCACAGGGGCGTAGACCTGCCAGTTCGGTGATACATTGATGGCATTGACGCCGAAAACCCCTGCGCTAATGGCGCGTGTGAAAATATTGAGATAGCGGTCGCTGCCTTGATGTAAATCATAGTGATTATGAATGAATTCAGTGGTCGCTGGATATTGTGGCACATTGGGGTCTGCACCGGTGAGTGGCGGATTAGGGAATGGTACTCCATTTGTGGCCGGGCCAAACACGCGGAATGGTGTGGTTCTTCCGGGCGGAAAGCTGTTATTGGCAACGTGAAAGGCGCGGTTTTGGAAATAGATGGATTTGATAATGGAGGGCAAGTCGCTTGTGTGGTCAATGTGTAAATGCGACAATAAAATAATGTCTAAATCCTTGGCGTTTACGCCGCTTTTAACGAAGCGTTGATAGGTGCCGCCTCCAGCGTCTAATAGTATTTTGGCTTCACCGTCAATAAAGATTAAATAACCTGCGCTGGCGCGTCCTTTGGCTGTGTTTGTCGGTCCGCCTGAACCCAATACCATGACTGAAAAATCACCTTCAATGTTGTTAGCTGCAAGTTTCTTTTTTCGGTCTTTGTCATCGTCCGCTAGGGTGGTGAACGAAGTGATTAGTGTCGCAGTAGCCGCAAAGAGCGATATTAACGTAATACAATTGATTTTAAAGCGCATATATAATTTCTCTCAAAGATGTAGGTGTCTTATTCTTATTGCTCTATTTTTTGCAGCGTTGTTAGAATGTTATTCGAGAAGAGGATTGTTCGGGTTGCTGTGAGTCAGTTAATTCAATTAGTGTGGAGAGAGAGTTGCTGTTAAGCTTGTTTTTTTCGGTGCCACACTTCGATATGGTGGTCATCCTTGTGGCTTAAATAATTTTTGGCTGCACGGCTCTTTTGGCTGACCATGTCAAGGTTTTCGCACTTGGGGCACTTGGTGGTATTGTACTTTGCAATATGGTACACGGTCCATGCGGTTGGAATTAAAAACAATGGCATCAATCCCGTAAAGATAGCAATGCTGCCTACGGCCAACCAAAGTAGCCCATCAACTAAAAAGCTATCAAGGCACTGTGGTATGGGTTTTCCGATATGGCCACAGTTGATGCAAATCCTGTCTTTCATGATGTAGGGTCTCCCTAAACTTAGAATAACGATTGTATTTTAATATTAGATAATCGTTATATACTTGGCAACCACAAAGTAGCTGTCTTTATTGATGGAAATCAACCATGCTATATTAATTGGGTTTTTGCGTTGATTTATCATCGTGAAATATAAAATAATCGTTTTTTTGTGAAGTTAGCTGGTGTAACCCGTTGTCAATGTAGTGTAAATGATTGTTAATACCCTCGAGTTCAAGACATGGTTTCAGCACAACAATTTGCTACTGGGGCGTTGTCCAATACAATTGATTTTATCGATGAGCGTTGGACGGGAGGGGAAGTAAAATTTGGTGATATTCAAATTAAGCAACAGCAAGCACTCATTGAGACAAGTCTTCGTTTCCAAAATACAGACGTTAACATCTCCTCTTTTTGTACACATTTGATTAAGCAGGATAAAGGCTGGTTAGTGGGGTATAGTGAAACACAAAAATCGCTACAATTGGTGACGCAACAGCATTCATTAACTAGTGTGATTAAACCTAGAATCCTCAGTTGAGCGCTCCATTCTGATACTAAGTTATTGATATGAATAGCATTGAAATCAATTTATTGCATCACCTGCTGGTGCTGGGTGAACCACGCGACAAGGCGAATTGCACGCTTGCGGCGCTGCCTGACGGCGTTGTAACTCCTTGGAATAGAATCCTATTCCGCGTCGTTACGCCTTGTCCTACACCGCCGCAAACGCACACTTCACCCCGTTCAACTGAGGATTCTAGGTTAAAGGTTTGCAGGACTTGAGCAATGAGTTTGTTGTGCATGTTGACGATGCGATTAATGATTTGAACGAAACGGTGCCGGAAATACAGGGAGAAATCAAGTCGTTAGGCCGAATAGTGGCTGACGAGTTGGAAGGCGCCCTGGATTAAGTTGACACCGGAAATTAAACAAAATATACATGATTTATCTAAAGTGCTAAAAGAAGTGCTTAATGATGATGATAAGTCGAGTGATCATGACAACGAAAACAATGCCGTGGAGGGTAGGTTGATTTAGCCCTTATCATTCACTATAGAGGAGCGTGTACGTAATAATTTCTATAATAAATTTCCCCGTTTGACATTTCGGCCTCTGTTCTCGACTTAGGTGCTACCTCTTCCGGTAGACATCAAATATAATAGCGCGAAATTAGAACAATGATTGTAGTGTGTTTGCTTTATTTAGAGTCATTGTAAATAGTATGTGGTTTTCCTGAAGAATTCTCAGTTGGCCGAGAAGATGAACTCTATATCCCGAGGTCCGATGACGGACGTGCACGAAACAACACTCTGCGTTTGCTCGTTTATTAAACTTCGATGGTTGCAGATCATACAGCGCGGCCACCGTGATGCTTTAGTCTCTGATTGTTTTTAGGCCATGACTAAAAAAATATCATAAAAAACAATTGCATATAAATTTATTCTAAAGGGTTTTGACTCGCGCCACAATGGCAGACTACACTATCAGAACAAGGTATCAGAACAAGGCGATTGTTTTACCCACAATAAAAAAATTTTGTTTTGTATGGGCAAAAAGCACTGGATTTCGGTGTTGACTCTGCTGTATGATTTTTGTTCATATTTGGGTGGTTTGATGAGTTAGGCAACGCCGGTTGCCGATACTCACGTAGTGTTAACTCATGCAGTTTAACGCATAGTCAGGCGCGTGTTGCAGATTGTCGATTGGAGTTGTTAAATCGGTTGTCATTTCTACTGAGTAGCTGTCATTTACGTGTGTAATACCTAATTTGGTTGGCGTGTGATGGGCAGTGGATGGGTTTTTACCGCTTGTTGAATCGTTAATACAACCGCTTTCGCTGGTTTAATCGTATTGGTGCGCGATGAGCTACTGATCTTATAGTTATTTTATAAAAAGTGTTTTGGGTGCTTCTTAATCTGTCATGGTTGAGGAGCAATGTAACGGACACTTCCTTAAGTGGAGTGTCCGTTTTTTTTAGGCTTGGGCTAATTATTGCGTGGACCGCAAGCGGCGAAGCGACTCAGGCGATAAAGCTGAGCGCTAGACAGTTTTTTCCCATTCCTTGTTATCAATGAGGCGCTAACAGTCAGTGCATTAGGATTAACCTAGAATCCTCAGTTGACCGCTCCATTTTGATGCTAAGTTATTGATATGAATAGCGTTGAAATCAATTTATTGCATCACCTGCTGGGTGAACCACGCGACAAGGCGAATTGCACGCTTGCGGCGCTGCATGACGGCGTTGTAACTCCCTTGGACTAGAATCACTATTCCGCGTCGTTACGCCTTGTCCTACACCGCCGCAAACGCACACTTCACCCCGTCCAACTGAGAGGATTCTAGGATTAAGCAGCTGCGCTGTGTTGGAATTCACTTGGCATACCTTTGTTTCGAAAATCCATATATTCGTCTCAAAAAAATCGCCTCAAAAAAATTTATCTCACATAACCGATTTCAATTTCCTAAGTTCAACCGAATACATCCGTTGAACAGGCTTCTCTTTTTTCTCCTCAGGCTGGTCTCCCCCATGAATATCTTTTGTTATGAAAGAATAGTAATTATTGGTGCAGTATTTTTTAGCTGGAATAGTTTGAAGGTTTTCCATTTTCGTTGTGATGATTCTTTGAGTTACGCTGGTAGATTATTCATTAAGTTAAAATATCTATAGACGACTAGCGATACTCCATTAAAAATATTTGACAGCGAATAATGACCATTTATACTGCCAAATAACCTCAATACAGAGGGGAAAAAGCCCGCGCTGCAACGCGGGCCTGCGTAAGCAACCAGATTGGCAAGCCGAAACACTGATCCGCTTATCTTTTCGCGCTTTAATTATAGGCCAGTTGGTGTCTTCAGCCAAGCCAATCGCTTGATACTGAAGAGGAAAAATAACGATGAGTGAATCAACTGAGGAGAAGCCGTATATTATTATTCCCGGTGCAACCGGAAATAATTATCAATTTCGAATTTATGAATGGGAAACTTTGTTCAATCCTATCTGTGCAGTGTATGTGGTTTTGAGTAAAAGTAGGCATGGGATTCATACCCTATTATATGCCGGGCAAACTGATGATTTAAGTTGTCGGTTTGATTTTCACCATAAGCAAGCCTGTTTTGATCAACAAAATAAAACTCACGTTGGTATTTTAGTCGAAAAATCTCGGGAAAAGGGCTTATTGATTAAAGCAGACTTAATCGATGGGCACAAACCGGTATGTAACTGTTAAATGAGGAGTGGGTAGAACGATGGTTACAAAATACCAGCCTATTTCAGATTGTGCCGCGGTTCTACCCGGTTTTTCGATTAAAACCCGTGTGGAGCATGAACCCGACGGTACGCATCAAGTTTTAATGGCAAAACATTTAAAAGATAGCCAACCGTACCGCTATCACGATGACGATGAAATTAGAATTACACCAGCACCTTCCGCAAATAAATATCTATTAAAAAATGGGGATATTGTCTTTATTTCAAGAGGTGTACGAAATTCAGCTCATGTTATTGAACAAGCCTCAGTTGCCACAATTGCTTCGTCTACATTGTACATTCTGCGAGTCAGCCCTGGGGTTAATGCTTATTACCTTGCATGGTGTATTAATCAGTCGCCGCTTCAGATCGCAATTAAAAAAGCGAGAACAGGTGCTGGTACTCCCCTCGTACAGCGTGGTAAGTTTGCCGAAATTATCGTACCGTTGCCTTGTTTGGAAAAACAGCGAAAAATTGCAGCGCTTGCCGCACTCATGAATCGGGAAAAAAACCTTAGAGAAGAATTGCTCCGGCAAACCGTTATTTACCATAAGACAGTGGGGCGCCGGTTGCTATCGAAGTTGTTACAGGAAAAAGATAGTGTGAAGCGTTAATTAGCTGTCGATATTGTGGGCAATTATTGAGATTGACGAGTGTTGTATCTGTGTGCTTGTACTGTTTTTTCGAAAACATATGAAATACCTACAAATTCAGTACTATGTTCAGCGCTAATGTGAGACAGTGCCTGTGTTTTTGCGGAAATTATTATTGTTTTTTAGACCAAACTGGATGTGCTGAAATGAAAATATCAAGAGGTAAGAGTGAATGACCCGGCAAGTGTCTCAACAAGAAGTGAACGAAATCTTGTGGCGTGCATGCGATACTTTTCGTGGCACGTTGGATGCTGCGGATTACAAAGACTATATCCTGGTGATGTTATTCTTGAAATACATTTCTGATGTATGGCGGGACCATTTCGAGCAATACAAAAAACAGTATGGTGATGACGAGGAGCGAATTCGCAGGCGTCTTCAGCGTGAGCGGTTTATTTTGCCTTATGTTGAGGTCAAAGATGGCGATGAAGTAGTCGACCGGTTTCTGGCTGACTACTACAGTCTGCATGAACGGCGAGAGGCGCCTAATCTGGGGGAGTTGATTAATGTGGTCTTGGAGTATCTTGAAATGGCTAACAAGGCCAAACTCACCAATGTGTTTCGTAATGTTGATTTCAATTCCGAGTCGCGACTGGGTAACACCAAAAAACGTAACCATATTTTACAGCATTTACTAACTGATTTTGCAGATGCCAGATTGGATTTGCGCCCTTCACGTATTGGTAATCTGGATGTCATTGGAAATGCTTACGAATATTTAATCGGTAAATTCGCCGCAGGGGCAGGTAAGAAGGCGGGTGAGTATTACACGCCACCAGAAGTTTCCATATTGATTGCAAAGCTGGTTGATCCTAAGCCGGGTGAACGGATTTGTGATCCTGCTTGTGGTTCAGGTTCTTTGTTGTTGAAATGTGCACAGGAAGTGGGGTCTGATAATTATTCGCTGTATGGCCAGGAAGCCATTAGCGGTACCTGGTCATTGTGCGCCATGAATATGTTTTTACATAACATTAACAGTGCGCGTGTGGAATGGGCGGATACCTTATTGGAACCTAAATTGATTGAAAATGATGACCTCATGAAATTTGATGTGGTAGTGGCTAATCCCCCATTTTCACTTGATAAATGGGGGGCGGATAAAGCAGGTGAAGAAGCCAGAAAATACAACCGTTGGCACCGTGGTGTGCCGCCTAAAAGCAAGGCCGATTATGCTTTTATCAGCCATATGGTAGAAACCATGGCGGAGCAAGGTTCACGTATGGGGGTTGTGGTGCCCCATGGTGTATTGTTCCGTAGTGGTGCAGAAGGAAAAATACGCAAATCGTTAATCGAAGAAAATATGCTGGATGCAGTTATTGCTTTACCACCGAATTTGTTTTTTGGTACGGGAATTCCCGCAGCGGTGCTTATTTTTAGGCGTGATAGAGGGCAGCGGTCATCGGTGCTTTTTATTGATGCCAGCCGGGAATACGACATCGGGAAAAATCAAAATAAAATTCGAGTGGGTGTTGAGGTAAAAAAAATTGCGGAAACGTATAAGGCCTATCAATCAGTTGATAAGTACGCGTGTTTGGTGAATGGTCAGGATTTACAAAAAAATGACTGCAATCTTAATGTGTCCCATTATGTTGACAGTTATGAAGAAGCACAAGATATGGATATTGACGCGGTATTGAAACACATACATGACCTGGAGGACGAATTAGGTAAGGTTAAAGGTGATATGGCGCATACACTAACGGAACTGGGTTTATGATACCCGCGCATTGGGAGCAGAAAGAATTGGGCGCTGTGGCAACATTTCGGTCCGGTGGCACGCCCGCTAAATCAAACCCCAGTTATTGGGATGGCACAATACCTTGGATAACCGCAAGGGATTTAAAAACGTTCTATCTTAACACCTCAGGTCTTAAAGTGACTGAAGCAGGGGTGAAAAATGGAACACACCTTGTGGGTAAAGGCACTATCCTGATTCTGGTTAGGGGCATGGCGCTTAAAAAAGATATCCCGCTTGGGGTTACAACACAAGCGGTCACATTTAATCAGGATGTGAAAGCATTAGTGCCCAAAGACATCCATCCTGCCTATCTCGGTTATTTTCTTTTTTATAAAAAGCCGCAATTGATGAATCTGGTTACAGAGGCGGGGCATGGCACTGGGCGATTGCAAACCGATTTGTTAAGTGCTTTTCCGGTGTTAATTCCAAGCAAGCAAGAACAACAATGGATTTCTGATGTTTTTGCGTTATGGGACAAAGCGATTTTATTGAGCGAAAAATTGCTGGCTGCAAAGAAAATATTTAACAAAGGATTAACGGAGCAATTATTGACTGGCCACCGTCGCTTTCCTGGATTTAACGCGGTTTGGAATGAAGTCAAATTTTCTGAAATTAGCCGTGAAAGCAAGCAACGTAATAACGGTGCACTGGGTGCAGAGTCTGTACGTGCGGTCAATAAGAAATATGGCATGATACCCATGCGTAAGCGTAATATCGCCGATAACCTGGATCGTTATAAAGTCGTTAACAAAAACTGGTTTGCTTATAATCCCATGCGTGTCAACACCGGTTCCATCTGCTTGTGGGATCGGGAAGAACAGGTATTGGTAAGTCCTGATTATGTTGTGTTTCAATGTGATGAAACTCAGGTAGAGCCGCTCTATGTCAATTATTTACGAAAGATTCACCGCTGGAAGCATTATGTTCAGGCCGCAGGTAATGGTAGTGTGCGTGTAAGAATATTCTATAAGGATTTAGGTAACATTACATTTAAGATACCCCCTTTGGATGAGCAAAGAAAAATCACTAAATTATTAATGCAGGCCGATTACGAAATTATTCATTTTACAAAGTATATTAATGAATTACGGCAGCAACAAAAAGCATTGATGCAGCAACTCTTAACCGGAAAAAAACGTATTAAAACTGGTGTTGTATAGGAACCCTTAATGGGCTTGTCCTGTTTTGAATATTTAAACCCTTTAGTCCCAGTGGTTCAATTATTAAGTGCACTTAATTGGAAGTACCTGAACCGCGAAGAAGCACTTTTTTTACGCAATGGGCGTAAAGATCAGGCTGTGCTCACCGGAATACTGGCCCCCTGGCTTGATGCTAATAATCGAATTAATGTGAAGGGGGGCTGTTATCCGTTTACACAGGCCAATGTTAACGAGGCGATTCGTCGTCTTACAGATATACCGCCGCACGGTTTGGTAAAAACCAACGAAGAAATTTATCATTTACTGACTCTGGGAGCCAGTGTTGAGCAAACCATTCAAGGTGACCGAAAGGGACACACCTTAAAATATATCGACTGGCAGCACCCAGAAAATAACCACTATCATTTAGTCCACGAATTTTCTCTTGAGCGTGCACGCGCTTACGAAACCTGCCAACTCGATGTGGTACTGTTTGTCAATGGTATTCCTTTTGTTGTTATTGAATGCCAGCGTCAACACAGCCAGCATAGATCTGGCGAGCATCAAGTAGAACAGGCAATAGAGCGGTTAATTCATTACCAGAGTGCTGAGCAAATCCCACAGTTATTTCACTACGTACAGTTGTTGTTTGCCACTCATATGAACGAAACACGTTATGCCACCATTGGTACAGCACCAAAATTCTGGAGCAAATGGGAGGAAGATGGTTGTCACGAACAAGCTATCAATGCTGCTGCGAATCGACCGTTGTCTAACGCCATTCTGTCCATATTATTTTCTGAGGCGGAAGAAAAGCCAGTGAATGCTGATGATATCGGTAAACCGTTTATTGAGGAGTGTTTTGCTGGCGGGAATCGTGTGCCGACAGTACAAGATGCTACCCTTTGGGCGATGTTACGTCCCTTTCGTTTATTGGGTTTTATCTATCAATTTGTGGTGTATGACGCTGGCGTGCGAAAAGTGGCACGGTATCAGCAGTATTTTGCGGTTAAAGCGGCCATTAAGAAAATTGCCACCTTAAGGGGAGGGCGGCGGACGGGTGGCGTAGTATGGCATACCACGGGTAGTGGCAAGTCCCTGACCATGGTTATGATGGCAAAAGCAGTGGCATTAAGTCCAGATATTCTCAATCCTCAGGTGGTGTTAGTGACTGACCGGGTTGATTTGGACGATCAACTGTGGCGTACCTTTGATGCTTGCGGTAAAACAGCCATGCGAGCCAAAACCGGAGAGCATTTGGTGCGTTTGATTACTGATGGAAATGTCAGCTTGATCACAACGGTGATTGACAAGTTTAGCAATGTAATTACTAAGTACGCTGTGTCGGATTCCAGTCCCAATATATTTGTATTGGTGGATGAGGGACATCGCTCCAACTATGGCGTGTTTGCTGAACGGATGCGAAAAGTGTTTTCTAATGCATGTTATATTGGCTTTACTGGCACGCCTTTACTGTTGAAGGATAAAAACACGATCGACAAATTTGGTGGTTTTATTCACCGTTACACCCTGCGGCAGGCCGTTGCTGATGAGGCCATTGTGCCGTTACTGTATGAAGGGCGTATGGCATTGTTAATGCAAAACTCAACGGCCCTGCAAGCCCGTTTCGAACGCTTGGCGAATAACCTGGCAGAGGAGCAGAAGTCAAAACTAATACGCCGATTGACGACTAAGCAGGTGGTTAATGATGCCGCGCAACGTATTAAATACATTGCGCTTGATGTCAGTGCTCACTATGCTGTTAACTATCAGGGTACCGGCCTTAAGGCGCAATTGGCGACTAATTCCAGAGCAGAGGCTTTGCAATATCGACACTATATTAATGAATATGCCCTAATTAGTTGTGAGTTGATTATGTCGCAACCGACTGTAAGTGAAGGTCAGGATAGCAACGGTGAAGAACAGTCGGTAAAGCGGTTTTGGAACTCGATGATGGCGCGGTTTGGCTCCGAGGAGGAGTATGTAAGACAAATAAAAGCGTCATTCTCACGTGAGGATGGCTGCGATCTTCTGATTGTGGTTGACAAACTGTTAACGGGCTTCGACGAACCAAGAAATACGGTGCTTTACATTGATAAGTCTCTTAAGGGGCACAATCTTTTGCAGGCCATTGCCCGGGTTAATCGTTTGTTTACAGGGAAACAATTCGGTTTGCTGGTGGATTACCGGGGTGTTTTAGGGGACTTGAACGATGCGATGCAACGCTATGATGCGTTAACCGGGTTTGATGGTGATGATGTGGATTTTCGAGGTGTCGTCATTGATACGCATGAAAAAATAGCGAATTTACAGCAGGCGCATACCGAATTATGGGCGGTGTTTGACGTCGCCCCGTACAGGCAGGACATCGCATCGATGCTGCGTTATTTATATTCAGAGAATAAGCAGCAGGCGTTCTACCGGGCCTTTAAGCGCTATCAAAATATCCTGAGTGTGGCGTTGGCAACGGAACATTTTTACCAGGATGTCGCGAAGCAAAAAATAGATACTTACAAAAATGATTTAAATAAATTTTACAGATTACGTCTATCAATGTCGCATCGTTCTGCCGATGTAATGGATGTTGAGCGCAATGAGAGGCAGTTGCGAAAAATCATCGATTCTCATCTTCATACAACAGCAATAGTGGCCGTTACGAAAATCACGGACATCTTTGACATAGAGGCTTTTAATCGAGAGCTTGAAGAGCAGGTGGACAAAGTTGCCAAAGCAGACATGATTGCAAGTCGGGTTAAAATGGCGATTGAGGATAAAATGACGGAAAACGAGGTTTTTTATAAAAAAATTTCGCGTCTTATTCAACGGACGATTGATGAGTTTCATGCGGGTCGTATAAACGATTCGGACTATCTCTCGCAGCAAACTAAGCATCTGAATACCATTCGTCGTGGATATGAACTAAGTTTGCCAGCTGAACTGCAAGGGCACCGGGAAGCGCAAGCGCTGTTTAATTTGTTGTCGGTACTTTTTTTGCCGGAGGGTTTAAGCAAGGCCAACGCAACGGCATTACAGCAACAGATCGGTTTGGAAATAAGTGATGGACAAGGCATTTATACGATTAACAGAAACCCGTTAACACAGCGGCAAATTGTCCAAATGGCGCTGGATATTGAAAGCATTATCGACAATAAAAAAATTCGTGATTGGCCATTAATGGACGATGTTGTCAAAGACATGCAAAATGCGATTGATGACTATTTGTTTGATACCAGGGATCGTTGGGGCGTTGATCTTAGTACTCAGCACATGGATACCATTATCGAGCATTGCATCTCGATTGCTCGTAACCGGGGTAGGTAACAGGAGGAGGCCGTAATCTGGAGCAGTTACCGATTTCAATTCCTCATCTTAACACAAATGCCACTGGCACAATAAACTCCCGCCCCTGGCCGGTCATGTTCTCGGGCATAGCAGGGAAAGGATTGGCTCGTTTTGCCATATCCAACGTGGCTTGATCCAGCAGCCGGTTTCCGGTGGATTGTTCCAGGTTTACAGATTGAGTATGCCCGGTAGGGCTAATGCGAATACGTAGCAGTCCCTCACCCTCAATGCGCAGGCGTTTTGCCCGTCGGGGATAACGTTTGTGCTTCTCCAACCAGGCAACAAGCAGTTGCTCATACTGGATGGTAGCGCTATTATCCAACGGGGCGGTGTTAGCAATGACAGGGGGGGCGGCTTCAGCCACCAATGCTTGTGTCACTTGCGGTGTAATTTGTTTGGTTTGTTGTGGCATATGTTGAACGGTGTCGGGTAACGATTCAGCCATTTGCTCGACTGGTGTCGATGGCGTGGGTGTTACTGCTGGCTTGGGTTGCGGTGCCGTGGCTTTGGGGATCGATTTGGGTTGCTGGAACGGTATTGACTTTGATGTTGTTATTTTGGGTTTGAGTACTTTAGGTTTGAGTACTTTAGGTTTTAGCTTAGGAGTAGGTTGCAGGGCTGGTGGTGCGGAGATGGCGCTTACTGTTTTTTCCGCGATGGTCGTTAATACGCTAAGGTGTAGTGGCGCTAATTTCACTTCTGTTATTGGTGGTTTTGGTAATTGTTGTTGATGTCGAATCAACCAGGCCGCTAATAGGCTGTGTATAGCGAGGGCAACTACCAATGTCACACTAAGATGCCAGCGGGATATCGTCATTCTTTTGATGCTGCCGTCATTGTGGCCAGCGCAATGTTGTCTGCACCCGCTGCACGTAGCTGATCCATAACATCCAATAGTTGCTGTACATTGGTACGTGCATCACTTTTAAGTGTTATAGACTGGTCATTCTCGTGTGCCACTAGTGATGCAACAGCATCGCGCAGTTCATGTAACTGCACGGCATTACCGTTTAACGTTATTTTTCCTTCGGCATTTAAGGTCACATCAATCGGCATTTTATCCAGGGGTACGGCGCTGTTGGATTCGGGCAGCTTCAGGTCTATGGCCTCTGGCATTATAAAGGTGCTGGTTAACATAAAAAACACCAGCAACAGAAACACCACATCAATCAGTGGTGCTATATCGAGGTGAGCCCGAATCCGGGCGCGGCCTTCAAACTCCATAAGCTTCTTGCTCCGGTTTGGCATCATCGCGAGTGGTTATATACTGAGGACTTTTGCCGAAGTGAATGAGTACCCGAATACTGGCGTCCTTCATTGCAGCCCGGGTATGGTCGACTTCACCTTCCAGGTAATAAAAAGCCGCCATAGCTGGGATTGCCACGGTGAGACCAAAAGCGGTGGTGAGCAGCGCTTCCCAAATACCACCTGACAGTATTGACGGGTCAATACGACTGCCTGCTGCTTCCAGTTGCATAAACGCGCTGATCATGCCCGTAACGGTGCCGAGTAATCCTAATAATGGACTCAGGTGGGCGATGGCCGAAAGTCCTCGCAACCAGGATTCAAGATTACGTATTTGTGCTGAGCCCACGCGGCTTACTTCGGCTTCGATATCTTTGGCGGTCATATCTGGGTTGGCGCCGTTACGCAAGGCACTTTCCATGACTCTGGCAACTGGATTGCGTTGCTGTCGTAACTCGCTTAATGCTTGCTGTTGTTGTCCTGCTTGCAAGATCGACAAGATTTTCTCAATGAACCCTGTTCGTCGCAGGGCGCTACGGGAAAACTGATACAGTTTGACAAGTATGATGGTTGTGGCGAGTACAGAGAGTAACAGCAATACAATCATTACTGGACCACCCTGCTGGAATAACGTCATTATTTTCATCGTTTAAAATCGCTTCTGGTTAAACGTATTGTGTGGATACGGCTAAAAAATACAGGTGGCAGGTAGACTGTCCACCCGTATTGCGTGCTCATTTCTGGGCGTTATAGGGTCATTTCAAGCCCCACATAGGCAAACCGGGGTAGGCCGGGGCGTGGTCCATGCGGTTGGCGGGATACAATGTATTCTTCATTAAGCAGGTTTTGCACTCCACCGAAAACTTTCACCTTCTCTGTTACTTTATAAAATGCTGAGATGTCCGTAATGAAATAATTGTCGCTTTTACCAAAGCGAGCATCGGGGTCGCCATTGCCATTGATTTGCTCGCTGGTGTTATCAGCGCTGGTAAAGGCGTCATCCACATAGTTGGCAGCGATAAAAGCGCCCGCGTGTTTTGATTCGATACCGGTACCCAGGTTAATGACCCATTCGGGAATATAGGGCAACTTATTGCCCTTTTTGCCGAAACTGAAAATTGACTCAGCATCATCGGAGCGTGCATCATTTTGTTGCTCGGCATTGGTGTAAGTTAATGTCAGGAACCAGGGGTTACGCAATGTCCACTGGTTGGCGATGCCAGCATCAAATTGGCTTGAAAACTCAAGCCCGTAACTGTCCACTTCGCCAAAGTTGCCATCAACGCCATTGCCAACGCCCCCAATGTTGTCGATTACCAGTAAATCTTTAAATTGGGTATAAAAGAACGTGGCATCTGCTGCGAGTGCCTGATTCGCATTGCTATACCGCAGACCTGCCTCAATGGCGATATTGCTTTCCTCTTTCAAATTTTTTGTCACAGCGCCGTTAGGGCTGGGAGGGGAAAAGCCGCGATGTATACCACCAAACCCGGTCCACGATTCATTGAACTGGTAGGCAATCCCCAGTCCACCAGCGGTCATATTCATTTTATTGTCACCAATTGTTGTGCCTTTTGGGGTTTCGTAGTGTTGATCCAGTTTCTCAAACCGTATTCCAGGCGTGATGGACCAAGGGCCGGTTTCAATGGTGTCCTGCACAAATAAGGCAAGGGCCTTGGTTTTTTGCAGGCGATCACCTGCATCCCCTGGTGTACCGGGTGTTACGCCGGAGATAGTGCCGTTGGCTTCCTGAGTATAATCGTCGTCCCACTGGAAACGCCGGACTTGATCCTGGTGATAACGAATACCTGTTGACACTTCGTGTTGTACCGAATCGGAACCGAAGCGATAGTAAGCAACAGTTTCGATACCGTTGGCATAGTATTCGCGGTTATTGGCGCGAATGCGCAGTGTGCAGGCCAAGTCACCTTTTAGGCAGTCAAGTCCTTCGCTATTTTGTGCACCGGCCAGGGCAGCGGAAAGGCCGATGGTATTGCCATTCACATTGCGCAGGTCCTTGAGTTTGTACCAGTTGCGCTCAAAACTGGTGTTGTAAAGTGTAGTAATCACATCCAGGTTGTCGGTTGGTCCCACGGTATAACGCAAGTGACTGCGTGTTTGCTCGCTGTCTATATTGTCGAACCGTGAGGCGGTATATCGGCGCGAAGGCTCGGTTTTAAAGTCCGCTTCGCTTAAACCCAGGTAAGTTTCATTGGCATCCAATTTTGTGGCGCCCCACTTGAGTTCCAGGCGTTGGTAAATGTCGCTATCAGGTTCCCAGGAAAGTTTGATCATTGGTTCTGATTTAATAAAGCCGGTATCGTCGCCGGTCTGAAAATCGGCGGTTTCGTCGATGGTTTTGAAGCCCTGATTTTGACGAAAATAGCCTTCGACCAGAAAACCAACCTGGCCGGCTACTGTATCAACGGTATTGCCAATATAGGCATGTGTGCGTTGTTCATTGAAATTACCCAGCTGCATTTTTAGGTAAACTGCTTCTTTAAGTGGAATGGGTGTGGAAAGATAATTAATAACGCCGCCAGTAATGTGAGGACCATATTTAATCTGGCTGGAGCCTTTCAGTACTTCCAGGCCGCTCATTCGGCCCACGGTGGGCGAATAGTATGCCGATGGTGCAGAATAGGGGGCTGGAGCCATTAACACACCATCTTCCATAATGGTTACTTTGGCGCTACGTGTGGTATCGACGCCACGAAGACTGATATTGGGGAATAGGCCAAAACCGTCTTCTTCACGTACATTGACACCCGGTACTTTGCGCAATACGCGGTTAATATCATCATAACTTTGTTGGCGTATATCCGCTTTGGTGATGACATGTGCGGAACCTGGCATTTGCTCCACATTAGCGGGATTGCCGATCACCATCACTTTATCCAATACCTTGGGGCTTGCGTTCTCAGTGGCAGCGCTTGTGAGTAATGGGATATTCAGCGCTGCTATTAACGTACAACTAACAAGTCGATGGTTTTTCACGATTACTTCTTCCTCGATTTCTTTAAATTACAGGATGAAGCCTCCAATAGGAGGCGAGCTTGTGTAGCTGGCTACGACTTCACCTAGAGCGAGAAAGGCGGGTATATTTGGCTGGCTTGTGAGTATTATGCCTCGAACGAAATAAAATGTAAATGATAATCATTCTCATTGACATTTAAATGAGAATGATTATCATTATGTATTAAGAGCTTCTCGTATTACCAAAAACCGAATACATAATCACCAAAGGAGTGCGTTATGAATTACAGGATAAGTGCATGGCTGGCGCGCGGCGGCCCTCGGCTTGGCATTTTTAGTGCGGATACTGGTGTGATACATCAGCAGTGGCATCTTAATAAAATCAATAATAACAGTGGGTTGGAGAAGATTGGCTCACCCTGTTGCAAGCGCTCGGGGATTCAACAGCTAACTTGGGAGCTGTTTTTGGTGGGTTGCGTCCAAGATATCAGTTTTTTGCGGGATGCCCACGCCAAAGATTCAAGCAATGTCTGTCTTTATTGCAGTGAATGTATACAAGATGGGCATCGGGGTTCACAGGGGAACTGTCCTTGGGATGACGGCAAGTAATTAACTAACAGGGCATTTTGTCCACATGCAATTTGTCTACAAGTAATTTATCTACAAGTAATAGCGAGGCACGATGATAAACTCAGTTTTGAATAAAGCGAAAACAAGCATGGCAAATGAAACCAATGGTGACCACAGCACTACCCGGCAACCGTTATGCGAAAAAGAATTGGAGAAACGATATCAAAGTAGATCGTTGTTTTGTGGTAAGCAGGAAATTATTATAGAACATGCTGGTTACTCGTATCGGTTGCGTATCACACGCCAGAATAAATTGATATTGACAAAATGAGGGGTAAGTAAATCTTAGAAATTGCAAGGTTTGACATTACGTTATCGTTATTTATGTGCGCCTACTCCTTAATTTCTTAAAACACGCTAATTCCAAATACTCAGATAAATACCGTATTGTTCGCCCGAATAAGTGATACCGCTTTGGGTTTCATAGTCGGTTAAAATGTATTTTAAAATCACACCCATGTTGTCATACAAGCCCCATTCCGCAAAAAACAATCCACCCAAGCTGTTTTTAAACTCGGTTTTATTACCGCCAGCGTCAATCACTTCATTGAGTATGTCGGCATGAATGCCTGCCCCAAAATTAATAAAAAAACCACTGTGTACCAATGCGCTTTCAACAACAACTCCGGTATTAGCCCCTTTGCTGGCTTTGCTTCTTTGGTAGCGATAAGCGATTGAAGTGCGATTGCTCAGTGTGGCAGAATCAAATAAGCGCCAGGAAGCGCCGGTTTCCAAAATTGCCCCTGAACCAATTCGATATTTATTACCGCCGGGGTTGGGGTCGATATTTTCCCCGCCATAAGAAACACCTAAACCAAAATAGGTTTTTTCAAACAAATTTGTTTGGGCAATCACAAGGGGGGAACTGACGAATAAAACCACAAAACAACAGATATTTCTATAAAACATCTTGAACCTCAATACCGCAAAAATAGTGCGCGTCGTTGTTGAAAAGCTGCCGATACGCCTGCTTTTCCGGAAAACAGACCCGTGATGGGTATAACTACAATATATGCTAAGCGACATGTAAAGTTCAATGACTATTTTTCACAGAAGGCGATTAGGTCGCATCTTGTTTTAGCCCATTGCTCTTTACCTTACCTGTTGGACGAAATGTTATCAAGGTAGTATTTGAATAACACGGGGTCTTGTTGTTTGAGTTGAGCGCGTTTTCTTATATTGTCAGTCGCCTGTGAATCCTTGTGTTTATCCGTTTGCAAGCTATATAGGGTGACATATGAGTCAGCACACGGGATGCTTGCATTATTTTGAGGAGTAGGGAGTACCTTGACTAACCCGCCATTGCGCAATAATAACCAGGCTGGGAAGGATTGAGGGGGTAATTCCGGGTCCAGTTCCAAAAAATCTGTCCAATAGCGGTTGAGGTCTGCGTCAAAGCTGGGGGTTATTGTATTAATATGCTCGGGGAATTGCCAGCATAGTAGAAACCAGCTCATTAACGCTTCCTGGTCTAACTGCAAACGATAGCAGGCTAGCGCGTGGCGTTGCAATAATTCCAGGTCGAGGTGCCAGTTGGGTATTTGCTCCACTGCCTGGCGTGCGGTACTCCAATCCATGGATTGAATAGCCGTGTAGCTACGGTGTAAGGTTGGGGTTAGTTTATCGTATGGCTTATTTTGCAATGCTTCAGATAAACGTCGCCATTGGGGTATAAGCAGGTTGTGACTGTCTCTTCCTAATAAGGTTTCCGCTAATGGTGTTAACCGCCTTTGCAGTGCTTGCAGTTCAGTTTCAATATCGTTCACCGGTGTTAGTACGTTTTCCGATGCGTTAACTAACTGTTCCAGGTCCGTTAGTTTTGAGTGATCTGGAGCAGTGTCGTAGAGTTGTTCGAGTTGACGCCGTGCTTCTGTTTCGTTGCGGTTGATTAATGCCTGCTGAATACCGTTAACCAGGTTGTTGGCCGGTGCATCCATAAAAAGGTCCATTTGAGGCTGGTCCTTTGGTTTGCGGAAATTTTGGTGAAAACAACGGTTTAATACCGTGTTTTCACTGAATTGTAATGGCTGTGGTTTATGATGATGCCAAGCAGTATAGCGAACCGGTTCCGCTTGTAAGCCAAGGCGTTGCAGGTAGTGTTGAGCTTGTGTTAATAGTTCGGTAATTTGTTCGAAATCACCAAATAATACTGTGTCTAGGTATTCAATTTCTCCGTTGCGCCAAGCCTCATAGTCGTCGTAGCCAAGGCGCCCTTCCTGTAGCAGTAGGCCCAGGGGGGAATATTCACCTTGCTCCAATAGCATTTGATCCACGGAAAATTGTATTTGGTTTGTCATCGTGCTTGTGATTAATTCTGGTTATGTATTTTAGCCGCGCCAACGTTATAAAATAAGCCAGTATACCATTTTTTCCCCTGTTTGACTTATTTCAACCTAAATTCATCAGTTGAGCGTTTTTCTATATACCCGTGACGTTTGAGCTTTAGGTGTAACTGCACGCCCTCTTTATTCTATCGCGTTGTTAAAATGCCTTGCAATAGAGCGACCATTACGCGTTGTTTGGCTAGCCATGAAATAAATATGACGCACAGTTACACCTAAAGCTCAAACACTACGGGTATATCCGCGTGAGCTAATATTTCAAATTGCCGAGGAAACAGATGAAATTGGTAAAATTGAAGAAACCTTAAAATGGCAGAACCCAGGCTATTTAACCTATAACCCCAAGAGTGGTATCACGATCCGACTTTCTAAAATGCATGCATGATAAAAATACTGTTATAAGGTGACAGGTATGTTGACAATTACTGCTACGGGCTGCCCTTCTACCAGATAACAACCCCCGCATGATGATGACGGGGGTTGGGTTTTATACTGGCTTGTGCGGGTTATGTCAGTGGCGGCGATCCACATGACGTTGCAGGTGCTCACCACGACGATCGATACGCTGGTCGATACGATTCCCCCGGCGGTCCAGACGGGCGTTGATTCTGTCGCCGCGTCGATCCAGCCGACTCTCAATGCGATCTCCCCTCCGGTCCAGGCGTGCAGCACGCCCATTCAGGCCCAGCGCGGCGGCTCGGTCACTTCTGCGATCCAGCCGGTCATTGATGCGATCACCACGTCGGTCCAGCCGTTCATCAATATGGTCGCCACGCCGGTCCAGCCTGTTTTCAATGCGATCACCCCGTTGGTCGAGTCGGTTTTCGATGTTGTGTCCAGGCCCGGCATTAGCCAGCAGAGGAAGGGTTAATAGGGCCGCACACAGGCCCGTGTAGCAAATTCTGGTGTATTTCATGATATGTCTCCTGGGTTGTAGCATTATGTTTACTGTTGATAACGCAGTGACAGCAAAACGGTTGACATGGGTGTAGATATATACCCATTAATTATTGGAGCTATTTTTGTTATCAAACAGTTCTCCCGTATCTTCAGGCAAACGCCACGAAACAATTGTGGTTGCAATGATCACTAATGCCCCCAGCCACATCATGGTAACAACGGGGTCCACGCCGATGCCAGCAACGATTGTGTAAATTCCGGTGGCGGTTAACATTGCCAGGTTTTCAAAAAAATTCTGGATGGCCACTGCACCACCGCTGCCTATGGATTTATGTCCTATCTCCTGTAATGCCGCATTAATGGGTACGACAAATAAACCACCGCAAGTGCCTGCCAAAAACAGTGCAAAGCGCGCCACCCAGATATTGTCCACTGTTGCCAGTAAGATAATAACGATACCCATGGCATAGGCCGCCAGTCGTGCGC
>JAADGF010000031.1 GCA_013152545.1 Gammaproteobacteria bacterium
GGTTTCCTGCAATACCAAGACTACGACCTGCTTCTGCATAACTATAACTTTGTTCGGTAATCAGCTTAACCGCACCAAGCTTGTATTCCTTAGCGTACTTTTGCTTCTGTTTTTTTGTCTTTGACATTTTCTGTCCTCCGATTTACATTATCGCTCTTAATGGCGTGTCCGTAAATTCGGGGGAAGATCATTATTACATTACTTAGTGTTCTAGCGATTATACAAACAACACTGGCGTCCATTGTTATTGGAGTCGTATACAACTATATTTAAAAGCATTTACCAACTTTCCCATATGGCCGGTACCAATTATTTTACTGGTGCTGGTGTAGTGGAGAGTCAGTGATAAAGATGATTGCTGAATATATGAAGATAAATAGTTATCATGTTAGCGCACTTTTGTAGCAGTAAAGATTTTTGATGGAATATCGTAGGTGCCTCTTGCTCGTATATTTTCGTCGCCAACCTGTAAATTCATGCCTGACAAGTTAACCGCCGACGCATCTATATTTACGCCAGCTATCATGAGTTGATTTCCATTTATTTCGTCCAGGCGACCTTCGATTTCGATTCGACCATTAGTTATACCACGTCTTTCCACTTTATTTGCGATAAAGCTGGTAAGGCCAATTTCCCTGACCACAACACGAAGTCTATCACCTGCTGCTAATTCAGTTAGCGTTAAACCGCCTTCTTCCCTGGTATCTTTCATTGTTGTAAAAACATCAATTGAAATAGTTGAGCCTAATAATATAAATGTACTATTTGTTATATCGATACTTTCAACAATTCCATCCATGCTAAGACTAACCGTGCCAACAAACAAAACATTATCAGCAACCACAATGCCATTTGAGTCTATACTACCTTTAACGACCAGGGTTTTTGATTCGATGATGTCACTTGCAGCACCATTAATGAACGTAGTGCTATCTGTTAACCTGACTAGTTGCCCATTGAGGATAAATTCCTGCGAAGGTGTGACAAGGGTTGTTACTACACCTTCAAGCTGTATTAAGGTACCGTTTACGAGAGATAGACTGCCATCTCCCAAAAAACGGACTTCACTGGCAACAAAATTACCTGCCATATTTTCACCTTCAACACTTTTTACCTCAACAAACTGCCCATTGCTTATAGTACCTAAAGGAATATTTTGTAATTGGGCGCTAGAATAATCGACAGTTATGCCGCCGACAGTAAACGTTGTTGCCCCTGCATTGGATGCAAGGCCTTTTATACTAATTACATCCCCCATATTGTAAATTTGGCTCCTAACATCAACCCGAGCAGCGTAAATAGTCCCATTTCCTGAGGTAAACCCACTTATCTCTGTCACATTGCCCGTTGTTATTTGATCAGGCGTAACAATACTCTGGACACCGCTATTAAATGAGGTTAACGAATCCATGACAACTGTTTGACCTGAAACTGTCAAGATACCCAAACCATCTGCATTTACATTGTTAGTACCTACAATGGCTTTCACTGTGTTCTTGTATTCAATATTTGTGGCATCACCAGTTAATTCATCCTGATTTACGGTTCCTTGTACCGTAACGACCATACCAATATTTAAGTTTGTTTCTATCGCTGACGTATCATCAATCTTAAAAGTACTATTATCTGTATTAAACTCAACCCCATTAACAAAGACACTACCAAAATTAGTAATCCTACCAACCGAGACGGTCTGTTTATCTGTTGCACCGGTACCTGTTTCTCCGCCACTGCATGCAATCAGCACGACCGATATTAACAGTATTAAAAAAATCGGATGTACAACTTTAGTAACCATCACTCACACCCCTCGGTCTCATCGTCTTCATAATAATAAATACCAATGCCTGCTGCTTTACGACCAGTTCCATGAACTTTTTCGTTTATATCTCTATCATGCGATGCCATCCATTGATCAAGAAATTCAAGTAATGCTTGACCTTTGTTTTCTAGTATTATCTGTAATTTCTCTACTGCCTCATTTGGTATATTGTCGTAATATACTTTTCTTTGAAAAAATGGCTTTTTATCATTGAGGTGAATATTTCGATCCATGGTTGTTATTAATCCAGCGACATCTGACCCTAAGTAGCGCAATTTCTCTGTCTGGCTGGATTGTGGAATATAAGCTCTGGCCGTCAAATGGAGATTTCCTTCAGAATTTTTTTCTACAACACCTACTTGGAGTAACTCATCCAGGATGGCACGGGGGGGAACATCACCACTAAATTCCTTCACCAACGAGCTAAACGACAGATCATCAGCTTCAAACTGCAAATCTATAGAGTGACCATGTCCATCTGCATAGCTCGGGTCATGAACCCAACCATAGACAACACGCGCCGCGCGATTATAACGTTCTACTATTTCCTTATCGTCCGTATCGGATAAAGCTTTGAGTCTTTTGACTTCCTTACGACTCAAACCAGTAATAGTGGAAATCCTTGAATTTGTTTGTTTTTTTCCATCAATCACAAACTCTTTTTCGGCCACATCTATATAGGCGCGTTTTGCAAGATCAACAAAAGCGGCATAAGGAAGGCCATTTCTTAGAAATATTCGTATCAACGGTCGGAGAAGTTTGAAGACCGCTGTTTGAAGTATATTTTGGGATTGTTTGATGGTCATAATATTACTAATGGTACGGTGGGCTTATGCATTAATTGCGCATCGTGTGCCATACTCGATTGTCTATCACCGGGCCTGCGGGTAAAAATAGGCAGCCTGATAGTGAATGTTGAACCCAGTCCAAGGTCACTTTCCACTGATATATCACCCCCCATTGCCTGGCATAAACGACGGCTTATATAAAGACCTAACCCTATGCCATCTGGATTTAATAGTGTTGAGTTCTCAATTTGTGAAAATGGATGAAATAAAGATTGGATATTTTCTTGTGATAAACCAATTCCAGTATCAGATACGAATGGCACTTAGTTAAGCCTAAGCTATTAATTTATAAAGAAGAAAGCGAGTTCAAGTGATAAACTAGTTGCGTCAAAACAATCTAACTA
>JAADGF010000015.1 GCA_013152545.1 Gammaproteobacteria bacterium
ACTTGAACCAGCTGATCAGCGAGCAGCACATCTTTGAGTATTGGTACCATGCTGCTTCGTATCTGCCAATGCGCGACTACCGTTATGCGCTACCGCACATGACGTCGATACGCAATGGTGAAAACCGCTATTACACCAATGTTGACGAACACCTGATGAATGAGATCCTGGCCCGCGTGAGCGCAGAGGGGGCGTTACGGGTGCGTGATCTTGACAAGGGGAACAAGGGAAAGGGTAAATGGTGGAGCTGGGGGCCGGGCCGGCGCGCCCTCGACAAACTGTTCATGCAGGGCGATCTAATGGTGTGCGGACGCAATGGTATGGAGAAGGTTTATGACCTCGCCGAACGCTGTTTGCCAGAGGGCATTGATTTAAGCATGCCCACGCTGAGCGAATATGCGGCCTATTTGTTCGATACCACACTCAGGGCGCACGGTATCTTCACCTGGAAGCAGCTATTGCACCTGAAGACGGGTAAACCCTTGCGAGACGCGATGCGTAAAGTTCTCGACGAGCGTATCGAAGCCGGAATGGTGAGCGTACTGGGTAACGCCGATGTGCCAACCGCCTACGTGGACATTAATGCACTCGAACAAGTGCCAATGATCGACGACGGTGCGGTGAAGGTGCTGTCCCCATTCGACAACGTGGTGATCCATCGCGACCGCTTGAGTGCACTGTTCGGATTCGACTACCGGATTGAATGTTATGTTGCAGCGCCTAAGCGCGTGTTCGGCTACTTCTGTTTGCCAATCCTGTACGGCGACAAGTTCGTCGGTCGAATCGACTGCAAGGCGCATCGGGCCGATCAGCGTTTCGAGGTTTTAAGCCTGCACTTAGAAGATGGCCCGCTTGATCGGGGTCAATTTTTTCCCGCGTTAAGCAACGAGCTGCAAAGGTTCGCTGACTTCAACAAGTGCCCGCTGCTCGATACGAGCGTAATTGATGCGGCGCGCCACCGCCCTCGTCGCTCTCGCGACGACTCAACTGATTAATTTAGGATAAAGGCTAAGTGTAATTAATTCACTTTTCCATGCAGGAATAGTTCTACTTTGTTATTTTATTACCTAAATCTCAAACGCTATAGGTATATAATTTAACGTCAAATGATTATTTTATGCTAGATCAAGCATCTTGACAGCGTTAACTGATTTTTTTTTAGGTTGATGCTTTCGATCCAAAAGCGTAAAGCCTTGATGAAAAATTTTTCCAACATGCCTGCTACAAAATATATTCATCAAAATCACGCAGGATAGTGTCAATATTTATGCTGCAACGATTAATACTTCGGTCTTGACTAAGACCTCTTCGCGGTATTTCACAAGAAAAATTGCCTAGTTATCTTGGTTTTTTTGAATATGTTCATCAGGTGCGCTTTACGAGGTAAAGCCGTTTTAAATTCATTGATTCAACGGCTGCTCGGCTAAATCCTGGAATACATGCTTAGCCAAAAACAAATGCCTGTCATTGATTTTTACAGGTAAAGTATTTGTTATTGGGGCCGATAACTTTCCTCAGTTGGGCCCGGGTGTTCGAACAATTGCTTGGTGCGTCTGGAAAATTCAAACATCAGTTTATTACCAACTCAATCGTAAAATAGGGTGCCAATAGTCTGTGCATCCGGTAACTCACTGGTATGGGCATGCCTTTTATGCACTCAACTGATATTTGCTTGATGTTACGCGTTCGTAATAATGAATCAATGACTTACAGCTTTTACGTGACACCACAATCCGCATTCTGGCTGAGACACCTGCGTAACATCAGTTATTTGAGTTAAATACTCGGCGATGCGGGTAGCCGTGATTAGCTTGAACTCTATTTTATTTATGCATCTATAAAAATAATTTTGCTTCTGTTCAGTTTTTATTCATAGTACATTAACGCTTTGGAAAGGTTGCAGCGTGGTTGGCGATGTCTCTCAGTAAAGTATTAAGTGGCTGTTTAAAGTGTTGTGGTTTCCATAAGGCATTATTGTATCTTCATTTTTTACGGGTTATTCGATATATACCGTTTTTTCTTATCCTGATATTGATCGTTAGTTGCGGCGGCGGTGGTGGCGGTGGTAATGATAATAGTAACCCTGATGAGTTGGCTCCCATTTTTATCCAATTGTTCCCAGTTAATCCTGAGATTTCGTTAGGTACCACGATTACTATTAACGCCACTGCAATTTATGCTGACAACTCCAAAGCAGATGTTACTGAACAGGTCGTCTGGTCCTTGGTTAATAATAGTGGTGTGGCGTTTATAAGTAATGAGGCTGTTAATAAAGGGCAGGCGCATGGGTTATCCGTTGGGCGTGCCGTGGTGGTTGCCAGACTGTCCGGCAAGCAGGCCAGTACCACAATTATAGTGAATGAGGCACAACTGCTATCACTGGAACTTTCTGCCAGAGATATTCAAATACCGAGCGGCACTAAAAAAACCATTTCAGCAAGGGGGCGGTATTCAAACAATACAACGCAGGACGTAACGTCACTGGTAACGTGGACAATAGCAGATCCTACAACTGCCATTGTTACGCCGGGTGAGGTGGCAATCGTGAATGGTGTCGCGATTGGTAATACTGAGCTACAGGCAGCTCTGGGTGGTATATCCACCAGTGTAGCGGTGTCAGTGACCAACGCATTTTTGCAAACATTAACCATCGAGCCTTTTCAGCCTCGTCTCAGTGTCGGTGCGCATAGCATGCTCCAGGTCCTGGCGGGCTTTAGTGATGGTAGCGTTGAAAATGTTAGTGACCAGGTGAGTTGGGCGTCTTCCAATACAGCTATCGCCAATGTCAGTAATGAAGCGGATACCATCGGCAAAGTGACTGCGATATCAACCGGTAGCGTAACCTTAAGCGCCACGCTGCAAGGCGTGAGTGCTGATACGGTGCTGGTAGTCAGTGATGCTGTATTACAAAGTATCACCGTGTCGCCTTCTTCAGTTTCGCTGGCCAAAGGCACCACGCAACGGTTGTTTGCCACGGGTTTGTACTCAGATAACTCAGTGAAAGACATCACATCCCGAGTGGTCTGGCGTGCTTCGAACCTCAATGCGATTGATGTGGCAAATGTTGCTGGTGCAGAAGGCTTGATAACGGCACTTGAAACAGGTGTATCCCAGGTGATTGCATCACTGGATGATCAGTCAGGTAGCATTAATGCAGTGGTTAATGCAGCGGAATTAGTATCAATAAACGTAACGCCTTTTGCGCCGACCATTGCTGCTGGCACTGCTTTGCAACTCAGTGCCGTCGGCAATTATTCTGATGGCGCAACGCAAGATTTAACGCATTTGGTAGCTTGGGACTCGGCTAATACCGATGTGGCGACTATTTCTAATAGTAAAAATAGCAATGGTTCGCTTTTCGCGGTTGCCTCGGGTGATGTAATCGTGTCAGCTAATTATACCGGGGTTGTTGGCTCAGTTACATTGAATGTTACCAATGCGGTGTTAACCGCCATTGAAATTGATCAAGCTGGTTTTGATATGGCCAAAGGCACCAGTGTGTCATTATCCGCGACAGCGTATTTTAGTGATGCTTCCAGTCAGGATTATACCCATGAGCTTGTTTGGCAATCATCCGATGCGGATGTTGCGCTGGTATCCAATACTGGTAATAGCCAGGCACGGGTTTTGGCACTAAGCGCTGGTACAACGACCATTAGCGCCGCATTGCCGGGCGGCGCTGCTATTAGCCCGGATGCCATCGTGTTAACGGTGTCTGACGCGGTATTGAGTGCGATTACAGTGTTACCTCAAAATTCATCAATTTCTAACAATACAACGTTGCAGCTTAGTGCTACCGGGCATTTTTCAGATAACACTGAACAGGATGTTACTCATCAGGTGAGTTGGGTGTCCAGTGATGCCACGTTAGTTGCTATTAGTAATGACGCTGGGTCCTACGGGGTTGCGTCGGGCATTATTACCGGGGGTGCTGATAGTGCCGTTACTATTACCGCGCGTTATGAAACGGCTGCTGGGTTAGTGCAAGGTACGGCCAATTTAACGGTTAGTTTTAAACCTGAGAAACCAGTCTCATTAATTGTTAATGCCTTACCTAATGTTATTTTGAACGACAGTGTTGATGCAACCGACCTGGATATTGTTGTCCGGGCCGCAGCAGAAAACGCCAGTGTTAATGACGGCACGATTGTGGACCTGGAGATTTTGCAAGGTGAGGCTGTGCTGGAGAATACCAGTGTCAGTACAGTAGGGGGTGTTGCTACAGTGTCTTTGTCAAGCGCACAGGCGGGTTTGTTGGTATTGCAAGCCACAGTCAATGGCACCCAAGTTAGTAATACAGTATCACTATTAGTCGTCTCTTCTTTTGAAGAAACGATTGTTGGTATTTCGACGGCGATATATACCATCGAGAATAACATTATTCAAGCAGGATCTAAATTTGTCTTTTATATTGTCAATAACAGTAATCGAGAATTTGAACTTAATAAATATGAGTTTTTAAATAATAATATTGTTGTCGGGGTGCCGGAAACGAATCCAGCTAACCTAAATAATAATCGCTTACCGGGTGGTGCAATCATCGGGGTTGTGGCGAATTTGAGTGGTGACTTGGTTAACAATGGAACAGGATCACGCTTTACACTGGCTGACACTGCAACCGGGCAGGTGTTTACCTTGTCAACGAGTTATAACCTTGTTCCCTAAGACCCTGTTGGGCTGAGGATATCAATTGCTGCGAAGGGTGAGTGGGAAATTGATATTCACATGCACTCTTTAATCCGGAAAACCTATCCGCAATGGGTATAATTAAGGCGAGCAGTGAGCCTCAGAACCAACAACTGGGCGCATATGCCGCGTTTTCCTACCGATCGACACTTTTAAAACCACTGAGACATATTCTATAGGTTGCTAGAGAGTCCCCGTTTTAACTTGATTGTTTTGTAGCAATTGTTCCCCGTAGGATCACCCTAAAATCATCCGCTGGATGGCATGTAGCGTGTGTTTTCACATATAGAGTCCAATTGATGAGTTTAGGCGCAACAGAGATTAAGGTTTATCTGGCGCGTGTTGTCGTGGATAATGCATGGCTGGTTTCTCAAGTTTAAAAACATTATTTCGATGTTCATCCATTTGAATCAGCGTGTGTGCTCTCCCAGGGTATGGATTATAAAAACCATTGCCTCGATAACGTTTGCTGCAAAATCCGCTTACCGATGCTGGCTATTTCTTGTGCCATGGGGGTTTTTTGCATTCATCAATTATGCCATTCCAAACCAGAGTATTGCACAGTCTATTTATCCCCTTAGTGTTACTAACACCAATCCTGTTGTGTTGGTACAGGGTATTCCAGCGACCAGTTCAGCGAATGTTGTTGATCGAAATGAAACGCATGTTGGTGTGGATTATGAGGTCAGTAGTCACTATTCCTTGGATAAATCAGACACTGAACAGGTACTTTTTGACGGTGAAACGACCCGGGCAACCGTTTCTATAAAAAAGGGTATTGCGAAACGATGGGATTTGGAGTTATTGATACCATACCTTGCCCATAATGGGGGTAATCTGGATGGTTTTATTGATGATTGGCATGCGTTATTTGACTTGCCGCAAAATGGACGTAATAAAGTTGCACGTAATAAGCTGCATTATTTCTATCAAAAAAAAGGTGAAACTCTGCTTGATATAAAGCAAGCCAACAGTGGTGTTGGTGATATACAGCTAGTGCTTTCATGGCAGTTAATGAACCAAGTTTCTCCTCAGCGTGAACAGTTGGCATTTAAAACGGCTGTTAAGTTTCCAACGGGTGATGCAGATCGTTTGCTGGGTAGTGGTGCTCTCAGTTTGTCAGTTTGGGTGGCAGCAAATACGCATGCGCAGTGGTTTGGGTTTAAAGGCTCTCATTACGGCTCGTTGGGGGCGACTCTATTGGGTAAAGGTGAAATATTGTCCGACCAACAACGTCGATTTGCATTATTTGGTGGGTTGGGGAGTGGTGCCAGAATATCAAAAAGCATTGTGCTACAGGCTCAACTGGATGCAAATACGTCACTGTATTCGGGTAGTGATTTTGTTGAAATAAACAGTGTGGCATTGCAACTTACTATAGGCGGTAAAGTTGAAATTAATCGCCAATGGAATATTGACCTTAGTGTTGTGGAAGATTTGGTGGTACATGCTTCCCCGGATGTTATATTTCACCTTGGTATTAATGGTCATTTTTAAGTCCATGGCATTAGTTGAACGATGCTATGGTGCAGAGCGAGGGCTGTTTAGATAAGGAGTAGGTGTATCATAACGTCCCTGTTTAATATCATCTCGACTGCTATTCTCAGATAGGTTGCTAGGAGGGTTATGTTATAAGCGACCACAGTGAAAAATCAAGCGAGGAAAAAGGCCGCTATCAAGGTGTTGTATGTCCAAGCGTGTTACGCTGGCATTTGCCACCTGGATGCGAAACATATGCTCAACGGGTATGTGTAATACATGACTTATGATTACACGAATGACACCAGCATGCCCTACTAGAAGCACATGTTTATGTTGGTGTAGGGTAATGAGTTGTTGCCAGCCATCCAGAACACGTTTTTGAAAATCAGTTATCGGTTCTGCGCCATGGGGTAGATTATTTAGTGGGTCTTGTAGGTAGCGAGTAACCGTAAAAGGGTCGTGTTCATTTAATTCAGCGGGTGTTTTTCCTTCCCATTCTCCCCATGCTTTTTCTTTGAATCGTTCGTCCAGTTGCAGTGGTATGTTGTGTCGGTGGGAGAGTTCTTTGGCAAACGCGGCACAGCGTGACAAAGTGGAACTGACGATTGAATCCCATGGCTTGTGGTTTGCCACGGTTTGCCGCATTTGTTGCCAGCCATTGTCGCTGAGTGGGTCGTCAATTTGACCTCGATAACGTTTACCGCCTACCGGTTCGCCGTGTCGAATCATATCTATCGTGGTTTTTTTGTCTGTTTCCATATTGTTTTTATCCTGATTGGGTTTTTTCGTAAATATCGCGGGCATGAGTGATTTTTACGGGATGGCGGCTATTTTTTGGCCGCTACACTGGGTGCATTGTTTCTCCTTGAAGTTTTAACCGTTACGACCATGGTAAGCCTCCAGCGGATTGTGCTTGGAAAAGCGTTATTCAAGGCATAAGGTTTGGTTGTTTCAAATGCGCATCAGGTGGCGTTTTTTTTAGGCCTAACAGTGTGATGAAAGTGAAGTATGAACTGGTCTTACAGCTCAACTGGCTTTACAACAGCGCTTGTATTTTTTACCGCTACCGCAGGAGCAAGGGTCATTTCTGCCTAATTTTAGATGACGGGTTTTTACGGGCTGAATTGAGGCGCCGTCTACATAAAACCAACGGTCGTTATCCTTGATGAATTCACTGGATTCATCGACACCACTTGCCTGGCCGTTAATACGGCACCGAGCGCGGAATTCAACAATGCCTTTATTGTCGTCGGGTCCACCGGCTTCAGTGCGTAAAATTTGCAATGTCAACCATTCCACATTGTCATCATCGGCGGGATTGGTGTTTTCAGGCCGTGTGGGTGGGTGCCAGGTTTCGAGGATATATTCATTGTTCTTTTGCGTGTAGGCGACATACCGGGAGCGCATCAACGCTTCAGCGGTGGGTGGAATGGCTTGACCTTTCAAATATGGGTCGCAACACTGAGCTTGGGGGGTGCCTGAGCCACAAGGGCATTGATTTTTCATGATCATAGTAAGTCAGCAAGTGGTTCGTGGGTCAGTTTTAGTCACTTTAAGGGGTGATTTTAGTAATAAGTTATATAGGTATGGTATTCTACCGTAAATCGGTGTGTATGATGAACTAAACTTTATTAACGCGTATTTTAATGTTTTCACCTAATTTTGTTTGACGGGACTCCTAGCCATGGTACAACAATCTGATTCACAGCAAACAGCCCCCCAGGCTGTTAATCTTGTCGACTACAAGCCAACGCCGTATCAGATTGATTCGGTTGAGCTTAATTTTGATTTATATGAGGTGAGCACCACGATAAAGTCAACGTTATCGATACGGCGCCACAAGGATCAATGCTCTGCCGGAAAAACCAATGTTCCGCTTGAGTTGCATGGCGAGGATTTAGTGCTTAAGTCAGTGATTATTGATGGCAATGCACTGACGACTGATGATTACACTGTTAGTGATAAAATGTTAACCATCAATGTCGTGCCTGATAATTTTTTATTGCAAATTGAAACAGAGATTAACCCAGCATCTAATACATCACTTAATGGTTTGTATACTTCAGGTGGTAATTTCTGCACCCAGTGCGAAGCGGAAGGTTTTCGCCGGATCACCTATATGTATGACCGGCCAGATGTGATGGCACGATATACCACTACCATCAGTGCTGAAAAAGCAAAATACCCGGTGTTGTTGTCCAATGGTAATTTGGTGGCGAGTGGCTACGTCGATACTGAAAAAACGCGCCATTGGGCGACATGGCAGGACCCACACCCGAAACCAACCTATTTGTTTGCGTTGGTCGCAGGGGATTTGTCGCAAATTGAAGACCAATTTGTTACCCAGTCTGGGCGCGAAGTAACCCTACATATTTATGTTCAGTCGCATAACATCGATAAATGTGACCATGCCATGTTGTCGCTGAAAAAGGCGATGAAGTGGGACGAACAGGTTTATGGCCGTGAGTATGATTTGGATGTGTATATGATTGTTGCGGTGGATGACTTTAATATGGGGGCAATGGAGAACAAAGGCTTAAATGTTTTTAACTCCAAGTATGTCTTAGCCAAACCCAATACCGCGACTGACAGTGATTATGAAAGTATTGAAGGTGTTATAGGTCACGAGTATTTTCATAATTGGTCGGGCAACCGCGTTACCTGTCGAGATTGGTTTCAGTTAAGTTTAAAAGAAGGTTTTACGGTGTTTCGTGACCAGGAATTTAGTGCTGACATGTCCTCGCGTGGCGTAAAACGTATTCAGGACGTTAATATTTTGCGTGCCCATCAGTTTCGTGAAGATGCTAGCCCGATGGCGCATCCAATCAGGCCGGAATCGTATGTGGAAATTAACAATTTCTACACCGTTACGGTGTACAACAAAGGTGCCGAAGTCGTGCGCATGTTGCACCATCTGTTGGGGGCGGAAAAATTTCGTAAAGGGACTGATTTGTATTTTGAACGGCATGATGGGCAAGCCGTTACCACTGACGATTTTGTGAAGGCTTTGGAGGATGCTAGCGGCGAGGATTTTTCGTTGTTTCGTTTATGGTATCGTCAGGCTGGGACGCCCGAGCTACAGATTTCCCGTCACTATGATGCTGCCACTAAAACTTATTCTTTGCATGTGGAGCAAAGCTGTCCACCAACCCCCGGACAGGCGCATAAAAATCCTTTTCAAATTCCCCTGGCAGTGGGTTTGCTGGATAAATCCGGCAACGACATTGCGTTGCAATTGAGTGGCGAAGAAAAACCGGGTTCCGGCACCAGGGTATTACAGATGACCGAGTCAAGTCAGGACTTTGTGTTTGTTAATGTACCTGAAGAGCCTGTGCCTTCTTTGCTTCGAGGTTTTTCAGCCCCGGTTAAAGTCAATATAGCGCTTTCCGATCAGGAGCGTTGTTTTTTAATGGCGCATGATAGTGATGACTTTAATCGCTGGGATGCAGGGCAGCAATTTGCCGTAAAACTTATTGTGCAGTTGGTGGATGATTACCATAATGATCGTGAGTTAGTCGTGCCCGACGATTTTATCGGCGCATTGCAAAAAAATCTACAGAACGTGTCACTTGATAAGTCATTGATCGCACAAGCGATTAATTTACCGTCAGAAAGTTATATTAGTGAATTTGTTAACCCCATTGACCCTGTTGCAATTCATCAGGTGCGCCGTTTTGTACGGGAAAGCATCGCTAAAAAATTGAGTGATGTTTTGTCGGCTACTTATCTCAGCTTGTCAGACGACTCAGCATATACAATTGATCAGGCGTCCATTAATCGGCGTGCATTGAAAAACACTTGTCTTGGGTATTTAATGGAATTAAATGATAACAGTATTATCGAACGCTGCTATCAGCAATTTGTTTCAGGAAATAATATGACGGATGTCATGGCGGCGTTATGTGCTTTGGCAAACACTGAGTGTCAGCAGGGCGAGCAAGCATTGCAGCAGTTTTATCAGCAATGGAAAAATGACGCCTTGGTGGTGGATAAGTGGCTTGCGTTGCAGGCATCGTCACGTTTGCCGGGGACGTTAAAAAAAGTCAAGGCATTAACACAGCATGAGGCCTTCAGCATTACTAATCCCAACAAGGTTCGCGCGCTGATAGGGGCGTTTGGTCATGGTAATCCAGCTCAGTTTCATGATGCGAGCGGCGTTGGCTATGCGTTTCTTACGGATTATATTATTAAGTTAGATGCGCTAAACCCACAAATATCGGCACGGCTGACAACAGTCTATACAACTTGGCGCAAATACGATGTGCGGCGCCAGGATTTATTAAGATTACAGTTGGAAAAAATAATAACGACACCGGATTTGTCCCGAGACGTTTACGAAATTATTTCTAAAAGTTTGAGTTAAAGCTTTGAGTTAAAGCTTTGAGTTAAAGTAAAGCCGTTGTTGCGGCCCGTTTTTACGGTATATTTTTACCAGCAGCCTGAAGGTCTGCGTGGTAGGAGGATCGCACCATAGGACCGCTGGCAACATTGCTAAATCCCATTTGTCGAGCGATATCGCCAAGTTCATTAAATTCATCAGGAGGTACAAAGCGCTCGACAGGTAAGTGATGTAAGCTAGGCTGCAAATACTGCCCCAACGTGAGCATGTCGCCCAAGTGATTACGCAAATCCTGTAACACCTGTATGACTTCCTCCTTGGTTTCTCCCAAACCTAACATTAACCCGGACTTGGTTGGCAGGTGAGGGTAACGTTGCTTGAATTTTTTTAGTAGATCAAGGGACCATTGATAGTCAGACCCTGGACGACATTTTTTATACAGGCGTGGTACTGTTTCTAGGTTGTGATTAAACACATCGGGTTGCGCTTGCGCCATAATGGTCAATGCAAGGTCCATACGGCCTCGAAAATCCGGCACCAATATTTCAATTTTTGTGCGAGGCGAAAACGTACGCACTGCGGATATGCAATCCACAAAATGCTGCGCGCCACCATCGCGTAGGTCATCTCGGTCAACCGAGGTAATGACCACATACCTCAACTTGAGGGTTTTGATAGCTTCGGCCAGTTGTTGCGGTTCATTTGCATTGAGCGCTTCCGGGCGGCCGTGCGCCACATCACAAAATGGGCAGCGGCGTGTGCAAATATCCCCCATAATCATAAACGTTGCGGTACCATGGCTGAAGCATTCCCCTAAATTAGGGCATGAAGCCTCTTCGCAAACAGTGTGTAATTTATTATCGCGCAATAGTTTTTTAACGCGCATGACCTCAGGACCAGCGGGGGCTTTAGCGCGTATCCAGCGCGGTTTACGCAGTGCTGTTTGCGTTGGTTCAACCTTGATCGGAATTCTAGCAACTTTGTCTGCGCCACGCAGGGCGACGCCGGCTTGGATTTTTTTAGGGGGTGATGTCATTTTTTAATACTTATGTCGTTATTGATGATACTCGGTAATTGTGGACATTTTTTCTGTTGTTATTTTACTTTATTTTTGTCTCAGCAAGCTATTATAATTGCTTATCTTGCAGTAAATGGCTTGCATTCGGATCAGACTGAGCTGCAAACCAAACCGCATTATAACGGTTTCACCTGGAAAAATCAGTTGGAGCATGATGTCTAACGCAAGCGCTTGATTCGTATGCTGTCGAAACCAATATTTTGCACTTTGTTCATATCTACATTGAGTTGCACCAGATTAACGCAAGTCTCGATAGACGGCTTGGGTGGGTGCGTAATAACCTCCCTGTTGACATCTTGATTCCCCCTTCCGGTGACATCAAAGGTAATTCTACCAGCACATTTTTTGCAGGTTCATGATGTTAAGAACGGCATGTATTGCGAAGCAACAACATGAATTGGTTATTGTTGTGTATCCTGGGAATAAACGGTTTTCTCTAATGTAAGTCAGATGTGTTTTCCTTCAATTATACCTAAATCTTAATCGCCACGGGCATAAAAAGTCGATTGTCATGATAAAGGCACTTAATCGGTTCTCCAACGGCTGATGTTAGATTAAAGCGTGGTCATGCTATCCAATGCGCCATCCCACAATGCTTCTCCTCGGGACATTTTGGCGGCAAGATCTAATTGAAATTGTTGGGGTCCATAACCGAACCATTGATTCTGGTGTTGATAGATAAACGGTTTGCCCTGGGATACGCAGCGTTTTTGAAACCACTGTATAAATCTGATGTCTGGATCATTCTCTGTGGATACCAGGATGTCCACGGGTGTTTTTTTCCAGCTCATTCTATTGGTTATTACGATAACGCCGCTTTGGTTGGGTTGCATCCATTGGGGGAGTTCGCTGTCCTGTTCTGCCCAGGCACAGAAAAATATTTTGCATGGGTCTTTAGGGCGCTCGGCATGAATTGTACAACCATGACCGTCGGTATAGGGGCAGGGGTGGTCAAGGTAAATGTCATGGCCCAGCGCATGAGTCGTTAACCACCCTTGGCAACAGGCTGCACAATCGCCACAAGGGCGTGGTGATTGGGCTTTAGGTGTTTGCAACTCAGGCGCATTATTGCCAATAGAGCTACCACAGCATTTTTTATATTTTTTACCGCTACCGCAGGGGCATGGGTCATTTCTTTGTACTTTCATTGGTTTCTCCGCTGTTTCGATAATAACGATATTTGATTGCTTTCGTTTGAACTTAAGCAGTCTATATTTTGATCAGCCGCCCTCTTTTTCAGGAGGTGCATAAATTTTGTTTGTTGTATTTTTGCAACAATATCGACTAATAAAAGCACAATATATCGGTATTGCTGTAGTAATTTCTACAAAATAAGCATAATTCTCAAAATTTATGTATATTTTTGTCGTAAAAAATAGACATCTCTGAGATTTATTCTATCATTAGGAAGACTTTATCTAATTCTTAGAGATAAGCCCACTGCATTCTTAAGTGAAATTGTAGTTGTTACGAGGTCCTCTGCCATTTACGTTTGCTGAGGCTCTTTTCGTTTAATTTTCAAGGAGGTAGTATACATGAACAACAAAAAAGCATTATTAGGTGTTGTGATCGCGAACGCATTGGCGGTTCCAGCGCTGGTGCAAGCAAATGAGCTGGAAATCTACGGAACAGTTGCCGCTGCGGTTGAGTCGATCGATAACGGCACGGATAGCTTTACGCAGGTGAATAATAACCATTCTGTGTTTGGTATTAAGGGCGGTACCGATTTAGGGGATGGTTTGAGGGGCGTGTTCTTGTTCGATACTTTCTTAGGGACGGATAGTGGCGATAGTGGCAACGGTTCTTTGTTTGGCGGTGGACGGGATGGGTATGTGGGGCTGGAAGGTAGTTTCGGCACCGTTGCGCTGGGTTACCATGGCCGGCCTTGGAAAACCTCAACCAATAACATGGATATTTTCGGCAGCACTATTGCTGATTACAGTGCTTTGATGGGTAGTACACCGGGCGGCGCTTATTTTGACGGTGGTATTGGTAATTCGGTGATCTGGTTTCTGCCTGACTTTAACGGTCTCAGTGGTCATGTGCAATTTGGTGCTGATGAGGAAGATGATGATACCAGTGATTCGGGGTTACAGTTAAATTATTCCGCTGACAATTTGTACCTTACTTTTTCCCATGACATTGATGGCCAAGGCTCAGCCCCTGGTGTTGATGACATCACGGCAACTAAGGTTGCCGGCCAGTTTAGCTTCGGCGCTTCTACGGTGGGCATTATCTTCGAATCCATCAGTGATTCAGATGCCAATACCCGCGATGCGTTCTGGCTGGCTGGTTCACACAAAATGGGTTCACTAACCTTAAAGCTGGCATTTGCGCAGGCGGATGATAGTGATGCTGCTGGTGATGATGGTGCTACTTATTTAGCCCTGGGTCTGGATCATGCTTTTAAGGAAAATGTGACAGGCTATGTCATTTATTCGCAAATCAGCAATGATGACAATGGCTCTTATGGCTTTGTCAGTGCGCCGCATACCTCAAGCAATACCAAAACAACGGTGGCGGCTGGTGAAGACACATCTGTGCTTGCGGTAGGGGTTAAGGTGGATTTTAGCCTTAAAAAATAAGTTAATGTAGTATTGCTGTTGTTGAAAAGGCAGGCCAGGGTGTCTGCCTTTTTTTTGCACGAAATTAGTGCTTGTGGTTGATATTCCCCGTTCAACTTACAATGCAAATGCATCCGTTGAACGCCTGGCTCTTCGTTCTGAAGGTTGCCTTCTATCATTGCACCGATCGCCAATAAGTCGGCGCCAGTCTTCAGTTTTACATTGCCATCAACTGTTGTGCCATTCAAAATGCATGTACCCTTGACAACAACGTTGCCACCGATGGTTACAGCACCCAGGTTTGGTGGGCATGGATAATCACCCGCTGAAACTTGCGGTATAAAGCAATGTAAATAAATGTAAACCACGAGGGAATGCCTGTGGTGGTTATTTATATACCTAAAGCTCAATCGCTACGAGTATATTTTATCCTTGAATGGTAGCCATGAAGATCGACATCATAAACGCCGCGGGGACCGATTGTTTTTTTAATGGTTGCGCCTCGTTTTAAGATGTTTTCGCCAAAACGTTTGTTAATGGCATCGGTAATTGCATCAATTCCGGTTTCATTTTCTTGTGGCTCAAACAGATCAGTTTGTTGTGGGGACTGATGACCTTGCTTGTTAAATCCGCTAACGTTAACGCCTACTAAGCGTAGCGCTTGATGGTTGGTTTTAATGTGTGTTGTAAAAAGTTCTTTGACCACCTTCCAAATGGGTTGTGTGTTGTATGTGGCGTTGTGTATTGATCGAGAGCGCGTTAGGGTGCTGAAATCAGAATAACGTACTTTTATCGTGATGGTTCGGCCTACATGCTTGTGTTCCCGCAGTCGAGCAGCAACAAGCTCAGTTAAATGCAGTAATTGTGCGAGCAAATATTCTCTGTTGTCGATATCTGTGGCGAAGGTGATTTCATGTGATATGGATTTTGCATGCCGGTCGGTAATCACGGCGCGGGGGTCAATGCCGTTTGCCAACTGCCACAAGTGCAAGCCCTGTTGGCCAAACAGATGGGTTAGTTTTTTAGGCGGTAATTGCCGCAGTTGATGGATCGATTTAATGCCCAATGTGGTTAAGTTTGATTCTGTGGCTTTGCCGACACCCCAAATGCGGGTGACGGGTAGTGGGTCGAGAAAGGCTTGTACTTGATTTTTTTTGACGATCACAAAACCATTGGGTTTGCCAATGTCAGAGGCAATTTTGGCCACAAATTTTGTGGGTGCAATGCCAATGGATACCACCAGTTTAAGTTCTGCCATTATCGCTTGTTTAATGTTGCGGGCAATGACGTTTGCACTGCCAAACAGCTTTTGACTGGCGGAGACATCTAAAAAAGCTTCGTCCAGCGAGAGAGGTTCAATTGTCGGTGTGTAGCGCGCAAAAATCGCTTGTATTTTTCGTGATATATCGACGTAAACCCCCATGCGGGCCGGTAGCAGGGTGAGGTTTGGGCAGCGTTGACAGGCCGTTTTTGTTGCTAATGCACTGTGTACACCATATTTTCGGGCGATATAATTGGCCGCAGAAATGACGCCCCGATTCTTTGATGGGCCACCCACGGCGACCGGCTTATCCACCAGTTCGGGTTTGTCCAATAGTTCCACCGAGACATAATAAGCATCCATATCAGCGTGAATGATCATTTTTCCGATGAATCAGTTGTGTTGCCGGGTTAAAAATAAACTATAAAACCAGATGATCGTTAATAATCCGGTTATAGCCCGGCAGGGAGGGGATGAAATCACCCTGGCCAGCCACTGGTCGTGAAAATGCAAATACGGTGTTGGTCCTTTCCCGGATGGTATTGCTTTTTTGCGGTTTTTGCGGCAGTCCATAGCAAAGGCTAATTGCCAGGCGTTATCGGCAATGTAACCGCCGGTTTGATACCAACGTTTAAGCGCTTGCCGCCATCCATTGCGTAATATTTGTTGATGGGCGATATTTAGAAACGGTCGTAGTATTAATTTGTTGCTTTTGTCTTGGGATTTATACGCATCCAGTGCGGCATCAAAAAAATAACTTAGGCCAAGGGCATTAAAATTACACATAAAAGAATTGAGTATTTGACGTTGCTTTAGACCTTCGAGTTCAAATCGGCGCGCTGATGTCTCTATGATGCCGGGTAAGGTGATCCATTGACCGGTCTTAAAAATTTGCAATGCCAGGCGTGCGTCTTCCATATACGGTAGTGATTCATCGAAGTGTTTTAATGCATCGAAATAGCGACGGGTAATCCAAAAGCCCTGATCGCCATTAATGCTGTCGGGACGATTCAGGTGGGTTTTACTTTCATAGAAATAGTAGGCTGCTTGGTAATCACTCTGTTGGCGTAGAAATTTCAACCCAAAATGACCGGCTATATTAGTATTGCCATTGAGTTTTTTGCTTTTGCTCGTTGAAAAGCCAAAATGTTGCTGTGCGTTGTGCAACAAATAAGGCTCAGTTATTTTACTGTCAGCATGCAAAAAGAGTAATTCTGTTGCTGTGCTTGAGCGAGCACCTTGGTTCATCTGGCGTCCCCGCCCCGGACCACTCCTGACAATTTTGATGGTTAGCACGTTGGTAAACTGTTTGCTAATCGACAGGGTGTTGTCATGACTGCCGCCATCGGCGAGAATAATTTCAAAGATAATGCCCCTTTGTTCGGCGAGGTTGCTTAACAACTGGGGCAGGGATTTTTCTTCGTTGAGCGTAGGTACGATAACAGATAATGACGGTTTTGGACTGGACATAATGCCATTATACGCCACCTGGGAATGTATGGGCAGTGGTGGGTAATGACAGGGGTAGGGGGTCAGCCCAGGCGGAACGGTGTTTTGCTTTGATCAATTCAGCTAAAAAACAAACAAACAATATTGTAATGGCTTAATGATTATTCGAAAACGGTTGATTCGTTCTCAAAAATGCTTTTTTAGTGCAATAAGTGTTATTTGTGTGATGATATTCATGATCGATAAAAAATTGTCAAGAAAGTCTATGGTTTTGAATAAAAAAGATTTTCTTGATGTTCTGTGAGTTTAGAAAATAGACAGTAAAGCACTCCCCGACACGGCACAATTACCGAGTAGGGACAACTGATGTGTTAGGATTATGCATGGTGTTACGGTGTCGTCCACAATACAGGTTGGGTGATAAAGTGGTGCCTGAATGGTAATCGATTGAAATTTCAATCTATTTTTAACAGTAACGTATCTAATTATTAAGCTTAAGGCATAAGAGGAGTCTGTGTGATGAGCGATGAAATTGTTTCGACGTCAATAGAACCATTTTCAATAGAAGTAATGGAACTCGGGCCTATGGATAATTTTATATATTTAATTTACGACCATGGCTCGGGACGGGTTGCTGTTGTGGATCCGGCTTGGGAGGTGGATAAAATACTGTCACGCATTAATCAAAAAAACGTGAAAATTACCGATATTCTACTGACCCATAGTCATCACGACCACATTAACGGTGTTGACGAAGTGTTAAATCATTTTGATGCCAAAGTGCACTTGCTGAAGGCGGAGGCTCAGTTCTGGGGGCAGGCCAAGGAGGCGTCTTTGCTTCATTATGGGGGTGATTGCATTAAATTAGGCGACACAGAAATCGAGGTATTGCATACACCAGGGCATACTCCGGGTTCGGCCTGTTACCACATTGGTGACCATTTAATTGCGGGTGATACGCTGTTTGTGTTTGGTTGCGGACGCTGTGATTTAGCCGGTGGGGATGCCAATCAAATGTTTGCGACTTTGCGCCGTATTAAGGATGAACTACCGACGCGGACGGTATTGTATCCCGGGCATAACTATGCGGTAAAAAGCACATCGACTATTGAGGAGCAGATTGAAGGCAATCCTTTTATGAATTTTACCGAGGTTGAAAAATTTGTTCATTACCGTATGCACGAACATGATAAAATACGCCACTCACCGTATCAAGCCATACTAAGGTAATCACCGCACTCAAGTTGGTAGGTCGATGGTGTCTGTTGTGTCGCACTACTATCTCGCACATAAAATATGTACTAATCGAAATCAGGAAATTAAAGACAGCAATGACAGTTGCATTATCAATAAAACAACTTAAAAAAACCTACCGCAATGGCGTCGAGGCGCTAAAAGGCATTGACCTTGATGTTGACGAAGGAGATTTTTTTGCGTTATTGGGGCCAAATGGTGCGGGTAAGTCCACCGTTATTGGCATTGTTGCGTCGTTGGTCAATAAGACCAGTGGTAAAGTGCTGATTCATAATACCGATACCGACAAAGCATTATCCAAAGCAAAAAGCTATATTGGCCTGGTGCCGCAGGAGTTCAATTTTAATGTTTTTGAACCCGTGGAAGAAATCATCTGGAACCAAGCAGGGTATTACGGCATTGACCGTAAAATCGCGAAACAGCGTACCGAGCGTTGTTTGAAGCAATTGGGTTTGTGGGGCAAACGGCGAGATGCGGCGGGTGTTTTATCCGGTGGCATGAAACGTCGTTTGATGATTGCCAGGGCATTGGTACACGAGCCGAAACTACTGATTTTAGATGAACCCACAGCGGGGGTGGATCTTGAAATCAGGCATTCCATGTGGGGGTTCTTACGCGATATTAATGCCAATGGTACAACTATTATCCTAACCACTCATTATTTGGAGGAGGCGGAAAACTTATGCCGTAATATAGCCATTATTGATCACGGTGAGTTGGTGGAAAACACGTCTATGAAAGCACTGTTACAACAGTTGCATTTTGATACATTTGTGTTGGATTTAGGTACAACAATCAATAAATTGCCAGACACGCCAGGTTTTGCAACAACATTGGTGGATGCAACCACTATTGAGGTAGAAGTGGCACAACGTCAAAAAATTAATAAATTATTTGAAATTCTTAGTGAAAATCATATCGATGTATTGAGCATGCGCAATAAGACCAATCGCTTGGAGCAGTTGTTTATGCGCTTGGTTAGTTCAAGCCGCCGTGAGGAAATGCAAAACGAAAATAGGGTGGCCCATGACGCTGCATGAGAACGTGATTGCGTATTACACCATTTTGATCAAAGAGATTCGCCGTTTTTCTCGTATTTGGATTCAAACCATTCTGCCGGCTATGGTGACAACGGCATTGTATTTTATTATTTTTGGTAATTTAATCGGGAAGCAAATCGGCGACATGGAGGGGTTTACATACCTGGATTACATTGTGCCGGGCCTGATACTCATGTCCATTATTACGAATTCTTATGCCAATGTGGTGTCGTCGTTCTATAGTGCTAAATTTCAACGTAACATTGAAGAAATGCTAATTTCTCCTACACCCAATTATGTCATTTTATTGGGGTTTGTCAGCGGTGGTGTGGCTCGTGGTATGGCGGTAGGGCTGGCTGTGACGATTGTGGCTGCTTTTTTCAGTAACATCGAGTTTAATCATTTTTTTATTGTTGTTTCTATCGCGTTTTTAACCGCCATATTGTTTTCATTGGCAGGGTTTATTAATGGTGTTTTTGCAAAAAGTTTTGATGATATCTCTATAGTACCAACGTTTATATTAGCGCCGCTTACTTATTTAGGGGGTATCTTTTATAGTATTTCGGTACTGCCTGAATTCTGGCAAACAGCGTCGCTGGCAAATCCAATACTTTATATGGTCAGCGCGTTTCGTTATGGGGTGTTGGGTGCTTCTGATATTAATGTTTGGGTATCGTATAGCATTATTATTGGTTTTATTATTGCGTTGTTTGGCTTCAGCCTTTATTTACTGGAAAAGGGGCATGGAATCAGGAGCTGATGGAGAAGGGTGTTATGACCTCGATGACAAGGTGGCTTTTCGTCGTGACAATTTTGTTTGCCTTGTTGTCGGCGTGTAGCTTGCGTGAGAGCTCGGTTAATACACTGGATCAGCTTCAACTTTCTGTTGTTTTTCAAGCGGCTAAGCGACAGTTATTAACGGACACACGCCAACGTTTGTTGAAGTGGTATGATAATACCGATCGTGTTTATTATGGTTTGAAAGGGCCGGTAAAGACGCTGATTATCGGTACTGCAAGCGAGGCAAGCCAAGATACGTCAACGCAACGGCAGCTGGATTTTCGGCGGGATGGACGTGTTCAGCGCGAAAAATACTCTGATGGCAATAGCGAATTTGTGTTGCTATATCAGTATTCCGGCGCGGGAGTGCTTCAAGAGTATGAATGGCATGTCAATAATGAAAAGCAAGGCCGTATAGTGTTCGAATATTACCCTGATGGTAAGCTAAAAAATATTCAACAGCAGGGGTATAGCCGCAGTGATGTCTCCAATCTTCAGTTTTCTTACCAGTTGACCGGCACGGGTTGGTTCGAAATTTCGAAACCGCGTGAAGCGGTTGATTTGCCTGGTTATGCGCAATACCTCTCGGATGAAACCCTGGTGTGGAGCAATAAACGCAGTATTAATAATGACTTGGGAGCGCTATATTACCTTTATCCACATGATAAAGTGATCTCTTCGTCTGTTCGTTATGCTTACACCGATGCCATGGTAGGGGTTGGGGGTTACCGCTACGCGCATTATCTCAATGGGCAATTACAGAGCATTAAAAGCTTTAGTGGTCATAATAATACGTTGTTTCATACCACTGATTATCGGTATAACGAAATAGGTTTATTGGTATCTGAAATTAAACGTGTTACTGGCTCCAGTTTATTCAATTCAGCCATTAACGAGGAGGTGGAATACGGGTATGACACCATTGATGAATACGGTAACTGGCTGCGAAGGCAGCGGCGCTACAGCAATAATGGAAGCCAATCAAAACTGGTCTACCAGGTCCGGTCGTTGCGGTATTATTCTGACTAAAGGGTGTTCTCGCTGAGTAGCACGGCGTTATTGGCAGGATCTTTCTTCTAGACATTAACGTCAGGAGTGGGGGCTATTTTTCGTTTTTTGTCGCCGACGGTCTATTAAAAATCACCCCAAAAAAAATTCGCGCTATCGTTATTCTCGTTGCAGCTTAATTTTTATGTTCGGTTAAATTGTTATGTCAATGCCGCGTGTTTTACTGTTGACGTTTTTAATGGTGTTTTTTAAATCGAATTTTTCCTTGCGACGATTACCGCGTCGCCGTTCTCGATGGTTGCGTGTGTCGAGGAATACGGGGTTGCGTTGTTGACGCCGGTCTAGCTGACGTCGATCCTCTTCTTTTCGTCGCTCGGTCTTACGTTTAAACGGAGAGGGGTGCGTTGCTTGCCGGGTATTCGAGTTAACAGTATTGCCAGGGGCACTTTGGGTAAGGGGTGGGATAGCTGTATGTCGGTTATTGACACGTTTTAGATCCTGAACGGCGATATCATCATGTGGTAAATGAATTGTACTCATAACGCTTTCACTGTAGAACTTTACGAATATCCATAGGTTAAATTTAGCATGTTATCGTTATTTTTCCAGCTTTTCGTCGTAAATATCCAGAGCGATTAAGCTTTTGGCTTTATAGCCGTCGCGTAATGAACCACAAACCCGGTACATCGCGCGGCTAGTCTGAGTGGACAGCCTGTATCGCTGTTCATATGTTTGATTTGCAGGAAATATTTTGCCATACAGGTTTATCATAGAGGGACAGGGGGTTGTTTTTATGGGGTTGCGTATGATGTTGCGTTGTTCTTGTTTGGCATTATGGAGTTTCAGTGGCATTGTGGGTGCAGACTCAGGGTCCTTCGGAAAAGTAAAAGGGACTGTTAATTTTTGTTCGCAAGGCGGGCTTGCCGGTATGCAAGTCTATGTGCCGGGTCGGCAACTTATTGTTATCACAGCAGATGATGGTCGGTTTTTATTTGAATTTATACCTGAGGGTGAGTATCGACTGAATTATGTATATCGGAGTAAATTACTGAACAGTCATGCTGGCGTTAAGGTATACAACGGCCGCGAGAATGACCTCGGAGAGATAGCATTTTGTGATACGGCAATAGTGGTTGATGCAACGCGGTTACAAAACCCGGGTTTATCGTCCCTGCCCAATGGTGCACCAATGGCAAGGCATGAGGTTGCGCGCAGCAATGAATGCAACACAGCCCTGGCGTCGATTAACTGTATTGATGCTGATAATGATGGTGTGGTGGCAGGGATTGACTGTGAGGATAACAATGCACTTCAACGTCCGGGGTTGGTTGAAAGCTGTGATGGTCTCGACAACAATTGTAACGGCGTCGTTGATGAAATGCCGTCGATCACAATTCGTAACGGTGTTGGCTCATGTGTTCGGGGCAGTGTTGTCGTGAAATCGTGTGTCGTGGGTTATGCTGATTGTGATAAAGACCCCTCGAACGGATGTGAAGTGGATACCATGAATGATATCAATCACTGTGGGGCCTGTGGTAATGAGTGCTCATCGATGGATTTGTGTCGGTTAGGTTCCTGCTAGGGGGTGTTAACAATCCTTTTGACAGTCCTGCCGATGCTCATTTTTTATCCATCAAGGCGGTGCGAGTGTGGTGTGGTTGCTCCACAGTAAGTGAGCGACAACGCCGAGGGATGAAAAATGAGCATCCTAAATCAGCTACCAGTATAGAGCAACGGTTTTTGTGTCCTGATATAGATGCATGTTTCTTGCATAGCTAAAATGGCGTTTTCGCAGTCGGCTTTCTATTCTCGGACAGGCTCCTAGGGTGGTGGGAAGCTAAGGGGGCGTAACGTTAGTTGCAATCCTATTTTTGCTTGGAAAGATACAATATGATTGGTTGAAAAATGGACGATTTTACCGTGGTTAGCCTGCGTTTGTTAATGTCGTTGTTAGCTGGAAGTATTATCGGTTTTGAACGTGCCTATAATGGTCGCCCGGCAGGTCTGCGTACCCATACGTTGGTCTGCATGTCTTCCAGCTTGCTCATGTTATTGACAGTCTATCAGTGGGATCTTCTGGTGGGGGTGCCCATTGATACCATACGGGTGGACCCCACTCGTATGGCGCAAGGCGTGATGACAGGCATTGGATTTCTGGGTGCTGGCGTCATTATGAAAGAGAAATTTTGTGTTCGTGGTTTGACCACTGCGGCTTCTATTTGGATGACGGCCTCCATTGGTATCATTGTGGGCATGGGGTTTTTCTTGGCGGGGATGTTAGCAACAGTGCTGACACTGGTGATTCTAAGTGTGTTTGGTTGGATTGAAAAACGTATGCCGGTGCGTCGTTATAGCCGACTGATTGTACGCTTCAAAACGCGTACGGTAATGAAGCGCACTGAAATTGACGAAATTATTAATCGATTTGCGATTAGAGCATCAAACCCTAGTTACCAACTGGAGGGTAAGGGGCGTTATTTGGAATACCGTATGACGATTTTTACTAATCATGCTGATAACTTCCAAAAATTAGCCCATTGTTTATCGACCATGGATGATATCCACGAGTTCACCATCATGCCCACGGGCGAATAGGCTTAAACTTAAGCGGATCGCTGGGGTTTACTGTTTTGTTATGCTCATCGCGAAGTAGGCTTTCTCGAAAAATATCGCGCATATCCTGTTTTCTAATAACGTCTTCATCGGTATGTTTTTCCGGAAAGCCTACTGCAATGACGGCAGTATCAATCAGAAAGTCACCCCTACTGCTTTTAATACTGTATCGTCGTTATTTTCCTCATAATTAACCATGATGCTGCCTTTGGCACCTTTTAATTCTTCGATAATTTCGTTGTTTGCCACGAACGTAATTGCGTTGCGCGATTGGGCATCAACAATCGTAAATGTTTTATTGGCCGCATCGATGGATTGGACGGTGCCGATATGGGCGCTGGGTCCAGCAGCATCGCATGTCCATGCCGCCATTGGAGCCAGCAATAAACTCGCTAATATACTTGCGTTTAATGTCTTTTTCAGTATCATCATAATTACCTCCATATTCGATTATTTAAGCTGTCATTAATGCATTGTTAATGGACAACTCTGTTAACGTGATCTTGTTTGAGTTCGATAATATCACTTTGACAGAGCCTATAGGCAATATTGAAGTATGTTTTATTCTAAACCAACTAGTTGGTCGACATGAATGTAAGTAAGCGGTCAAAAGTTTTTTAACAAATTATTAGTCCGTTATTGCCCGAAGAGATTCAAACCCTAGAAAAATACATGAAAATCACCCATGTCACGCCCCTCGAAGCAGGGCTCATGCTCATCGGTGTTCGGAGTTTTTATTCAGTAAACTCATTTAGCACGTTGAACCTAAATTACTCCGTTGAATCGTCGCGAGAGCGACTAGGGTGCTGAAGGTAAAAGACTTATTGGGATTGTTTGGACGACAGCGTATCACCCATACGGTGAGTTCAGAAAATCCCAATAAGTCTTTTAGGTTCTGTGCTATAGACGTTCGCAGTAGATTCAACGGAGTAATTTAGGTTGATAGGAAGCTATCGCCGCGCAGGAGCAACAATCAAAAAATCAAAGGCAAAGTTGCCACAGAAATCGTGAAGCAGCTGGATGTAAAAAACGAAAATCGCTCGACCTATGATGGCGTGTCAAAAAGCATAAAACGAAAATTTAATATCCAGAAAAGTGGTACGCTACAGCAATTGCCCAACAATTAAATAATGGCAATGTTTGTTGGAGGTGTAGAGCAAACAGGGCATGAGGCGTCTTTTTTGAGCGTGATTGAGCGCCACTCCATGTATGCGCCGTCCAGTATCAATACGCGTCCTTTGAGTTCCTGTCCTATATTGAGCAGTATTTTGAGGGTTTCTGTGGCTTGTATGCTACCTATGATGCCCACAATTGGGGCCAGCACTCCGTTTTCACTACACGTTTCGGCCACTTCTGCTGCATCGTTATAAAGACATCGGTAACATGGACTATCGTGCTGATCATTTCGGAACACACTGACTTGGCCTTCCATGCGAATTGCGGCACCGGATACCAGTGGTGTCGCCTGTTTTACACAGGCTTCATTGAGTTGAAAACGGGTGGTAAAATTATCACTGGCGTCTACCACTACATCGGCCAGATTCACTTGTTTGCGCAATTCTGAGGCATCTAGTTTGTGCTCCAGCAGGATTATATGGGTGTCCGGATTTAATGCCTGTAACGTTTTTGTGGCGGATTGTGTTTTTCTGACTCCAATGCTGTTGGTGTTGTGGGCAATTTGGCGTTGTAAATTGGACAGATCGACCACATCATGGTCACAAATGGCTAGAGTGCCGATGCCAGCCGCTGCTAGATACATGGCGATTGGTGAACCCAGGCCACCTAGGCCAATCACCAGGACGCGAGCTTTTAACAGTGTTTGCTGACCGTCAAAATCCACCGAAGGCAACATGATCTGTCGGCTGTATCGTAGTAGTTGGTTGTCGTTCATATAGGGTAAGTAGTGATGGAAACGGTTTTTTTTGTGTTGTGTTGATTCATGGACTTAGGGGTATGCTCTACATGTCGTAGCGTGTTAGTCCTTTAACTGAAGGTGGTAAAATCATAATATTCAATTATTTCAAACGATTTATAAAGCTTGTAAGCGCTTAATTGATGAATTTAGGTTAATTATATTGACGATAATATTTTGTTCGTTCGTCCCGGCAGCCATGTTGCAATTGGTTGTAGCGATTAATGAAAATTTCGGTGGTTGATTTGGACTCAGCATGTTCGTAACCCATGTTTGCCAGTTGAGTCTCTTCAGTATAATGAAATAACGCTCGTTTGATTTTAGTGAACAAGCTGTTGTCGAGGTGAAAGCCGATTTCTTGCAAAGCATCCTCAATAATTCGCAAATTAATTTTGTGTAGGTGGTATGTGACGCTGATGCTGTATTCATGTTCTTTCTTGACATCCAAAATACCGTCGATGCCTTGCAGTAATGTGACGGCTAAAGACGCAGGATCGCTGTCTTTCTGCGGTGCCATAAATATAATGTCGCGGTGTTTAATGAGTTCGTCGGTTGCTGCGTCCATTCTTTCATCGTAGCGATTAGTGTTAAATAATCAAGCTTTTTAAAAAAGCCGTTGAATCTGGGTGAAATGGTTGATTAGTTGCGATTTAAGCCAAAAGTACAGAATATTGTGAATGTTTTTGCTATTAAAAAAGGCCGGTTTTCAATTTAACGTGATTTTTGTCCCAATGAGGCACGCTCTCTATATTCGTAATCATGATATTTTGATATATTTTTATAATTATTCATGCTGAGCAAATTCGTCACGGAATCGCCTTGATTAAAGCCATGTTCAAGTAGCAACCATCCGCCGTTTTTAAGAATTGTGGGGGCGGACTGCACTATATTGGTGATGTCTTGAAGGCCGTTTTGTCCTGAGGTGAGGGCGAGCGCAGGCTCGTAACGTAAGTCGCCTTGTTTCAGATGGGGGTCATTTTTGGTGATATAGGGTGGATTGCTGACGATAAGATCAAAAAACATGCCTTTCAATGGCTGACACCAAGCACCATTTTTAAATTGAAGGTTTGGTATTTTTAATTGTGTCGCATTTTGCTGTGCAATGGTAAGGGCTTCTATAGAGATATCAGTTGCCACTACCTGGCTACGGGGTCGGTGTTTGGCAATGGCGATGGCAATGGCACCCGTACCGGTTCCGAGGTCTGCTACATGCCAGGTTTTGTCAGTGGGGATCAGTTCCAAGCTAATTTCTACTAACCGTTCCGTTTCCGGGCGCGGAATTAGTGTCGCGGGGGATACACGTAGTGGTAAATCCCAAAATTCACGAAAACCTACGATGTAGGCGATGGGTTCACCGGCAAATCGGCGGGCTAGTAATGCTTTGTAGCTTGATAGTTGTGAGTCGCTGATTGGTTTATGTGGCCAAGTGTAGAGTTGGGCACGGCTTTGTTGTAGCACATGCCCAAGCAGAATTTCTGCCTCCAGTGATGCGGCTTCCAGTGTTGGGGATAGCTGTTGTCGTGCGTCACTGAGTGCTTGTTGAATGGTCGTATAGGGGTGGTGGTCGGTTACTGGTGGTGTAGGCATGTGGTTTTAAAGCATTGAGGGTCAACTTGATTGTTAACTTACAGGTTGTTGTGGGTGATACTGTTTCGCGTACCCGGCCGTTCGGTATTCAGGTTGCGGCGATTGCTACACCATTTTACGATCGACGATAATATACAGTTTATGCTAAAAATGACCTAAAAACGACATTAATTCCACTTTTATCACGACTTTGCTTAACATTCCAAACTTAAATTTTAAATTGTAACTATTTAAGGGGGTGTTAACCTGATTTTTACGGTTTTTCAATAAACCTCAGATCAACAGAGGGTTCGTTGTTATTCAAGCCATACTTCAACGCGCCGGTTATTTCTTCTTCCATGCGCCGTTTTATTGCTTGCTACGGGTAATTCCTGGCCAAACCCTCTGGTTTTGAACGGTTCAAGCCCATTTTGTATAAAATAATCAGCCACGGCATCCGCACGGGTAATGGATAAAGACAGGCTTAAGTAGGGGAGTGCTTCACTGGTATCTGCAAAACCAAGCAGCATGAGTTTACGGTCGCGGTTTTCTGGTTTTGACATGTAAGAAACAATGCGCTTAACATCATGGATCGCTTTGTTATCCAGTGCCGTGTAACCGGCTCTAAATCGAATATTCAACGATAATCGTTTGGCATTGCCGGTTAGCATTTTATATTCGTCGGGCGCGTTTTCTTTTACGTCAGTCTGTCTCGTTAATATGTTTTGGGACACAAAACCAATATCATCGACCAAATGCTGGGCCGTTTGTGAAATTGAAAATTTGGCAAATTCTGCCGCTAATGGGTGTTGTGATAAAGGTGGAACATACAAATACAAGCGGCGTGACAACACGTAATCTTCGGTGGATACATCAAAGGGCATCGGTAGGACTGGGTCTGTGCCTTCCTCAGAAATGGCCAGCCATTTTGATTTTAATACGTAAGCAAGGCCTACAAAACCGATTGCATTAGGGTCGCTCGAAACAGCTTCTGAAAGTTCAGTATTCGACTCATACCGGCGTGCCTTTGCTGCCAACTGTAATTCATTACCGAGAACCAGTGCTGCAAATATGTCATATGTCCCTGAGTTCTCATCCAATGCGTATACCTGGATTTTACCGCGTTTAGGGCCCAATTTCGACCAGTTACGGATTTCGCCGGAAAATATTTTGCCGAGTGCTTGTTTGGAAACTGATTGCAGTGGATTGTCGGGGTGAATAATGATTGAAAGACCGTCTAGCGCTATAATGTATTCGCTGTTGGGCTGGTCTAGGGGGCCTAGGGACGCAAGATTTTTTAGTTCCTGTGGTTTTATCGGTCGTGACGACATACCAATGTCGGTTTTTCCGGTGGCTAAATCTGCAAATCCAGTACTGGAACCGTGAGAGTGTATCTCAACCGATATTTTGTCGCCAAGTTTATTTTCAGCGATAATCGTCTGTTCGCCAGGTTTGTTTTTTTCGATTGTTTGTTTGGTGTAGCCTTTATCGTGAAGCCAGGACTGGGCGAGTTTGGGGGTAAGGCTTGCCCCAATCGTATTCGAACCATGTATACGCAGTAGATTTTGATTTTCAGTGCTGAAAATAACCGTTGACGTAAAAGCAAATACAATAAAAATCAAACTTCTCATTAATGCCTCTCTACTGGTCAGTTTGCCAGTGGGTTGAATATGCGTTTTCTGGGTTTAAGATGATTCTGGTTTAAGATGAATAAAGGCGGCGGCGATTATGTTGGGAGGCTAATGTACTGTTGTTATAAATTGCGTACAACTGTCCATTAGGGAAGAGGGGGGGCTAAATAAGCCTACTCAATAAACCGGTTAAAACCCTAGGGCGAGGAAGGGTATGATGCATGGTTTAATCTCAACCTAACTTGAGTATTGACACTAATACACCTAAATCTCAATCGTTATGGGTATAGTAAAAAGTGTATTCTTTATTAGCTCGAGCTTAATCCAGCGAACTTAACCCTACCGTTGTATGGTTCATCATTGTTTCGCAGCAAATTGCGCCATAAGGTGATTCACAGGGGTTTTATACAGTGTTGTTAAATGACTAAAAAGCTGAATATTTTCGATGGCAAATTGTTTGGAGGTTGAGGCGGATACGTTGTCGATGAATTTTTCTTTAAGAACGGGAATTGCTTCTTCCCGACGGCGTTTGTGGCCAAGGGGATATTCCACGATAATTCGATTGGTACTTGTGCCGTTTTTAAAATGGATTGTGACTGCATTAGTGATAGAGCGTTTGTGTGGGGCTCGATAGTCTTTCGAAAATTGTTGATTTTCACTCACGATCATTTTTTTGCGCAGTTCATCAACTCTTGGGTCGCTGGCAATGTTGTCTTCATAGTCATCAGCTGTTAACCGGCCAAAAATTAACACGATAGCCACTATGTATTGCAGGCAGTGATCGCGGTCAGCGGGGTTGTGTAGAGGGCCCGATTTATCAATAATGCGCATACAGGCTTGTTGGGTTTCAATGACTATTCTTTTTATACTGCTTAAATGTTGTTTGACCTCTGGGTGTAACTGTAGTGCGGCTTCCACTGCTGTTTGGGCATGAAACTCAGCAGGGTAGGAAATTTTAAATAATATATTTTCCATCACAAAAGAGTTTAACGATTGCTTTAGTATAAAGTGATTGCCTTTGAATAATACATCGAAAAACCCCCAGTCATGAGCGCTTAAGGCGGTGGGGTAGCCCATTTCCCCTCTTATGGCAATGAGCGCATGCCATACCCCGCGGCTGGTGGCATCACCGGCAGCCCAGCTTTTGCGTGAACCTGTATTGGGTGCATGTCGGTATGTTCTCAATGCAGCGCCATCAATCCAAGCGTTGGACAGGGCATTAATAATCTGGTCGTGGCTGCCCCCCAGCAGGTGGGTGACAACTGCGGTGGTGGCAATACGCACCAATAAAACGTGATCAAGGCCTACCTGGTTAAAACTGTTTTCCAAGGCAAGCACGCCTTGTATTTCATAAGCCTTAATCATTGCGGTGAGTACATTTTTTACTGTCAGGGGTTTTTTGCCATTTGTTTCATTCTGACGGCTAATGTAGTCGCTGACGGCCAGGATACCACCCAGGTTGTCAGAAGGGTGTCCCCATTCTGCGGCAAGCCAGGTGTCGTTAAAGTCTAGCCAGCGGATCATGGTACCAATGTTGAAAGCGGCGTGGACTGGATCAAGTTCATAGTGAGTTCCTGGTACGCGCGCACCGTTTGGCAGTACGGCGCCGGGCACAACTGGCCCCAGCAGCTTGGTGCAGGCGGTATATTTTAGTGCGAGCAATGCACAACCTAAGCTATCGAGTAAACAATAGCGTGCGGTGTGATAAGCCGTTTCGCTGCTAATTGAGTAATTAATGACGTAGTCAGCAATGCTTGAAAATAGTGCGTCTGGTGCTGGCCGTGAGGCGTTGCGAGGGTCATGCATTTTTAGGGTATCTTGTCGCTTAGAGTGTTAGGTTTCTTACGGTTATTTACGTTGCACATTTCGTTGCACATTTCGTTGCATAATGGGAATGATGTTTTGTTGCTTCGGCCCCGTGTATTTTGCGGTGGGGCGGATTAATGTATTGTTGTCGCGTTGTTCAATGATATGTGCTGCCCAGCCTGCGATGCGAGAACACACAAACAACGGTGTGTACAGTGATACAGGTATGTTCATAAAATGGTAAGCCGATGCGCTGTAAAAATCGAGATTAGGGAAAAGATTTTTTTCTTTCCACATGAAGGCTTCAATGGTTTCCGAGATTTCAAAAATACATTTGGTCTCAGGGTTATGTATAAGTTGTTTTGCCCAATGCTTTATAATTGCGCTGCGAGGGTCTGATGTGCTGTAGACTCGATGTCCGAATCCCATGATTTTTTCTTTATTGGCGAGAGTAATTGTAAGTCCGGGTGCTACGTCTTTGCTTGAACGAAAACCTTGGATCAGCGCCATGGCCGCTTCGTTGGCACCGCCATGTAGCGGTCCGCGCAGTGTGCCGATGGCGCTTGTTATGGCAGAATAAAAATCTGACAATGTGGATGCCGTTACCCGTGCAGCAAAGGTTGAGGCATTAAATTCGTGTTCAGCATATAAAATAAGCGAGGCGTTTAATGTTTTTAGATGCAGTGTCTTTGGTGTGGTGTTATTGAGCAAGCGTAGAAAATGGCTTGCAATGGAATCATCATTGGTGTTTGTGTTGATGCGTTGGCCATCTTTGTGATAACGATGCCAATACAGTAATATGGAGGGGATGCATGCCAGTAGCCGGTCGGCGACCTCGGTTTGTTGTGAAAAATTGATCTCTGGCTCCAGGCATCCAAGCAGGGAACAAGCGGTTCGCAAGACATCCATTGGGTGTGCCGTTGCGGGAAGGGTTTCCAGTATATTTTTCAGCGTTTGGGGGAGACTACGTTGCGATTTCAGTTTTTCACGGTAAGCGGTTAGTTCCTGCTGGTTTGGGAGTTTTTTATGTATTAATAAAAAAGCCACTTCTTCAAAACAGCAATGTGCTGCCAACTCCTCAATGGCATAACCGCGGTAGCTTAAGCCCTTACCGGTTTTGCCAACAGTGCAAATTCCAGAAGCGCCTGCGATGACATCGGCTAAGCCCATTTGTTGTTTGTTTGTTGCTGAAGACATCGTTTTTTACGGGCGCCGTTGCTTCGGTTTAGGAGGAGTTTTTAGTGCTGGTCAGTTGTTCGTCCAGGTTCCGTTCGAATTCGTGATAGTTCAAAATTTCATACAACTCATCGCGGCTTTGCAGTTGTTCCAGGAGGGTTGCTTGTGAGCGCTCCATTCGAAGGGTTTTATATACTTTTAGCGCAGCAGCACTCATGGCTCGGAATGCGGTGAGGGGGTATAGCACTAATTCCACGCCAGCGGCGCCCAGGTCATCCATGGTGTATGTTGGTGTTTTGCCAAATTCAGTCATATTGGCCAATACCGGCACTGAAACTCCGGTTGAAAAGTGGTGAAACTCTGCAATACGCGTCAACGCTTCAGCGAAAATCATATCAGCGCCAGCGTCAATATACAGGTTAGCACGTTCAATGGCGGCATCCAGTCCTTCGACGGCGTGGGCATCGGTGCGGGCAATAATAGCGAAGCTACTATCAATGCGGGCATCGACGGCGGCTTTGATACGATCTTGCATTTGTGCGGCAGAGACTAATATTTTTCCAGGGCGATGCCCGCAGCGTTTAGCGTCTACTTGGTCTTCGATATGCAAGCCTGCCGCGCCAGCCTCTAGCAGGGATTTGGTGGTCAGTGCTGGGTTATCGAAACCCGTATCCGCATCAACGATAATGGGTAAATCCGTGACAGAGGTGATGCGGAAAACATCTTCGGTAACATTGTCAAGCGTGGTGACGCCTAAGTCAGGCATGCCAAATGAGGCATTGGCAACTCCTGCACCGGATAAATAAATGGCCCTGAACCCCGCTTTTTGTGCTAATAATGCACTATAGGCATTGATGGTTCCCACCACGGCCAATGGGTTTTCTTTTTCCAGCGCCGCATAAAGGCGTTTACCGGGCATGTGTTCATCGGCCATATCAGTTTTCCTGTAATTCCTTAAAATGCTTGAATTGTTCTAACGCTTCGGGATTAGCGAGCGCGTCAATATTTTTAACCGGACGATTGTGGATAATATCTGTTACCGCAAGTTCTACTGTTTTGCCACTGATGGTCTTTGGAATATCATTAACTTGAATGATTTTAGACGGTACGTGTCGTGGCGTGGTGTTTTTCCGTATTGTTTTGTTAATTTTAGACTTTAATTGCGTGTCCAGGGTTAATTCTGGTCTTATTTTTACAAATAATATAATTCGAGTGTCATTTTGCCATTGTTGAGCGATGGCGATACAGTCTAAAACTTCTGTTAAGGTCTCGATTGGACGATAAATTTCTGCCGTTCCAATACGTACTCCGCCTGGGTTTAATACCGTATCAGATCGCCCGTAAATAATGAGCCCTTCATGGGAGGTTAGTTCAGCGTAATCGCCGTGGGACCAAATGCCGTTATATTTTGAGAAATAAGCGGCTTGATACTTGAGGTGTCCGGGATCATTCCAGAAATGCAGAGGACTGGATGGAAAAGGTAATTTGCAAACCAATTCGCCTTTTTGGCCGTTGATCGCATTGCCTAGTGCATCGAATACCTGCACATCCATGCCAAGTCCGCGACATTGTAGTTCGCCGCGATGTACCGGAAGCAGGGGATTACCTAATGCGAAGCAGGAAATAATATCGGTTCCACCGGATATAGGGCAGAGTTGTACGTCTGTTTTGATACTGTTATAAACATAATCAAAAGACTCAGGTGCTAGGGGCGATCCTGTGGATAAAATTGTTCTGAGTGATGCAAGCTTGTGCGTTAGGCTGGGGTTAAGGTCGGCTTTTTCAATGGCGTTCAGGTATTTTGCGCTAGTACCAAAGATGGTAATGTTTTCCTGTTCTGCGTAATCAAATAATATCGTGTTTTTGGGGTGTAGGGGGGAGCCATCATAAAGCATGACAGTTGCACCTAACGCAAGGTTACTCACCAGCCAGTTCCACATCATCCAACCGCAGGTTGTAAAATAAAAAATTCGATCTTTGTCAGTGATGTCTGTGTGTAGCATTAACTCTTTCATATGCTGGATCAGTGTGCCGCCCGCACCATGCACAATACATTTTGGTTTTCCCGTAGTGCCGGAGGAGTATAGGATATAGAGCGGGTGTTCAAAGGGTAATTGCACAAAGCTGAATTCCTTAGGGTTGTTTTTTTTAAGCAGATCGTTGAATAAGCAAGCATTGGGTATGTCTCTTGGCTTTGTTTTACGCTCGGTATAAGGGGTAACGACGATGGTTCTGATGCTGTTAATCTGTGTGGCAATTTTTTCAACCGTTTCCAGGTAGTCGATGGTTTTGCTTTTAAAAAAATAGCCGTCGGAACAGAAAAGCACTTTTGGTTTGGTTTGTCCAAAACGATCCAGCACACTGCGATAACCGAAGTCTGGGGAGCAGGCTGTCCAAATCGCACCAATGCTGCTGGTTGCTAGCATGGCGACAATGGTTTCCGGCAGGTTGGGCATTAATGCCGCGACGCAATCACCTTGCTTTACGCCAAGCGCTTGCAGGCTGCGCGCAAGTTGCGTGGTTTGCGTGTAAAGTTGTTGATACGTTAAAGATCGCTTTATATTGTTTTCACCCCAAAATACGATGGCATCTTTATCTTGGTGTTTTTTACTCAATCGTAATAAATTTTCTGCAAAATTAAGGCGGCTGCCTTTAAACCATTGATAATATGGAAAGGCATCGGATTGCGTAATAACGGCATCCCAAGGTGCCGAGGATTGAATGTCGCAAAATTTCCAGAGCAAAGACCAAAACGAGGCTTTGCAGGTAATGGACCACTGGTAGAGTTGTTGGTAATTATTCAGCGACTGAGCGGATTTGCGGTTAACATAGCTCATAAAACGCCACATATTGGTGTGTTGTTGTTGCTTTTTGTCGAGTGACCAGAGTTGAGTCGCCATTGTCTTTATATAATATTCTTCATTCCTCGGGGCATCAGGTGACATTAACTGATGTGTTAGGTGAAAACGTTATCGTATTACGCGCTACATTCGTAAGGCACCATCCAACCGGATTGTTTCACCGTTTAGCATGGTATTGTGATAAATGTGCAATACTAGTTGCGCAAACTCGTGCGGATCGCCTGCTCGTTTAGGGAAAGGAATATTGGCTGTGAGTGCCTCGGTTGCGTTTGGTGGCAGGGTATCGAATAAAGGGGTTTTGAACAACCCCGGTGCGATGGTGACAACACGGATGCCAAGTCTGGAAAACTCACGGGCCAGCGGCAGGGTCATGCTTGCAATACCGCCTTTGGAGGCGGCGTATGCCGCTTGCCCAATTTGGCCATCATAAGCCGCGATAGAGGCGGTATTGATAATAATACCACGCTGGCCTTCGGTGTCGGGTTCGTTGTGTTGCATGACATTAACGGCTGCGCGGCATACGCAAAATGTGCTGATTAAATTAATCGCAATGGTTCTGGCAAACGAACTCGTTGACATTAACCCCGTTTTAGATAATACACGCTCACTGGGGGCGACACCTGCACAGTTGAGTGCCAGGTTGATCTTGCCGAAGGTATTGGTTGCCCGTAACAGTGCGGCGTCGACGGCGGCTTCTGAGGTTACATCGGTCTCAATGAAAAGTGTTTTTTCACCCAATTGTTTGCTGATTTGGTTGCCTATGTTTTTGTTAACATCCAATAGTGTGACGCAGCCCCCTAGCTCGATAATATGTCGTGCTGTCGCCAGTCCAAGACCGGATGCGCCGCCAGTGATAAGAGCGCTAATTGTGTATGGTTGTTTCATTGTTAAGACTCATTCTGTAGCCAATCCGGTATGCCGGCAATGGCAACCCGGCTGGCATTGTGGCGACCGAGTTGTTGTGTGATGTAATGGCCCGTTGTGATTACCTTTTTAAGGTTAACGCCTGTTTTTATGCCTAAACCATTGAGCATATAGATGACATCCTCGGTTGCTATGTTGCCGGAAGCGCCAGGCGCATAAGGGCAACCGCCCAATCCTGCAACTGCGCTGTCAATGCGTGTGATACCCACTTGTAAGCAGGATAAAATATTCGCCAGGGCTTGACCTCGTGTGTCGTGAAAATGCACGGCTAGTTTGTCGAGAGGCACAACACCACTAACTTGTAATACCAGTGTTTTCGCTTGTGATGCTGTTGCCACGCCGATTGTGTCGCCCAGGGATATTTCGTCGCAGCCCATGGTAAACAATTGTTTTGCCAGTTTAACCACTTGAGTCGTTGGCACTGCGTTTTCGTAAGGACAGCCAAAGGCGCAGGACAGGTAGCCGCGCAACCAGAGTCCGTTGCACTTCGCCGTGGCGATAACTGTTTTAAATCGTTGCAGGGATTCGGCAATTGAGCAGCCAATATTTTTTTGACAAAATGTCTCCGATGCAGCGGTAAACACCGCGATGCTATCGGCTTGAGCCGCTAACGCACGTTGCATACCGATTTCATTTGGTACCAGCGCGGAATATATTACGTTGTTGTTGCGAGTAATACCGCGAAACACATTATCTGAGTCCGCTAGTTGTGGTATATGTGCAGGGCTGACAAAACTTCCAACTTCAATGTTGCTTACCCCGGTTTTGCTGAGCTGGTTGATAAAGTTGATTTTGGTTTTTAACGTCAGTGTAGTACGTTCAAATTGCAGCCCGTCTCTGGGGGCAACTTCAATAATACGAACTTGTGAAGGGAGCGTTGGCATTTTATAAGGAGACGAGAGTTTATTTTATCCAATTGGGTTTGCGTTTATCCAGGAAGGCGCTCATTCCTTCACGGCCTTCATCGGAGTTGCGTATAGTAGCAATAAGTTCAGTGGTGTACTGGCTGATGTCATCAGACACACCGGCAAGTTTATGAATAAGTCGTTTACATTCCTGTTGTGCCAATGGACTGGCTTTTAATAACGTGGTGATTTCCGCTTCAATGGTATTGTCCAACGCTGCGGGTTCGATACGGTCATGTAATAATCCGAACGACAGTGCTTCATTGCTGCTAAATTTTCTGGCACTTAAGAACAGACGTTTTGCCTGTCGGGCACCGATAGCGGTGATGATGTAGGGGGAAATGACGGCTGGAACGATGCCCAGGAGTGCCTCAGTAAAGGCAAATTGGGCTGGTTTCACGCTGATCGCGATGTCACAGCATGCGATCAGGCCCAGTGCACCACCAAATGCTGAACCATTAACGCGGGCAATGGTGGGTTTGCTCAATGCGTATAGCGTGTGAAGTAATTGGGCCAGTTGCTGCGCATCAAGGCAATTGGCGGTATGATCATCATTAATCCTGGAACGCATCCAGTTTACATCGGCACCACTGGAAAAGCTTTTGCCTTTTCCGGTCACGATGACGATGCGTATTGCATTGTCTTTATCCGCCAGGGCTAAGGCATGCAGCAAGGCTTTTATGAGCGTGTTATCAAGTGCATTGTGTTTGTCGGGGCGATTCAGTGTCAGGGTGCAAACGCCCCGTGTGTCGGTATTCGCTAAGAGGGATTGTGTCATGGTTCGTGCTACATTCTAAAGACGCCGTAATGGGTTTTTGCTATGGGGGCGTTTGCTGCGGCACGTAAACCTATTCCTAATGTGTGCCGGGTGTCTATGGGGTCAATAATGCCATCATCCCAGAGACGTGCGCTGGCATAATAAGGGTGCGATTGGGTTTTAAATTGTTGCATGATGGTGTCTTCGAATGTTTTTTTGTCATCAGTACTCCAGGTTTTTCCCCTGGCGCTTAGTCCTGCGCCATGGATGCTGCTTAATACCGATGTGGCCATTTCACCGCCCATGACGGAAATTCTGGCGTTTGGCCACATCCAAAGTTGCCGAGGTGAGTAGGCGCGACCACACATGGCGTAATTGCCTGCGCCAAAGGAGCCGCCAATAATGAGAGTAAATTTTGGTACTTGTGCACAGCTGACAGCCATTACCATTTTTGCACCATTTTTTGCGATGCCGCCCTGTTCAAATTGTTTGCCAACCATAAAGCCGGTGATGTTTTGCAGAAACACCAACGGTATGCCGCGTTGACTGCATAACTCGATGAAATGTGTGCCCTTGAGGCTGGACTCTGAAAATAACACACCATTATTGGCCAGAATACCCACTGGGAAGCCCTGTATTTTTGCAAAGCCACAAATCAGAGTTTGGCCGTATAGTGCTTTGAATTCATGAAATTCTGAGCCATCAACGATACGAGTAATGATCTCGTGGGCATCGTACTGTTCTTTGGGGTTGTCGGGTATGATGCCATAAAGTTCTGCTGCTGAGTATAATGGTTCCGCCAGCGTGTTTCTGGGTAACGAATTGGCTCCACGATAATGACTGTTGGCAATAATATCTCGCGCAATTTGCAATGCGTGGCTGTCGTTTTCGGCTAAATGGTCACTCACCCCGGAGGTGCGACAGTGCATGTCACCGCCGCCCAGTTCTTCCACTTGGGCGGTTTCTCCGGTTGCTGCTTTTACTAACTCGGGTCCACCGAGATAAATAGTTCCCTGGTTTTTTACAATAACGGTTTCATCACACATGGATGGCACATAAGCGCCCCCCGCGACACATGACCCCATTACCACTGCAACTTGTGGAATCCCCATGGCTGAAAGTCGGGACTGATTGTAATAAATACGACCAAAATGATCTCGGTCGGGAAATACTTCGTCCTGCATGGGTAAAAAGGCACCGCCGGAATCCACAAGATAAATACAAGGTAAATGATTTTGCTCTGCTATTTCCTGCGCTCGCAAATGTTTTTTCGCTGTCAATGGGTAGTAAGTGCCGCCTTTAACCGTAGCATCGTTGGCAATGATAATGGTTTCCTGGCCGTGAATAAGGCCGATCCCGGTGATAATGCCGGCACAAGGTATTTGGTTGTCATAAATGCCATGGGCGGCCAGCGCTGATAGCTCTAAAAAAATGCTTTTTTTGTCAATGAGTTGTTTGATGCGTTCGCGGGGTAATAGTTTTCCTCGGGCACTGTGTTTTTCTCTCGATTGCTCTGAACCGCCCATGGCGACATTTTTTAATTCCGTTTTCAGGTCTTCCACCAAGGCATGCATGTGTTTTACATTGGCTTGAAACTGTGCGGCGGTGGTGTCAATTTGTGATTTTATGATTGGCATCGGTTGTCTTAAAGTTTATCTTATGTTGTTGGTTTTCCATTTGATGAATTATTCACTTTAGCGGTAATGCAGCCATTAGGTCATTTCCACTGCAATGGCAGTTGCTTCTCCACCGCCGATACACAATGTCGCAATGCCGCGTTTAAGCTGGCGTTGTTGTAGCGCATGAATAAGTGTTACCACGATGCGTGCGCCAGAGGCGCCGATGGGGTGACCTAATGCACAGGCACCTCCGTTGACATTAACTTTGCTATGATCCAGTTTTAAATCGAGCATGGCTGCCATTGTGACCACTGCAAATGCTTCGTTAATTTCATATAAATCCACATCACTGTCGCTCCAGCCGGTGCATTTATATAATGCCTTGACGGCCTGTATAGGTGCGGTGGTAAAGTTTTCAGGGGCTTGTGCAACGCTGGTGTGAGCGACGATGCTGGCTAGCGGTGTTATGTTGCTGTTGGTCGCATCAGAGCGTTTCATCAATATTATTGCCGCTGCACCATCTGAAATTGAGGAGGAATTGGCGGCGGTTACGCTGCCGCCAGTATTACGAAAAACAGGTTTTAGTTGGGGTATTTTATCAATCTTAGCTTTATGGGGGTGCTCGTCTTTGTCAATGCGTGTTTCGTTTCCTTTGATGGTGACGGTTAATGGTGTGATCTCCTGGTTAAACTGGCCGGACTCAATGGCACGTTTAGCACGTGTTAGCGATTCAATGGCAAATGCATCCTGTTGTTCCCGGCTAAATCCATATTGATCTGCGCAATATTCTGCAAAATGGCCCATTAGTTGATTGTCGGCTGCATTTTCCAAGCCGTCGAAAAACAAGTGATCAATCAGACGTTGATGACCGAGTCGGTAGCCATCGCGCGCTTTCGGTAACAAGTAGGGCGCATTGCTCATGGATTCCATGCCAGCTGCAATGATGCGATGGCTGCTGCCAGCTTTAATCATGTCGTGGGCCAGCATAATGCTTTTCATTGCCGAGCCGCAGACTTTGTTGATCGTGGTGCAATGCACCTTATGCGGTAAACCTGCTAATAAAGCGGCCTGCCGGGCGGGTGCCTGACCCACGCCAGCGGCTAACACGCAACCCATTAATAATTCATCAATGCTGTCAGGGTCAATACTCGCATCAGCCACGACGGCTTTGATGACATTACTGCCAAGCTCAGGTGCAGAAAGTGTGGATAAGGCGCCTTGCAGGCTACCCAGCGGGGTGCGGCGGGCTGCGACGATGACAATATTGTCGGTTATATTGCGCATGTTTGTGCTACGGTTAGTGGGAGTGTTCACTGGCTTCTTTCAGTAGTTCACGGGCGATGATCAAACGACGAATTTCGTTGGTGCCACCCCCAATTTCATAAATTTTTGCGTCGCGCAGTAAGCGTCCGGGAGTGTTGTCATTCATATAACCACGGCCGCCCATGATTTGAATGGCGTCAAGCGAAAGCTGCACGGCGGCTTGCGACGTAAATAAGCAAGCCGCCGCTGCATCGCGTCCAATGGTACGGTTGTTATTGTCAAATTGTTCAGCAACTCGGTAAACAAATGATCGGGATGCTTCCAGTTGGGTGTACATGTCAGCCAGTTTGGCTTGTATCATTTGAAAATTACCGATGGCTTGTCCAAACTGTTGTCGTTGGTTAGCATAGGGAACGGCAATATCTAGCGCTGTTTGCATGATGCCCAAGGGTCCACCGCACAAAATAAGGCGCTCCGAATTTAATCCTGACATTAATACGCTGACGCCTTGATTAACATCGCCCAATACATTGTGCTCAGGTATTTCGCAGTTTTCAAAATAAAGTTCACAGTTTCCAGCGCCGCGCATTCCCAGCTTGTCAATTTTATCGCCGGTACTGAATCCTTTCATATCTTGCTCCACTAAAAAGGCAGTAATCGAGTGAGAGCCAGCCTCTTTTTTGTCAGCGGTGCGCATATACACGATGAGCACCCCGGCATCGGGTCCATTGGTGATCCAGCGTTTCACGCCATTAGCGATCCAGACGTTACCTTTTTTTTCGGCATGGCAGCTCATTGATCCAATCACATCAGAGCCAGCGTCAGGTTCTGACATAGCCAGTGCGCCTAAATGATTTCCTGAAATAAGTTCCGGCAAGTACTTTTTACGTTGTTTATCAGTACCATGTTTATAAAGATTGTCGACACAAATATTGGAGTGAGCAGCGTAGGAAAACCCTACTGTGCCCGAAGCACGTGAGAGTTCTTCAGTAACGATGACGTGTGCGAGATAAGAGAGTGCTTCGCCGCCATATATTTTAGGTACGGTAATGCCCAGCAGACGTTGTTCGCCTAACTTGCGCCACAGTGTTAAGGGTATTGTGTCGCTTCGGTCGATTTGGGCGGCGATGGGGGCGACTTCCGCTGCTGCAAATTCGCGAACTTTTTGTCTGAGCTTTTCTATTTTTTTATTCATACTGGTTGTCTATACTGTTTTTTCTACACTAATTGTCTAAATGCTTTGGTTGCCTCGTCCGGGCGGTCGCTACGATAAGCCAGGAGGGCAACGAGTTGTGCTTCGGCAGTTTTTTCATTATTCACAAATATGTCGCAACTCAGGCTGTATTTTTTTTCACCCTTGATATTGCTAACATGGGCATGAAGCTCAATTGTTTGTGTTATTGCCGATGGTTTTAAAAACCGTATATTCATCGCACCTGTTGCAAACAGGTAATCAGGCTTAGAGCCCAATGCCCGGTTTTCGTTACGCATGGCGGTTGCCATTGCCGTTGCGATACAGTGGCAATCAACAATTGTTGCAATAATGCCGCCGCAGGTTACATTTGCCCACCCCTGATGGCAGGGTTTAGCCTGCCATCGGCATTTGGCTATTTCCCCATCCCAATAGCTGCGTATTTGCAGGCCCTGCTCATTGCTCGCACCACAGCCAAAACAGAGTTTGTCAGGCATATAATCCTGAAAATAGTGTTTGTCGACCTTCATCCAGTCCTCTTTGTGCATTGCTGTGCCGGGTGGGTTTATCGCTGGTCAAATTTTTTTCAAATGTACTTTTTCGCGAGTTAAGAGCGTGCATACTCTTTCATCTGGGTCTGCCAGGAATTCAGTGCTGCGATTTTTGTAACGGGTATGCTGTTTTGCATTTATATAACGCCTCTTCGTTTCTGATCCAGTTCAATTGACTCAAACAATGCTTGAAAATTTCCTTCGCCAAAACCTTGATTACCTTTGCGTTGGATGATTTCAAAAAATATGGGCCCAATCACCGTTTCAGTAAAAATTTGCAGTAGTACACTTTTGCTATCCGGTGCATCGCCATCAATGAGTATTCTGTTTTGCTTTAGTCTGTCAATGTCTTCACGGTGCTTGGGTAAACGTTGCGCTATTGCGTCGTAATAGCTGTCAGGTACATCCAAAAATGTAATATTGTTCTTTCTGAGTGATTCTACTGTGTGGTATATGTTTTCCGTGCCTAAGGCGATGTGTTGAATACCCTCGCCATGGTAGGCATTGAGATATTCCTGTATTTGTGATTTGTTGTCGGATGGTTCGTTAATGGGGATTCGAATTTTGCCACAGGGGCTAGTCATTGCGCGGGATTTTAGTCCGGTGTGTTCGCCTTTGATATCAAAATAACGTGTTTCCTTAAAGCCGAACAGATGTTCATAAAAATGTGCCCATTGCTGCATGCGTCCCTGATGAACATTATGCGTTAAGTGGTCAATGTATTGTATGCCTGCGCCGACGGGGTTCTGGTCTATACCCGCGATGGGAATAAAGTCCACATCATAAATTGATTGTTCGCCATAGCGGTCAACAAGATAAATCATGCTGCCCCCGATGCCTTGTATGGCAGGAATGTTCAATTCCATGGGGCCCGCGAGGCTTTGGTGAGGTTGAGCGTTTCGCTTTAGGACGTAATTATAGGCGTTGGCGGCATCCTTAACTCTTATTGCAAAAGCGCAGACTGAGGGGCCATGAATTTTAGCAAAAGCCTGTGCAAAACTGTCTGGCTCGTGGTTAATGATGAAATTAACACCACCTTGTTTATAAAGAATGACATTTTTTGAGCGATGGTGTGCAACTGCAGTGAAGCCCATGTTTAAAAATAATGACGCCAAGCGACGGGTGTCGGGAGCGGTGTATTCTACAAACTCGAAACCATCAGTACCGATTGGGTTAGTGACGGAATTGTTTTTAGTCATCATCGGAGGGTTGCCCTGGCATTGACATCGGTAAAGGAAAATACAGTGTTTAACGTGTGTAACAGGTGTTTGTACATGGTCATGTTAATAATGTTGGACTAACATCAAATAAGGCACTATTGGTTAACGTAATATTAGCTAAAGTATTCCAAAAAAATAGCGGATTGATGTTAGCTTTTCTTTAAATTTACCGGCAGATAAAAAATTGACAGTAATAACGTCATTATTTGAGTATAGGAAATAATTTAAGCAAAGTGAATTTTGGTCGATTACTTTTAAGTAACAAACTTATTTACAGTGATGAAAGAAGCCGCTTATGCTGCAAAAAGTGATTTATAAACACGATTTATTCCAAACCTCGGAAGCACTACAGTTTGGTGACATTCATATCAAAACAGATCCAGCCACCGGTTTGCGCGCGATTATTGCCATTCATAACACTCGCCTTGGGCCTGCATTAGGCGGTTGCCGTTTTGTGTCGTATGAATCTGCCGACGATGCGTTGCTGGATGCGATGCGCCTGGCTCAGGGGATGAGTTATAAGGCGGCAATGTCTGGTATTGCGCATGGTGGTGGTAAATCGGTCATTGTAAAGCCCGACGTTGTCCAGGACCGGGCTTTGTTGTTTCGGTCATTTGGTCAGTTTGTAGATTCTCTGAGTGGGCGCTATATTACGGCGGTTGACAGCGGCACCAATGTGAATGACATGGATGTTATTGCCTCACAAACCAAGCACGTTGTTAGTACTTCCAGCAGTGCTGGTGGCAAAGGTGATCCGTCACCTTATACGGCATTAGGTGTGTTACACGGTATTCAAGCAGCTGTATTACATCGGTTACATAAGGATAGCTTGGAGGGGGTTCATGTTGCCATACAAGGGGCTGGTAATGTGGGGTATCATTTGGCTAAACAGTTGTCCTCGCTGGGTGTGAAAATTACGATTTGTGATCCCAAAAGTACTGCTACACAGCGATTTTCCAATGAGTTTGATGCTGTTGTGGTCAATCGGGCGCATATTTACGACGTGGCTTGCGATGTGTTTGCACCCTGTGCCCGGGGTGCGATTTTAGATGCAAATTCTGTTGCCCGCCTTAAGGCGGTTATTGTTGCTGGCGGTGCTAATAATCAGTTGGCTACTCCTGAAGTGGCACAACAATTATACGATAAAAATATTTTATATGCCCCTGACTATGTTATTAATGCCGGTGGGCTAATTCATGTATCGCTGGATGATGAAAACCTCATCACGCAAAAAGTGAGTCACATACGAGAGACACTTATGGGTATTTTTGAGCGCTCAGCAAGTGAAAAACAACCCACCAGCCGTGTAGCGGATCGCATCGCACAGGAAATAATTGATCAGGCGGGCTAGGCTTTGATGAGGGGAGAGTTTGCTAACTTCGAACGGTTTAGTTTGTATTTTATAGGTATTGGCAAATTGTAGGCGTTTAATGCAATTCGTATTGATCTGATTTTGTTTGTTTTTATAGTATCCACTGATACCGGGGTTATTTGTCATGCCAAAGGCCACCAGCTTTACAATACCGTATTTTCAATGGATTAACGAAAAATCTGAAGTGGTTGGTGAGCTACCGAAATTTGCAGAAGATGCAGATACGCTGACTTCGCTTTATCGTGCAATGATGTTGACACGCATTTTTGATAAAAAAGCCGTCGCTTTGCAACGGACCGGCAAGCTGGGCACCTATCCCTCGTCTCTTGGTCAAGAGGCTATTTCAGTTGCCATTGGCAGTGTTATGCAAGCGGATGATGTGTTGTTCCCCTATTACCGCGAGTATGGTGCGCAATTCATGCGTGGTGTGAAAATGAAAGAAATATTATTGTATTGGGGCGGGGACGAACGGGGTATGGATTATCAAGGACCCCGTAAAGACTTCCCTATTTGTGTGCCCATTGCCACTCATGCGCCCCATGCCGTGGGGGTTGCTTATGCTATGAAGCTGCGTCAACAAAGGCGCGTGGCTGTGTTTGTTTGTGGTGATGGAGCAACCTCAAAAGGCGATTTTTACGAGGCCATTAATGCCGCCGGTATATGGAAATTGCCGGTGGTTTTCATTGTGAATAATAACCAATGGGCCATTTCAGTGCGTCGGGAAAGTCAAACCGGCAGCGACACCATTGCGCAAAAAGCGATTGCTGCTGGGTTTGATGGTGAGCAGGTGGATGGTAATGACATTGTTGCGGTACGGCAGCAGTTTCAGCAGGCGCTGGATAAAGCCCGCGATGGGCAGGGGCCGACATTAATCGAAGCGATTACATACCGCCTGTGTGATCACACCACAGCAGACGATGCGACACGCTACCGGAGTGAGGAAGAAGTTAAACAGCACTGGCAACGGGAGCCGATATTGCGATTAAAAAATTATTTGACACAACAAAATAGTTGGGATAACAAAAAAGAGAAAGCATTAATCGCTGAGTGTGGTAGTGAAGTGGAAAAGGCTGTCGACGCGTATTTGGCAACCCCAGCGCAACAGCCTGAGTCCATGTTTGACTATATGTATGAAAGCATGCCGCATGATTTGAAGGCACAACGTCGCGCTTTTTTGATAACAGGGAAATGATAAAAGGAAAGTGACACAAAAGGCGTGCCGTACAAAACATCGTAACAATGTTATCGGTCTGCCAACGTTATATACCCATAGTGATGAGATTTAGGTATTCATTGCACGCCTTGTTCATTCCATAGCGGCGTTAAAGTTCCTTGCAATAGGCCCACTATTTCGCGTCATTTTGCCTGGCAACGAAATGAATATGACACACACTTAATACCTAAATATCAATCGCTATGAGTATAGAATGAATTCGGAGGATAAGTAACCATGTCTGAGGTGGCATTAATTGAGGCCGTCAATATGGCATTGATGCGAGCAATGCAAGACGATGAGCGTGTCGTCGTGCTGGGTGAGGATGTTGGCATCAATGGTGGTGTGTTTCGGGCGACGGTTGGATTGCAGGCGCGCTTTGGTTCAGAGCGTGTGCTGGATGCGCCTTTAGCGGAGACACTGATTGCAGGTATGTCTGTTGGTATGGCGGCGGAAGGGTTGCGGCCTGTTTTTGAAATTCAATTTATGGGTTTCATTTATTCCGCGGTAGATCAGTTGATCAGCCATGCAGCACGTCTGCGCAATAGAACACGCGGGCGCTTAACGTGTCCGTTAGTGTTACGGGCGCCGTATGGTGGTGGTATACATGCACCGGAACATCATTCTGAAAGCACGGAAGCCTTGTTCGTACATATGCCCGGTTTGCGTGTGGTGGTGCCATCCTCGCCATCGCGCGCTTATGGCTTGTTATTGGCGGCAATTAATGACCCAGATCCGGTGATTTTTTTAGAGCCAAAACGTATTTATCGTCTTTTAAAACAAGATGTAATTGATGATGGTGAAGCGTTACCGTTGGATGTGTGTTTTACTCTGCGCGAGGGCAATGATATTACCTTGGTTACCTGGGGTGCTATGGTATACGAGGTCTTGCAAGTCGCTGATCAATTAGCTAAAGATGGCATTAGTGCAGAGGTGATTGATGTTGCCACTCTGAAACCCTTGGATATGGCGACGATTTTAACGTCCGTGGAGAAAACAGGGCGTTGTGTCATTATCCATGAGGCAGCGCGGACTTGTGGTGTGGGTGCAGAAATCGCAGCGCAGCTGGCAGAGCAGGGGCTCATGTTTTTAATGGCACCAGTACAGCGGGTCACAGGGTATGATACCGTGATGCCGCTTTATCGTTTGGAACAAGAATACATGCCTAGTACGGCGCGAATACTGGCGGCAGTGCGACAGACATTGGAGTTTGCATGAATATTTTTAAATTGCCCGACCTTGGCGAGGGTTTGACCGAGGTGGAAATAGTGGAATGGATGGTGTCTGTTGGTGATAAGGTTGCACTGGATCAGCTGTTGGTGACGGTTGAAACGGCGAAGGCCATTGTGGAGATTCCCAGTCCACAACAGGGGGAAATACTTAAATTATACGGTCAGGCATCCGATATCGTGCAGGTTGGCGATCCTCTTGTTGAGTTTGATGGTGATACGCCTGTTGCTTCAGAAGGAAAAGCGGCAAGGGTGGATACCGGGACTGTGGTCGGTGAAGTGGTGGTTGGAAAAGGCGTTGTTAATGAACCGGCAACCGCCGTGGGACAGGCGTCGTCTGCAATGAAAGCAACGCCTGCTGTGCGCGCATTAGCGCGCCGTCTGGATGTGGATCTCTCTGTAGTTACCCCCAGTGGTCCTAGTGACACCATCATTGCCGCGGACGTACAACGCGTTGCAAAAATATTTGAAGAAGTGGGACCGATTGAGCCCCTGCGCGGCGTGCGCCGGGTGATGGCCAATACCATGGCGCGTGCCAATGCCGAGGTGGTGCCGGTGACGATTTATGATGATGTTGATATTGACGTTTGGAAGAGTAATGGTGATGTTACCATGCGGCTGATGCGCGCCATTACCCGGGCGTGTGAAGCGGAGCCTGCCTTAAACGCCTGGTATGATAGTCATGCGATGGGACGTCGTGTGCTGAAAAAAATTGATTTGGGTATTGCCGTTGATACGGCTGATGGCTTGTTTGTGCCTGTGTTACGTGATGTGGCAAATCGCGACCCCAGCGATCTAAGGCAGGGTTTGAACACCATAAAACAAGCAGTGTGTGATCGCAATATCCCGCCAGAAGAAATGCGCGGTTATACTTTTACGTTATCAAATTTTGGCGTGTTTGCCGGTCGTTACGCTAACCCCATTGTAGTACCCCCCACCGTTGCTATTCTCGGTGCCGGTTGTATTCGGCAAAATGTGGTCGCTGTCGATGCACAGCCCGTCGTGCATTGGACCTTGCCCTTGTCATTGACGTTTGACCACCGCGCCGTTACCGGCGGTGAAGCAACGCGCTTTATGGGGGCGGTGATGCTGGATTTGGGTTTGGCTAAGAGCGGATAAGGGGGGTGGTAGTTGGCTGACAGGAACTGAACTGGTGGTGTATGGTAATAAATAATTGTACAGATAAAAAAACGCCGCGCTACTTTTCATAGTGCGGCGTTTTAGTTTGATATTATACCATGCCTATTTGATATGGCAGGTTAGGCATAGTCCACTTGACTGTCCTTCACCGGTGTGCACATTACCATTGCTGACTCGCAAAAAACTGGGAATAAACTCGGTATTGCTATCTGGCCCCCCGATCGGTACGCCATGTGGGTCATGACATGAGGCACATTCCACTTCAAAATTTTCACCAGTGTTATACATTCTAGGCTCATTTTTGTCCGGATACTGGTCGCCGTCTGCATCGTGGAACCACATAGAACCTGAGGTATTTATAAAACCTTTGTAGGGTTCAAAAAAATCAACGCCGACATCTGCGCCATAAGGCCCTTCGGGGTATTGGATACCAACAGGGTGATCGTTTCTTAAGTCCTCACCAATGACGAAGGCTTCAAATGGGAAGTTTGCGACTATGCCATCTTTAGAGTGACACCTTAGACATGAGCCAGGATCTTGGGGGCCTGTTGGCTCCCTAAGTCGACCATGCCCTTCTAAGGCACCTTCTCCCCATGAATCTAACCACGCTGTATTCCATGTAGTTTCTGCTTTCTCATTATATTTGCCTGATCCAGGCATATTTATAATTGAGTCTGGGGATATGGTTCCATCATGGCACGATAAACATGTTAATGAATTCGGGCCTGGTTGACCAATGGGCCGGTTTAATGTTGTAGGTTTGTCATAAATTGTGTATGGGTTTGTATTTACAGTACGGTTCCAAAGTGGGGCGTTTACCTGAGTGTTTGCACCGTGAGGGGTATGGCAGTAAATACATACCTCCTTATAATTGTTGCGAATTCCATTATGTAGATTCTCTCCAATTAGGGTGAAACTCATCGTCAAATTGTGTCGTGTATTAAGTATTGATCCCCTGTTTGTTGCAGCTGTAAGTGGATTCCACCCGTCAGCGAAAGCGCTAAAAGTAACAAATGATCCTGACCCGATTATTGCACTGATGGCAATGATTTTGCTTGTTTTTAATAATGTTCGCTTCATGCGTAAGCTCCCCTTGCACATAATATTGCAGCGTAATTTCCCTGTGA
>JAADGF010000038.1 GCA_013152545.1 Gammaproteobacteria bacterium
ATCGAGGGTTTTGAGTCAAGCAACGGCGAGAACTACAAAACCATTCTCCAGTGGATACTCGAAGGCGCACCGGATAACTAGAAAGCACTCCACCTGAACTGCGTTATACGCAACCGGCCCAACGCTTCTTATTTTGGGCCGGTTTTTTTTGTCTGCAAATACGGATCATAAATACTCTTCGACGAATTCGCTACCCTCCCCAAAAAAAACAGCCTGCCACACCTGGAACACGAATAGAAAAACAATAATTTACGTATTCCACACCAAATTGCTTGCAATTTACAGTTATGGCCTTGAAAAAATATGATTCAAACCTGATATACCCTTAGCGCCTGAAATTTAGATATAATAACGCGCCCAACGTATTCTGGCACAACGTTAAAATCACTTGTGATAAAACCGGTTATTATGCTTTTTTTAAAACAGCTACTTTCGCCTAAAAGCACCTACTTTTAGTGGTGCTATAAAATAAAAATGACACGCAATAACACCTAAACGTCAGCAATCCCTAACCGATGAACATATTTTATAAATAGTTGCAATGCTCAACCGGCTAAGTCGTGATTGTTTCATTAGCACTGTTTCATTAGCACTACAATTTGAAGCCTAATTTTTCACCTCATTGTACAACCCCCCTATTCATTAATACCCAGGAGTTATTCATGGTAGCAGACCTCAGTCTTAGCTGGCGGCAACGATTAACAAACGTCGTTGAAAGCACGTGGATCGAAAGATTTATTGTCGCACTCATTGTTATTAATGCAATAACCCTCGGCCTGGAAACATCGCCCGACATTATGGCCACGGCAGGTATCTATATAAAAACCATTGATAGTGTGATTTTGTCCATTTTCGTCATTGAGATAACATTGCGTATTATTGGGCATGGCTGGCGATTTTTCACCAACCCATGGGGAGTATTTGACTTTTTCGTAGTATCAATTGCGTTAGTACCGGCCGGCTCCGAATACGCAGTACTTCGTGCTTTACGGGTACTACGGATACTGCGCCTGTTATCCATGGTACCCCAGATGCGTAAGGTCGTCTCCACTCTACTCGCGGCAATCCCTGGGCTATCCTCTATCATTTTAGTGCTACTGCTTATATTTTATGTTTTCTCTGTGATGGCAACCAATCTCTTTGCTGCCGATTATCCCGATTGGTTTGGTACTATCGGCCAATCCATGTATACCCTGTTTCAAATAATGACACTGGAAAGCTGGTCGATGGGTATTGTTCGACCCCTTATGGAAACACATCCTTATGCCTGGGTTTTCTTTGTTCCTTTTATTCTCATTGCGACATTTACCATGTTAAATTTATTTATGGCAATTATTGTCAATGCAATGCAAAGTCAACATGAGAAGGAAACTGAAAAAACAGTTGCTGCGGTTGAGCAGGCCACGACACAAGTGGATAAACACCTGCACAGCGACATTGAACGTATAGAATCAGAACTAAAAGCAATTCGGCTGTTAATTGAAAAGCAGAATGACAGCCGTTAATAAATAGGCGCTGTCGCAAAGAAAATTTATATTGTAGAGCCGAAACTTGACACATAAAAAACCCCGCAAAAAAGCGGGGTCATGAGGATGTTAATGACCTTCCAGTCAAGACCCGGCGTCAACAAGCCCCTCCGGAAAATCCAATAATACATCGATGAGACATAAGATCACCTCCTATCAAACAGGGAATCAATCGAAGACACGGCGAACTCCCCTGATAACATTCGCAATGCGACGCTTTGTGAGCATTCAACTGAAAACATACCACGTTACGCAAAAAACAACCACTACTTCAACCTAACACATCCATTGAATTATAACGAGAACGATTAAGGTGTTCGCAGTAGGTTCATCATGCATTGGGTTCAATCCAAATTATCGTTTAAATATGTTCATAACCCGACTTAACAAGCCGACCTCGCTAGCCTTATCGTCATCGCTACTTTTTTGATTTTCGTCAAGACCGATATCAGTAAAATTAAATATGCCTGCTGAAGCTACGGCTTGCCAGCGTAAGCAAAAATCCATTCCCCCATCCGAAGCAGCAATATTTACATCCAGTCCTTCTATTACTGCATTTTTAAAAACAGGCCAGGAAGCATCATTAAACTCCATTAAAAACCCATCCTCTAGCATCGAAGCACTTGTTTTTTCTTTATCTGGAGCAAGAATAAGAAAACTACCCGCAATCAACTCTCCAGTTCCATCAGGTAATGTGTTTATTGCTATGCTATCCTTGTCGGGGTGCCAAACCAAACAGCCTTGGTGATAAACGGCTATTTGTGTTAACAGGCAAACCGGTTCACTAATACTTTTCCTTCCACCTTTTGCTTCAACATAATCAGTCATAGCACGCTGAAGCAAAGTGGATAACACCAAAACAACTTTATCACCAGCCACCAAACTCACAGTACAGTTTTTGAGCGGCAGAGACTTTAACTTGCTAACCGCACTTCCCATTAGTACACGTTGAAATGCAAAACTCGAACGTTGCCTGTCGTTCCACGGCAATAATGGAAAACGGTTTTTTTCATAACCCATACGCGCTATAATTCGAGACAAACCCAGCGTTTGTGCTACAAGAAGTTCCTCTTTCGTGAGCAGAACACAACTTAAGCACGACACAGGCAATGAAAGCTCACTGGAATTTATCAGTCCGAAGGTATATCCCAGACCTGAAAAGCCAAATAAACCTTTCTTACTCAGTGAAGTGGTATCTCCAATATCAACACGCTTGTTCTGCGAAGCATTCTGGTAAAGAAACATAAACAACTGAAGGGGTAACGTTGAAAATTTCTTTTCATCATCCGTTGTCTTAAGTTTAAGTGTAAATACAAATTCTTTTTGTTTTAGCGCCTTCATCCCTTGAGTAATATAGGTCCAGCAAGGAATGTGCCTGCCTGTACCAAGCAAGGTATGGTAATAAATTGTGACGGTAAGTTTGTTTTGCAATAACGCCAGGGTAAGCGGAAAATGACCTACACTGCCACGCAGTATTTTTATGGTATTCTTCGTCATTAGCCCACAACGTTTATTATTTTTATCTACCAAAAAAAATTAACATACTTTCAATCCAGCCTAGCGGAAATAACATAGGCCAAAATATTAACAACTTGTTCGGGCGACTCAGCCACTGCCAGCGCGGTTGCATCAACCTCTTTTAGTGCATGCGTCAAATCAGGGTCATGCAAGGTAATGACCGACTTACCCAATGCCGCTGCATAGCCTGCATCAAATGCGGCATTCCACTGACGGTATTTGTCACCAAATCGTACTATCACTATGTCAGCCTTTTCAATAAAGCTTCTGGTACGAATCGCATTGATTTTTGCGCTCTTATTATCACGCCAAAACGGGCTTTTCTCTTCCCCAAGAATACGTACGCCACAATCGTCGCTGTTTTCATGATCGGTTACGGGCGCAAAAAACACCACGCTCAAACCTAACGCCTCAACCCCGTGCTTTATACGTTCTCGCCAATCAGTATGTATTTCCCCAGAAAGGTATACAGTCCAGACACCATTCATGATGACCTCCTTCTTTAGTTTCAGTTTGTCAACATTAATCATAACCAGCTTTGTCACATTGATAATTATTTTTAAATTCATTTTGATATAAGACAACACGCTGGAAGTATCTTTGTGCTTTTAGCAATAACGGGATTGGCATCCACGTAGCAACAATTCAACAACCTCCAGCTCATTTCAGTCAGCAACTGATTCATTCATTTTCCAGCGCCGTCATCACCAACGTAGGTTTTACGTCACATAGTGAACCCTGGTTACTATACTGCCATCGTTGTTCAATAGAATGTGCCTGAATCCCGGTGGACGACCATCGTCAATTCCTGGTTTATCCAGTCCAGGTTTAAACTGGAAACAGGTCGATGGCGTCCCCAAATATAAAATGCCGTTTTGCTGTACTTGCAATTCTTGATGGATATGACCATTGATTACCGCTTTTACATTAGAATGCGCAGCAACAATATTGCGAAACGCTGCATTATTGGTAAGATTAAGGCGATCCAGCCATACAGATTGCACATCCACAACATGGTGATGCAAGGCGATTAACACTTTTCGATCGAGCTGATGTACCAATTCATTGTGTAAACGTTGCAGAATAGATTCTGACAAGTATCCTTCTACCTGGCCGCTAGCAGACGAGTCCAGTAAAATAATACACCATTCCCCCCGAACCACTACGCTAAACCCATCCAGGGTAGAATTGACCAAGACTTTTTCCATTATGTGCGGGGCATCATGGTTACCTGGCAAATAATAGCTTGGCGCAGCTAACCCGGCAAACATCTGTGCCAGCGCCTTGTAACCTGCCTCGGTTTCATCGTGAACCAGATCACCGGTCGCTAATACAAGATCATAAGGGATGTGACTTAGTTCAACCTGACGTAATACTGCCTGCAATGAGGCGCGAGTATTCACCCCGTATAATTCACGGTTCGGGTCTTCAAAAAAATGTGTGTCCGTTAACTGAAGTATATTAACCATTAAAAAAGTTTACTCACTCAATTTGAGATTTTGCCCCTTAAACGCCAATTCTCGTGACGAAGAAAGCTGCGCCAATCATCATGCCAGCAAATCCTGCTGACTCCTAATTTTATAGTCATTCAGTATGATCAAATGACAACGGCGCCATCTGTAAAAATGCATGATTATGAGTCTATCACCTATAGGTATTAGCGATTTTTTTCATTCAATTCATATAATTGCAAAATAAATGCCGAGCGCTAAATAGAGCGGCTATCTTAAAAAAACCGGTGAAACATCGAAACTCGTATTACCCCAGTCAATCGATTGAACCTCAACCAGAGCGATGGCAGTACTGATAATAAAAACAAGGGATTGCCGACATGTTTTTTAGACAACCGCATATCCCTCATACAGCACCAACAGTTGGCGCGTTAGGCAAATCGAGCAACCAAAAAAACCTTTAAATTCTATATGTTAGCGTTCGCAATAGGTTTGCTTAATAATCGATTCTATAAATGATTGCAATGTCGTGAGAAACACCATTCTTTTCGATTTTTTATAGCACACCAAATACCGTTAACCGAGCATAGCGTATTTAACTAAACGCGTTTTCGACGTAATACTTTCGAAAATGCGCCGAACAGCTGAGGTTTTAGCGCTTTGCTAAATTTGCATTTTAGTTAATACACTACACTTAGGGGAACTTCAAGCCCCCTAAGCCCCCCTATATTCCGGGCAAAAGAAAGCGCCAAGTACATTGCCTGCTCAATTGGCAGATTGTCAAATACCTCTCAAATGTGTTAAAAAGACAGATTGTCTTAAGGAGAATATTATGAATCTAATTAAAATGGGGATTTTGGTTTGTTTGGCTATGCTAATCAGCCTACCCACCCTGGTGTCAGCAAGCGCTATTAAAAAAACGGTGGAAGCTGTTCACCTCGAAAGAACAAAATTAAGCGGTAAACAAGTTCAAATTCGTGGCAAAGTAGTTAAAGTCAATAATGGCATCATGAAACGTAACTTCTTACATGTTAAAGACGGATCTGGGAAAGAAGGCACTGACGATTTAATAGTAACCAGCAAACAAACTGCCAATATCGGCGATGATGTTACAGTCATTGGCACTGTGGTTTTAGATACCGACTTTGGTTTTGGGTATGCTTACCCACTGTTAGTGGAAAAATCCGAAATTCAAAAACACTAAAACGCGTACACATGGCTCCGTATTTGAGGGTTACAAAACCAACCCTCACTTGTTAATCTAATGCCCTCCAGTAGATCCCCCCGGTTAGACTGGAGGGCTTTAATTAACAAACTGTCATATCCATCCTCCCTTTTGGCGCCCGAATTTAGTGCTTATTTATTCGTTCTGATTAAACAAAAGTGCGGAAATAGTCGTTCTATTTCGGATTGAAGAACGGGCAAAGACGGGCTGAAGTCGAGATGCACGTTATTTCGTGCACGTTCCTTAGGGTCTCTTCGGCCTTAATCACCAGACGTGCTAGCCGTCAGATTAAATCCGTCTTCCTGTCTAATGCCCCGCTGCCCCCTTTGCTTATTGTCAGGGTATGAAAATTCACTGAAAAAATTGACTGAAAAAATTTTGTACAAATTTAAAGGAACTTATCTCATAAAGAATTGACCAATTAGTAACGAAAGTAATGAAGCATTATTGAATCGATTTCCTCCTCAATTTTAATGTTTCCTTACGATTGTGATGTGATGTAAATAAGTAAGCTCTCCCCTCGTAAGCCCGCCGGGAAGGCGGGCTCTTTTTTTGAGACCAACAACATGCTGCCCAATTGTTCGTTATCATCAACATCCGCTTGCGGGATTACCTTTATTTGCTAGGATCCTAGGAACAACCGCATAGCAATGTGTATTCGTTCGGTAAGAAACGTACACGTTCCTTTATTGACACGCCAAACCTTAAAAATTGCCCGCGCAACCAATTAAAAGCAAGCGCGTCTCCTCCAATTTTCAAAATAATTTTTCAAGATAATAATACCAACCCTCAGCGCCATCAGCGATCCCCACTGCTCGACCTGATACAGAAATATTACCCCTGAAATGGACACACAATACGACCGAAGCACCGCCTATATACCCTTTCATTATATATTACCTATTTTATAGCTTGATATCATTTTTAAAGAATAGTATTGAGCAAAATGGAGCTCACTATTATCATCAAAATTGTTATCATAGATTATTCGTTTTTTAAACCACGACCACTATCTTTGTAATTAGAAAAACATCAACAAAAACTAATCGTTTTCGAGGTGCAGAGCGTGTAAAATTAGACCTTAATTTTTAACATTAATCACTATTAACCAGAAAATGAAGGGATTTGTTTTCGGGATAGGTAATAAAGAAAATAGAGGTTCTATTACAGGTACACTGGATATGGAAATTTATATAGGAAACATACCAAAGGGCACCCGTCCCTCCGAAATAAAAAAACTGTTGAAGGATTCAATTCAACCAAGTATTTTTCAACGATTGTTCGATAAAATTGTTGCCCTGGGGCAGTTGGACAATGACATTGAAATTGAAATTCATACCAACAAAAATAAACCCCAACACAAGCCCTATCACTATGGTCAGATGAAAATTAAGTCAGATCGCATCGGGCCGGTAGCACTAGAGGCGCTTCACAATACCAGCATTAGGGGTAGCGTGCTAAAGGTACGAAAATTTGTCGCCAGAAACACGACTAATGACAGACGGGCTACTTCCCTAACTAATATTCCCGAGGCTGGAAATTCACGTCGGCAAACAGAACGCCGAAAACATCATTTATCATAAACGCAACAACTCAACCTTGTCTTTAAAATACTCAGTAACTGTGTTCAGATGGCCTTTAACTCAGCTTTAACGCCAACAAATCCTGAACACTTTGCTGCAACGAAACCTGTTGATTCATTCCTTGCTGTAAAAAGTGGTTTAGAGTCGGGATCATTTTAATGGCTTCATCAATCTGTGAGTCAGTACCAGCTTGATAAGCGCCAACATTGATCAAATCCCTGTTTTTATTATATGCCGAATACCATTGTTTGAAGCGCCTTGCAATTAGCTGGTGCTTATCACTGGTAATCTCAGTCATCACGCGGCTGATGGATGCTTCTACATCGATAGATGGATAATGACCTGACTCAGCAAGTTCCCTTGACAGTACAATATGCCCGTCAAGTATCGCCCGTGCAGCATCTGCAATAGGGTCGTTGCTATCATCCCCTTCCACTAATACCGTGTAAAAAGCGGTTATCGAACCACGCCCCTGCTCCGCATTACCCGCTCGTTCAACCAATTTTGGTATTTTGGCAAACACGGAAGGCGGATAACCTTTCGTTGCAGGTGGTTCTCCAATGGCCAGGGCTATCTCGCGTTGTGCTTGAGCATACCGGGTTAATGAATCCATTAACAATAAAACATTTAAACCCTGATCTCTAAAATATTCGGCAATACTTGTTGCAATGGATGCACCGTGTAAACGTAGTGCAGGACTATCATCAGCAGGTGACGCCACAACAACAGCTCTCGCCATGCCTTCTTCACCTAAAATATTGTCAATAAACTCTTTTACTTCTCGACCACGTTCACCAATCAAGCCGACAACAATTACATCCGCCGTGGTATAGCGCGTCATCATCCCCAGCAATACACTTTTACCGACTCCGCTTCCGGCAAATAGCCCCATGCGCTGGCCTCGCCCTACACTGAAGAGCGCATTTACTGCCCGAACACCTACGTCGAGCATTTCTCGTATCGGTGCTCGTTTCAACGGATTAATAAGACGCCCGAGCAGTGGTGCTCGATGGGTGGCATCCAGAGGTCCCAGATCATCAAGTGGCTGCCCTCTAGCACCTAACACTCGACCGAGCAAGGACAAGCCCACTGGCACATCATAAAATTGGCCTGTCGACATCACCTTCGCATTTGGCATTAACCCTCTAATATCGCCAGTAGGCATAAGATAAATGATCTCACCCGAAAACCCAACAACCTCCGCCTCAACATCCAGCCCATCGGGTGTCGACACCAAACACCGGCCGCCAACCGGAGCCTGACAACCGACGGCTTCCAACGTTAAACCAACCATTCGAGTTAGCTTGCCCGTAACACAAAAATGAGGCGGTTTAACGCGATCACAAAATTCGGCTAAACGATCACTCCAAATTTTGCAACGAGTTGATTGAATCACCGCTTTAGCCTGAGACATAATCAGTCACCCGCTAATGCGCCTAACATTTCATCTGTTTCCCGTTCCCCACCCAGCATTTCTCTAATAATTATCATTAAACGACGTTCAACAGTAGCGTCTATGCTAGAATTTTCTGACTCAATACGACAATCACCTCTTGCTAACGTAGGATCGTCGACTATTTCCCATGCGGTATTGCTATCCGGCACATTAAGAACACCCGAAACAATACCAATGTCCTCGGGGCACAACAAGACACGCACGTTGCGTGATGCCACCGGTAACGCTTGCAACGCTTCACGGACAACACTAATCACTTCACCAGGATCAGCTTTCAACTCACGCCGAACCAGTTGATTGGTTATTATCATAACCAGACGAACAAACTGTTGCTCAACCTGCTCATCCAGTTGCTTTAATGGTGCCGACAATGTATCCAACAAACGTACAAGCATATCCCGGGTTTGACTCGCTTGCTGCAAACCAGACAGGTTACCTTCGGCAACCCCTTTATTAAAACCTGCCAAATAACCATCTTTTTGAGCTCTTTTCTTTATAAGCGCTAACTGCCTCTCAATAACGGGATCCCGAGAGCGCTGGATATTATGTTCACCTGGACCTTCAGTTAGCTCTTCAACAATAGGCGTCTGCCAATTGGAGCACAACAATGAATCGTTTTTATTAATAACTCTAGACATATTCTTCCGCACCCTGACCACCTAAAGAAATATCCCCTGATTCTGCCAAACGGCGTGCAACGGACAGTATTTCCTTTTGAGCCGAGTCCACTTCGCTGAGTTTAACCGGACCCTTCGCTTCTAGATCGTCACGTAACATTTCAGCAGCACGTTTTGACATATTTCTAAAAACTTTCTCCTTAAGCTCCTCCTCTGCCCCCTTTAATCCAAGCACCAAAGAATCAGACGATATTTCACGTAAAATTGATTGTATATCCCGGTCAGCAAGATCGTTCAAATTATCGAACACAAACATCAGGTCCTGAATTGACTGCCCTAAATCTCCATCCGTTTCCTTAATGCTATCCATAATCTCAGCTTCCATTCCGCTATCGAGAAAATTCAGGATATTGGCCGCACTTTTAATACCGCCAACCGATGAGGTTTTTACATTTGTGTTTCCAGAAAACTGCTTCTCCATAATGTCATTGAGTTCTTGCAATGCTGAAGGCTGTATACCATCAATAGTGGAAATACGCATAATGACATCTACACGGACCCGGTCTTGAAAATAGGTTAACACTTCAGCCGCTTGGTCGGGTTCGAGGTAAGATAATACGATGGCAATAATTTGCGGATGTTCCAGCCGTATTATTTCAGCGACGGCCCGGGAATCCATCCATTTCAGGGTTTCCAGACCTTTCGTACTGGCACCACGTAAAATACGATCAATTAAACCACCCGCTTTATCCTCACCAAGGGCTTGCACTAACACATCCCGAACATAGTCATCATTCCCCAACCCCAAACCCGTTTGCCGTTCAACTGTTTTAGAAAATTCAGCTAAAACTTCACTAACATGATCTTTGGAAACATTGCTTAACAATGCCATTTCGGAACCAACTGCTTGTACTTCTTTAGGTTCCATGTGCTTTAATACTTGTGAAGCAGACTCCTGCCCAAGTGCCATTAATAGAATAGCCGCACGTTTAACCCCAGTCAGTTCACTTAAACCATCAGCCATCATCCGTTACCCAATTTTTTACCACCTGCGCCACCAATTTAGGGTCATCTGCCACAGCTTGTTGAGCCAACAACATATTTTGCTCATAAGGTGTTGTCGGCGCTGTCAATTTTTTCTGTTCCTCGCCGCTCAAATTGACCACATCATCCCTCACGCCACCCTCTTCAGGCTCAGTAAGCACTGCGGGATCTTGAACGGCCGCCATGATCGGTAGCGTTTTCATCAATGATTTCCACAAAGGTTTGAGCACACCGAAAAATATCACAATAATCAAAATGACACCAACCACCTGCTTGACCACATCCCAGACCCAGGGCTGCTCCCAAATAGGCAGCCCGGGAATAGCAGCAGGTTCCGGCGGCACACTAAACGACTCATTAACCACGTTAACACTATCTCCGCGCTGAACACTAAACCCAATGGCCTTTTTTGCCAAATTAGTAATACGTTCTATTTCTTCAGGACTCCTTGGCACTCGGATTGATTGCCCGTCCGCATTAAGCGTCACCTTATCGTCCACGACAATGGCTGTGGATAATCGACGCAAACGTCCTGTAGCAAAACGTGTGTGACTAACCACTTTATCCAATTCATAATTCCGAATTTCTTTTTTACGAATCCTTGAGGGTGCGTTTTTATCCCCTCGCCCCTCGGCTTGCCCAGCCTGCTCCGGTACCTCCGCTTTAATGGCTGGCTGATTCGACACAGCGCCCGGCACACCAACACCGTCGAATGCCCCCCCTGTTTGCTCTTCAACCGTGTTGTTACTTCTTAATGCAGGGGTATCTGGGTTAAACGACTCCTGCGTTTGCTCAACACGGGTAAAATCAATGTCAGCCGTTACCTGTGCTCGTACCGAGTCTGCCCCAAGAATAGGGGACAGAATGTTTTCAATTCTTTCTATATAACTTTTTTCCAGTTTTCTTGCATAATCAAACTGCGAACTCGTCAACGCGATATCGCTTGACCGCTCCCCAGTTGTTAACAAACGACCCTTTTGGTCCACGACGGTAACATTTTCCACTGCCAGGTTTGGGATGCTGGCCGACACCATATGCGAAATTGCCAAGACTTGCGCTTGCGTTAAGCTTCGTCCAGAATAAAGACCAAGCACTACCGAGGCCCGCGGCTTTTGGCGATCTCTGATAAAAACAGATTGTTTAGGAATTGCCAAATGAATACGAGCAGATTTTACGTTTTGGATACTTGAAATGGTCCGTGCCAACTCCAGTTCCAAAGCCTTTTGGAAACGCGCCCTTTGCATTGTTTCACTGACACCAAAACTATTGCCCTCATCTTTTCCTAAACCAGGAAAACCACCACTCGTGCTTTTTGGTAACCCCTGAGCCGCCAACTTTATCCTTGCATTGTGAATATCCTTACTAGGCACTAATACGGCACCCGTCGATTGATCCAGTTTGTAAATAATACCCAACTGTTGCAATGCTTCTAAAATAATACTGGCTTCTGTGTCGTCTAAAGTAGAAAACAATACCCCATAATTGGGTTCTTGAAACCACAGCACCACCCAAAACCCCAGTGCAACACTACCCGACAAGCCTAACAATAATACGATTTGTCGAATGATAGAAATCACATCCAGCCCATTTGGCACTTGTTTGGGATCTTGTGCGACTATTTCTGCCATGTTGTTCGATTAACCAATATCCGGTGATGACGGCTTTGACATCTAATTCTATTAAAGAAACATCAACAAATTAGTATTAAACGGACATGTTCATAATTTGTTTATACGCTTCCACTAGTTTATTTCTGACCTGTAGTACTGACTGAAACGCCACACCGGATTTTTGCTTGGCTAACATTACTTCAGCCAGACTCACATTCGGATCACCTAATTCAAAAGCTTTCCCCAGCGCGCCCGATTGTTTCTGCAAGGCATTCACTTTATCCACGCTTTGTTTCAATAAACTGGAAAAATCAGGAGCAGCACCGGATGCTTCAGTCGCCGCATTGAGCAAGGTTTTATTCTGTGCCAGAACAGCATCGGTCTGCATTCGATTTAATAGCTGAGCCATATTAACTTCTTTCATCACGCCTCCTTTATATATACCCGTAGCGATTGAGATTTCGGTTTTATTGCACACCCTCTTCATTCCATGGCTGCGTTGACATTCCTCGCAATAGTCAGGCTATTACTCGTCATTTCGCCTTGCCATGAAATGAATATGATGCACACTAAAAACCGAAATCTCAAACGCCACGGGTCTATCATTTAATAGCAACTGATTATTACCCTTGAATACCGTCACTCTAGGTGATTGGTCGTACCATACCGGTCGGGCACACTGATCCCCTGCTCTCGCATTTGCGCTAATTTGTAGCGTAAGGTACGCTGACTTATACCTAACTGTTCTGCAACTGCTTTACGATTACCCATTTCGGCCTGTAGTGCTGTCATTATGCGTTTATATTCATGACTTTTAATATCATCTTCTAATCTGCTGTGGGTTTGTGACGCCGCTTCGGTAGTGGCCGATATTTTTGTAATAGCCGGCGCATCTTGTTCATACTGAATATCAACGGCGGTAATATTGTCCGATTGTTGTAAAATTAAAGCGCGTTGTATTACATTATCTAACTCTCGCACATTTCCCGGCCAATCATAGGCTAGTAATTTTTGTAGCGCAGATTTTTCCAATTCAGGCACATGTGAACGAGCAACACCCGCTGTTTTCAGGTGCTTAAGAATCAGACTACTTGAAATGCTGACAATATCATTCGGGCGCTCACGCAACGGTGGTGCATAAAGTGGAAAAACATTTAGGCGATAAAATAAATCTTCCCGAAAATTACCCGCACTGACTTCTTCTCGCATATTTCGATTGGACGTCGCCAGTACACGCACGTCTAACTGAACGATTTTATTGCCACCAAGACGCTCTACTTCACGCTCCTGCAACACACGCAGTAATTTTGCCTGCAATGCAAGATCCATTTCCGATATCTCATCCAACAAAATCGTACCGCCATCAGCCAGCTCAAATTTTCCGGGGCACGCTTTATACGCCCCGGTAAATGCGCCTTTTTCATAACCAAACAGTGTCGCTTCCAACATATTGTGTGGTATAGCCGCACAATTAATGGCAATAAAGGGCTTATTGGACCGAGGCGAATGGAGATGAATATAACGAGCCAATACTTCCTTTCCACTACCACTTTCACCCGCTATTAAAACAGTAGCATCAGTAATCGCAACTCTACGCGCTATTTCCGCCGTTTTTTTACTGACTTCATCCGTTGCAATTAGCTGGTGAGAATCATCAGCTGGAACATTAACATATTGCCCTACCATATTCACCAGTACTTCTGCCTCAAAAGGCTTGGTTAAATAATCAACCGCACCATCCCGCATTGCTTCTACCGCTTTTTGAATTGTGCCATATGCTGTCATAAGCATAACCGGCAAATCCGGCCAGCGTTTTTTAATGTGCTTTAGCAGTACATGACCATTCATGCGCGGCATTTGAATATCAGTGACAACCAAGGTTGGCATTTGTCGCTCTATCTGGTCTAACGCCATGCGCCCATCCTGCGCCACAATAACCGAATAACCCGCTAACACTAACGTATCATTTAAGGCGTCACGTAAATCAAGATCATCTTCTACTACAAGAATCGTCGCTTGCATCATTAAATTCACCTGTAACTTTAGAATGTAACTTGAGTGTTTAACCTAAACTCATCAGTCAATGGACTCGGAGTAACATCAAGCCCCTTAGATAGCATTAGGTGAAACTTTAATTTATTCACGCTCATTTTAAATTTCATTATTGATCGTAGAGGGAAGGCGCAACACAAATCGACTACCATTTTGGTAATCGGAGTCAAACCAAATATCGCCCTGATGTGCACGCGTAACCGCCTGCACAACAGACAAGCCAAGACCGGTGCCTTGTGATTTAGTCGTAAAAAAGGGATCAAATATCTTGTTCTGAATTTCTGTTGAAATTCCCGGTCCAGTATCGGTAATGACAATATCAACACTGTCTAACTCATTAAACCTAATCGCCACTGTAATCTTGCCACCGAACGCTATTGCCTGAATAGCATTGTTGACTAGGTTTTGTAGTGCACTTAATAATATCGATTGATTACCAACCACAATTACGCCATCACACGGATTGTCAAATTCAACCACAATTTGTTTTTTCTCAGCAGTGGTCTTGGCCTCTTCTACCAGGGTGCTGATGAGTTGCGAAAGACCAAAACTTTCACCATTGCAGTATTCTTCTCTTGAAAAAAGTAACATATCATTGACCAAACTCTCCAGATAACTCAATTGATCAATCATTTTTTCTACAACGGCTTGCTGTTTGTTTTTGTCGACATTCAATGATTTCAATTGTGAAACACTTAACAAAGCTGTTGACAAAGGCGTGCGAATCTGATGCGCCAATCCAGCCACCATTTCACCCATGGATATCAATCGTTGATGCTGACTTAACCGTAGCTGTAATCGTCGCGTTTCGGTGACATCTGCAATCAAAAGAATCTGGCCGGGATCACTCCCAAGTGGACACGTTGATATATTAACGAGACGGCCATCATTCAAAGATATGTCATGACCATCATCACCTCGTGGCGCAAATGAACGGCTTATAACATCACGCCACATTTCAGTGTATAATGGACCACCCAGCAGTTTAATCGCTGCTGGATTACAATCCTGGATACGTCCAGTAGAATCCAATACAATAAGCCCTGCTGGTAATGCGTGTAAAATTGAAGAGAGTTTTTTTGCGATGCGGTCACGTTCACCAATTTCGTCGCGACGCTTTTGTTGCACATCAATCAATTGAGATTGAAGTTGGGCTACACGATCCTCTAGGCTATGATAGGTGGTCTCTAGTGTTTCGGTTAGCTGATTAAAGGTTTGGAAGGTATCTTCTAGCGCTTGAAGCCGCCCTGAAATCGGTACACCCATGCGACAAATTACTCCTGTTGAGTGACTGAGCTAAAACCAGAATCACTGGACTTTGGTAAGTCACTTAAGAGCAATTTTTGTGCCTACAAATGGATCTATTCTAATTCAACAAGTTAGCTAACAAATTTGATCGTCCAGTCAAATTTCTGACACAGACTCTGAACGTTGCAAACCATACTTTCTGAGCTTTTCCACCAAGGTTGTTCTACGCATATGCAATCGTTTTGCTGCATGCGCAACAATGCCACCCGCTTCCTCCAACGCCTGTTTGATCAGGGAACATTCGAGGCTGCTAATATGTTCTTTCAAATCAATTCCATCACGCGGTAAACGTGAAGAAAACATAGGCTCCATTGGTGCAAGGTGTTGCTCAAAATTAACTTGCTTGGATGAAAGCAAACTGCCAGCGGGTCTAAATTTTTCCGGTAAATCCTGCACTCCCACCAAACCATAAGGAAACATAATGACTAAGCGCTCTAACAAATTTGATAATTCCCGCACATTACCCGGCCAGCGATACTGACACAACGCCATGGTAGCCTCCGGTGTAAACCGTACCGAGCCGCGCTTTTCGTGTTCTACCCGGGCAATCAGCTCATTTACCAATAATGGAATATCATCGACACGATCACGTAATGGCGGCATTTCAATCGGAAAGACCTGCAATCGATAATAGAGATCTTCACGAAAAGTACCAGCGACAATCATTTCATCCAAATTACGATGGGTTGCCGCCACTACGCGGACATCGGCGGTAAGCACTTTTGTACCACCGATTCTCTCGAAGGTTCTTTCCTGCAAAACTCGCAGCAACTTTACCTGCATCGTCATCGGCATATCACCTATTTCATCCAGAAAAAGCGTCCCTCCCTCTGCCATTTCAAAGCGTCCCTGACGAGCACTAAAAGCACCAGTGAAAGCACCTTTTTCATGGCCAAATAATTCACTTTCCAACAAATCACCCGGTATAGCACCACAATTTATAGGCACAAAGGGTTTATCGCGCCGAGAAGAATGGTAATGTAAATTTCGCGCCACAACCTCCTTGCCAGTACCGGATTCACCCAATATAATTACCGTCGCATCGGAGTTTGCGACTTGTTCAATAAGTTGACGTACATTTCTAACACCGCGACTGTTACCCACCAGACTGCGAAATAAATCCAGATTGAAATTACCCCCTTTACGCTTTTTCCCCGCTTGGAAAACCTGTGCCCGATGTAATGCATCGGTTAATTCGACATAAGTTAATGGAACGTTGACAATCGCAAATGCCCGTTTAACAAAATCTCGGTCAATCAGCCTGCCTGTCTCTTTTGTCAATAATAAAATAACAGGAATATCGGGATTCTGTTGTTTGATGTAATCAAAAGTATTGAGTAAATTATCTGCTTCACCACAGCCACCCAGTAATATTGCACCAATTGTACTATTATCGAGCGCCGCGCCGATTCCGCCGCAATCGCATCTCATTAATTTGTTATATCCCAAAAACTCTAGTATTGCGGAAAATTTTTGGGCTTCATTCTGATCACTCTCAACAATTAGTAACGCTGTAGCCTCTGGCATGTGTACTCCCGTCTCCAAAACGTTTTATTTATTTATAGAATGGGTGATAACAATTAGCGATAAAACATACTATGAGTAAAACACCTGATTTGCGATATGTCAAAATATTGTCGCAAAGAATTTTTCGCTGCGGTGAAAATAGCGGCACAGCTTACACCGTTTTTTCTTTAAACCTTTCATTATAGGGAATATTTATGTTTATAATGACGTGCTAAGGAACATGTAGGATATTGATAATGACCAAGCTTAAACAACGTTGTATAAACGTTGTATTATCAGTTTTGTTGTTTCATTCGCTTTTGCTGCGCGATGCACCGACGGTGATGGCGAAAAATGTATTTACTAATCGAGTCTTGAAGCTGTTCACTCACCCCGGCAAACTCTGTAATAATTTTTAACAACTGCCCATTAGTACCAGTGTCAGTAGTATCAGTGTCCCTTGTGCACTCCAACACTTTAACAAAAAGTTTAATCGCTTGCGGGTAGTGACTGTCCGGAAACCATTCCACAAGACAGTAATCATCTGGCTGTAATGCAGTCGAACTCATAAATGCAAAACCAAATGCGCTGATTTTTATTGGCTGACATTCTGGTAGTGGCGCGGCTTGCATCATTAAATGCCCCACCCAATTAAGCAATAAATTGACTTTAGTCTCAAGGTGTTTTAATTCTGTTATAGATTCTGAAAGCTCATCCTCTTTTTCTGCCAACGCCTCATCGCGACTTAGCAACACTTGAAACAATAACTCATTCTCCCGGTTTAACGATTCTAGTCTATTGATATTCACTGGCCATTCAACAGCTTGCCACTGTAACGGTAACTGATCTTCATAGATCAGAACATCTTTAAATGGGTCACGATGATTAGTAATATCAGGCATGGCTTACATTATAGCAACATAAGCGCCGCCTGCTGCCATAGCGCAATTACTTTCAAGAAATGTTTGAGGTGTTTTCTTGTGATTTTTTCGATTATGGAATGTGCATACCGCGTAATAAACCGGTAACGATACCCTAGATGGTTAGAAGTAAAGTGTTAGCATCGAATGAATAGGCCTGTAATAACGCTTAAGTCTCACTCGCCACGATTATAAATATTAACCGGTATTTTTCAGATAAGCAGAAGAAGCATTTTTATGTGTTGCCAGTTTATTCAGTTTTTCACCGATCTTAAAATGCGCAGAAGCACTCAAACCACATATTTTTTTATCCGTTGTCATTATCTCAGCAATCCCATTTCGAATTGCTTGAGCCTCTGATAATGATACGGCCTTGGCAAAAAAAACTGACAACAATTTCCCACGTTGTGCCTCAAAACTCACCAACGCATCCCACTCCTCCTCATTGGATGCATCGAGCATTTTTTCGGTCAAATTAAGTATCGACCTCCACTGCTGGTCACGCACCTGGCTTATCATAATGTACCTGCCATTAAGGGTCTGTAAAGAAATAACGTGAACATTTTTTTTGCCTATCCTTGCGTCTTCGGCGTTGCACAAAAGCTTACATACCACGAGTATGCGCCCTGAAAGAAGTGCCCTTGGGGTGCGCCCACTTCCACGTTTTGAAGACGAAACGATACCCCGCGTAATCTGTCCGACTGTATTTCTTTACATACCCTTAGCACTTATCCCACGTTGTTCGCCCAAGTTACTATAAAATTACAATTATACGTAGCCATGCCTAACCAGTTGCCGCTGCCTCACGTGCCTTTTTGTCCTGCATTTCCTGTTGTTGCTGATGTTTTAACCTTACATCGTCAGGAATAGCATCCCAAGCTTCTTTTATCGGCCGCAATAATGACGTTACTTCGTCCAAAAAAGCTGTATTGTTTGTCAGATTAGCTTCTGTCAGACGATCATTAATATAAACATACAAATCTTCCAGGTTTTGTGCAACATCACCACCACGCACCTTATCAACACTGATACGAAGACCGTCGATAATCGATACCGCTAAACCAATTTGTTGGCCTTTCTCAGCAATACGTCCATTTAGCATCAGTCCTTTTGCCGCCGCAATTTTCTCCAACGCTGCATCAATTAACATTTGTATTAAACGGTGTGGACTTGCATCGTTAACACCGGTCTGAACAGCAACCTGATTATAGGCGTTCAATGCTCCGGAAACGCCTTTTGAATTATTCATACAAGCTCCTTTTCGCTGAATTTATTATATGCCTATAGCGTTTGAGATACTGCTCTACTGAGCCACCATCAAGAATAACTTATTTATAGCCAACCGACTGCACATCTATCGTTATTGACAATCGTTATTGACAATTAATAACAACTAACGCGAACCAGGCAACGATGCCAACTGCTGACTAAGGAAATTACTGGTATTATTAAGCCCTGCCAGTAATGTATCTAAAGCTGTAAATTGATCTCGCAGACGTTTTTCTATTAACTCCATACGAAATTCAACACCAAAGCGTTGATCCTCCAAGCTCTCTTTTCGAAACCCCAAGCCGTCAGACCGACTGTCAATTAGGCCATCAATGTCCAATAAATTATCCGCATAACTATCAAACCGAAACATATAACCTTGATCATCATCTGCTAATAATTCGGCAACGCCATCATAATCGGCAACCAGCGCACTCTCCAGTTTAGTTTTATCCAGGGAAAGATCGCCACTACTGGTCGTTGAAATACCAATCTCAGACAAATAACCTAAACTGGTTGTTAACGCAGCTGGTTTTGTATTAAATACGTTTCGTAACTGTGACTCCACCGATAATATAGTGTTGTCACCTTGAAGCGAACCGGTATGCAAGCCGGAAAGCTGCCCTCGTAGTTTATTAAAAGCCGTAATAAACTCTTCAACCGATGCAGTTACTGACTCAATGTCATTTTCAACTTTCAGGGTTTCTGTTTTGGTTCCCAAGGCCACCAAGTTGAGAGTGATACCTTCAATAGCATTAATTTGCGTATTTGAGGCTGTGGAGACTTTAACCGTATTCGATTGACTGGTTACCAAATTCCCGTCAATTTTAACCATCGCATTTTGAGCAGAGTCAATAGTCGACGCAGCAATATCATTAAAACCCAATGTCGTCGCTACGTTGCCTGTTTCACCAATATAAATTGTACTATTAGTACCGGTATCATCAGATGTTAAAATCAATTTACTACCAGAATCCACATTAATAATTGAAGCGGTAACCCCAATATTGTCAGCTGCTTCATTGATGGCATCCCGTATTCCTTCGAGCGTATCGTTAGATCCATCAACCGTTATTGAAAAAGACGGTGTATCCGGGTGATCAGAGAATGCAATGTTTAAATTCCCCGAGGCTAAAGTGCTGGTTGAGGCAGTCGCAAAAGCAGCAGAACCAATTTTATGCGCTTGCGCTAATTGCGGTGTAAAAGTCGGGTCGTTAGCATCATTAAAAAATTTTATAGAGTAATTTCCAGGTACGGCGTTTGAGTCTGCCGAAGCTGTAAAAACATCCTCATCAGAACTGACAGTTTGGTATACTTCAAAAGCGGAGAGCTTTTTTAGTGGAGAAAGCGCCTCTTGAAAATCAGCAAGTGCACTTTTTAATGCACCATACCCACTGATTTTGGTGTCAACGTCCCTGATTCGACTATCTAAAACCTGCAACGGCCGCCTTTCAACTTGCATTAAACCAGAGATGATCGCCTCTATATCTAACCCTGAACCAAGACCTGTTGCTGAAATACCCGCCATACCATTAAATACCTCTTTGCGCTATAGGAACTCTATGCGCAAACCAATAAAACCAAAATATTATTGATCGCTTGTATTGTCTATGTATACATTTTATGTCTGAATATTTATATATACTATATATACTCAAAGCGTTTTAAATTTCGATGTAAAGTGTGTGCCATATTTTATTCATAGCAAGGCGAAATGACGCGTAATAGTCGTTCTATTGCAAGGAATTTCAACGCCACTATGAATGAAATCGGGTGTGCAATTTACCCGAAATCTCAAGCGCTTTGGGTATATAGGTAATCATTCCTATGTGCAAACACAGTGCTGCCACTTGACGATAAAACAGTATACTTACAAAAAAGGGCAAAATTCGGGCCAATTTACACCTGCATTTGTAACAAAGTACCTTTTTCGCTATCAAGCTCTTTCATACGACGTGCCACTTCCAGTATTTCATCTGCTGGGATCTGCCGGATAACATCCTTAGTCTCGTGATCAATGACTTTAACAACGGTTTGGCCAGTATCATCATCAACACTGAAATGAATTTCACGCCGGGCATTTTGCAAAAAGTCATTTAATTCTTTCACGGCCCCAACAACTTGATCACTGGAAGGCGCCGGTTCACTCAGTTGTTGAAATTTCGCGAGAGAATTATTATTTGAAGCAATTAGTGGTATTAAGTCATCTGATTTCGGCAATCCCGTGCCTGGCATCAATTCAGTGGGCTGTAAGTTAGTCGGTATTGAGTTAACCGAGTATGTTTTATCCGTTGCAATCGTAGCCGATTCAACTGCAGTGGAGTCGCTCTGAACACGCATCATCCTGCTTTGTGCAATCTTTCCCTGATTTAACTGCTGGACTGACTGCAAAACCTGAATTTTTAATTCCGATGACATAATGCGTACCTCTCAGCCAATTAGTATTGCAATTGCTATTCAATACACTGGCTACATACAATGTTACTACTATTACCTCATTCCCTGTTGCTCGATTTTTCACTCATTCCGTATTAATAACACATTAAATAATAGCAAACTATTTTTTGTCAACAAACGGGAAACTACATTGCTATTTACATTAACACTTGCATAACCTGCCTGCCACCTTCGTTGCCCGTTGTAAACACTCCTTTAGCAAAGATTCTTATATTCAAGTTGCAACCACGCCACAACCATCCTAACCAGTTTATCGGCTGATGAAAAAAAATGTTTAGGCTTCGCTACCCAACACTACTGACATTACCCTACCGACGCTATATTTTGGCATAAGCTATATCGCTGTGTAACAAGACTTTTAATTTAAGGAACTCGTTCTACTGCATCAGCTAAGCTAAACAAACCGCCTCTGTAGATTAATAAACCCGCCAAGCAAACACTACTGCAATAAGCTTAGTACATTTTGTGGTAAAGCATTCGCTTGCGCCAACATAGACACTCCGGCTTGTTGCAATATTTGCGATCGCGTTAACGATGATGTTTCCTGGGCGAAATCCGCATCCATGATACGGCTACGTGATGCACTCAGGTTCTCTGAAACATTTTCACCGTTGCGAATTACGGCTTCAAACCGGTTTTGAATCGCACCAAACTTAGCCCGTAAACTATTCACGGCAGTTAAATAATTATCCACCGCACCTAGTATTTCAGAAGCACTACCAGCGGTGGAAACACCACCCGTCAGCACCAGCGATGCGCTCGTTGCACTAAGAACATTGGATGTTATAACCGATACAATATCCCCGGCATTAGGACCCACTTGAAAATTAAAGCTGGTGGCCCCTGCACCCACAATAGCAGTTCCATTAAACTGGGTACCCGCTACCCGAATAATCTCTTCCTGTAACTGCGCAACCTCAAGCTGCAACGAAGCTCGATCATCAGTGCTGTTAGTGGAGTTAATAGCCTGTACCGCTAATTCACGAATCCGCTGCAATGCAGTTGTCATTTCCTGCAATGCACCCTCGCCGGTTTGCGCCATTGAAATCGCATCATTTGCATTTCTAACCGCTTGATTGTAGCCACGAATTTGTGAGGTAAAACGTTCCGAAATAGCAAGCCCAGCAGCATCGTCCTTAGCGCTATTAATCCTCAACCCTGAGGATAACCGCGCCAAGGACGTAAACATCTCACCCTGCGAACGATTTAACGCTCGCTGTGTATTTAACGCAGCAATATTGGTATTAATGATTTGGCCCATATTCCATTCTCCTTGGTCCTGGTGAATTCCATAAATTCTCCCTGCCTCACCTATCGGCAACGCAGCAATAATATTTAAGAATTCAGCAGAAATATCTGCAACATCATTGTTGCAGATATATCCCGCATCTTCCGTGATATATATCCCGTTTTAACACCCAGCTATATTGCGTTGTGTCAACTGTCAACACGCTACCTTAAGTTACATACACTCCTTATGACTTTCACATTAAACGCATTACAACATCAAGACCCTATCCCAACAGGCTGAGCACACTTTGTGGTATTGCGTTTGCCTGCGCCAACATCGATATACCCGCTTGCTGAACAATCTGGGCACGTGTCAACTCGGCCGTTTCCATGGCAAAATCCGCATCCTGAATACGACTGCGTGAAGCTGACAAGTTCTCTGACACGTTTTGCCCATTTCGAACCACTGCTTCAAATCGATTTTGCATCGCACCGAACTTAGCTCGCATACCGTTCACTGACGTTAAGTAACTATCCAGCGCGGAAATCATATCTGACGCACTTGCTGCGGTTGATACTGTAGCGGATAATACAACAGCAGCACTCGTACCACTGAGTACATTCGACGTAGTAACAGAAATCAAATCACCCGCATTAGGCCCAACCTGAAAATCAAAGCTGGTTGCACCAGCACCAACAATAGCCGTACCATTAAATTGTGTTCCCGCTACACGCTGAATTTCCGCCTGCAATTGCGAAACTTCCTGTTGTAGGGAAACACGATCATCCGTGCTGTTGGTAGAGTTTACCGATTGCACTGCTAATTCCCGCATACGTTGCACTGCCGTGGTAATCTCCTGCAAGGCACCTTCTGCGGTTTGCGCCATTGAAATCGCATCGTTAGCATTACGAACAGCCTGATTATAGCCTCGAATCTGCGCAGTAAATCGTTCTGCAATCGCTAAACCTGCGGAATCATCCTTAGCACTATTGATGCGTAAACCGGAAGACAACCGCTGCAATGAAGTATTCAAAGCACCTTGTGAGCGGTTTAACGATCGTTGCGCATTAAGAGACGCAATATTGGTGTTAATTACTTGAGCCACTTGTTTCTCCTCACGCTCTATAAAACAGAGCTATAACTCTCTTTGGGTATCGACAACCTTAAGTACGCTTCACACCGCTACTACACATTGCTTAACCCCATATCACATTCGTATAAATGTTGTGTGATACCGGAATAGCAGTACCGACGAGCAGTTAAAGTTGACTGAATCGCATGAGAATCAAGTAAGACCGGATCGATCACTTGATAATGAGGGCATTGGTTGAACAATGGTGGCACTGAAAATGGATATTTCAATAAATGAAAAAATTCAGCAATGAAACAAAAAACCATACAGAAAACAGACGCTATCCGAGCGTCACAAACAGCGGTTTTAATAACCCGTACAGCATTTTTCGCTGCAACATCCCTGGCACTTGTCTTCCCTATTCCAAGTCGCATAAATGCGTTTGGTAGACAAAATGCGAATTGATTTCTCAGTATCGCATTCGAGGTATTGAATACCTGTGCCATTGTTTTCTCCTCTGCACCTCGGCGACACCATCCTTAGGCCCCAGAGAGAGAAGTTAATTTAGCGGACATACTCAGGTTTCTTCATGAAACCTTTCGCGTATTTACCGCCTCCAACGCATTTATCGTCCAAGCATATTATTTCTTAAATCAATAGAAACCTACCATTAAAACGGCCTACCGTAGCAAGCGCTAATTCCAGATCAATCAAAATCCTTTAAATTGACGGCATCAGTGAAATAATCACAGACTCGGACTTTCATCCATTATGGAAAACGAAGAGGTATCATTCAGCCTAACACGACTCAATGAACAGGAACAAAAGATTGGCAGGATGCCAAAGCAATAAAACGATTAAAAATAATAAATTAACATTGAGATGAAAACCCATTTTTTACCGGCCTGTGTTTTGTAGGCATGAAAAAAATACTGAAAAACCACTAAAATATATTATTTATCAATCAATTAACTAAAAAAGATACTGTCAAATTCAAAAAAACAAATCAAGATTTGCCACCCAGCTTCTTGCTACGACACCTTAAGCTCAGCAGGCTTTTCTTTTAAGGGCACACGAGCAATTTGCTGAATAATACGTTGGAAAACGGCTATTTTAGCCAATAAAATGCTGGGGTCCACAGGCTTACTGAGAAAATCATCACAACCAGCTTGATAACCCTTTAGTTGTGTTAAAATCGACGCATTGGCACTCATTAATATGACGGGTACCCACAGCTTGGGGTTTTTAGATTTAATCCGAGATGTCAGGGTAAAACCATCCATCCTAGGCATATTAACGTCAATTAATGTCAAATCTGGTTTATCGTCTGTAAACCGTTTCCACCCCCCCATGCCATCAGGCGCAACAATAATTTCATAATTTTCTGTGGCCAATATTTCAGCAAAGGTGCTCAAATAGGATGGCGTATCATCTACAATTAAAATTTTTAACGCTGACTGCTGCATAAAACCTCTTAAAACAAATTAATTTTTCGACTAAAACAATAAGCTTTTTACTTAATCTCTTTTCCATTCAGTACACCATTTAGCAACCCTTTCGCACATCCTTTACCGGTTATTCAATGAATAAAGCATAAATGCGATGATTTAATTTTTTCGAAATAATTGAAATATTATAAGCGCTTGCTAAAGGGTTTATAGCCATACGTTGAGTATGTACCCCATAAAATACAACATATCAACAAAATATAAAATGCAATTTTAATCATTCGTTTCTATAAACAAAATAACCTGTAAGTCAGATGATTTTTAACGAAATATTATCGCTAGGGACAGCATTCTCAATGCATATGCCTCCAGCATTGTTGTAAACATAAAAATTAGGATTTTGAGGTGAAAATGAAATATCAGTACTGTATGGCACTAAACGTCGAAATCACAGTGATTATTTTTTGCAACTACTCAGCTTAGGAACGTGCACGTAATAACTTCCCAGTTTAGCGCCCGGATTTAGTGCATATTCGCTCTGATTGAACAAAAGTGCAGAAATAGTCGTTCTATTTCGAGCTTTTGTGATTGAAGAACGTGCGAAGACGGGCTGAAGCCGGGATGCAAAACCGGAAGTTATTACGTGCACGTTACTTCTTTACGGACCCTTAAGTAGTTATTTTTTTGACATGAACCAACGTTTATCACAAAGAACATAACGGTAAGAGACAGGCTTGAAAATTGCATCTTATGTATTACCAATTTGATCCCAACTGAGGCTGCATTGGACACAAAAGAATTCGCAAAAACCGAACTGGGTAGCTTTGTAAGCAACCGATTTGGAGATCGGTATCTCTATGCAGTCAACCGAAACTCATTTAATCACGTCGGTTCTGATGGTGTTTATCAAGCGCATTGGGGAGAAAATCTTTTTTCCGAGTCTACCTTATATGTCATTGCCGGCACAGATTCTGGTGTGCTACTCCGCTATATAATAAAACGAGGTATACCAGAGGGTAGTCGTTATCTATTTGTTGAAATACCGGAAATAATCCCTTTAATTAAGCATACAATTCCAGAGGATCTTAACGCTAAAATAAATTTGTGTACTGTAAACGAGTTGGAACAAGTAGCAACGACCTGCCGTATAGCGGAATACTCTTACCTCGATGCTGTTGTTATTCTTAAATCATTGGCAGTGGTGGATGGTTATGTCATTGCATATTGCCAACTTTGGCGAGACCTTGAAAGTCAACTGCGATTGCGGTTGTGGCAATACCGTGTGGAATTTGGCAGTTGCGTCTTTATTACCCGGCATATCCAGAATATTGCGGAAAACCGCAATTCTGCCGCATTGCTTAAACATACTTTTAACGGTAAAACTGCCGTGCTATTAGCTGGTGGGCCTTCACTGGATGAGTATTTACCATGGGTAAAGGAAAACAGACACTCTATTATGGTCGCAGCGGTGTCGCGTATAAGCCGTCGGCTGCAACACACAGGCATTGAACCGGATTTATTTATCACGGTAGACCCCCATCCCGTAAGTTTTGATGTTAGCAAACATATGTTAATGTTTGAAAAACCAGTTCTTGTCAATGCTTTTCATGCGACCCCGTTACTCATGGGACAATGGCGCGGTAGAAGTTTATACCTTGATTCGCGCTATCCTTGGCCTCAACGCGCCAATAAGGAACAAACCATCAATGGCATGGGGCCAACCGTTAGTAATAGCGCCATTAATATAATGGTGGAAATGGGGTTCGAGCAGATCATTCTCGTCGGCGTTGATTTATGTTTTAGCCCGGATGGTTTTTCACACGCGAAAGGAAGTGATGAACGAAAAGTAGGAGCAATGGTCGCTTATGGCAATAATACCCTCAAAACCAATAATGGTAACATCGCAGAGTCTGACAATGGACTGTATACTGGCATTGCCAGCATCGCATTTCAGGCAGAAATCGCATTAAAAAAAGGTTGCCAACTCATCAATCCATCCCCGAATGCAGCTGCCATCAAACACGTCCAATACCGCCCTTTACATACAATCAAATTTGAACCCTTGGAACAATCCGCACTCAGCATTATATTGCAAGCGCTACCTGAAGAAAGCAACGAGACGCGCCTACAATCTTTCCGTGAAGCCGCAACAGAACTCGATCGAATTACCTTTCAGTTGGAAAAACTTAAGCAGCTTTCACAAAAAGCACAGACCTATAACGACGGGCTATTTGGTCGCCATGGATTAAAGAGTGATTTTAAGTATAAATTAAAAATGGACCGTATTGAAAAGCGTATTCAAAAGGAAATTAAGGATATCGCCAATCTTGCAAAAATATTCGGCATGACAGAGTTTGTAAAATTGTTACGCCCCGATGAAAATCAGGAATGGTCCGATGAGGATATTGAACATACCGGGCAAGCATTTTACAATGCCTATATTAATGGTGCTGACAAAGTACTGGTTATTATTAAAGATCAACAACAACGTTTGAAAATGCGTATTGAGGAAGAACAGGATAACCCTGACTTTGAATTATTATTTAAACAATGGCATGATGATGAACAACCCGGCCGAGCCAGTGTATGGCGACTCAAGCACACAGAAAAATTTGCCAAACTCGCACCCGAATTAAAAGATAAATTTTTTCAACTCGATACACAACTAAATACAGAGATAGCCCACACCAACCATACTTACATGAGCGAAATAACCGAGTTTGCAACACTGCGCGGTGTTAATGGCAAAGCCCTTGAGCAATACCAAAACAAAGATGGCACTGGGCTAAAACGTCTTATTAGAGGTTTAAAAACCCGAGAAGGAACCGAAGCGCAGGAACTGATAAAACTCTCGGAAGGTTATCTAGCAGAAGTGGAACAACGTAACAATGATGCATTAAGCTACTACACACAAATTATTACTAACCCTGATAACATCGGCAGTTCTTCTTTAGAGAATGCCTTAATGCGAGCAAGCATATTACTACTATCCGACAGAAATTTTGAGTTGAGTATCCAATACTTAAAACAGCTGGCTGAATTATCCGTTAGCTATCTACCTTTCTATGCGGATATTTTACGCATTACCAACAATACGGAAGCAGCACTGGACGCATATACCACTTACATCACAAAAGTGCCCGACGACCTTATTGTGGCAATGAAACTTGCACAGCTTTATCAAAAACTTGATATTAAAGAGGCTGCACGCTGGCTGTTTAATCACATTATTGAAACTGACCCCAACAATGAATCTGCAAAATCATGTTTAAATGATTTGGATTTGGCATCATGAACCTACAAAATAAAAAAATTCTGGTTACCGGCGCAGATGGTTTCATTGGCTCACAACTCACAGAAACATTGGTAAAAAATGGCTTTGATGTCCGTGCCTTTGTACTTTATAACGCCTTTAATTCCTGGGGATGGCTGGATCACAGCGATCAACATATTCGAGATTCATTGGATGTTTTTGCCGGGGATATCCGAGACCCTCACGGAGTATTAAAAGCAATGCAACATTGTGACGTCGTTTTACACTTGGCCGCATTAATTGGTATTCCTTATTCTTATCATTCACCGGACACTTATGTCGATACCAATATAAAAGGCACCCTTAACTTGCTGCAAGCGGCACGTCATCTTAACATCAGTAAATTCGTCCATACATCAACCAGCGAAGTCTACGGAACCGCCAAGTTTATACCTATACATGAAGAACACCCCTTGCAAGGGCAGTCACCCTATGCAGCCAGTAAAATCGGGGCCGACCAAATGGCAATGGCATTCCATCAATCCTTCCAGACACCCGTATCCATTATACGGCCGTTCAACACCTACGGGCCTCGACAATCAGCCAGAGCGGTCATTCCCACCATCATATCGCAAATTGCCAATGGACAAGAAGAAATAAAACTGGGTGCTTTGACCCCAACACGTGATTTCAATTTTATAGATGACACGGTGAGTGGTTTTATTGCCGTCGCCGAATCAGATGCCAGCCTGGGTCAGGTTATTAATATTGGCAGTGGTTTTGCAATCAGTGTTGGTGATACAGCAATGCTGCTCAGCCAATTAATGGCTAAAAAAATTAACATCATTAACGATACACAACGCATACGACCTGCTGACAGCGAAGTTAAGCAGTTATTAGCTGACAATGGTAAAGCGAAAAAATTAACCGATTGGGCACCACACTATCGCGGTATAGAAGGCCTTAAAAACGGTTTTAAAAAAACCATTGACTGGTTCACTGACCCCAGCAATCTCGCCAATGTTAAATCCCATTTATATAACGTGTAAACACGACGGGTAGCCGATGACTCTTATTGATACACAAACAGTTAACATACCGAACCCTACCCTGCATTTTAGTAACAATATAAAAATTGTTACATCAACACTGAGAAAATCAATTCTTCACTAAAACCATGACTAGGGTGCTAAAACCAAGATTAATCTCACATGAAGAACCAAACAAACAAAATGACAATAGCCGCCATAACAGGAAGCCGTGCTGATTACGGGCTCCTTTACACGCTACTGAAAGCTTTACAACTTCACGCTGGGTTTAATCTAAAAATTATCGTTACTGGCATGCATCTATCGCCGGACTTCGGTAATACTTACAACATCATTAAACAGGACGGTTTTATTATTGACTGTACCGTGGATACCTTATTAGCATCGGATAGCGCTACCAGCATCTGCAAATCCATTGGACTGGGCATTATCGGCTTTGCTGATGCGCTTAACCGTGTTACCCCTGATTTATTAGTCGTCCTCGGTGATCGGTATGAAATTTTCGCCGCTGTGCAAGCCGCATTAATTCACCAAATACCCGTCGCACACATTGCTGGTGGAGACACCACCGAAGGCGCATATGACGAAGCCTTTCGCCACAGCATCACAAAAATGTCCCACCTACACTTTGCAACCAATACGGTCGCTGCGCAGCGGATCATTCAACTGGGTGAAAACCCTGATCATGTTTTTGCAGTGGGCAGCCCCGGGCTGGACTTAATTAAAAATACGTCATTACTGAATAAAGCACAATTAGAAAAAAAACTTGGCTTCCAGTTTAAAAATAAAAATATTGTTATCACCTTCCACCCAATGACGTTAGACAACGTTGATATCCATCAACAATGCAGAGTTCTTTTTAATGCTCTAAATACACTTGGCCCGGACGTTGGCCTGATTTTTACCAAGGCCAATGCTGACAATCAGGGACGCACCATCAACCGGCTAATAGATCACTATGCAGCCGACAAACCCAATGCCGCAGCATTCACTTCATTGGGACAACTTAACTATTACAGTCTAGTGGCCATATGCGATGCCGTAGTTGGCAATTCATCTAGCGGATTATACGAAGCACCCACATTGAAGACACCCACCGTCAATATCGGGGATCGCCAAAAAGGCAGACTATGTGCCGACTCCGTTATCAATTGCGAAGTCAGCGAACACGATATTTTCGATGCTATCACAACCGCATTTAGTACAGAGCACAATAACGTAACAAACCCATATGGAGATGGCTCCGCCACTCAGAAAATTTTACGCGTACTAGAGCAATTCAAAGCACCTGAAAAACGCCATACGCTGACTAAAAAACATTTTTTCAATCTCTACTCATAGCGTATGATGCAACAAGCAAGGTAGGTCATTAAGGATGTGCAAATCAAAAAGCACGTATATTATTGCGGAAGCTGGTATAAACCACAATGGCTGCTTCGAGACAGCCATCAAACTTATCGATGCAGCTCACTCTGCAGGCGCAAACGCGGTAAAGTTTCAATCATTTATTCCTGAAGCGCTCGCGAGTGACACAGCCCCTATGGCCCAGTACCAAATAGAGAAAACCGGCAATAATTCCACACAATTGCAAATGCTGCGGTCTCTCGCATTAAATTTCGCACAACAGGAAATGCTTTTTAAGTATTGCAATGCTATTGGAATCGAGTTCTTATCAACACCGTTCGATCATGAAAGCCAAAAATTCCTGTGCTGTACTTTAGGTCTGTCTCACATAAAAATCGGCTCGGGCGACATCACTAATGGTCCGCTGTTATTAGCCATTGCTAAAAACAACAAAAACATTATATTATCCACTGGCATGAGTGATCTCAATGAAATACAACAAGCGCTCAACATTATCGCATTTGGTTATGCCCAAACGCACGATACCCAACCAACCAATGCTACATTAAAAGCAGCGTTTAAATCAGAACAGAACCAAGCCATCTTAAAGAAAAAAATAACCCTATTACATTGCACAACCGCATACCCCTGCCCTTATGACAACGTAAACCTGCGTGCGATGGATACATTGGCGACACAGTTTAAGCTATCTGTGGGCTATTCCGACCATACTCGTGGAAGCAACGTCGCCGTTGCAGCCGTCGCCAGAGGCGCCACTGTCATTGAAAAACATTTCACTCTGGATAACAACCAATCAGGACCCGATCACCAAGCCTCCATCGAACCTCACCAACTGAAACAAATGATCCAGGATATCCGCTCAACAGAAGCCTGCTTAGGATCGGCGGAAAAAATAGCGGTAGAAAGCGAAATTCAAAATAAAGCAATCGCCAGGAAACATCTGGTTGCGGCCTGTACCATTCGAAAAGGCGAAACGTTTACACCAGAGGCATTAACATGCAAGCGCACTGGACATGGCTTATCCCCAATGTATTATTGGCAATTACTTCATATGCAATCCAATAAAAACTATTTAAAAGACGAAGTGATAACGCTTTGAAAAATCATCGCTCCCCTGTCCGGGCTCATCGGCAGTACTTCAAGATGTTATTGAAAATAATGGACATAAAACTAACCTTAGACTGGACATTCAAGAACGCTTAATTAAGTTGTAGTCGCCTTGACTCTGGCTATAGTTGCGAACCAACACTTGCCACATGCCGTTTACGTCTGGAACGGCCTGCCTTCTCAGAAACACTGCGGTTCATCGAAAAATATTTGCTCTTTTTTTATACACATCATCTGCATAAAATACAAAGATGCGTAAAACTCTACTTTATATAGAATACATCCTTTTGAAAGGACTTGTGTGAACACATAGAACACAGAACATACTTTAATTCAATAATTCAATAATTCAATAATTCAATAATTCAATAATTCAATAGCGTATATTAACTTGATGACTATATTCACAAGCACCGCATCGCAGTAACGGAATCACGCTCTAATCCTTATCAATCTGGGTATCTAAAACACTTGAATAGATGTAACTCTACTCAGCCTGATTATTTAAATGTTCAGTAACTGCTCAAATTGTTGTTGATTTATTCGAGAACAGGGAAAAAGTGCAGAGTTTATCGATGTAAATAAGCACTTTTAACGTAGCATTTAACTCAGCAATAGGACAAACCAACGGTAAACATAAGTAGTTACGAATAAATCATCTTTCGTTAGTAGCAAGAAATGCGCATTACTAATTTTATATCCATTTAGTATTTCTTACTCAGTAGCGCTTTACAACCCCAAACACTCGCTTGAAACAATACGCACAATAATTGTGCTGATCACACCTGTTATGCATACCGCCATCCTGATACATAGCCAAAAAAAGTTTATTGACATCGATCATAATAGCGACATTACTCGTTTTATTAAAGACACGACCCCTTCAACGTACAAAGTACAAGCAATTGCCACTATTACACATGTGAAGTGACTACCAGTAAAATAAAGCTTAACCTATTGATATAGATATTCTTTTCATATATACCCATGACGCTTGGGATTTTGGTGTTAACCTGGCTAAATATGCTTATCCATAAGTGTTTTCCTAATTCTTAACACCTAAAACTCTAGCACCATGGGTATAACACCAATAAAACGATCGATAAACTTACAATGCCACCCTATTAACCTTTAGCAGTATTGCTCTGTCGTATAGTATATCTTAAAGTACGCTCCGCAATAATTTTCTGTCATGTAACATATTTTAAATGTAACGAATATATTATATGGTGCGCCTATCCTTAACTAATTCAAACAATCATAATGGACCGCACACTCTATTTTTATTTATTTTGTATTGCACAAACCGTTTTCGTTTTCAGTAATGTTCTAATATTATTTGCACTTGGCGTTTGGATATACCTGGACTCAGACTCACTAACCAAGTACGGTATATTTATAGCCTTAGCCTATCTCGCCGAATTAATCATCACCCCTGCTGCAGGTGCTATATTTGATCGTTTCCAACGAGATAAAATATTCATTTCATGTGCCGCCATCTTGATCCTAATTTATACAATATTAGCGCTAGTGATTGCTCAAAACCAGCTAAGTGAAGTAATTTGTTATCTCCTGGTGGCAAGCTCATCGCTTGTTAGTGGCCTACACCGCGTCTCTTACAATGCCACAATACCAGCGTTTGCAAAAGACAGTCGAAAATTAAGTCGTTATAATGGATCCGTCTACCTGGGCATCTCCATCGCCAATCTGGCCGCACCAATAATAGCGGGCATATTGCTCGCTGAATTTACTATTGCTTCCGTGGTTTATTTCTCAATAATTTGTTGCGCAACCGTTTTACTATTAAGTATATTCGTCAAAATACCGCATTGCCATCAAAATTCTCTTGACAAAAATGCTTCAATACTCAAGAAAATTGTCAGTGATACCAAAGCAGGATACCTGAATATAAAAAACAACACTGGCCTTAAACACTTTTTATATTTACACAGCGTCATAAACTTCACCAGAGGTTTTGTTATTATTCTATTTACCCCTATGGTTTTATCTTTTTCCGACGCCTATACACTAGGTCTTTTACGCAGTACTGCAGGAATGGGTATGTTGCTAGGTGGAGTCGTTATGAGCATCTGGATCGGCCCCAAAAAGCTGATAGTGACATTATTATATAGCTTAGTGGGTACCGGGGTGTTTTTGTTATTGACAGGTTTAAAGTCATCTGCGATATGGATTGGCATTTGTGTCTTCTTTATACATGCGCTAACCGCAATTCTGTCAACAGTTGGATATACATTATGGCAAAACAATGTTGAAAACAATATTATTGGCCGGGTATTTGCGTTTCGTGACATGGCAATTAACGCATCCTTATTAATTGCTTATATCACAGCGCCACTTGCGGCACAGCATATTTTTGAACCTTTCATGAACTCTCAGAATCAATCAGCATTATTAATATCCTGGGTAATTGGGCATGGCGACGGAAGGGGAATTGGTTTGCTGTATATTATCATTGGTCTAATAACCATGTTGCTCGCTGTCTATATATGGACCAATAAACCCATGCGCTCACTCAAAAACCAGTGAATCGATTATTTTCTTTAAATTCAATAGGTTAATATAAACTTAAAAACCATGATCAGGTTTATTCTCGCGCTTTAGAAACCCACGAGTCAATATCGCTAGCGGCACTCGACTTCGTTTCCTGAGTCGCCATGTATCCATGACACCCGTCCAATAGCGTCAGTATTTGCTCCTCTTGACCATATATACCCAAAGCGTTTAAGCTTTAGGCATTAATTGCACGCCCTGTATTCCATAGCGGCGTTAAAATTCCTTGCAATAGACCAACTATCTACGCGTCATTTTGCCTCACCTAAAAGCATCCACCTTTGGTGCTATGAAATGGATATGACGCACACTTATACACCTAAAGCTTAAACGCTTTGGGTATATAAACACGCGCTCCATTATCAGTTTATTGCGATTATAGAACAAGCACCATTAACGATTAACGAACACCATAGAGTAAGCGCTTTAAGCAGCGGAGATAATTCCCCATGTAAGGAGGGGCAACAACGCACACAGCAAATATCATTGTGCATTTTGACAAAGTGCATTTTGACAAACAGCGCGGATCCATGCTTTTGCTTTTAACTCATTTTAGTAGCAAAAACATCGCTAACACTTAAGTGTGACACTAACATTATATCCGTATAACAAACACTCACTATAGAGAGTGTTCTCAATAAATAGCTTTCCTGAAAAAATAACACGCGACATTTTTTTGGTAACATTACCTTATTAATAGTATTTTGTATAATTTATTTTAAACAGCGACAAAGCTATTATCCTAACAAGCTGATGAACCTACTTTGATCATTATGCAACCATTTCAATAAAATTCACCGGCCCGTTTGAATTGTCATTCAAAGAAATAATCCGGTATGATGCGGAATTAAACAACAACTTAATAAAAATAAATTCATCCTTTGACCACCAATGTCAATATACATGAATACCTTTGTGATGAACGATCTAAAACCGAATGGGGGAAAAAGGTGTAACAACCTACACTTGCTTTGCTATATCCTGCTTTCGATAATTTTTAGTATTTGCATAACGTACAAACAGGCAATTGCAAACGATGAGCTGTTTGGATTAGACCCCTCTGACCTTGATGTAGTACTAACCCCTACCCGTTTAAAGCAAAACCGACGCGATGTACCTGCCAGCATTACTGTCATCTCTGAAAACGATATCAAAAAACTGGGCATACAAACCATACCCGAAGCCCTTAGGTTAGTACCTGGTATGGCGGTAGGCAAGCGAAGCGGGAACGCGTACCGTATTGACTACCATGGCACAAATGGTTTAACGCCGCGCCGGATGCAAATATTGATTGATGGGGTTTCTTATTTTCGAGCAGGATTAGCTCAAATATTTTGGAAAGAACTCCCTGTGGATATTGAGGACGTTCATCGTATAGAAATAACCCGGAGTCCCAGCACTGCCTCCTATGGTGCCAATTCTTTTTTGGCAGTGGTTAATATTATTACCAAACACCCAACGGATGTATTGGGCATCCGAGCCACATTGTCTGCTGGTTCATTAAATACAAAAAAAGCATTTATTGGCTACGGGGGAGAACTTAGCCCGCTGACACATTATCGCCTCTCCATAAGCCACCGGCAAGATTCTGGATATGACCAGGACAACAACGAAAACAACATAAACGGTGAAGGATTTGATAATGTGGAGGATGATACTTATGTCAGCAGCTTTGATTTTCGATCCTCCACCCACTTAAATTCACAATCAGAGCTCGACATCTATGCCAACCTTGTCAACAGTACGGCAAAAAATGAGAATGGTGACATTAATCAACAAACCAACCCGCACACTGACCTCATTGACCGTAATATCTCTATTCAATACACAAACCAAATTTCACCTCACAACCAACTTCAAATTAAAACCTACATTAACAGTATGCAACGTAAAAAATACTGGGATACGTGTTATCCCGCTATTGCATTTAGTAACGAAATGCGTAATTTGTATCGTGCTGCACCTCAAAAAGCCTTGGATATATTTGAAGCGCTTCCTGCATTGCCAACACTCACTAACGACGAAGCTGAACTTAATGTATTAATCGACGCATTAATCAATAAGATGAACTCATTAGGCACCCAAGCAACAGAACCGCCTATCTGCGGCGAACTTAATGAAAATTATAAAGAACGACGGGTAGGTTATGAGGTTCAGGATACTCATGTCTTTTCATCACAATTGCGTATGGTGGCTGGCTTAGGCTTTAATCGAAACTTAGCAGACTCTGAAACATTCCTCAACGGTAACATCACTATCGACAGCCAATACATTTTCACCAACGTTGAATACCAACCCAGCAAAAAAACAACGTTTAATATAGGTGCCATGTGGGAAAATGAAGAAAAACGTACCGATGGCATTGAACACTCACCCCGGGCAGCATTTAACTATCATCTTCACCCCAACCATACCCTACGATTTATTTATTCAGAAGCGATTCGCACACCTGATATGTTGGAATCAGACCGCGATTGGAACTACACCATGCGCAACATGAACCCGCGGCTGTATAATGGTGATACAAAAGGACTGTTTTTTGTTAACACATCGTCCAATGCCAACCAAAGACTCAAATCAGAAAAAATACGAGCCAAAGAAATCAGCTATTACGCGAATTTTCCGAAATTGGATATTAGTCTGGATATCAAACTGTTCAGAGATAACTTGCGGGATTTAATTTCAGAAAAATTGGAATTTTTTCGTTTTTCCCCAAGCAATAACAGCACTTCCCGCCTGAAAGGGGTCGAAATACAATTAGAGTTCCAGCCAAAAGCCAAGCTAAGCGCCTATGCTGCCTATGCCTATATGGATAATAAATCCACTAACCCATTAGAAAAAACACTGTTTACGAAACACAGTGGCTCAGCATTTATTAGCTATCAATTTAATAACAAGTTGCGCTCTACCTTGGCCTATTATGGCTCCAATTCTATCGGTGGTTTTTCTTACGACCGTTTTGATCTTAATCTATCCAAATCATTTAAAACGGACAATCAATCCACATGGGAAGCAGCCTTTAAAGTTCAGCATTATGGGTCAACCAGAAGCGGTTATATTATCGACGAGCTCAGTGTACTCCAACATAGATTCAACAGTGACACTCACTATTTTATATCACTATCCTGGAAAAGCTAACAATCATATCATCGCTCGTTAATTTCGATATCAAACGTTATGGGTATATTAGCAACGAAAATACGCCGCTCAAAAAAATGTTCTGCTACGGTAGTTTTTTATTAAGAGAAATACATTGACCAACAGACTCGGGGGCACATATTGAGTTATCGATCCAAATCACTTTATCCAATTTTGCACCCGTTAAGTTAACATTCGTAATATTGGCACCATTCAAGTCGACCAACGTTAAATCGGCACCTGTAAGATCAGCATTTTTTAAATTTGCGCCTTGTAAAAGCGCATACCGTAAATTCGCATTTGATAATTTAGCATTTTCCAAGTTAATGTTTCGCATAACAGCTCCCTCTAAATCAGCATTTTGAAAATTGGCATTCTGTGCATTTGCATTCACAAGATCCACATAAGCCATATCAGCATTCGCAAAGATAGACCCAGTCAGGTCTGCTCCAAAAAGATAAGTGCTATGCATTTTAGCACCGGCAAGGTTTACCGCCGTGATTGTAGCCCCTTGCAAACGACAGTTATTCCAGTTAACTTTTGGTGCCGGTGGTATATTACAATTATTTAATATAACGTATGGAGTGGGTGATTCTATAAAAGCAAACCAAAGTGCCCCCAATAAAATAAATGTCAGTGCGGTAATGCGCGGTAAGTAATTTTCGTTGCTTGGTTTGCTCAAGCTTTTCATGAACTTCGTTTTTAGCTCCCGGTGCCGGAGTATTTCGAGTGGTTCTGATTCCCGCCGCTCAACCCCAGAGCGCTTATAGCGAAGACTATCAACTTGATCACCTTGCGTTTCATCTGAAAACCTACGTCGGTCATCCGAAAGCCGCTCATCCTCACGCAAGCGCACGATTCTTAAACGCTCTGCATTCTCTTTAATGCTTAAATCCAGCTTCATTTCGTCGGGAATTAATTCTGGCAAATTATTGACAGACACCCACATACATTGATCTGAGCTCAGTTCATCCGTTTCTAAAATTCGGCCCAACAGTATGTACCGTGTAATCATTCCCTGTGGGAAAGGTCCACGAATTTCTTTATTTCTCCTTGTATACCATACTTGCTTTAATGCCATTGCCCGCTCCGCTGATAACAACATTGGTGTGAATACGCACAATGCATCATTAAACCTAAATTCATCAGTTGGACGGCGTATACCCTTTGAGTGAAGATGATAACAACACAACATTTCAAAGAGTTAATGTAACTTAGGGTTTATAAAGAAATAACTTGAACATTTTGCTTGTCTATCATTGCGTCTTCGGCGTTGCGCAAAAGCTTACAGACAACGAGTATGCGCCCTGAAAGAAGCGCCCTTTGGGGTGCGCCCATTTTCGTGCCTTGAATACGAAACGACGATATCCGGACACAATCTGTACAACTTATTTCTTTACAGCCCCTTATAAGCACTCAACTGATAAATTTAAGTTAAACCTAGAAAACCTAAATATTATTCGCATTGAAAGAGGACTGAAAACACAGATTTACCCTTCGCAATAGCATTATACATGCCAACGAAACAGGCTGATTGACGGCCATCGATATTAATTTAATTTCGCGTCGAGGCAACACTAGCAGGTAATGAAACTAATTTATTCTAGCTCTAACAGCCACTACATTAGACATTATGTATTGACCGCTACGATGAATGACTAACACTCTTTTATTGCGCTAAACCATCAAAATACGGTTGTGATGATTTACCTTCTGCAAACTCCTTTAAACGAACAATTACGGCACCCCAGGTTGTGTTGCACATGGCAAACCAGCCCTCAGTGGAACGCCAATGCGTATGCGTAAAATGCAGTACGGATTGATTCTGGCCTGTAGACTCAATATGGAACTTAAGATCCGTACCTTCCCATTCATCGGCATCACCCAGGCAATGCCAATGAACGATTTTATCTTTTTCTAATTGTTCGATTCGCATTCGAAATACCGTCGCTCGCCCACCAAAACCAAAAGTGGCCACACTACCCTGCTTGGCTTGCGTTGTCGCATCTGCTGTCCACCAGCTTTTTAAGCCGCTTTCTGACGTAATAGCATCATAGACTTTACTGGCCGCTGAATTGATTATAATTTCATGTAACATATCCGCCATGGGCATTCCCTTATTCCACGTCAAAAATATAAAATAGCTTTCAAGTTAATTTTACGGTGGTGTTATCGTTAATTACTGGCTCCGTTAAAAAGGTTTTTGAAAAGTTAAGCAAAGGAGTGGCAATCGACACACGATCAAGCCTATATTTAATAAACCTATGTTTAATGGCACAACCCCAACGATATGTGCTCTGCATTCGCCCCAAACACTCGGTACTGATTATTAACGTGAACCTTGCAGCCAAGAAATTTCTTGCCTGAACAATTCATCATCCACTTGAGTCGCCAGACTTTTCCGCCATCCTTTTGGATAATCCTTTAACATCCGGTATTTTGCTCCTCTGCACTGAAGCATCGAGGCACGCACAAGCTCTTGTGGGTTTCGGTAGTCGCTATGCTCTTTACTGCTTGCCGCATTTGTTGCATTAGCAACACATTGTTTATATTTAGACACCATCTCTAGGCGCTGAATTTTATTCGGTATAATTAAATCCTCCTGCGCAACACAGGCCGACAGAATGGATAGCATAATAAACACCGATATTGATAGGGCAATTTTAGCAATAGACATAACACCACCACCTTACGAAACAAAAAATTTCAGCTTCCTTAATTATATACCGTTAAATTACGGGATGGTCATTAACAAATGAACATACAGTAAATTCTCTTGCCATCCCACGTAGCGGTGATAGTATTCATTCCGTGTAAGCTTTGAGAACAAGGCGAACACTGTCATCCACCACCCGCCTATTCCAACGGAAAGCGCCGTTGCTGAAAAAACGTTTACCTTACTGATGGAGAGACCGAATCTCGTACATGTTGAGATCAACCGATGAGTCTAAACTAATCAGTTCAGTCGAATTCTCAGTTCAGTCGAATTCGCGTTTCTAATGCAACTTATTGATGCTTATAGCCTATATCGTCGTCACTCTACTTACCCAATTGCTACGATACTCACCCATTAGTGAATATCTTTAACAGCGGAGCCGTTAGACGTATTTTTTTATTTCAATACGTTAATCCAATATCCCTAATTCTGGTGACCAATTTAGGAACGAGAGCGATGCTATAGTAAAAAACTACCGAACTAATTTCCAGGGTAAATTTATATTTATCGCTAAAAACATTATAAACCACCCCATCTTTCACCATAACCACTTAATTAATATAGTTTTTTACAATATATCGCAACACACCTGCGCAATGCATCGCATTATTTTACAAATCGATAATTTGACTGCTGTCAAGCATATACTTATACCCATATAGGATATAAACTTGGCTTATTGAAGAATTAAGAAAATTAGCTAATCGTTACTGCATGACTAAAGCAGCCTAATTGGAACCACTTAATCCACGCACTGGCTATCTTTATGCGAAAGCATGTTAAGGGGGTCGTTGTGATTGTAATTACCAAGTTAACGCAATAAGGCAACCTATTATTGCTAACAATATCATTGTGGTAGCAAACTTCGTGGATTTGCACCTGGAGTTTTTTTAAACATGGCGCAAACAACTCAGCCAAGCAAACAAAAACGCAGACTGGCAAAACTGGCAAAAACGATCATTTTTGATCAAATACATAAAAACAGCCAGCAAGTGCCGTCTATATTTGAGCATTTATCAAACCAAATCAATTCACTATCTGAGCAACTTAAAACACAGCAAGCAGAACTCAAAAACAAGACTCAATTATTGAATAACCGCCAACAAGCACTGATTAGCGCTAACGAAAAATACAATGACCTTTATGAGTCTGCACCAATTGGCTATTTTAACCTTTCGCAGCAGGGGGTTATCTTAAACACAAACGCTAAAGCCGCAGCACTGCTGAATAGAGAAAAAGAACAATTAATAGGAATGCCGTTATCCAGTTTCATTCACCACACCAGTCTCGCAGCGTATTATGACTATATAAGAAACCCCAAAACCTTACGGCTTGAAAGTAGCTGCGAGTTAAAGTTTGCACGAAAATATGGAGTGCCTTTCGATGCACTCATGGAAATTTCCTGTAAGCGCAACAAGCAGGGTGCGATTCTTGAAATTCTGACCCTTATCAGTGATATTACCGAACGCAAAGCATACGAACAGGCATTAATTGCCGAAATGGATCGAGCACAAGTAACACTGCATTCAATTGGTGATGGCGTTATCACCACCGATGCTGATGGCATTGTGGATTACATGAACCCCATTGCAGAACATCTCACCGGATGGTCGACAGAAAATGCAATTGGTAATTCCCTGCAAACCGTGTTTCATGTCATCAATGAGCAAACGCACAAACCAATTGTTAACGTAGTCACCAAGTGTCTGCGCGCCAATCAAGTCATATCATTGGATACAGAGTGTGTACTCATTGGGAAGAACGGGCAGCGATTTGCCATCCAAAACTCGGTTGCCCCCTTGCGTGGTCGTAACGGTAACGTACTCGGCGTCGTCGTAGTATTCAGCAATGTCACCGAGGCGCGCAGCATGGCACAACAAATTGCCCACCAAGCCACTCATGATTCATTAACCGGACTGGTTAACCGTCGAGAGTTTGAAAAACGCCTGAATAAAGCAGTCATCAGCGCCAAAGAAAACAACACTCAGCACTGTTTATGTTATCTAGACCTGGATCAATTTAAAATTGTAAACGATACCTCTGGCCATGTTGCTGGTGATGATTTACTCAGAAAATTAACCCTGTTGCTCAAATCAAAAATACGCGACCGTGATACGCTGGCACGTCATGGCGGTGATGAGTTTGGCTTGTTGCTAGCTAACTGCCCCCTTGATCAAGCTTATAAAATTGCAAACTCTTTGGTCGCAGCAGTTAGAAATTTTCACTTTGAATGGGGACAACGTACTTTTGGTGTCGGCGTTAGCATTGGCTTAGTCCCTATCTCCAACAAAACCAACGGTACAGCCGAACTCATGAGCCAGGCGGATGTCGCTTGTTATACGGCAAAAGATTTGGGCCGAAATCAGGTTCACATTTATCAAAATGAAGATAACAAGCTGGCACAACGTCATACTGAAATCCTGCGTGTCGCCGATCTGACTGACTCCATTAAAGCCAATCGATTTCGTTTATATTGCCAAATGATTCAGCCCTTATCACCCAACGACGATGAGACCGTTCACTACGAACTATTGCTCCGCTCGATTGACACCGATGGTAAAATTGAGCTACCGAGGAATTTTATTCCGGCGGCAGAACGTTACGGCATGATGGCCGCAATCGACCGATGGGTTATTAATGCCGCATTGCATCGCTATATGGCGTTATTCGACTTATCTAAAAAAATCAACATCGCGATTAACTTATCAGGTAACTCCTTAGCCGATTCCAGTTTGTTACCTTTCGTGCGTAACACCTTAACGGATTCTGGTATACCGGCACAGCGGGTTTGCTTTGAAATTACCGAAACCGCTGCCATCAGTAACCTTGAGCAAGCATGTCATTTCATCTCGGAACTCAAGGACCTGGGCTGCCAGTTTGCCTTAGATGATTTCGGCAGCGGGCTATCATCGTTTACGTATTTAAAAAACCTGCCTGTTGATTATTTAAAAATTGATGGCAGCTTTGTCAAAGACATGATTGATGACCCCATTAATGAAGCCATGGTGGCAGCAATCAACGAGGTCGGTCATGTTATGGGCATTAAAACCATCGCGGAATGCGTGGAAAACCAGGCAATTATTAAACAATTAACCCGACTGGGTGTGGACTATGCACAAGGGTATGCTATCGGCACCCCTCTGCCCATTGACGTGGTTGCCAATAACTTAAACCGCCTAACGATGGCGACTGCCTAGTGAATGGGCTTTTTACCCAGACCTGAGTTGGCCGACATGTTAGTGTCGTGCGTCAAACACGACACTAACAACAATTTAGCGATGCGCGCGCCACCAGAACTGCCAGTCCTTAATCGCGCTTAATTGACGTTGAATAAACCAATCAGGCTCGAAGCCGATGTGCTGTCCTGAGCGGATCACGAGTTCAAGATAGGCGCGTTCGCGGTCGTGATAATGGCTGTTCGGGGCGGCGATTTCCGCAATGCATATACCCAGGTCGAATCGCTGGCCTTTTCGCCAGCGCTGATTAGCATTAAAGTCAGGATCAAAACGCGCTGCATTTTTTTGCCACCATTCGTTCCAGGTATCATGGTCGGTGCAGGGGCGTTCAATCTCGATCATACGAGGCGCTTCGGGTGCTTCCTCTTTATGTACCGCATCACCTTTTACGGCTTCCCCCAAAATATCGCCGATATTAATCTCTGCGGGTTCTTTTTGGGGCACCTGTGTGGTTTCACGCAAACCAGCACCGGTAATCATTTCCAATGCCGTGCCTGCTTCCGCTCTGAGTTCATCCTTATCCAGTTTCAATGCCGCTAATAAATGCGGCACCGCTGCCACCAGACCAAACAGGCCCAAGGCCTGGATGACACCGTCAACCACAGGCGAATATTGTTTGGCCGAGAGCACAATATTAAAATCCTGAAAGGTGCCCGCCATGGCGAGATACACCAGTAATTTGGGTGTCACTGTCTCCGGCGATTGACAGGCCTTGCGGCATATCTCCAGCGCCCGTGTTGAACCCAGCATGAGCAACACCAGGAGATAGTCTTCATTGATGGCACCAGCTTGCAATACGATCTGCTCCGCAGCGGGCAAGGCACCACGATAACCAAACCGCGCCAGCGCCAGGATCGCCGCACGCTGCACCAGCGGGTCTTTTTCATGTAATAACGGCCACGCCCGCCTCGGATCCGCTTCGCGGCGGTATCCGAGTATTTCAATGCTGGCCGCACGGATCATGGCGCGATCGTGACCGAGAAGCACCTGTAATTTTTCGCAGAGCTGGGGGTGCTGGCCGTGTTTAAAGGCGGTGATGAAATGCCCCAACCGCGCTTGGTCTTCTTCCTTTGCATAGGCGTCAAGGACGGCGTCCAGTCCTGCCTCATAAGCCAGGGTGTTGATGCTCGCCAGGGCATAGGCGGCGCCGAGCAGTTCGTCTTCATCGTCGGAGTTGAGGTATTCGATGGCGCAGTGACGGGCGAGGTCTTGGCCCAGTTCCAGAGCATCAATATGAAAAAGTAATCTATTCTGCTCTTCTACAGCATCCAGCCAGCAAATACTTGTATTCGTCTTATCGTTAGAAAGCGAATAAATAAGGCAGCCTGTTTCATATAGATGGGTATCATACAAATTAAGCTTCAGTTCGACATCTAATCCAAACATTGATTAGCCACTTTTTTCCTTCAGTGAAATTTCCGAGTCAGAGCCAGAATCATTTGTGTTTTCAAGGTGTCTTCCACGCATCTTCCTGCATTGGTAGTAAGGCTGTTCCATGTCTGGAAATACCCGGAATCAGTCGATATTCTTTTGCTGTGACAATATCCCGTATTTCGGCCAACCGAATGAGAGCCAAACCCTCAATCGAAATATTACTTTCGACATCAATGATGTCATCTTGCTCTATTTCCTGCTCTCTGTAGCGATCATAAGTGCCTTGATGCGCCAATAGCAGCGTACTGAGGTTTTCATTAAACCCCTCTGAGTCTTTCCCTAATAATGCCTTGCAGATACCCGCTTTATAAGTCGACTCTTGCGTGACCGCCGATGATAATTGCCCGAGAATACTGGTTAATTCTTTTTTATCTGTTTCAAAAAAATAAAGTCGCATCAAAAAATGATAATAGAAAAAATCATCCTCGTATTCATCACCGTCGGCAAAGGTTTGCGGCGAATGCTGAGCAATGGCTCTGGCCAGTGCCATGTTTTGCCCGGCGATGGCATCAAAAAAAGGCGCACTCCTTCCGGTTGTCAGCGGGTACCTGTCGATAGCACTGTCTTCACTCGCACGTTTCAAAAAATACAAAAAAGCTTGCGCGCTTTTAAACAGATCACGATAAAATGCCCCTGTGTCCGCCTCCAGAAAAAAACAAGCCGCTGCGCGGCGCCGGTAACGGGTGCATAGATCGGAAATAAGCTGACCTAACTGCGCTTCAAAGTCGTCCCCATCGTCAATTTCCTCAACAATATCCTGAATCTCATCCGTCGCATTTTCTACTAAAATTTCAAGATCTTCTTCTGTTGCCATATTGATTAATCCCAAGTGTCATTATTGCCACGCAATGCCTATATGAAAACGTTTTCACCCACCCGAAGAACCTCAAACCCTTTCAGATTATTTTTTTTCAAGGCATCAAGAAGGTCATTCCGAATAAATATCATTGCTTCACGATCTTTCAGTCGGAAAATTTTCACATCTTCCGGCACCTTGTCCTCATGAAACACCACCTTATCGAAATGCTGAATTCTTGCCGGGTCGAGTATACTCCTGTCATACTCAGAGTTTTCGTGATCCAGGCAGTCCACTGTGCCCAGTACATTTAAGATACAATAGTCAGACGAGGCCAAGCGTTTTTTCTGATCATAAATCAACACGGGCCAATATTCGATATTATCCACCCCTTCCTGTTGCAATACCTGTTTTACCTTTTTTGATACGATGAGATACGTTAAGTGGTTAGCCACAAAGTCAAGCAGGCGCATCCCTGAATGATCTTCATCCATATACAGCTCGGCATTCTCCGGATAAATACCTTTCAGTGTGCGCCCGCTGGTATGATCAGTTATTGGCACAACACCTTCTGCGTCCTCAGTGATAACGCAGACTTTATGATCAACCTCGGCTTTTAAAATAAAATAGTGATTCGGCATATTATTTGTCTACCTTTGCAATGTTTTCAATGTTGGGCCCCTTATACATGGCACCCAGTGCGATGATCTTTTTCTCCAGTTTCTTCGATAAATTGATAAGCGCCGTCTTGAGCTTATCAACCACCACCTTGTTTTCTTCGCAACCCTTATCGTTAAGTTGCTGATTAATAATTTTTGCAATTTCTTTCAACTGCGCACTAACGTATTCGCTGTATTTTGGGTGACTCCTGGCTTTCCCCGGGCAATGTATGGGTAATTTTATGATTTTCCCAATCTTTTGTTGTTTCGGGAGAGGGATCACATTCTTGCCGTGGTTGATATTGTATTTGGCCGCCATCAAGTAAATAAGTGCTCTGCCATTTTTTACCTTAAAATGTTTGTTTAATTCACCATTGGTAATGATGTGGTGATAGTTATGCAGATAGGGGCGCTTAGCGCTTTTTCTAAAATTACTTCCCTTGCCCATGTACCAACAAGTAGGGTCTTTTAAGGGGCTTTTGACCTGGTATTTATAGCTCTTCTGTTTTCCTTTTTTGTCGATCCACGTTCTCAACTGGCGCGAAGGCAGGTCTTTCTCTGATATCGATGCGGGGTCATATGAGTTGTAGAGAGGGGTGCGCGAGATGCAGGATTCTCTCCAGCCCTGCCAGCGATGACTGCAAAGGTCTCCCTCTTTAAACGGGCTGATATGCCGGCACACACAAGCACCATCCGTATGGTATTCCGAATTTTGCATTTGTTTATAATGCTCTTGCATTGCCATATTATTTTCTCAATATTTTTACAATATCATGTTTGTTATTGATACCTTGCTAAAAAAACAGCACCCTTCTGACCGTTGTCATTTGACATTGCAAGCAAACAATCCTGATGGAAATGCTGCCTGACAACGCTTCTAACGCCAAAACATAACGCAATGGCCGCCGTCGCTGCGCCTGTTTCGCTAAATGATTCCGCTGGATACCAATATTTTGCTTCTTTTATTGGGTAGGACAAAGAGACGTTTACCACGGTATTTCCCCATTCAGCAGACTTCCGTGGATCACCATTGAGATTAAAAAGTATGGTTCCTATGGGTTTTTTCGTTTGCAAGACTTGCTCATACGTTTGAGAAATCGCCTTTGATAAGGCCTGCCCATGACTGGGAACATCCGAGAAACGGTGTATTTTCTCTTCAACAATTGAAGGGCTATCCAGGTATGCTTCAATCCTGGCATTGAGCTGTTTGGCAACATCATGCCGCTCCAACATAAAAAAAGCGGCCGCTTCACCGGGTATGAGGCCCGCTGGGTTATCCGGCGTTTTCAGCAATTTGAGACTCGCCAGAATTTCCAGCATTTCAGATTCTACATAGGAGTCGATACCACCAATGATGCACCGTTCCAACTTGCCCGATTTCAGCAATAATATCGCATCCCGGATTGCCGTGATCACGCCCACCTGGTCTTCGAAATAGATTCTTTGATACTCGTCATCAATCTTCAAGTCACATTGTTCGCAAAGACGCGGTATTAACAATTTCCCATATCGATATTGCCTGATTTGAGATGTAAAGGGTTCATAATCCGGGTCATCCTCATCACGGATTAACATTCCTTCTTGTTCCCTCTCCATTGTTTCCAAATGATCCTGATAATAACCACTGGACACATTTAAAAACAACCCGCATCTTGGGGAAAGGTGATGTGGCGCACGCCCCATGTAAGAAAACAAGTCATTTATCGCTGCACTACCTAAGCGAATTAATCTTCCAATGCCCACGAAGCCATCTGAAAAATCGCGCATAGGCTGCCCTACGGCTTTATCGAGCGATGCTTCCTCTGCATCGAATATTGAAAAATAGTCCAACGTTGTGAGCCGTACAATTCCTGCATGGGCCGATGCACAACTTGTCACAACGTCATGGCCAATAGGCGAGACCATGCCCAACCCCGTCACAACAACGGTATCTGGCGCTAATTCCACCATGCTAAAATTCATCTCCACAGCAAAGACACACCGGTTTCTCTTCCTTCATCACCACCACGATCGGTTTTTGCAACACCGGTGCCGGTGGCGTGTTTTTGTCGTTATGCAGCATCAAGTCAAAGGCCCGGG
>JAADGF010000089.1 GCA_013152545.1 Gammaproteobacteria bacterium
TGATGTTGTAAATAACTTTGACTCAAGCAGCCGGATCACTACAATTACATTTAGTTTAAGCCGCAGATCAATGACGTTTGATCTGAAAAAGAGAACAATAGAATTTAATTTAATTTAACTGAGGTGTGCATTATGCAAGCTCTACAAGAAAAGTTCACAATCAAGCGACATTGGAAAGTTTGCAAATACAAAACTGATGATGATTATCTTCAAGGCCGAAAACCATTCGAAGTAGTCGATATTGACGGAAATTTATTTTTAAATGAAGGCATTCAGGAAATGCTTGATTTAATGATTGCCGCTGGTGGAACAACCGCTTATAACAATGCAAGCGCCCGCCTCGGTGTGGGTAACGAAGCTTTAACGGTCATTACCGGTACATCCATTCAAATGACAAATGGAAGTGCTGCCGTTGTAGGTGTGGGTACTTCATTTACAACCCAGTTAGCTGTTGGTGATCTGGTTGCCTTGGATGCAGATGATGTGCTCGCAACAATTCAATCAATTACTGATGACTTAAACCTGGTTTTGACAGCCAATTACTCAGGTACGGGTGGTACGGGTACAGGTAAGTTTGCAGGCATTGTTATTGCAACCGAGACCGCACTCAAGGGTGCAAGTTCGCTGTATAAGGCGATGGAAGCGACCTACCCAAGCCGTGCAGCTCAAACATTGACATTCCGGTCAGTATTCACATCAACAGAAGCTAATTTCGCCTGGCGTGAAGTATCGCTGGATAATGGGAATACTGCGAATAAGAACTTAAACCGAAAAATATCCTCATTGGGTACCAAAAGCACGGGTACCTGGACGCTTGAGCTAACGCTAACTATTGCATAATGCACATAGCTGAAGTCAATGAGAATAGTACGCGGTACCTGGATATCATTTTCAAGGATGAAAATGATGTGCTGGCCGCACCCAACTCGGTCGTATATCGTATTGACTGCGTAACAACCGGAACATCAGTAAAATCTGATACAACGGTTAATACACCGGGCGACACCATGCGCATAAACCTCAATAAAACCGAAACAGCTATTGTCGCTGACACCAACAAGCAAGAACTGAAGCGTGTCAGCATTATTGCAATTTATGGTGCAAACGATGAAGAAAACGACGAATTCGATTTCTATGTGAAAAACCTCGCTTACATTAGTTAATCATGTCTAAGAAAAAAACAGCCAAGAAGAAAGCCACGAAAAAGAAGGTGGCCAAGAAGAAGGTTGCCTCGAAGAAAAAGCGGGCCAAGAAAAACCCCGGTAAGAAAAAAAGCAATGCTGGTAGACGGTCTATGCTCACTAAAGATAATAAAAAACGAATAATCATTCTGAAAGCATTAGAGCGTGGGCACTATGCTATTACCGCATGCCGATTATCAGGTGTGTCAGAAGCAACATATTATTCCTGGCTTAGTCGGGGAGAGAATGAATACAACCGCTTACAGCGTGATTTTGAGAATGGACTCGAACTTAAAATCAATAAAGATGAAAAACCTTATCTAGAATTCCTAGAGTCAGTGAACATAGCTGGCGCAAAAGCTGAAGATGCTGCACTAAAAACAATTATGAAAGCGGCGAAAAGTGATGATTGGCGCGCTGCCTCACAATTCCTAGAAAGACGTTTTAATAAACGTTGGGGTAAAAAAGATAGACATGAGCTTACCGGTGAAGACGGTAAACCGATTCAAACTGAGAACATTAATCTAAACCCTAATATATCCGCAGAGCAGGCCACTGATATTTACTTGCAAGTTATGCGTGGCGAAGTTGACGCAGATTAACTTTAAAGAACCTGAGTACACCTCAATTATCCACAAGCGCACTCGTATTATCCTTGAGCTGCGCTCTAATCCTTCGTGTATTATCCCAATGCTTGTTTTCTACGAAACGCATCCAGTTGAATTTATTGAAGATTGGGTGTGGACGTATGATCCCAGGGTGAAGCCTTCGATCATGCCATTTATACTTTTTCCCCGGCAAAAAGAATATATTTACTGGTTATTGGATAAATATGAGAGCAAAGAAGATGCGCTGGTTGAAAAATCGCGTGATGCCGGTGCTACCTGGTTAAATATGGCATTTTCTGTTTGGATGTGGCGGTTTCACCGTGGCGTTAAAATTGGCTTTGGTAGTCGAAAAGAAATGCTTGTCGACCGACTGGGCGATCCTGACTCAATATTTGAAAAAGGCCGCATGATATTAAAAAACATGCCGAAAGAAATATTACCAGTGGGATTTAACATAAATTTACATACCCCTTACATGAAGATACTCAATCCAGAAAATAGTTCAGCAATAACAGGTGAGGCTGGCGACAATATTGGCCGGGGTGGGCGCTCCTCGATGTATTTCAAAGATGAATCCGCTTTTTATGAGCGTGCAGAACGAATTGATGCAGCCTTATCGCAAAACTCAAATGTGAAAATTGACGTTTCAACACCCAATGGGAACGGTAATCCTTTTTACCGTAAACGCTTTAGCGGGAAATTGCCTGTATTTACTTTTCACTGGAAAGACGATCCGCGCAAGGACGAAAAGTGGTACCAAAAACAAATAGATACCCTGGATGCAGTAACCGTTGCGCAGGAAATTGATATTGATTACAGCGCATCGGTAGAAGGGATCTGTATACCATCCAAATATGTGCGGGCTGCGGTTAACTTAAAACTAGATGCATCAGGGGATAAAGTTGCTGGCCTTGATGTAGCCGATGAAGGTGGAGATGATAACGTGTTGCTCGGTATGCACGGCGTTGTTGTTAAATTCATTGAGACATGGAAAATAGGCAACACTACACAGACAACACGCAAAGCACACCGGATCGCAACTAATAAGGGTTACAGCAAAGTTAATTTTGACAGTATTGGTGTGGGTGCCGGCGTTAAAGGTGAGGCTGCATCCATCATCGAAATCAACAAAAAGTCAAAAGTAAGGTTTATCGGTATTAATGTTGGTAAACCTCCGTTACGGCTACTATAAGCCCGGCAAAGAAAACAAGGATATGTTTTTGAACTTGAAAGCTCAATTATGGTGGGAGCTTAGAGATAGATTTGAACGAACGTATGAACACGTAAACAATATAAAAAAATACCCGGTTGATAAATTAATTAGCATTCCGAACGATCCTCAGCTAATTTCAGAGCTATCACAGCCGAAAGTTGAAACGAATGAAGCTGGAAAATTAAAGATAGAATCAAAGTTAAAGTTAACAAGGCGTGGCATCAAATCGCCAAACAAAGCAGAAGCTTTGACACTTGCGATTGCAAAAAGTAATGTTTCAACTGCAGAGGTAATGTCGAGAAGAGGCAGATTAATATGACTAAGCTAGTAATATCTAAAAACAAGCCATCACTATCGAAGGTGATGCATAATGATCGCTGGGTGAACACAACCAATAAATTCGGCTCAAGCTCAGATCCAATATCCCGGACACGATACGAATATGACAATAGAGTCAGTCGAACTGAGCTTGATGCGCTATTTTTGAATGACTGGCTTGTGCGCCGGGTTGTTGAAATACCGGCAAAAGATGCAACACGCAAATGGATTACGCTCTCTCATGACACAAAACCTGAATTAGCTGAACGTGTTCGTGATGAAATGGAAAGGCTGAATATCCGTGAAGCGGTGCAGGAGGGCATTGTACTTGGTCGCATGTACGGCGGGGCACTCATGGTTATTGGTGCCTTTGATGGCTTAGAGATGCACCAGCCGTTGGGAAAGATCCGGTCTATTGAGTTTATTAACAACACTGATCGCTATTTAACCTATCC
>JAADGF010000060.1 GCA_013152545.1 Gammaproteobacteria bacterium
GCTGCGGTTAACGTCGTCTTGCCATGGTCGACGTGACCGATCGTTCCTACATTTACATGCGGTTTCGTTCGCTCGAATTTCTCTTTAGACACGGTAGTTACCCCTTCTTTCTAGTCAATGGTGATCAATACAATATATTCGATAAACTAGTGACGCTTGCGCTTAAATTAGGACGCTTTTTTTATCACCGCTTCCGTCACGCTGCTCGGTGTTTTAGCATATTTGCAAAATTCCATGGAATAGGTTGCCCGCCCCTGTGACATAGAGCGCAAATCGGTCGCATACCCAAACATTTCGGCCAAGGGAACTTCAGCTTTTATATTCTTACCCGTAACACCGTCCTCCATCCCTTGTACGATGCCACGACGCCGGTTTAAATCACCCATCACGTCACCCATATAATCTTCCGGAGTCACGACGTCTACGGTCATCATAGGTTCTAATAGTGCCGGGCTTGCATTCAATGCGCCTTTTTTAAAGGCCATCGCGCCCGCCATTCTAAATGAGACCTCATCGGAATCGACATCGTGGTAAGAACCATCATAAAGCGCAACGCGGGCATCTTCGATTGGATATCCTGCTAACACACCATTTTGCATCTGATCCTTAATGCCAGCTTCGACTGCGTTGATATACTCTCTTGGTACAGCTCCGCCCACAATTTCGTTAACAAACTCAAAGCCTGAACCCGCTTCAGCAGGTTCAATGCGCAGCCAGACGTGACCATACTTACCACGACCACCCGTTTGCTTAACGTACTTACCTTCAGACTCAACGGTCTTAGTAATTGTTTCACGGTAAGCAACCTGAGGAGCGCCCACATTACCTTCCACTTTGAATTCCCGAAGCATTCGGTCAACAATAATCTCAAGATGCAACTCGCCCATTCCGGAAATAATGGTTTGACCTGATTCTTCGTCAGTGTGCACTCGAAACGAAGGATCTTCCTGTGCCAGTTTTGACAGCGCAATACCCATTCTTTCTTGATCGGTTTTTGTTTTCGGCTCAATTGCAACCGAAATAACTGGCTCTGGAAATTCCATGCGCTCCAGCGTAATGATACGCTTAAGATCACACAGGGTTTCACCTGTAGTCACATCCTTAAGCCCAACCGCCGCCGCGATATCGCCAGCGCGAACTTCTTTAATTTCTTCACGGCTGTTGGCATGCATTTGTAAAATACGACCAATGCGTTCTTTTTTTGATTTGAGTGGATTATAAACAGCGTCACCTGATTTCAACACGCCGGAATAGACACGAAAAAAGGTCAGTGTACCCACAAAAGGATCCGTCGCAATTTTAAATGCTAACGCAGCAAAAGGTTCATCGTCAGATGCACGCGCTTCGGCTTCGGTGCCATCCTTGTCATCAAGTATACCTTTAATCGCAGCCACATCCGTTGGGCCCGGCATCAGCTCAACAACAGCGTCTAACATAGCTTGAACGCCTTTGTTTTTAAAGGCGGAACCACACAGCACCGGCACGATTTCATTGTTTAAGGTACATTGCCGTAACCCTGCTTTAATCTCTGCTGACGATAAATCACCTTCATTGAGGTATTTATCCATTAGCTCTTCGTTCGCTTCTGCGGCAGATTCAAGCATTTTTTCACGCCATTCAGTGCATAAATCTAGCATGTCAGCTGGAATATCTTCCAACTCATAAGTCGCTCCCATGTCGGCTTCATTCCATAATATAGCCTTCATACGAATCAGGTCGACCACACCTTTAAAGTGTTCTTCTGCGCCGATGGGTAATTGGATAGGAACTGGGTTAGCACCCAGACGATCTTTTAGTTGCCCCACTACCCTCAAAAAATCGGCTCCCGCACGATCCATTTTATTAACAAATGCCATGCGCGGCACTTCGTATTTATTAGCCTGACGCCAAACCGTCTCAGATTGAGGTTCAACACCTCCTACAGCACAAAACACAGCACAGGCACCATCAAGTACGCGCAATGAACGCTCAACTTCGATGGTAAAGTCGACATGCCCCGGGGTGTCAATAATGTTAATGCGATGCTCAGGAAATTGCTTGTCCATACCACTCCAAAAACAAGTGGTGGCAGCTGATGTGATGGTAATTCCGCGCTCCTGCTCCTGCTCCATCCAATCCATGGTTGCGTTACCATCATGGACCTCACCGATTTTGTGAGACATTCCGGTATAGAAGAGAATGCGCTCGGTTGTCGTGGTTTTTCCCGCATCAATGTGCGCCATAATGCCGATGTTTCGGTATCGTTCGATTGGAGTTTTGCGAGCCACGAGTACAACCTCAAGTTATTTATTTAATAGTTAGCGCCGAATTACTTAATTCAATGTTTTTAGATCAATTTTCCATCAACCAAGCCGATAGCGCTTAGCCTTTACCACCGTTATCCCATTACTCTGGCAACATTATCTACCAACATTACCTACCAACGATAATGAGCGAAGGCTTTATTTGCTTCCGCCATACGATGCACATCTTCACGCTTCTTTACAGCTGAACCTTTGTTGTCAGCTGCATCGATCAACTCTCCAGCTAAACGCCTGTCCATGGATTTTTCACCGCGCTTACGTGCTGAATCAACAATCCAACGCATTGCCAGCGTATTGCGCCTTTCAGCACGCACTTCTACTGGTACTTGATAGGTTGCACCGCCTACCCGACGTGATTTTACTTCTACCATGGGACGCACGTTATCCAGCGCTTTCGTCAACAGCTCAATGGCTTCGTCACCGTTATATTTTTTAACGACTTGATCCAAAGCGTCATAGACAATTTTTTCTGCAACGGATTTTTTACCGTTTAGCATCACCATGTTGACAAATTTGGCAACCGTACCATTTCCGTACTTGGGATCAGGTAAGATCGTTCGTTTCGCTGCTACTCTTCTTCTCGCCATTGCTGTCTACCTAGGTTCTCTCTATAACGACTTGTTAAATTCGTGTCAGTGTTAAATTCGTACAGTGCTAGCTTTCATGCTATTTTCAATACTGAGGTCACACAAAGCTTACCTTACCCAATTGGCTATTTTGGTCGTTTGGCACCATATTTTGAGCGCCCCTGACGACGATCAGCCACCCCAGACGTGTCAAGACTACCCCGTACAGTGTGATACCGTACCCCTGGTAAATCCTTTACACGACCACCACGAATAAGCACCACGGAATGCTCCTGTAGGTTATGCCCTTCGCCGCCAATATAGGTAGTAACTTCATGACCATTGGTTAATCGTACCCGCGCCACTTTGCGAAGCGCCGAGTTAGGCTTTTTTGGCGTAGTAGTATAAACGCGCGTGCAAACACCCCGCCGTTGCGGACAAGCCTCCAGCGCCGGGACATTTGTTTTAACCACCTGCCTACCACGTGGCTTTCGAACTAGTTGATTAATCGTTGGCATCCAATACTCCGACCGCAATCGCTTTATAAACTATTATAATCCGAGCATAACGTCTAACTATAACGTTCTCAGCATAATGTTCCGCATAATAAAAAACAGGCGAGACTACCCGCCTGTCAGAGGAGCGCGAATTTTAGGCGTAACCAGCTCATCTGTCAAGCCCCAGTCGGCTGTTTGGGCGATTTTATCCGATTACCTCTTCCTGCTCACTCCCATCGGAACTTGCTGGTTCTTCAACAATTTTTGGTAATATCTCTTCTGCGTGCAAATCAGGTTGTCGCTTTTTGCGACGCTCCAGATGATAAGCAAGTCCCGTCCCTGCTGGGATCAAACGCCCTACGATGACGTTTTCTTTTAAACCACGAAGGGAATCGACTTTTCCGCTCACAGAGGCTTCTGTCAGCACTCGAGTCGTTTCCTGAAATGATGCCGCTGAGATAAAAGATTCCGTCGCCAGCGAGGCCTTGGTAATCCCCAGCAACAAAGGATCAAACCGCGCAGGCTCTTTGCCTCGCGCCAATAATTCATCATTAGCATCCAGAACCTGGGATTTTTCGACTTGCTCCCCTTTCAAATACTTGGAGTCACCGGCATAACTAACTTCAACCCGGCGCAACATTTGACGCACAATGACCTCAATATGTTTATCGTTAATTTTAACCCCTTGCAGACGATAAACTTCCTGCACTTCATTGGCAATGTAAGTGGACATCTCCACCACCCCTAACAAGCGCAATATGTCATGAGGATTGGGCGCACCATCGGCAATCACTTCACCTTTTTCGACATGCTCACCTTCAAAGGCGGTGATATGACGCCATTTAGGTATCAACTCTTCATACGGATCTCCATCGTTCGGCGTGATAACCAATCGGCGCTTGCCTTTAGTCTCTTTGCCGAAACTAATAATGCCCGAAATTTCCGCTAAAATCGAAGGCTCTTTTGGTTTACGTGCTTCAAACAGCTCTGCAACTCGAGGTAAACCACCGGTAATATCGCGTGTTTTCGATGATTCCTGCGGGATACGGGCAATGACGTCACCCACTTCGGCAATCGAACCATCTTCTGAATTCACAATCGCGCCAGCTGGTAGCACGTAATGAGCGGGAACCTCACTGCCAGCAATACACAGATCTTCCCCCTTGCTATCAACCAGCTTTACCATGGGACGCAAATCTTTTGCGGCGCTGCCCCGCTGCTTGGGGTCAGTGATGACCAAGTTGGACAAACCAGTCACTTCATCCGCTTCCCGTTGTACCGTAATACCCTCGATGAAATCGTTGAATTTTACAACACCAGCAACTTCAGTGATAACCGGATGGGTGTGCGGGTCCCAATTTGCAATGATTTGACCACCTTCGACAACATCGCCTTCTTTGGCGGTGATTTCAGCACCATAAGGCACTTTATAGCGTTCACGCTCCCGACCATGCTCATCAATAACAGTGATTTCACCGGATCGAGACACAGCGACCAAATTCCCGTTTTTACGTTGCACAATTTTAATATTGTGCAGCCGCACTGAGCCGTTTGATTTTACCTGAATATTATTCGCCGCCGCTGCTCTTGACGCCGCACCACCAATATGGAAAGTACGCATGGTTAGCTGAGTGCCCGGTTCGCCGATACTTTGCGCAGCAATAACACCAACAGCCTCTCCCAGATTGACGCGATGGCCCCGCGCCAGGTCACGGCCATAACAAGCAGCACACACTCCGTAGCGAGTCTCACAAGTAATTGGCGAACGAGCTACCAACTGATCAACACCTTTCTCCTCCAAAGTAGCCACTAACGCCTCGTCCAGCAACGTGCCACTATGCACCAACACTTGATCCGTTGTACCAGGATGAATGATATCTTCAGTAAGCACTCGACCTAAAACGCGCTCACTTAAGGTTTCCACGATATCGCCACCCTCAACAAAGGGTTGCTTTACCAGGCCATTCTGAGTGCCGCAATCGGGTTCTACGACAACTAGATCCTGCGCAATATCCACTAGACGACGCGTAAGATACCCTGAATTTGCTGTTTTCAACGCGGTGTCCGCCAAGCCTTTACGTGCACCGTGGGTTGAAATAAAGTATTGCAATACATCAAGCCCTTCGCGAAAATTAGCGGTAATCGGCGTTTCAATAATTGAACCATCGGGCTTTGCCATCAAGCCCCGCATACCCGCTAACTGACGAATCTGAGCCGCACTACCTCGCGCGCCCGAATCTGCCATCATAAAAATTGAATTAAAGGATTTCTGTTTTACCGTTTCACCTTTGGCATTCACAACCTCTTCTACACCCAAACCATCCATCATCGCTTTTGCGACTTGATCATTGGTGTTAGACCAAATATCAACAACTTTATTATAACGCTCACCATTGGTAACCAAACCAGAACTATACTGGTCCTCAATTTCTTTTACTTGGTGCTCAGCAACATCAATAATGCTCTGTTTACCTTGTGGAACAACCATGTCATTAATACCAAAGGAAACCGCTGCTTTGGTGGAATAATGAAACCCGGTATACATTAGTTGATCCGCAAAAATAACCGTTTCTTTCAAGCCCACCTGCCGGTAACAAGCGTTAATGACATTGGATATTGCTTTTTTTGTCATGGGTTGATTAACAAAATCGACGGATAACGCTTTGGGCAAGATTGTCATTATCAACGCCCGCCCAATCGTCGTATCCACTAACTTGCGTTGCATTTTCTCTACACCGTTCTCATCTGTGCTTAACATTTCAATACGGACTTTTATTTTCGCCTGTAGATTAGCGAAACCGCCTTGATAAGCACGAAGCGCTTCATTCACATCAGCAAAGAGCATCCCTTCACCTTTGGCGTTTATGCACTCACGACTCATATAATAAAGCCCTAGCACCACATCCTGCGAAGGAACAATAATGGGCTCACCATTGGCTGGAGACAGAATATTATTACTGGACATCATCAACGCACGCGTTTCCATTTGCGCCTCTATGGACAAAGGCACATGAACCGCCATTTGGTCACCGTCAAAGTCGGCATTAAATGCGGTACAAACCAGAGGATGCAACTGAATGGCTTTACCTTCAATCAATACCGGTTCAAATGCCTGAATACCCAAACGATGCAACGTAGGCGCACGGTTCAACATGATCGGATGTTCGCGAATCACTTCTTCAAGAATGTCCCACACTTCCGGGCCTTCGCGCTCCACCATTTTTTTAGCGGCTTTGATCGTTGTGGCCAGTCCGCGTAACTCCAGCTTACTAAAGATAAACGGTTTGAATAATTCCAGTGCCATTTTTTTTGGTAAACCACACTGGTGCAGCTTTAACGTAGGACCAACCACGATAACCGAACGGCCGGAATAATCCACACGCTTACCCAGCAGATTTTGCCGAAAACGGCCCTGCTTACCTTTTATCATATCCGCCAGGGATTTCAATGGCCGCTTATTCGATCCTGTTATTGCCCGACCACGACGGCCATTATCCAGTAAAGCATCCACTGATTCCTGTAACATACGCTTTTCGTTTCGCACGATGATATCCGGCGCATTCAACTCCAGCAAACGGCGCAAACGATTGTTGCGGTTAATGGTGCGGCGATACAAATCATTTAAATCCGAGGTCGCGAAACGCCCGCCATCCAGCGGCACTAAAGGACGCAACTCGGGCGGTAACACCGGCAACACCGTCATCACCATCCACTCCGGTTTATTGCCAGAATCAAGAAAAGCCTCTACCAGCTTCATTCGCTTGGTTAATTTTTTATATTTTGTTTCCGACTTGGTTGCCTCAATTTCCTCCCTTAACTCGACAACCACTTTGTTCAGTTCGATACTACTCAGCAGTTGATAAACAGCTTCAGCCCCCATACGCGCATCAAACTCATCACCATACTCCTCAATGGCGTCAAGATACTGTTCGTCACTGAGCAGTTGCCCACGCTCCAATTGCGTCATACCGGGGTCTATTACCACAAATGCTTCGAAATAAAGGACTCGCTCAATTTCACGCAATGTCACGTCCAGCAACAAGCCAATGCGGGAAGGTAGAGATTTAAGAAACCAAATATGAGCGACAGGACTGGCCAACTCGATATGACCCATGCGCTCACGACGAACCTTGGCCAACGTGACCTCCACGCCGCATTTCTCGCAGATAACCCCTCGGTGTTTTAAACGTTTGTACTTACCACACAGACATTCATAGTCTTTTATCGGTCCAAATATTTTTGCGCAAAACAAGCCATCCCGCTCTGGCTTGAAAGTGCGGTAGTTAATCGTTTCGGGTTTCTTAACTTCACCGTACGACCATGAACGAATTTTTTCAGGCGACGCCAATCCGATACGAATGGCGTCAAAATCTTCTACCTGACCTTGGTTTTTGAGTATCTTAAGTAGATCTTTCATTGTATCTCCTGCCGCATGTTGCAGTTCTCAATCTGTAATAACCCGCCATTTATTTGACAGCTTTTAGTAGAGGTTGCCTATTCCTGTTCTAATTCAATATCGATACCCAAGGAACGAATTTCTTTAACCAAGACATTAAAGGATTCTGGCATACCCGCTTCCATGCGATGATCACTGTCAACGATATTTTTGTACATTTTAGTACGCCCATTGACGTCATCGGATTTCACCGTCAGCATTTCCTGTAAGGTGTAGGCAGCGCCATAGGCCTCCAGTGCCCACACCTCCATTTCTCCAAAACGCTGACCACCAAATTGTGCTTTACCACCCAAGGGTTGCTGCGTCACAAGACTGTAAGGCCCTGTAGATCGCGCATGCATCTTGTCGTCCACCAGATGGTTAAGTTTAAGCATATACATATAGCCAACGGTAACGGGTCGCTCAAAGGACTCACCAGTTCGACCGTCAATGAGCGTTGTTTGTCCGGTTGTGGGCAAATCAGCCAACGCCAACATGCGGCGGATTTCCGTTTCACTAACGCCATCAAATACCGGTGTTGCCATCGGCATACCCTTGGTCAGGTTACGCGCCATCTCCAAAATTTCTTTATCGCTAAATGAATCCAAATCAACCTTAACGCCTTCCCCATTGTTGTAAACGTCATCCAGAAAATGTCGTATATCCGCCACGGCTTTTTGCCCTTCCAACATGGCATTGATTTTGTGACCAATGCCTTTCGCCGCCCAACCCAAATGAGTTTCCAGCACCTGCCCTACATTCATCCGAGACGGTACGCCCAATGGATTTAACACGATATCTACCGGACGCCCATCGGCAGAATGCGGCATATCCTCTACCGGTACGATCATAGAAATTACACCTTTATTACCATGGCGCCCGGCCATCTTATCACCGGGTTGAATGCGACGTTTCACCGCCAGATACACCTTAACCATTTTTAAGACACCGGGAGCCAATTCATCACCGGAAGTCAGTTTTGTGCGTTGATCTTCAAAATGCGCATCCAGCCTGGCTCGCTGCTCTTTGAGCTGTTCAGCCAACGTCTCTAATTGTTGATTCGCTTTTTCACTGCGCAAACGAATTTCAAACCACTGCTGCCGTGGCAACTCTTCAAGATATTGCGCAGCAACACTGTCTCCAGCCCTCAAACCATTAGGGCCACCTTCGGCAACCACGTCTGTTAGGATTTTTTCTGCCCGTAAGTAAGCATCATCTTCAATAATTCGGTATTGATCTTTTAAATCCTTCTTGATACGTGCCAATTCAGATTCTTGAATTTGCACGGCACGTGCGTCCTTATCCACGCCATCCCGGGTGAATACACGCACATCAATGACCGTACCGACCATACCAGAGGGAACACGCAACGATGTGTCTTTCACATCAGAGGCTTTTTCGCCAAAAATCGCACGCAACAGCTTTTCTTCGGGGGTCAGCTGCGTTTCACCTTTAGGTGTTACTTTGCCCACCAATATGTCGCCAGGCTTTACTTCCGCTCCCACATAGACAATACCGGATTCGTCTAGCTTTGAAAGCGCACTCTCCCCCACATTGGGAATATCACTGGTAACTTCCTCGGAACCCAATTTGGTGTCCCGAGCCACGCAGGTGAGCTCTTCAATATGGATCGTGGTATATCGATCTTCCTGAACAACACGCTCTGAAATCAGGATGGAATCCTCAAAGTTATAACCATTCCAAGGCATAAACGCTACCAACATGTTCTGCCCCAGGGCCAACTCGCCCATATCCGTACTGGGGCCATCCGCCAACACGTCTCCACGCTCAACATTATCGCCTGGTCTTACTAACGGTTTCTGGTTAATGCAGGTATTTTGATTCGAGCGGGTATATTTCGTTAAATTATAGATGTCCACACCCGGCTCTCCGGCGGCTGATTCTTCATCGGTCACCCGTACCACGATACGCGCGGCATCCACTGAATCCACTTTGCCACCACGACGCGCCACCACAGTAACGCCGGAATCAATGGCCACGACACGCTCCATACCCGTTCCTACGAGGGGTTTTTCAGCCAATAACGTGGGCACTGCCTGGCGCTGCATATTAGAACCCATTAAAGCGCGATTCGCATCATCATGCTCAAGGAACGGAATTAAAGATGCTGCAACTGATACAATCTGTCGTGGCGATACATCAACATAGTTCACTTGCTCTGGCGAAGTCATGGTAAATTCGTTTTGATGACGGCAAGACACCAAGCTATCCTGAAGCCTGCCATTTTCATCAATATTGAGTTTCGCCTGCGCAATAACGTATTGACCTTCCTCAATCGCAGACAAGTACTCAATCTCGTCGGTCACTTTAGAATTGACTACCTTACGATAAGGCGTTTCCAAAAAACCATAGTCGTTGGTTCTAGCATATACGGCTAACGAATTAATCAGCCCGATGTTAGGACCTTCAGGGGTTTCAATAGGGCAGACCCGGCCATAATGAGTAGGATGTACATCACGCACTTCAAACCCAGCCCGTTCCCGGGTTAACCCGCCTGGCCCTAACGCCGATACCCGACGTTTGTGGGTCACTTCCGATAGCGGATTATTCTGATCCATGAATTGCGATAATTGACTGGACCCAAAAAATTCCTTAATCGCAGCAGAAACCGGCTTGGCGTTAATTAACTCCTGCGGCATTAAACCTTCACTTTCAGCAAGGCTAAGACGTTCTTTCACCGCACGTTCCACGCGAACCAGACCAACACGAAACTGGTTTTCAGCCATCTCCCCCACAGAGCGCACTCGACGATTACCCAAATGGTCAATATCGTCCACAAAACCGTTACCATTGCGAATATTAATCAACGACTTCAGGACATCGACGATATCATCTTTGCACAACACGCCTTCACCGGTATTCTCTGTGCGGTTCAAGCGGCGATTGAACTTCATACGTCCCACAGCAGACAGGTCGTAACGATCAGGGTTGAAAAACAAATTTTCAAACAATGTTAGCGCCGCTTCTTTAGTCGGCGGTTCACCCGGCCGCATCATGCGATAAATTTCCACCTGAGCATCCAACACTTCTCGGGTATCATCTAAACGTAGTGTATCGGAAATAAAAGGGCCGTTATTCAAATCATTGGTATACAGCGTTAGAATCTCTTTAATGCCAGCCTCTGTTAATCTTGCGATCAACTCTTCAGTCACCTCTTCATTGGCATTAACAAGTACTTCACCGGAGTCTTTATCAATAATGTCTTTTGCAATAGCTTTGCCATACAAATATTCAAACGGAACCAGCAAAGATTTGAGGCCCGCCTTTGCGATTTCATTGATATGGCGAGCGGTAATACGCCGCCCTTTTTCAACAATGACTTTAGTCTTGGTTTTGATATCAAAGTTGGCTGTTTCACCACGCAACCGCTCAGGGATAAGCCCAAGCTTTGCCCCATCCTTGGTCAGCGTGAACGAATCCGTTTCAAAAAACATTTCCAATATTTCGTTATTGTCATAACCCAGGGCATGCAACAACACGGTAGCCGGTAATTTGCGGCGACGGTCAATACGAACAAAAACACAATCTTTAGGATCGAATTCAAAATCAAGCCAACTACCACGATAAGGGATAACTTGCGCGTGATAGAGCAATTTGCCGGACGAATGAGTTTTACCTTTATCGTGATCAAAGAACACACCCGGCGAGCGATGTAATTGGGATACAATAACGCGCTCGGTACCATTAACAACAAACGTACCATTATCAGTCATCAAAGGCATTTCGCCCATGTAGATTTCTTGCTCTTTGATGTCTTTCACGGGCTTTGGTGTTGCTTTAGACTCTTTATCATAGATCACCAACCGAACGGTCACCCGCAACGGCGCTGCATAAGTCATACCCCGTAACTGACACTCCTTTACATTAAAGGTGGGCGTACCCAAGCGGTAACTTTCATATTCAAGCGCCGCATTTCCGGAATAACTCACAATAGGAAAAACTGACTTTAACGCACCATGTAAGCCTGAATTTTTCCGGGCATCTAAGTCAGTATCGACTTGAAGGTATTTGCGGTAAGAATTCACCTGGATTGCCAGCAAATATGGCTCTTCCATTACGCTGGGAAATTTACCAAAATCTCTACGGATACGTTTTTTTTCAGTGAAGGAGTAACCCATGTACGTTCCTCTATTTCGTCGATCACATTTTTTGATTGTGACTGTTACAATAGTGACAAGCCCGCAACCCACCTAATAATGCGCGAATCACGGACAGCAAGCCCAACAGATTAAGTAATAGAATAAAACCAACCGGTTAATTAAGAACAAAGCCCAAAAGGCCGGCAGCACGCAGCCGCCAGCCAACTTGGACTGTTTATTTTTTTACTACTTTTCCCCTGGCAGACACTAATACAGTTGTACCTTGCCTGTAATTATTTATTACTTTAAATGCGTTCTTCTATAACTGCCTGTCGCACAAACCGCTCATTTCGCGCCACAATAAGGCAGATAACAAACGGTCGCTATATTATTAACCTGCGCAAACGACAGACTATTTAAGCTCCACCGTTGCACCAGCTTCTTCAAGCTGCTTTTTGATGCCTTCGGCTTCGTCTTTTGTAGCGCCTTCTTTAACCGGCGCTGGAGCACTTTCCACAAGGGCTTTTGCTTCTTTCAAGCCCAGGCCAGTGATTGCACGGACTGCTTTAATAGCAGATACTTTGTTCTCACCAAAGCTCGACAGAATCACATCAAATTCAGTTTGCTCTTCAGATGCTGCCTCGCCACCACCCGCAGCTGGCGCTGCAACCGCTACCGCAGCTGCGGCAGACACACCGAACTTCTCTTCCATTGCTTCAACCAGGTCGACAACCTCCATAACAGACATACTGGAAATTGTTTCTAAAATTTCTTCGCTTGATACGGCCATTTTATAACTCCTATTGCTCGATCACCTGCGCCAGCCATCAAATAAGTTAAACTACCTTAGCTCAAACTGCGCCGATAATGATATCTACTATAATATTGAAAAGGAAACCAATAACCTTTTAACTTGTTGTTGCTTACTTACTAGCAGCTGCTTAACCTGCTTGTTGTTTTTGGTCACGCACTGCCGCCACTGCACGCGTCAGCTTAGTCGGCACTTCCTTGAGTGTACGCGCAAGCTTGGTGACTGGAGCACTCATCACTGACATCAGCATACTGATCGCCTGATCTTTTGTCGGCATGTCTGCAAGTCGCTTAATGTCACCCGCCTCTAAGAGCTTGCCCCCGATTGCAACCAACTTAACAACTAATTTATTGTTATCTTTGGAAAAATCAGAGATTACTCGTGCTGCCGCACCAGGATCCTCCTGAGAAAACGCAAGCACCAATGGACCTTTTAAGGAATCGCTCATGCATTCAAACGCTGTCCCCTCCAATGCCCTTCGTGCTAACTTGTTCTTCACCACGCGTATATAAACCGACGCTTCACGCGCTTTTGCACGGAGTACCGTCATATCAGTCACATCAATGCCAAGGTATTCAGCTGCAATCGCTGAATGCGCATTGGCGGCAACTTCAGACACTTCCGCAACAACAGTCTTTTTTTCTTCGAGACTTAGCGCCACGAGATCTACCTCCAGTCTGTTGAAATACATGAATGGGCAAACCGCCAAGTTCAGTCAACAGTTAAACCTTAGCTCATAAATCTTTGGCCTAACGTTTAACCCAACCAGGTGTTAACCTACTCCCAGATCAACGGTAACCCTAAACAACATGGTTTTGGGTGGCACCGTCTGCGCAGGCAGAATAACTTGTCAATTAACGTATTTTCGACACAATCCGCGTTGAAAACACATATGCCATTCAACAATCGATATTCGCATTAAGCATGCTGGTTTTATCCTGGCATTGACAGACAAAACGACCAACACGCACCTACGGTCTTTGACGTAAACCAGCCTGCTGGCCTATATCAAATTGTTTCAACATTACCCGCCAATAGGCGCATAATGCTATCTTTGTTAAAAAAAGCAAAGGTGTATAAAACTATATCTCTAAGGATGACTTATCAACCGAGATACCTGGCCCCATGGTTGACGAAATTGTCACCTTTTTAAAATACACGCCTTTCGCGGCACTGGGCTTGGACTTACTAAGCCCCGTCAGTAACATGTTAATATTTTCCTTCAGGCTATTGGCATCGAAACTGATTTTGCCAACCCCACAATGAATAATGCCTGCCTTATCCGTACGATAACGAACCTGACCAGCCTTCGCGTTTTTCACGGCGCCAGCAACATCAGGAGTAACCGTCCCTACTTTAGGGTTCGGCATCAAACCGCGTGGCCCTAAAATTTGACCTAATTGACCCACCACCCGCATAGCATCAGGCGACGCAATCACCACGTCGAAATCCATTTTACCCGCTTTGACTTGATCTGCCAGATCCTCGAAACCAACGATATCTGCGCCTGCCGCTTTGGCAGCATCCGCATTGGGACCTTGTGCAAATACAGCCACACGCACTGTTTTACCGGTACCGTTAGGCAACACCGTCGAACCGCGAACAACCTGATCAGATTTGCGAGGATCAACACCAAGGTTAATACTGACATCTACGGATTGATCAAACTTTGTTGTCGGCATCGACTTAAGTAAAGCTACAGCATCATCGATGGAATAAACCTTACCAGGTTCCAGCTTTTCAACAAATGCCTTGGTGCGTTTGGTTAATCTAGCCATTAATTTACGCCCTCCGTTTCAATCCCCATACTCCGCGCACTACCTGCGATGGTACGCACGGCGGCATCCATATCAGCTGCTGTTAAATCCGGCATTTTAGCCGTTGCAATTTCTTCTAATTGGGCTCGGTTCACTTTACCCACTTTATCACGATTGGGTACACTAGAACCTTTCGGGATACCTGCTGCTTTTTTCAATAAAATGGAAGCCGGCGGTGTTTTCGTGATAAAGGTAAAACTACGGTCACTATAAACGGTAATCACGACCGGCAACGGCAAGCCTTGCTCAACACTTTGAGTTTGCGCGTTGAAGGCTTTACAAAATTCCATTATATTAACCCCATGCTGACCCAACGCGGGGCCAACTGGAGGGCTGGGATTTGCCTTACCGGCGGGTACCTGTAATTTTATATAAGCTTCTATTTTCTTTGCCATTGCATAACCACTCCTCTATGGGTTCCAGCGCTGGTATGGGATTCGTAATTACCCTTCATTCAGCTCCCCGATTACTTAAATGCACATTACCGCCAAGACAAACTCATTAAATATCAACAAATTATCCCGTGACACAGCGGCAATATTCAACCCTTTTCCACTTGACCAAACTCTAGCTCTACTGGTGTCGATCGACCAAAAATCAGCACGGACACACGCATTTTGCTCTTTTCGTAATCCACTTCCTCGACCACACCATTAAAATCGTTAAAAGGACCTTCGGTAATGCGAACCATTTCACCCGGTTCAAACAACACCTTCGGTCGTGGCTTTTCGACGCCATCCTGTACACGCTGCAATATATTATCAGCTTCCTTGCTGGAAATGGGGGTTGGCCGATCACCAGTACCACCGATAAATCCTAACACCTTCGGTACGTCTTGCACCAAATGCCAAGTATCATCGTTCATTTCCATTTGCACTAATACGTAACCAGGAAAAAATTTACGTTCACTCTTGCGCTTCTGGCCTTCTCGCATTTCCACCACTTCTTCAGTGGGTACTAATATTTCGCCAAACTGATCTTGTAGATCTTTACGGGCAACACGCTCCAGCAAAGAGCGCCGCACTTGTTGCTCAAATCCAGAATAGGCGTGTACCACATACCATCGCATAGCCATATCACATCCCTCTTAACCGGTCAGTAAGCGAACAGCTGCCCCTAAAAGCATATCCAGCAAAAAGAAGAAAATACCCATTATCAACACAGCCACCAAAACGAACATTGTGGTCTGAACTGTTTCTTTTCGCGTTGGCCACACTACTTTACGAACTTCGGTACGCGCATCTTTTATAAACGCCCACGCTGTCTTTCCAGCATTAGACTGATAAGCAATCAAGGCGGAAAAAAGAATAGCGACCAATATCGCTATTACGCGCAATAACAGTGACTCGTCTGAATAATAATAGAAAGCTGCAATCGCACCCACAATAGGGAATGTTGCAACAATTAATTTAAGCTTATCCAAATCTAAAATTCTCTATTTGATATTCGATAACTGCTGCACCAGTCTACAAACCAGCCAACTTCCTGCTACCAGCCTGTCACCAGGAGGATGGCAGGCCAGGAGGGAATCGAACCCCCAACCTGCGGTTTTGGAGACCGCTGCTCTGCCAATTGAGCTACTGGCCTAACGCTGTGTGTAGGAACCCATTTAATTCCGTCTGCCAGAAGAAGGCTACTCTATAATTTTGGCGACAACCCCAGCACCGACGGTTCGACCACCTTCGCGGATCGCAAATCGTAAACCGTCTTCCATCGCGATCGGCGCTA
>JAADGF010000020.1 GCA_013152545.1 Gammaproteobacteria bacterium
ATACACGTTGATGTAACATTTCAACCACCAGGCGACCTTTCGTGGTATCGCGTAAGGTCTTGCGTTGCCACTGTTCATCGGGTTGTTGTTTGGCCCAGGCAGAGACGGTCATTGACGTTTCATACCCGTTACAAATGTTATTTGTATTCAACCTGACGCACTCAGAGGCTCCTTAAGGTTTTATTAATACCATCCGGAATAAAGTATTAGCTACCGTCGCAAGGCAATCAACTTTCTCCTGGGGTATTGATATGAAAGCGCTATCTATAACAACACTGCTAATATTCGGCTTCCCCTTTTTTGCCACTGCTGCGTTAGCTGAGGGAAAAGGCTGGAGTGGGTCTGTAGGGCTAGTAGTAGGTGCTGTTAGCGGAGAGGGGCAGCTTGATGCTTATGGTGGTAAAAAACGCATTGAATCACTGGATGCAAAGCCTGCTCAGTACAATTATGATTTTCTATTTCCTGAATTTAAAGTGAGCTATACCTTTCAGAATGATATAACAGCCTATGTGGATGGCAGTCTGCTTGATGGTGGTAAAACGGGTGTCAGTTATACCTTTAACGATGGCACCATGCTGTCGGTTTCGTTGCCGCTGTTTCTAGGGACTAGTGCTGATGTATGGCAAGACCCTTACCTGACGGGAAGAGATCGCAAAACAACGGAAGCCAGACTGAAAAACGCCATTGGTTTTTCCCTTGAGAATATTGGGGGGCTGTATGCCGGCATTGATTATACCTATCAGGATCTATCCATCAAAAATGACCGTGCGGGCGAGTCGTTAAATGCCCGTTTAACACCCGCGGAAATCAAGCAACTACAGCGCAGCAATAAATCCCACCGAATTTCCGCTTCCCTCCCACCTTTTATGTTGAGTAGTAGCCTCTATTTAATGGGTGGCGCAAGCTACACTCACACTAGTGCGGAGGGTCTTGCCAACAGCTTTACTGCTCAAAGTGTTGAGCTGACACTCGCTTATGAAAAGAGGCATTTTGAAGCTTTTACTCATATCTCTGGCGGTGTGGCCAAATACCGTGCGGTTAATCCTCTATTTAATACAGAGCGAAGAGATGAACTCAACACGGTTGCTGTGGGTATCGCCTACGGGGAGCCTTTTAACTGGAAAAATAGCACTTTGGAATTGACAATTGCGAGTGAGCATCTCAGTTCCAATATCAACTTTTATGACACGCGTGTAGAGCTGCTAACAACCAGCTTTAATTACCACTTCTAACGGTTAAATATTCCCTAACCCCTCTTTGCTAAAGAGGGGTTTGTTCGACTAAACAGTGAGTTTTGAGGAGTAAAATGAAGCAACAATATTTTCTTTTTATTGCTCTGGGCCTCCTACTTTCAGGGTGTGTATCCAAGATGAAATCACTGCCTGAGCCACTGCCCATCACCGCTGCGAAAAGTTGGAAGATGGCTGATTTTAAAAAGCTTTCCAAACAGGTTATCGCGGTAAATCAGCATACTGAACTGCAACAGTACATCGCGCAGGTTCTTGACAATAACCCGGACCTTAAATCCCTTTCCGCAACGGCAAAGGCTGCGAGCTATAGCATGACAACGGCCAGTGCAGAGGTTGGTCCCCGTGCGGATCTTAATCTATCAGGAACCCGCAATAAAAATGTTTTAAAAGAGACCAGCAACAGTGTATCGGTGGGTGTTGATGTTAGCTGGGATTTAGATGTTTGGGGAAAATTTTCGGATAATATTGATGCGGCTCAGCATCTGGCAGATAAAGCGCAATATGATCTGCAACAACTCAGACGAATACTGATAATTCAGTCGGCGAGTTTATGGGTTGAATACCGTGGCTATGTTTATATTGAAAAACACCTTATTAAAATTAACAAGATACAAATGAACCTGGTTGGCTATTATCAGGATGCATATCAGGGCAACTATCAAGGGCTGACATCTTATGAGTTTTTTCTGGATGCAAAAAACAGCCAGAGTCGCAGTCAATCCCGCTTGCAGAAACTACAGCTGGAGAAACTAAAAACACAGCGACTCATGAATATCCTGCGTGGTCGCTTGCCTACCGATGAGTTGTCTGTGGCAGATGATCGAATAGCCATGAATTTGCTGATATTTACCGATAACATTCCCGCGACTGCTCTAGAAAACCGCCCGGATATTCAGGCGGGATTTTCGGAACTGCACGCCTTTCGCCGATCAGAGAGTGCGGCATACAAAGCACTGTTACCACAAATAAACCTCACTGCATCAGCTTCTAAAACTGGAACAACACTGGAAAAAGCACTGCGCGGTGATCTTGTTTGGCAGCTGATTGGAGGGCTAACTCAGCCACTATTTAATAGAGGGCAACTCAACGCCATTGCCAAACAAAAATCAGCGCAGGCCGAGGTGTTGTGGTGGCAATATCAGAATACGGTGCTTAAAGCGATGCTGGAGGTGGAGAATGCGCTGACTAGGGATAAATTATTGGCTTGGCAGATAGAACAAAAACAGGCAGAGCTTGGCAATTTAGGTAAAAAACGACACGCGGCCGAGACACGTTTTAGTGATGGGGATCTCTCCCTTGCCACCTATTTTTTGATTAAAGAAGAGTATATTGAAACACAAATTGAACTCAACAACATCGAAAGTTCATATATTAAAAACCGCTTCGCACTAATAATGGCATTGGGGTTGTCAATAGAAACGGACTGGAAAAATCACAGCGAAGAGAACAATCATGAAAAGTCGTAAATGGTGGCTGTTTGCTTCTCTCTTTATTTTTGTTCTGGTGGTTATTATCATTGATGAGATGGAAGATAGCGCCGAGATTGAACAGAAACAGCCGGTGCAATATCGCCCTCCCATTTCCATTGTGAAGCCACAACCTCAAGATAACAGCGGCACCATCCAAACCTATGCGGAAATTAGCCCTCGCTGGGCCACCACCCTGAAAGCACAGGTAAGCGGTGAAGTAGAAATGGTTTTTGATGGTAGCTTTGCGGGTAAACAGGTCAAAAAAGGTGAATTGTTAATTCGCATCGAAGCCAGCCGCTACCGGGCTGATCTACACGAGGCTGAACAAGCACTGGCAGAAGCAAAATTGAATTGGCTACAGGCACAAAAAAAATCGTCACAGGATAAAAAAAACTGGCAGCGCTCCGGTATTGGCGGAACACCGTCGGATTTAGTGCTGAATATTCCGCAGCTGACAGTTGCCGAAAAAACATTAAACGCGGCTGAAAGCCGGGTTGCTGCCACCCAAAAGATGCTCTCGTATACACAAATTAAAGCGCCGTTTTCAGGAATTATTACTCGTCGTGATATCAGTATCGGGCAAACTATTTTGGAAGGCGATGAGCTGCTACGAATCATTGAAAATAAGCAACAGGAAATTGCCATCGCATTGAGCAGAAAACAGTGGGGGATGCTGGTAAAAGAGTGGAAAAATCAGACCGCATCCATTCGCAATACAGACAACGTTGAAATTGCTCAGGCACACATTAAGCGCGGCGGTGGGTTTGTTGATGCGGAAACACGCCAATACAAGCTGTTTTTGGAAATTCTTGATACGCCTGACAGAGCATCGCTGGTGGGTGATTTTGTCCAGGTAAACTTGCCAAGCCGTATTGCCCATAACAGTTTAGCTATCCCGGAAAGTGCGCTAACCCGTGGTGGCTACATCTGGTATCTGGATGATAAAGATCAGCTTCGACGGTTTAGCGCCGAGGTGCTTTTCCACCGGGGTAATCAGGTGATTATCGAAACCCCATCGACTGAAATGCTTACTAAACATCATCCTTCACAATGGCGCATCGCCACTACGCCGCTGGCCTCCTTTCTCGTCGGTCGCCATGTTGATCCCATCACGGTTAAGGAGTAAGCCATGTCATTAATACGCTGGTTTATCCGCAATCCTGTTGCGGCAAATTTGATCATGTTATTGATCATCATTGCCGGAATTTTCACCATGACCTCCATGCGTATTGAAGGTTTTCCAAAGCTGCCAGCGGATTCAATACAAATTGATACGATCTTTATTGATGCTTATACAGAACAGGTTGACCGACAAATCACACAGAAGATTGAGAAAGCGCTGGAAGGCTTGCCGGGCATCAAGAAAATTCAGTCCACCTCATTAGACGGTTTTTCCAGTATTCTGGTACAGAAGAATCCGGGTTACAGCCTGCAACAGTTGCAGGATGATGTTCGCGTGCGTCTGGATGGTATCTACAACTTCCCCCAGGCTGCGGATAAACCGGTGATTACCCGTAATGATTTTGATTTCCCCGCGCTGATTGTACAGCTGTATGGTGATAGCGACCCTGATACCTTGCAACGCCTCGGCAGGGAACTGCGTGAAGCATTATTAGCACAGCCCGAGATCTCCAAACTCAACCTCTGGGGTGAGCGGAAACCTGAACTTCGGATTGAAGTTCGCCCAGAAATATTGGAAAAATATGACCTGACTACCCGCGATATTGCGGAAAAAATTCAGCAATCCTCTCTGACTTTCAAGGCGGGTTCGCTAAAGACCGAGGGTGCCAGAATCGCCCTGCGTGCAGATAGTCAGCGTTACTATTACCGTGATTTTGTCGGTATTCCCATTTATCAGCACAGTGACGGTAGCCAACTGTTACTCGGCGATGTGGCCGAGGTTCACGACAGCTACGAAGATGACGATGTGATTGTGCGCTTCAATGGCCAGCCTGCATTGGGCATGGAGGTGTTGATTGGACGTACTGAAAACCTGCTTGATATCGCCGATGTTGTCAAAAAAACCGTGGCAAATTTTCAAAAAGTGCTCCCGGCGGAGGTTAAGCTCAGTGTTTGGGCTGACGCCAGCCACTATATTTCGGATCGACTGGGTCTGTTGAAAAACAATGCCCTGCAAGGCCTTTTTCTGGTGTTTATATTGCTTGCCCTGTTTCTTAATCTGAAGCTGGCATTTTGGGTTGCCATGGGTATTCCCATCTCAATTGCCGGGGCGATGGCGGTGCTGGGAAGCCAGTGGATGGACTATTCGCTGAATGACATCACCACCTTCGGCTTTATTATCGCGCTGGGTATTTTAGTGGATGATGCGGTGGTGGTGGGAGAAAGCGTATTTGAAGAGCGCAAACACTACCGGAATGTGATTGAAGGCACCGAGCGAGGTGTTCAGCGTGTGGCGATGGCCACTATTTTTGGGGTGTTAACCACCGTGGCTGCACTTTCTCCCCTGATGCTGATTGACAGTGCAATGGGTAAAATTATGGCCAGTTTTTCTGGCGTAGTGATACTGACTCTACTGTTCTCCCTGTTTGAAAGTAAGTTTATTCTTCCGGCACACCTTACCCGTATCTCGCTGGAAAAAAAACGCACCCCTTCATGGTTACTGCGTCTTTGGCACAGGCTTCAAGATTTTGTTCAACAGCAGCTCGATCGCTTGATTCAAAAAATCTATAAACCGCTGTTGGGGTGGAGTCTAAACCAACGTTACGCCATTCTGGTGTTGTTTATCGCGGTGGCGGCTCTGGGGATGGGCTTGATTGGTAAAGGGCAGATAAAGACGGTTTTCTTCCCGGATATTCCCGAGCAGGTGCTCAGCGTCAGTATGGAGATGGATGCGCGTGCGCCTTACCAATTGACACTGGAAAATGCGAATCGTATCGAGGATGTCGCCAATACGCTCAACGAAGAGTGGCTTGAGCGCTTTAACCTGGATGAAAAACCGATTAAACATATTTTGATGGTAGTAAGCGGTGCCTTTATGGTGGAGGTTTATGCGGAACTGACACCGCCCAGTAAACACCTTGGGCTGGAGACGCTGGATATTTTACAGCAGTGGCAGGGTCGGGTCGGGCATCTGGAAGGCACCACAGAGCTGGTCTTTAGTGCCACAGAAGGTGCCGCTGGCGGTTTTGCCATTGATCTCTACAGCAAGGATGAGGAGCGTCTTAGGGCAGCCAGTCAAGAATTGCTAGCCTACCTTGAGGATATCAACGGGGTCAGTAACCTGCGTGATGAGTTAAAAAACGGCAAGCCGGAGCTCTATCTCAAGTTAAAATCTGAAGCACGCCACCTTGGTTTTAGCAATGAAACCCTCGCCAGTCAGATCGGAGAGAGTTTTGGCGGTGCTGAAGCGCAAAGGCTACAGCGCGGACGACAAGAAGTTAGGGTGATTGTCAAGAGTCGTGAAACATCCAGAGATACCATCGCTGACCTGATGCAGCTTCGCCTGAAAAGTGACAACGGTCAGTGGTTTCCGCTTACGGCGGTGGCCATCATTGAATCGGCCTATGTCACCGATTATATTGCCCGTCGTGATGGCAAACGGGTCAATACCATTCGCGCCTCAATTAATAAAAATAAGGTGGCTCCGTCAGAGATTGCCCAGCAACTTTCTTCCAGCGTCATTCCAGATCTGGAAAATCGCTTCCCTGAAGTGACTGTTTCACAGGCCGGCGAGTTGGAAGAGATGGCGAGTTTGAAAGGCAGCCTGATCAAGGCGCTGATCTTTACCTGTATTCTCATTTACGTCTTACTCGCCATTCCCCTGAAATCTTATTGGCAGCCTTTCATTATTATGTCGGTGATCCCGTTTGGTTTTATCGGCGCTGCAATCGGACATTTGATTATGGGATTACCGTTGAGCTTTCTCTCCTTTCTCGGCATGTTGGCGCTGGCAGGCGTGGTGGTGAATGACTCACTGGTACTGATGACGCGCTACAATCAAAACAGAGAAGAAGGCAGCTCTGTTCATGATGCATTGATGAGTGCCGGGTCTGGACGTTTCAGAGCGATATTTCTAACCACCGTGACCACGGTGGCCGGTTTGATGCCCCTGATGCGCGAAACCTCAGAGCAGGCGCAATATCTGATTCCCGCTGCGGTTTCTCTGGCCTATGGTGAAATTTTTGCCACTGCAATCACGTTGATGCTGGTACCGGTACTGATTGCAATTGGTGTGGATATCCAGCTTGTTTTTAGAAAAACTCTGAATCTGAAAACGACGTGACTGCTCTTAACATCTGCTTAATACCAGTTGTGCTGTAATCGGTTAAAATATTTATTCAATGACACAGGAGCCATTCATGGGCATCTCTAAGTCTCTATTTTTAGGTGTGTGTATTGCGCTAATACTGCAAAGTAATGCCATAGCAGAGGAGGCCAACTCCCTCATATTAAATTACGACATTTTAGCTGAAGGAAAAGATATTGGTAATATGACACTCAAACTCTCTCGAAAAGAGGGACGGCGTGTGGCTGTTGAGCATAGTCAGATCAAAATATCAGGGTGGTGGTGGAACATCAACATTACAGCCATTCTGAGTGAAACGTTTCAGGATGATACTGGCTTCATCAAGGCCGATAGCAAAACGGTGTATGAAGATACAGCCTACTGGACCAAAATGAACGCCTACGAAGATGAAACTTGGGGGGAGTTTATCGAAATAACCAGAATGAGCGCCAGTGAAAGCAAAAAATTCTCCCATCTCTCTTTTGCGGTAACCGGAAAAATTTCAGACAATACGGAAGAGCTTATTTCACTTTCAGAGGCGATGTTTTCAGATCGAAATAAGAAGCCAGTGTATAGTGTGAAATTTCCGCAAGGTTCTTTCGATACCACCTTCAATGACTTGCCTTTTTTTATCCAAAAAAATGCAGGAAAGCCGCTGCCTTCAAAACTCAATATTCTGGACACTGAAAATCTGGAGATCAGCTCAGCGAGTATAAAAGACCTGGGATTGGAAATCATTCTTATCGGCAAAGAGAAAATTCAGGTACGACATCTCACACTGTCCGACACACAATTTAAACCATCACATCTATGGATAAAAGAGGATGCCAACTCATTGCCATACGTTGTTCGCCATACGGGTGAGGACGAAGATGGTAAATTTGAAATTATTTTGAAAGCACCTTAATTTTAAGGTATAACAATATGAAAATTAAATTAATGTTTTTCACTGGGATGATGCTCATATTACTTTCGGGCTGTGCAAGCCTTGATAATAAGACATATCGTGAAGTTACAATGGGGTTTGAACATGAAGGCAATCAACTTTCAGCGTCAGTCATACTGCCTGAAAACAGCTCAGGCCCCTTCCCGGTTGTGGTGTTCGTTCATGGTGATGGCGCGATGCCTTATGATGCATATGGCTACTACCGCCCACTGTGGAATCGGCTGGCCAAACAGGGGATCGCCTCATTTTCATGGGATAAACCAGGCGTTGGACGCTCGCAGGGTGATTGGCAAAACCAAAGCCTGGATAATCGCGCAGACGAAACCATCGCAGCAATTGATATGTTGAAGAAACATACCAATATTGTCCCGAATAAGATAGGTTTGATCGGATACAGTCAGGCTGGCTGGGTGTTACCACTGGTGGCTAAAAAATCAGATTATCCGAATTTCATGATTTTGGTATCCACTGCAATCAACTGGATGAATCAGGGCGCTTATATGATGAAAGAACGTCTGACGCAGAAAGGTGTTTCGGATAAACAGATAAAAGAGGCGATTGAGCTATATCGCAGCACCAGTGTACAGTTTTTTGCGCCGTCGACCACTTACGAAGAGTATCGCCAATATTATCACGCCAACACAGCGCTAAAAATGATGGGGGAAGCACTCTTAACACCCCAACGCTTTCAGTTTGTTAAACTCAATTGGCGCTATGACGCACAGGAGAGCCTAAAAAAGATCACCGCCCCAACACTAGCCATCTTCGGCAAACACGACTTAAACGTAGATACTCAAGAGAGCATTCGTGTATACAAAACGATATTTGAAAAATCGGGCAATAATGATGTGACCATCAAACTATTCCCAGATGCTCAACATAGTCTTTTGAAGCAAAAACACTTTAAAGAGACCGTGCCCGGAATTGGCTTTCTTATCAAACTCGAATTTCTGGGAAAAGATGCTTTTGCCGAAGGTTACCTTGATTTTGTTGCAGATTGGGTTGAAGAAAAAAATGGTAATGAAACATCCTATTTACATTGATTTTGACCCACATATAAACGGGTATCTTATCACTATGCCAGAATCAATCAGTTTATCTGCAATCGAGGAATGGAAAATGAGGTTCAATCAAGAACTAAAATCCATCTCGCAGCATCAAGTCATTGTTATGCTAATGGATACCAATCAGCACCACTTTGAATCTGTGCAATGTTTAAAAAGCCTTCGCGATTTTTTCTCTACAAGCCCTGTCATTCAATCCAATGGCGTGAAAGTAGCGTTTGTTCAGCCTGAAAACGTTATGCAACCTCATGTGAAGTCAGCATCGGATGCCTATTTTACCGATTATGATAAAGCCTATCAGTGGTTGGAAAAAGCAGAATAATGACTTTATTTCTAAGTTTGTTCACCGTCATCGTTGTAATGACCATCGCAGGGCTGCTCTATACTCAGTATCGCTTAAATAACACGCAAGACAAAGGAGACCTTGAAGTCTCTCTGGATGCTGAAATCAGCAAATTATCAAAACAAAACCTTTCTTATGATGTTGTGATTGGTGTTTATAAAGAGGGTAAATCCCTGGTTAAAGGTTACGAAATTGGAGAGACTCATAAAACCCCGGCCCCCGATGCCTCCAGCATTTTTCAATTAGGATCTATCAGCAAGCTCTTTACTGCGGCATTATTACAAATCCTTGCTGATGAGGAGGTTGTCGATAAAGATGCAACACTGGAAGTGCTAATAGGCAGTACCATAGCTCTGTCAGCACAAGCAAAGCAGGTGACATTACGGCAACTCGCCACTCATACCTCCGGCTTTCCCAGGGTACCGAAAGTGTTGATGACTAAACTCATCAAACAGGTCGGGAAAAAACATTTAATGATCGATCCGTACAGTTACCTTAGCACCGAGGATATATTTGCGTACTTGGCAGAAACGCAAGGAATAGGCAAACCAGGCAAGTTTGCCTATTCAAACTATGGGATGGGTTTACTCGGGCATGTATTGGAAATAATCACACATAAAGATCTGGGGTTGCTGGCGGCAGAGAAAATTTTCAAGCCATTAGGTATGCGGAATACTTCGATTTCACTCACCCCCGATATGCAACAGCGGCTTGTTCAAGGCTATACCGCCAAAGGTAAGGCAACACCCTTATGGACATTTTCGGCACTAGGAGGCGCAGGCGCATTTAGCTCAACAGCTTCGGATATGATGGCATTTTTACGCGCCAATATTGAGGATTCATCACCTCTTTTTCAGAGCTTTAAAAAAATGCATCATGCACAAACCAACGGTTATACGGGGATTGGCTGGATACAGGCAGGCATCATTGACAAGTTTTTGGGGAACCAATCCATTGTTTGGCATAATGGGATGGTAGGTGGCTATGCATCCTATCTTTGTGTGGATATTAAAAACAAATCAGGTGTTGTTATCTTGTCCAGTATCGCTATTGACCCTGCTATGATGGGGAAAATGATTGTTCATCTTGTACGAACACAATCCTGGCGATAATTTATGGTGAGGTGCTTCAGAATGAATTGCCCACCCACCACACACACTAGCCATATCCAAAAATCAAATTTTTTCAACGATTCTCTTAAGGTCTTATTAACACTCTCAAAAATATAATGTTGCTTGTGGCCTAAAGCTAACAATAATTTTTTGAGAGACCTAAAGTGAAAAACTTACTGTTTTCATCCCGACAAACACTCACAGTTTGTTTTTTAAATCAGGCGTTTATCCCGCCCCTATCCCAGTATCTCTGTAAACCATTCCTTCACACCATCGGCAACCAAGAGGTAGCTAACTAACATGTTATCAATTGAAGAAATAACCATGCTCTTTGAAACATCACCAATCTGGCTCGTGGTAGGGGCTATTTTTATCATCAATATCGTGATCACCATTATTGAGATGATTATTGACTATTTTTCTGATACTCCCCGGCTATGGAGCGATAGTGGTGCAAATATCATTATTTTTTTTATGGGGCAAATCATCGAAAAGGTTGCGACAGGTGTTATCGGAGTCGTTGCATTGCTGCCCTTTTATTACCTTGTACCATGGGAAATTCCGATGAATATATGGACTTTTTTTTTAGCACTCCTTGCCGCTGATTTTACCTATTATTGGATGCACCGTATCGAGCATGAACATAGAGTTTTGTGGGCACTTCACAGTGTTCACCACTCATCACAGGATTACAATTTAACCATTGCTTTGAGGCTAAGCATTGTTGAGGGTTTTGTTGAGTGGGTATTTTTAATACCAATGATTCTCATCGGCTTTAACCCCTTTATGGTCATCATTGCGTTGATATTTGTAGTGCAGTATCAGACGTGGATTCATACCAACAAGATAAAAACAATGGGTTTTTTGGATCGGTGGTTTAACACGCCATCGGTACACCGTGTCCATCACGGTGCAAACCCTCAATACATTGATAAAAATTATGCCGGCATTTTACTTATTTGGGATCGAATGTTTGGAACCTATGAACCTGAGAATGAAAAGGTGATATATGGATTAACTAAAAATATTCAGACCAATAACCCGATAAAAATCAACTTTATTGAGTTTGGCAATATCTGGCAGGATGTGAAGAAGTGCAAAAATATAAGAGATAAAATGAAAATTGTTTTCGGTGGCCTCACCTGGAAGCCAGAATATTTTGACACGCATTAAAAACCGAAAAATATTTCAAAGAAACTATATGTACAAAGCGCTGTATCTTAAATACAAATGGTATCTGATCATTACGGTGCCCATGAGCATTCTATTGGGTATGGCAAGCATGAGTGTAATTGCAATTATCAGTGATGCCATCGGTAATCAGCTGGAGCAGATGAAGTATGGTGTTGAATATTTTTTTATCGCCATTGTTATTTTGTTTGTAGCGGGGTTGGTCAACGACTTGCTGGTCATCAAAATGTCTATCAACGTGAGCTACGATATTCAGGTGAAAATGATTCGCCGGGTGATTGCAACACCACTCGCCCAACTGGAGTATATCGGTTTACCCAAGGTGATTGCGACCTTGACGGAAGACCTGGAAACCGCAGAAAAATTCTTTCACCTGCTTCCCGTACTTATTGTCAATATTGCAATTGTAGTTTTCGGCATTGCCTACATGGCTTATCTATCGCTGGAGTTGCTGGGTATTGTGCTTGGCTTTTTTCTGCTCGGTTTTTTTACAATCGCCTGTTTACTTTGGTTTACAAAAAAAGATCGTGTTGCCATTCGAGAAACAACCGATGTCATGATGAGCTATTATCAACGGGTGGTGCTGGGCGCCAAGGAGCTAACACTCAACGAATTCCGCAAACATTTTTTTACTCGAAAAATATTTTCTACTTCGGATGAGATTCGCAACCGGAGTGGGCGGATTTTTAATTTACTTGCTGTGGTTGAGCAGTGGGCACAGCTTTTGGTGTTCACCATGTTAGGGGTTGTTATTTTTCTGGTTGGAAATTACATGTCGTTATCCATGGAGGTTATTACGGGTTATGTGATTACCTTACTCTTTTTACTGGAACCCATTGAAGTGATCACTAATGGTTTCGATGAATTGATTGATGCAAAAGTAGCCTTTAATAAAATGGATAGTTTGCAGCTGAGTGACGTCGATGGATGGGACCAGATGCCCCCTCCAAAAATGTCAGATAATATAAATTCTTTTAGAGCAAAGCTGACGCTTGAATCTGCTGAATACGCCTATGCTTTAGGAACGAGTGATAAAACGGAGATGTTTTGTATTGGGCCAATCTCTACGCAATTTTTGCCGGGCGAAGTTACTCTGATTATCGGTGGAAATGGCAGTGGAAAGTCCACCCTGCTAAAAATGCTGTGCGGTTTATATCCACTGGATTCTGGCCGTATTTATTTGAATAATGAGATAATTGAGCCTGACAATATAGAAATATTGCGCAAAAACTTCTCTATTATTACCGCTGATTTTTGTCTCTTCGAAGAGATTCTGGATGCAAATGGAAATTTATGTGATGACCAGATTATTCGAGCTCTTCTGGAAAAACTGAATCTCTCTGACCTGGTCACATCAACAAAAGGAGTGCTGTCTAACCTTGACTTAAGCCATGGGCAACGTAAGCGCTTAGCGCTGTTACAGGCTTATTGTGAAAGCAAACCTATCATACTGTTCGACGAGTGGGCTGCGGATCAGGACCCACGATTCAAGAAAATTTTTTACCGGGAAATTTTACCCGCGCTGAAAAAACAGGAGAAAACCATTATTGTTGTTTCCCACGATAATCGCTATTTTGATTGCGCGGATAAGGTGCTGAAAATTGAACAGGGTAAGCGAGTGGCGTTTTGATAGCCATCAATAATTGATCGTAAAAATTGGAAAAAATAAAAGTCTTAATTGTTGAGAATGACGTTGAGTTGACAGTCGCCATAAATGGAACACAACACCTCCCTGTCTTTAGTACAGGCAGATAAGCTGCCTTCAGATACTTCGGTGCATGGATTTAAGCAGCATCCAGAGGGCATCAGCAAATCGATACCCTCACCACAAAGAAAGATATTGATTCTTTAAATGCTATTGCAACTGATTCTCATAGGGATACTTTGGTATTGATATTGGAGGCCAGGGAGGTATTATTATTCCCGCTCTAAAATGACAAGTAGATAATTTTGCCTCATGAAGATAGACCGCCCAATAAGGAAAAGAGTGGGCCGCGTCAACATTAATGATAAAAGGAATAGTCGGTCCAGTATTTTTCTGCAATTGAGATGTCACATTCCAGCATTTTGTAAGAGTCTGCCCATTATTGCCTGGAAGCACGCCAATCGTGTTTTTTCCAAATTGAACCACATCTAACTCAGGGGTATAGGCGCCGTAGCTGGTGAAATCAACATCGCGATATTTAACACATAAGAGTCCGTACCGCAGCTTGTGCTCCTGAAAACTGGGATCAACAAACCAACTATTAACATCGTCGTTGTACCATCGGTAGTTCTTTTTACCCAAATTCAGTGTTTGCTGTGTGCTTAAATCACACCCTGGCACTCTAGGAACAGGGATGAGAGATTCTTTAAAGTCATTCTCTATTCCTGCTATTTCTCCTTTCGTAACCGACATGTCACCACGCTTAACGGCACTATTGCTGGTAGAATCCTTAAAAACGGTTGCAGCGTCACCACCTGCAGCGTTTACTACACTCATACTAATAAACGGCAATGAGGCACAAGCAAGACTACTCAATATAAAACTAAATTTAGTCATCAGGAATTTCATCTCTTATGGCAGGGTCGTGAACTATAATTGCGAGCATATGTTTTGTCAATTCAACAAAACTAAGGCTGTATCAAAAAAATCAATAACTAAAATGCTGATTTGCTTGAATGTAAATCAATTCCACCCTGTCTAGACCCATTATTTACTCTCCTCCGACACTCGACAACGTTATCTTGTTGAGAATTTCTTACATTAACCCCATGTTCTGAGTTTTTTATGAATTTCCGGTTTTTATTGGTTTTTTTGTAACGGTTCAGCAAGTTTTGAGCTTGTGTTCGGTCGCGACCGAAAAAGCATGCATTGATTCAGGGAAACGCCGTATTTTTTTCTTTTTCTCTAACCCACCAAAAGCAGGCTAATCAAAACCAAAAAACAATTTTAACCGTAACGGTCATGCTTAAAAATCGATGCTGAGCAACAACAACGCTCGTGATCAAACGGACCATTTCCAATCACGAATTTCTGGTAGGTCCTGTCCATGTTTAACAATATAAGCGGTATGTTGGATCAATTTATCACGCATTTTCTGTTCTAGATAAGCCGCACTTGAACCAAGTGAGGGTACGCGATCAATCACATCCATCACCAAATGAAAGCGATCCATATCATTAAGTACTACCATATCAAATGGCGTTGTCGTAGTGCCCTCCTCCTTGTAACCTCGTACATGTAAATGATGATGGCACATGCGACGATAGGTCAGACGATGAATCAACCACGGGTAGCCGTGATAGGCAAATATCACTGGCGTGTTGGCGGGAAACAGTATATCGAAATCCTTGTCTGCCAGTCCGTGTGGGTGTTCACTCTGCGGTTGTAATGTCATTAAATCCACGACGTTGATCACCCTGACTTTCAATTCGGGCAGATGTTGCCGCAACAAGCACACTGCGGCTAGGGTTTCTAGTGTTGGCACATCACCAGCGCAAGCCATCACAACATCTGGCCCCCCATCTTGATCGTTACTGGCCCAACCCCAGATACCAACACCCGTACTGCAATGTTTAATGGCGGCGTCCATGGAGAGCCATTGGAGTTGCGGTTGCTTACCGGCAACAATGACGTTAATGCGATTTTTTGAACGCAAGCAGGTGTTGCTGACATGCAATAAAGTATTAGCATCCGGTGGTAGATAGACGCGAATGATGTCTGCCTTTTTATTTACCACATGATCAATAAAACCCGGGTCTTGGTGAGAAAAACCATTGTGGTCCTGACGCCAAACATGGGAGGTCAACAGATAGTTAAGCGACGCAATGGGCCGTCGCCAGGATATCTCTTTACCGGTTACTTTGAGCCACTTTGCGTGTTGGTTTACCATAGAGTCGACAATATGAATAAATGCCTCATAACATGACAATAGACCGTGTCGACCCGTGAGTAGGTAACCTTCCAACCAACCCTGACAAGTGTGTTCACTGAGAATCTCCATCACACGGCCATCGCCGGAAAGGTGATCATCTTCCGGTAAAATCTCTGCCTGCCATGCCCGATTCGTAACCTCAAACAACGCACCGAGACGATTCGATGCTGTTTCATCAGGACCAAAGATACGAAAGTTTTTTGTTTCACTATTTAATTTCATAATGTCGCGCAAGAATTCACCCATCACGCGTGTTGCTTCGCCCACAATCTGTCCTGGCTGCATCACCTCCAATGCATAGTCACGAAAATCACACATGATCAGGTCTCTAAGCAGTCGACCACCGTTGGCGTGCGGAATCGCCCCCATGCGCCGCTCACCTTCGGGTGCCAATGCCGCAAGCTCGTCACGAAAAGTACCGTTGTGATCGAACAATTCTTCCGGCTTATAACTCTTCATCCACCGCTCTAGCAATTCAATATGCTCAGGTTGGTTGGAGAGATTGCCAAACGGTACCTGATGAGAACGCCAATAGCCTTCAGTTTTTTTGCCATCAACCTGTTTCGGCCCGGTCCAACCCTTCGGTGAGCGTAATACAATCATCGGCCAGCGTGGTCGGGTTTTATTACCATGGACTCTCGCATTTTCCTGAATAATGTTGATCTCGGCAGTAATCGTGTCTAACGTTGCCGCCATTTTCTGGTGCATGCGCTCAGGGTCCGAACCTTCAACAAAATAAGGCTTGTAACCATAACCGACAAAAAGTTTTTCTAACTCATCGTGGCTAATACGCGCCAGTACCGAGGGATTGGCAATTTTGTAGCCATTGAGATGCAGTATCGGTAACACGGCGCCATCGGTCGCAGGGTTAATGAATTTATTGGAATGCCAAGCGGTGGCCAACGGCCCTGTCTCCGCCTCACCATCACCCACGACACAAGCAGCGATCAAATCGGGATTATCAAACACCGCACCATACGCATGAGACAGCACATAACCGAGCTCACCACCTTCATGGATAGAGCCCGGCGTTTCCGGCGACACATGACTGGGAATACCGCCGGGAAAAGAGAATTGCTTGAATAGCTTTTTCATGCCCTCAGCATCCCGACTGATATTGGGGTAGAATTCGCTATAGGTTCCTTCGAGATAAGTATTTGCCACTAAGCCCGGGCCACCATGGCCAGGCCCAGCGAGATAGATCACATTCAGATCCTCGCGTTTGATAACACGATTCAAATGAGCATAGATAAAATTCAGTCCTGGGGTGGTACCCCAATGACCAAGCAACCTTGGTTTGACATGTTCAAGCGTCAGCGGCTCTTTGAGTAACGCATTATCCAGCAAATAAATCTGCCCCACCGAAAGATAGTTTGCGGCACGCCAGTAGGCGTTGATCTGGGTCAGTTCGTTACTTGAAAGTGATTGCTCCATCACGTCAGTTTTGTTCGCCTTTTTCATCAGAAACCCTTCCTTTTTTGAATACAGCAATTGCATCAAGCACCATCATCAGCGCTTCATTTACGGCTATCACCCAGACATCAACCTGGCTCGCCACAACACTGATACGCGCCGCTTTGCCAGCAGCATGATGGCGGCGTCCAGCATCATGACATACCGTGTCATTACGTACAGGGTCCAGTTCCACACCCAACCATTCCATGCCCTGGAGAATTTTCGTCCTCACCAAGGAGCTATTCTCACCCACACCACCGCCAAATAAAATGGCATCAGCCCCCCCTAACACCGCCAGATAAGCACCAATGTATTTGCGCACCCGATAACAATAAAGATTGACTGCTAACACGGCTTGAGGATTGTCGGAATCCAGCAGTACGCGCATATCATTACTTTCACCGGATATACCGAAAAGACCGCTCTGCTTATTCAATATGTCATCTAACGCCTCAACACTCATTCCCGTTTGTCGTTGCAAGTAAGTAACGACACCCGGGTCAAGATCGCCTGAACGAGTCGCCATCACCAAGCCTTCCAATGGTGAAAAACCCATCGATGTATCCACTGGCACACCGTGTTCTATTGCGGTAATGGAACACCCCGAGCCAAGCTGCACAGAAATAACCCGGCCACTCTGTTTCGCGTTTTGCTTCAGTCCCCACCAATGTTGCCACATTGCACGATGAGCAATACCATGAAACCCATAACGACGAATACCATAGCGTTGGCATAACTCATGGGGCAATGCGTAGGTAGTCGCAACTTCTGGTAAGGAGCGGTAAAACGCTGTATCGAATACGGCCACTTGAGGCACCTGTGCACCCAAAAGGCGACGCGCAACTCGAATCCATTCAAGTGCGGGCGGATTATGCAGTGGTGCCAGCGGAATTAACTGTTCGATCTGGGCTTCTATTCTGGCGTCAATTAAACTCGGCGTCGTTAACCCCGCACCACCATGAACCACTCGATGTACAATTAATGTAATTTCAGCAGCATCCACTAACGCGATAAAATCAGCTAATAGTAAATGATCGGGACTCCCTATGTCTTGATGGTGTGCTTCCGCCAGTTGCACCAAACCGTCATCATCGGATGCAAACAAACTCAAGCGCAGGGAGGAACTACCAGCATTGATTGTTAAAATTGTCACTCGACAACGCCCTAATGTCCGCTACGCTTCTTCAGTCCAGATCCAGTGGTTTTTTAGACAGTACTTTTTTACCAGTAAACATTGCGGAGACAAGCCCATTCTTTTCTCTTACTTCTGCCACAACAACAGCGGCTATGTGTAAAATTATCGCAATGAGCAGTGCATAAAAAGAGTATACATGCGTTGTGATGAAAGGCTTTCTAAATTGGCGCATTTCAGCATAGGCATCAGAATCCACATTCTCTTTGGAGCCAGGTTTTAAATTTTTAATGCGTTCATGTTCCTCACCGGAGCCTGTTACCCATTCTGCTATCTCATGGCCAAACGGCGGTAAATACAGATCGGTTCCCGCTAAAACCAACCCCGTTGTTGCTTGTGTTGTCAGCAACACAAACAGAAGTGCTACCATAAGTTTCGCAATGGGGTTATGCCCTAAATACGGTGGCGGCTGTCCTGTTTTTGCGCCAGCAATATATTCACTCACAGAACGCCAATAAGCTTTTCCAATTGGCAAAATCATCTTCCAGCGAACGTATTTATTGCCGATAAACCCCCACAGCAAACGCCACATCAAGTTTAAAACAAACACATAACCGATATAAACATGAACCGTTTTTAGCAGCAATTTACCATCACTACTCACCCCTAATATTTTATGGTTAAGTATGGTTGTTCCGACACCGATAAGACCTATAATACAAATCACGTTGATCCAATGAAACCAACGCGTAGTGCGATCCCAGACAGAATAATATTTAAGCGTTTTATGTGACGACTCATTATCAGACATGCTTCTTTCCTTATATTTTACTCATCGTATGTTTTATTCATTGGAAAACAGGGGGTAAACCTATTATTAAATAGAACGCGCACTTCTCTTTGAAAAAATCACTGTAACTCATTCGAAGTATAGACCCTCCAAGACACCATACATTAGAAACGTGCACGGTCCTAATTACCTGAACCACTATTAATCTAGGGTCTTAAAAATGTAATTCGGTGTAATTAATTTTTAGATAAAAGCAAAAACACGCAGTATACTTCACAAAAACCCATTCTGAATGAGAATCGTTAACCTAAACGTTAGGAGGGTTAAGGTAATAACCATTTTATACAGCACATAAGCAAGCACCATCTAAGAGTAAAAGAGTTAAAGTCAGATAACAATAGATAACAACAGAAAAGAAAAATAGAAAAGAACGAGGCTAAGCATCTTTGTTAAAGACAGCACTTAGGAATGGGCTTACGCAATGGCTCATCAGAATAACTGAACGTTTTCCGGCGATTCCACATCAGCGGCGCTTTCCGCCACCGGTGCGTTGCCGGAGAACCCCTCCACTAATGATTCTAATTGCACGGAATACTGTGACAGGTCACCATTATCGGAAATGTTCTTGCGCGCCAATTCAGACAAGGCGCGCACACTGTCGTGAATCTGTTGAATGTTATCGCGCACTTCACTCGCCAGGGTGGACTGCTGTTCAGCAAACGCGGAAACCTGCACATTGCTTTCATTGATATCACCCACAGCACTGGTGATCACAGCAAAAGCCTCGCCAGCGGCGTAGGTGCGCTCCAAGTTGAGCGACGAGACTTCGGCACTACTGGCCATCAACGATACGGCCTCTTGATTACCAATGCGAATAGTATCCATAAGCTTGCGCACCTCATCTGTAGCCTCGGTGGTACGCTGCGAAAGAACCCGTACCTCATCAGCTACCACGGCAAAACCACGGCCATACTCACCAGCGCGAGCCGCCTCAATAGCAGCGTTAAGCGCGAGCAAATTAGTCTGTTCAGCGATAGTGACGATCATATCCAACACTTGCCCAACATCCTGTTGGTGCCCCGTAAGAACGATAATGCTCTGTTCCAAACGACTCACTTCCGCCTGCAAATTTTGCATACCGTTCACGGCACTCTCTACCACTATGCTACCTTCCGTCGCCTTGCGCTGCACCTCCCTTGCGGTATCACTGGCCTCGCAAATAGCTGTCCGCACTTGCTGGCTACTAGCGGCCATCTGTTCGACCGTATCGGTGAGTTGTGTAATGGAACCGACTTGTTCTTCGATGGAGTGGCTGGTAGCCTCTGTGATCTCCTGCGCACGTAAGCTACTTTGCGACAGGTTGGAGGCTACCATAAGCACCTGTTGTACCGTCTGATCCAGTTTGCGCGTGAAACGGTTAAAGGCGCGAGCAATCCTCACCATCTCATCGTGCCCTTCCTCGGACAAACTGACGCTAAGAGAGGTACTACCATCAGCGACATGCTCCATGGCCTCGGTGATGCGCGACAAGCTGCGACAGATACTGCGTGCCATTAGCAGAGTCATGCTGACAAGCATTGTGATCAGCATCAAAGTGCCGGTAAAAAGAATTTGATTCTGACTGTCACGGGCCTGCTTAAAGGCAGCCCGGGTGCTCTGCACAAGCACGCTCTGATTTTGCAATGCCTGATGGATGCTATCGCTCAATTCGGCACGTAAGCCTTCTTTTTCATTCAGTCCCAAGCGACGCTTACCTTTCACCAAATGCTGAAAACTGGCAGCATAAGCATTAAGATTTCGCCATGTCTCATTGCGATCGGATAGACTCAGTTCAGCTTGCTTAGTGGCGTTGAGTAGTTGCGCATAAGCCTGATCATATTTGTCTGCATATTGGTTATCCAAACGCAGGAGAAAATCCTTTTCGTGACGACGCAACATGAGCAACTGCGCCAGCAGGCGATAATTATTAGTCGCCTGAAAAACCTCTTCAACCTGATGAGCCGCCATACGCAACGAACCACGCAACCCCTGGTTCTCATTCAGACCAATGTGCTGTACTAGGTCCTCCAACTCAGTAAACCGTAAAGCCATGGCATTAAGATCCCGGAAGATATTGTCGAGGGCAGTGGTGTCTAAACCGAGTTCAGCCATAATTCCATTCAGCTCGTGCAACTCTTTCAATACGGATTGCTCCTCGTGGAAAAAAAAATCACGGGATTCCTGGCTGTGAGTCAGTAAGTAGTTTTGCTCTGCGGCGAGCATAGCCTGCATGTCGGCCTCCACGTCCATTAGTGTGGTAATACCAAGCTGCAAGAGATCGGAACGTTGCGTAGTATATTGCTGCAAAGCGAGTATAAACAAGGCGGTGATGGTAATGATCGCCGAGAGCAGGAACAGTCTGTGTTTAATGGTCATGGTCAGTCTGACGAATTGTGTAACATGCAGCTATTAGCGGTTCTGAGAGGGCCGGCTTGAGGATTTTTTTAGCAAATATGACCGTGTGTCGAATCGAGCAACCCATTGGACTGGTTGTTTTTTTACCCACCTGCTCATACACCCCTACTTTTAACCGTATCGCCTGACAACTGCGGTAATTAGTAATAAAATGGCAAGACCGATTACCGTTGCAGCCGTTTGCCAACCAACCAGGGGGCGCGCACAATCCAGCCTATCAGGTTGAAGCTAATTTTTTTTGTTTTTCAACGAATTACACACTGCACTTTACCTCACAACTAGTTTGTCGCTTGATTTGTCGCGCTGGAATCATCGCCATTCTCCAGTTTACGCCAGGTAAAGTGCTCATAAACACCAGACCAATACATGCCAAAACCAATGGCAAACAACAGTTCCTCGATTGGCATAAACCCAACCGTCACACCCGACAATACCTCCATATTCCAAACCCGGTCGATATAACCCGGCGCACTCCATTCCAGAGCCACCAAAAAAATCGCGTAATAGACCAAAAACAGTAAACCGCCAATCCATGTTTTTTGCTTCAAGTCCGGTCGACAAAGTATCGTCGCCACCGCACCGGCAAACATGGCAATAATAGAGGGGTAAATTGGGTTCCAGGGAAAAAAATAAAGCGCTATAAATACAATAAACGGTGCTGCCAGCGCTTTGTAATGGTGCCGATGCAAAGCATGATGACGTACACAAGTATCAACAGTTTGAGGAATTTTTTGGCTCAACAAATTATAAAATACCGAACCGATTCCGCCAATGCCAAAGCAGAAAATCAGACTTTCGATATCAAAACCGGTATTCTCAGCCAGATCAAACAAACTCGGCGGCATCCAGTATTCCGGCACAAACAACGGCTCACTCAATCCGAACGGTGTAGTGAATAGACTCGCCCACAACATCGCCCGCCGTTGCGCAGGAAAGCACCAATAAACCAGCCCCCAGGGTATCAGAAATGCGCTCGACCAGAGTAACCAAACATATTGATCAGATAACATTTTTAGCGCTCTCCTTCTCCACTCTTTTTTCAAAATCCATCAGTCTGAAGCCAACACGCTGCCTGCCAATTGTTCTAACTTAATCATTGCCCTGGCGATAAATTATTCTGCCGATAAAATATCCGCGCAAAAACACGAAGGATGTTTATAGTGCGATGTAACGTAGCTTTCAGCTAAGGTTGCGATCAAACGTTGTGGATCAGCGTCGTAAATTACCTGTGCACCGTTATCCTTGCCGTCAAAACTGGCAACAATGTCGGGAATTTTATCGGTGATGCCACCACTGCCTTGCACTACACCAATGAGTTTACCCTCATCGTAGGCGATGGCAAACTCCCCTAAGGTGCCAGAACGACCACCAATAATGATCACCATATCACTGGAGCGAATATTAGTGACTTCGCGTCCCATTAAACCACTCCCGGTGTAGATAAGTACGTCAAAACAATCTACGGGAGAGTGGTACTTCTGCACATGTTCGTCCAGGCTTAAGGCGGGCGAAATGCCAATCGAGAGACCTCCACCGTTCGTCGCGCCACGGGCGCACTCGTAAGGCAGTCCAGGACAAGCGCCGGTGATAAGAATAAATCCCCGTTTGGCGATTTCCTGCCCCAACGCATAAGCAACCCCTGTTATCGATTGCGACTGTTCATTACCCGCCGAGCCCATCACACCAACGGTGAAACGCATACTCGGTACTTTATCGAGAAACGTTTCCGGGCACGCCAGAAACTTCTGTTGACATTGCTCTGAACAGAAATAGTAACTGCGGCCCTCGTGCTCAGCTAGCGCCTTTGCCTTGCGCGGATCAAGCGCCATTAAACACACGGGATCACGAATCATAGCAACTCACCTTTTTATGCTTGTTTTTTTGTAACGGCTCAGGTTACCTTTAACCTAACACATCAGTTGAATCGTCGCGAGAGCGATGAGGGCGCTGAAGGTAAAAGACTTATGGGTTTTTTTTGGACGACAGCGTATCACCCATACGGTAATTTCAGAAAACCCCAATAAGTCTTTTAGATTCTGTGCTATAGGCCTTCGCAGTAGATTCAACTGAGTAATTTAGGTTTAACTTGCCTGGTTACTACATCAAAAGCGCTCATTTTACATCGCAATAAACTCCACGCTTTTTCTTTGTTCTCGAACAAATCAACAGCAACCTAGGAACCTGTCCGAGAATAGCAGCAGACGCGAAGTAACCTGCTCATCTTCAACCATATGTTCCAATTATTACGTACCCATTCATTAGCACCATGGAATCAATACATACTTTGACAAGCACCGCCACCACGCATGAAAAATATCATGGCGATACAAATAACATTCTTACCCCCCTATTTCAAGGATCTCTCAACCAGTACCTCCACTTTCAATCGTCATGCGACAGCGCAAAAACCAAATTTGATAAAGTGAAATAAGAATTTGTAACGCCCACGATAATCCCAACAAACCGCCAGCAATGATTACGGTATAAGCATAGATCGGGTCCCATTTGGTCAAAAACCAAGCGGCAATATCGACAAAAATAGCGATAAATGGTAATAATGTTAACGTGCATTGAAACCAGTCAGGCAGCAACGCGAAGCGGAACACCAAACCAATACCAAGCGCTACCAATGCGATACCAAACAAGTGGATATGCGACACCTTCATCAGACTGTGCAGCGAGACACCGGTATCCACATTGGCTACCTGTTTGATACCCTCGTAACTGCTGAGATCTGGAATTTTCAAGCCAGAAGCCGCGCTATGACACATCACACACCGCTCAGCGAATATGGGTTTTATGATACGTTCGTAATCCGCTTCAGACGTACCTGACTTCAGCCACTCAATGACATGATTACGGTGCTCGGTATCAATATAACCTGACATCGGGCCTCGCAGTGCCGATTCCAAACGTGTACCACTGCGATTACCGTAGTAGTTCTCAGCAACATCCTCTACTGACAATCCCGGCTTACCGTCAATGCCATTGTAACTGGTATAGAGATAGGCCAAGGCCATCAGGTAGGCGAGCCCCGCTAACAACAGAAACGAACTATAGAGCAACTTCTCGTTAAGGGTGCAATCATAAAAACGGCGCGGCCAAGTGACCTGACAGCCTTCCGTGTGATGTTTTTGACTCATTTACCTTTTACTCCAATTGTGATGACTTTAAACCCTCACCAACCCGTCTTTTTCAAAAAGCGTGTTAGGGGCACTCTACCCAGAGAGGGATTCATCTAACTCAAAAACACAAACACGATAAAAATCAGAAAAACAGTGAAACTCATCAATTTGTTTGATCACCTTATCCTGTTTTTTTGCATGTTGCTGCAACATCGCAATCAAATCCAGACGCCAAAAACTCTCCAAGAATGGTTCCAAGCGTTGCAACAGCAGACGCGTAGGCCACAACCGCCATAGCAAATGTTTTTTAGGACAAGCGCCATACTCGGTGATGACCAAGCGGCCACCAGGCTGTAACACCCGTATCGCCTCACTAACACTATGCTCGCGCGCATCAGATGGTAACTCGTGAAGCAGAAAAAAGATAAGTACAGTGGCAAATACATTATCACCATAGGCAAGAAGCTCTGCATTCATTCGCGCACAAAGCAGGCGTTCCCTCGTCTCGTCAGTCAACTTTTTACGGCTCGCGGTTAACTGTATGTCTGCCACATCCATGAGATAGAGTTCGTCATCCATCGCCTTAAGCAGGGCAGGCGTCAAACTACCATAAGCGCAGGTGAGCTGTAAAAACCGCCCCTGCGGCCGATTTTTCATACAGTCGCGTAGCGCCCTCAGCGACAGTGTCCGGTACTGCCCAAAAAGAATGGCATTGATAATCGGCTGGTGATCGAAAAACCAGACGCCCCAGTGCCAGAGGTAAGCCCACCAATAGTGACGCACCAGATATTCTGGCTTACCATTGAGAAAGCGCCGCCAAATACCTGTCGGCAATTCGTTATTTTTGTGGTGCTTTGATGACATATCGATCACCTACAACTCAGTTCTGCTTACTGGTTTGTTAACAAATAACTCGCTAACGTGTCTATACTCATAGCGTTTTTAATTTAGATCTAAATGTGTGTCATATTGATTTCATGGCCAGGCAAAATGGCGCGGAATAGACACTCTAATTGCGAGACATTTTAACGCCGCCATGGGATTAATAGAGCATGCAGTTAGGCCTAAGTCTCAAACGCTATGGGTATATATCCTTAGCTGCCAATCTCCACGCCATAACCAAACACGCCGTTGAGCCATAGAAGCCCGCACAATGTCCTGAATGATCATGTGCATTCCTTCTTTCGTTGACAAAAACTGACTTAGGAACATGCACGTTTCTTAAAACCCTCTCAGCCGAATAGCATGATCAACCCGCCCAATCGCCAACTCATAGGCCGCAGAACGCATATCGATTTTCCGTTCCTGCGCCAGATCACGCACCACATCGTAAGTACGGGAGAGTCGTTTCTCCAAGCGGCTCAGTACCAGTTCCCGGTCCCACGGGAACTGTTGTAAGTTCTGCACCCATTCATAGTAGGATGCCAGCACACCACCTACATTCGCCAGCAGATCCGGCACAATAACAACAGCGCGCTGCTGCAAACGTTGATCCGCTTGATGCGTAATAGGGATGTTGGCCGCCTCCACAATCAACGGAGCTTGAATGGCATCGGCGTTATCACAGGTAATGGTTGCTTCCAACGCAGCAGGGATCAAAATTTCACAGGGCAGTTCGAGCAATTCAGCATTACTAACCGCAGCAGTACCAGCCAGACCTTGCAATGCACCCGTCTCACGCACATGCGCCAGCGCCAAGCCGACATCAATCCCTTTCTCAGAATAAACACCACCACGAGAACCGGAAAGTGCAATGATTTTATATCCTTTACTCGCCAAACTGATCGCCGCATGGGAGCCAACATTACCAAAACCCTGGATCACCACCCGACTCTGTTCGGCAATAAGCGACATCGCCATAGCCGCCTTGTCGGCCAGGTGGGCGACACCGTGACCAGTTGCCTCCAGTCGTCCAGCACAACCTCCTAGCGCCATCGGTTTACCAGTAACAACGGCCGTTCTATAACCGTGAGTTTTGCTATACTCATCCAATATCCAGCCCATCACCTGAGGATTAGTGCCAATATCCGGTGCGGGAATATCTTCATGCACACCAATGATCGGCGCCATTTTTTGACAAAAACGTTTGGAAAGCTCTTCTAACTCAGTTTCGTTCAACTGCTTCGGATCAACCGCGACCCCCCCTTTGGCGCCACCAAAAGGGATATCCACCAAGGCCGTTTTCCAGGTCATCAATTGTGCTAACGCCCGCACTTCCCCCAAATTAACATCCGGATGAAAACGTAACCCACCTTTGAACGGTCCACGAGCATGATTGTGTTGCACGCGGTAGCCCTGAAAGGTGTGCAGAGTATTCTCACCATTGTGGCGCAACGTCACTGGCACAGTCACGCGCGTCTCCCGAAACGACGAGAGCAACAGCGCTTGTCGCGACGCCTTTAGCTTAAGACGACTAAACGCCGAATCAAGAAAATGGCGTTGAGTCTTCTGGCAAACGCATTTTTTATCCATCAACGCGCTCCTCCTTACTACCGCGAAGTACGGTGAAATTGTAGATTGGCACCCAAATCAAGGCGAAATACCAGCCATAACCGTACGCCTCGATCAACCCCAGAAAAAAACTTTTCCAACTCAGCCACTCGAAACCCGGTAATAGTTTTTGCCAGGTTTCGTACATTGCATGCCCAGGAAAAACCAGATCAAACCCGACACAGAGCACAAAACTGATTGCCAATGTGAAACTGGTGGCATGACCCACACCCAACAACGACATCCCCTGCCTATGATGACTACATTTCATGCTTTTCTCCCTGTTCTTTATTGAGATAACGCTCGGGATCAGCATCAAACTTATCGAGGCAACTTCGAGAGCAAAAGCGGTAGAGTTTCCCTCCATGCATTTTGCCGTAACCTTGCTCAGCCTCGACCTCCATATCGCAAACAGGGTCGATGTATTTCACCGCCTTACCGGTACCCCGCGAATGACCACCATGGCCGTGCATCATGTGTGCACCACACCCGAAGCGCATCATGATAAAAAACAGAATTGCAAAGAACAATAACGAACCCAGGCCTTCCATATATCACCTCCTGTTTGGGTTTCAGTTAGGAATATTCGCGTTCCTTACCTCGCTTCCTCATCCCGAACCTCTACCATTAAAAACGCCTTCCATTGATTGAAAGATGGAAAAAAAGCGGGGGTTTTACGCACGTATTCGTTGTATGTCTCGCCAAACTCCAGCTCAGCGCGTCGCTCTTCGACCCGGGCTAGGTGCACATAGGCATAGAGCATAATGGGTGCCATTAACACGGTGAGTAACGTCGGCCACTGCACCAGAAAACCGATGATGACCAGAAACAGCCCCGTATATTGCGGGTGACGGGCGTAGGCATAGATACCGTCGATGACCAAAGCACCACGTGCAGCGTGGATCTGGGTCCAGCCTTTTGAAAGTAGCGTGTAGCCCATAATCATCAACACCAGACTCAAAATCATCACGACCGCCCAGGCCAAGGTTGAACCGCCGAATACCACAACCCAGAGGTGGCCGAGCTTGTGGTTGAAAGGTTGTAACACCGGATAAGCATCACCTAACCAACCAGTGAGCAGATAAATGGTTAATGGGAAACCGTACATTTCGCTAAAAAGAGCCACCAGAAAGGCAACCACGACCCCCATGCTACGCCATTCCTGACCACCCCTCGGCTTGAGAAAACTCAAAATAAAAAAGAGAAACAGGCCGATATTAAAAGCCGCTACCACCCACATACCATAAGCATATTCGACTTCACCATGCATTATTTAACTCCCCCCCCCTTTCTATTTAGGAACAGCACTCCATCGCAATTTACCGCTACACCAATACCATGAGAGCACTGCTGCTACAGTTTTACTCCTCTCAATCTGAGGGCATTTGTTATCACCGACACCGAACTGAAACTCATGGCTGCGGCTGCAATGATAGGCGAGAGCAACAAACCGAAGAAAGGATAGAGCACGCCCGCCGCAACCGGCACACCCGCCGCATTGTAAATAAATGCAAAAAAGAGGTTCTGGCGGATATTGCGCATAGTGGCACGACTGAGGCGACGCGCCCTGACAATACCGCGCAAATCTCCTTTAACAAGCGTTACGCCAGCACTCTCCATAGCAACATCAGTACCAGTGCCCATAGCAACACCGACATGCGCCTGCGCTAATGCTGGCGCGTCGTTAATGCCATCACCCGCCATAGCAACAATGCGCCCCTCGGCCTGAAGTTGTTTCACCACCTCAGCTTTTTGATCCGGTAACACCTCAGCCTGAACCTGATCAATATCCAGCTTGGCAGCCACCGCTTCGGCAGTCTTGCGACTATCACCGGTGAGCATCACCACACGGATGCCTTCGCCATGCAGGTCACGAATCGCCTCAGGGGTGGTGGCCTTAATGGGATCGGCAACACCAATCAAACCAGCGGCTTTACCATTGATCGCCAGCAGCATCACCGTCTGGCCTTCAGCTCGCTGGCTATCCGCTTGTTGCGGCAATTCGCCCGCATCAATGCCGAGACTCTGCAACAACGCAAGATTACCCAACGCCACCTTACGGCCATCGACGATACCAGTGACGCCCTTGCCGGTTACCGACTGGAAATCATCGACGCCGATCAATTCCACACCTCTCTCCTCAGCACCCTGCACAATAGCCTCGGCCAGCGGATGTTCGCTGGCCCGTTCAAGACTGGCGGCCAGACGTAAATTGTCATTGTCCTGAAAACCGTGCTCAGCGATGACAGAAACCAATCTCGGCTTACCTTCGGTCAGCGTGCCAGTTTTGTCCACCACTAAGGTATCTACCTTCTGCATGACTTCTAATGCCTCAGCATTTTTGATCAACACCCCCATCATTGCGCCTTTACCGGTACCGACCATAATTGACATGGGTGTCGCCAAACCCAATGCACAGGGACAGGCAATAATCAGCACCGCTACTGCATTAATCACCGCATAAGCAATGGCCGGCTCCGGCCCCCACAAACTCCAGATAATAAATGTGATAACGGCAATGAGTACCACCGCCGGCACAAAGTAACCGGCGACAACGTCCACCAGCTTTTGAATAGGGGCACGGGAACGCTGTGCTTCAGCTACCATTTTAACAATTTGCGATAACAACGTGTCGGCACCCACTTTATCGGCGCGCATCACCAGACCGCCAGTGCCATTGACAGTCGCACCGATCAATTTTTCTCCTGCGGTTTTAACCACAGGGAGCGGCTCACCAGTCACCATCGATTCATCAACATTGCTTTCGCCATCCAGCACTTCGCCATCCACTGGCACCTTCTCTCCAGGACGAACCCGCAAACGATCACCGCGCTGCACATGTTCCAGCGGTATATCTTCTTCGGTGCCATCATCGCGCACGATACGCGCTGTTTTCGGTGCCAAACCCAACAAGAGTTTGATCGCCGCATTCGTCTGGCTGCGGGCACGCAATTCCAATACTTGCCCCAATAAAACAAGCGCTGTTATGACAGCAGCTGCTTCAAAATAGACCGGGATCACCCCCATCTCGTTCAACACAGCTGCCGGGAAAATACCCGGCATCACAACACCAATAAAACTGTAAACCCAGGCGATACTCACACCGATAGCGATTAATGTGAACATATTGAGGTTACGCGTCATAACTGACTGCCAGCCACGTACGTAGAATATCCACCCTCCCCACCACACTACGGGCGCAGAAAGCAACAATTCGATCCATTGGCGAGTTTTCGGGTTAATGATTTGCGCCATGGTTTCAGGCCAAAACTCAGCACCCATAGCACTAAAAAAAACAGGGATTGCAAGTATTGCACTGATCCAGAAGCGACGGTTCATATAGTCCAGTTCGCTGCTATCCTCTTCCACCTCCACAGTCATCGCTTCCAGTGCCATGCCACATTTGGGGCAATTACCGGGATGATCTTGAACAATTTCCGGATGCATAGGACAAGTGTATTCGGTTCTTGTAGTGGATAAGGGGATATTTTTCGGCTCAAGCGCCATACCGCACTTGGGGCAACTGCCTGGGCCTTGCTGTTCAATCTCAAGGTGCATGGGACAGGTGTAAATTGCCGATCCATCCAGCGGACTGGATGCTTTTACTGTATGATGAGCATGATCCTCGCCACCACAGCAACTGTTTTTTTCGTGCTTCGTCTTGATCAGATATTGTCCAGGTGACGTCAAAAACTTATCTAAGCAACCTATGCTGCAAAAATAGTGGCTGTTGCCCTCGTATTCTGTGTGATGTGCTGACGCGGCGCTAACCACCATACCACACACCGGGTCAGTGAGCGATTCGCTTGGTACATATTGCGCAGGATCAGCGTCAAACTTTTGCAGACAATGCTCACTACAGAAATAATAACGCTTGCCACTATGATCCGTGTAGTATTCTTTATCCTCCGCCACGTCCATGCCGCAAACCGGATCAATTTTCATACTCCGCCTCCTCTAATTTGCTCAAACAATGGACTCGATCAAATGACAAATCGCCTCACCATCCGGTTCACCATCTGGCATTGATTTCCACTGATCTAAAGCATTATCCATTCGTTCTTGCAGTGCATTGAGTTCAATCATCCTCACTCTATTTTGATCAATGCGCTGACGAATAATGTCGCGTACCGCCGGACAGGGTGACTGCCCATCATTGCTATGATCGAAAATGGTCTGAATATCGCTCAACGTGAATCCAAGCCCCTTGGCTCGGCATATGAACTTCACTTTCTTAATATCATCGTCGTTAAAGAGCTTGTATCCATTATTAGGATCGCGTGACGGCGCTAACAACCCGATACGTACATAGTGGCGTATCGCATCCGGAGTGGCTTGCGCCGCTTTTGATAACTCACTGACAGTCAACATATCGTTCACCTAAAATATTATTTTATTAACCCATGCGTCAAAATAATGTGAAAAAAAATTTTAATTGTTATGTCTTCAATCACACTTTTTAAACCTTAGCGTTAACTCTTCGAAGTAAGTGTAAACCCCAGGTGCTGCACCCAGGTCAAGTACTTAATATTTTGTAAATATCTTACTGCCACCTTCTTTATCAAACATCAACACGTTATAACCTCTAGGCTTTTCACCCGGTGGCGACATACCGGGTGAGTGCTTGGGCATTCCAGGCGCGGTAAGCCCAGCGGTTTTAAATTTTTCTCTCAACAATTGCTTGATGTCAGTGGCAGGAACATGCCCTTCGATCACATAACCGTCTATGGTCGCCGTGTGACAGGATGCCAAATACGGTTTCACACCAAGTGATTTTTTAATACTGTCCATATCATTTCGGTTATGTGAAACAACCTTGAATCCCTCGGTTTCAAGGTGCGTCACCCAGTCATCGCAACAACCACAGGTAGGAGATTTATATACGGTAATCTCCGGCAATGCTTTGTTAGACCCAGCGGGAACTTCCCCAGCATAAACCTGCTGTGCCGACCCAAACCAAAACATCACCACCATAGTCGTCACAACGATTAGATTTAAAAAAAAGAACCAATATCTACTTTTTTCAATGATGGCATCCACTCCATTTAGATAGCTCACTGTTTCACTCCTTCGTTAGTTTGTTTCTGATCAATGCTCATGGCCGTGACCATCGCTTTCAAGCATTTCATCCATACCACTAAAATCCATCGTCTTCTCACCAGGGGTAGCAGCATGGTCTGAACCATGCCCTCCACCATCGCCGTGCGAATGACTGTGCCCCTCACCATCAGACTTCGGCAACGACATCACACCCAGGCCGTAACGGTAGACCACCTCACCACCGCGCCAGGCGGTAGCCGCTAAAACACCCCCGGCAACCACCATGCATACCACAAAAACCGGCCCCAAAGTTTTACCCTTACGGACCCAGATAATAGACCAAGCGGCCAGCCCCAAGAACAACACGATGGTTGCCACGGCCCAATTGCGATGATCGGTCATCGCTAAATGAGAAGGGGTATCGTGGGCAACGGTGTTATAGGCATCAAGCCCAGCAAACCCAGTGATAATCGTGAAACCCGCACCGAACCACAATGCCCAGCGGGCGACAATTTGCCACTGCTCTTTTAGTGGCGGTTTAACAAAGGGCGTCACCACAAAAAGCCCCACGGCCAGTGACAATAACGCCACAGTAAAATGCACAAAAATGGGATGCAGGTTGGGAATAATTTCAGGCATTTGGTGCTCCTTACTCTATTAAATTTCGTCTATTTTGGCTTCAGAGCGCGTTCTGATTCGGTAGATTTTTTCCACCGGCATCACCGCGACGATACCATCACCTTCCAGTCCCACATGAGCTGTATCCATGATGGCCTGAGCAATTGCATCGACCTTAGTTTCATTCGTGAATATCTCGATCCGGGCATGGCTGACCATCCAATCTTTAGAATAAAAATCCGCATATTCCCCATACCCCTTAACCTTGGTGACGTTAATACCACGTATTCCTAATTGTTGTAGCTTTTGCTCTACTTTTTCCAACACACTGCGTCGAATAATGGCCGTTATTTTTCGGTAGTTCATCTCTTCACCTCTGTCAAATTCCAGGCGGTGGCCGGTTGCAGCAAGCTGCGGCCGGTGCCGCCAAATTATCGAGCTCAATCTCTTCGTTACCATGTACCCAACCACGGCGTAAACGCTCCAGCCAACCGCCGCCAAGCTGTACACCAACCTCAACCAACGCGTTTTCGATCTGACTCTCTGTTACCTGTAACAAGTCATAGGTAATGTGTGTTTTGTCAACTTCGACCACCACCTGCTTGACGCCCATCATCGCCATTAAATAAGGAATGAGCAGAGCCGCAACCTCACTATCCACCGGTTCAGCCAGACGCATGGTTCGTCTTTTAATAATTTCGTTACGCTTTGTTCCAACCTTGACACTATACAGGCTCGGGTGAGCAACAAACGTTTCCCGACACTGTTCAGAGCAAAAACGGAAAAGCATTTTATGGTGCTCCATGACGGGTACGTCAGGCACCGTTACCATGCCACACACGGGGCAGATGTCACTCAGCAACGTCATCGCACTCTTCATTTGTGTCTCTCCGTAGTAGTGAATTGTGGTGCAACTGAGCAAAACCCCTGCGGTTCAACACCCAAAGCAGCGTTGAATTTGCTCGACATATTTTGAAAACCAATTAATCCAGTAAGCTCGATAATCGCATCATCGTCAAAGTAACGGCGTAGCGCCATAAAATTCGCCTCGGTGGCCCGCTGGTCGCTGTAAGTCACCACCTCAGCGTAATGAAGTGCCGTCTTTTCTTTGTCGCTATAAAGATCACTGTCAGAAAATGTTGCCAGGCAGATAAGTTTCTCTTCACTAATGCCGCGCTTTAATGCCGTGGCGGCATTGATATCAATACAGAAAGGACAGCCGTTAATTTGTGAAACCCGCACGGTCACCAGGGTTCTTAAAGCAGGCTCCAACGGCGAGGAAGCGCGATCAAACGCACCATAGAGCGATGCCAGCGTGGCAAACACCTTGGGAGAACGCCCCCATAAGCGCGCCGGTTCCAGCACCGCGCCATACTTACGTTTCTGATTCCAGAAAAACAGCTTTACATACCAGGGATATCGTTGTTCTTTGGACGTAGCGATAATTGACATGGCTTCCTCTTTACATTATTTCTATCACGTAATAACCAATAAATTTAGTGCAGATTATCAAAACCAAAAACGCACTCCCGCCATCACCCAGGTTTCACGCGTTGACTCATCAGCAGCACGAACATAGTCAGCCGTATCACCGAATCTGCCCTGCCACTCAACACCAATATAAGGGGCGAACTCACGGCGGATTTCGTAACGCAACCGTAAACCAGCTGTCATGTCGGAAAAACCGGAACCCAGCGCTCGCGCAGGATCATCCTTACCGTAAACATTAACCTCAACCCGGGGCTGAAGAATCAATTTCTGGGTGAATAACAGCTCATACTCCGCCTCGACGCCTAACGCGCTGCGGCCGCTCTCACCCAGGTAGGCGGTAATGTCTAATTCAAACCAATAAGGCGCTAAACCCTGAAAACCAAAAGCAACCCAATGTCGATCAGGCCTTGCATCACGGCTGTCATAACGCAGCCCCAGTTGCGTATTCCAAAATGTCGCCACCGCATGACTCCACAACAACTCGGTATCGGCCTCTTCCAGCTTGCCGCCATTAAGCTCCCCTTCCGCCTTCAACACCACACGATCATAGTCACGACCGTACCAGGCTTGAAGACCATAAACTGTGCTAGTGTTATCATCGTTGTGCACAACCTCAAAACGATCAACGAGCAGTGAAGCGAAGCTGTACTCATCAGCCAAACGTAGCCGCGGTATTGAGCTAACGTCGTAACCGCCAGAGTAAGCGTGTGGATCACGGGCATCTGCTGGAGCCGACCCTCCTTGCATGGCACCTCGCATCACCATACCGTCACCACCATGACTCATGGTGTGACCCGTATCAGCTTGCGCCCGAGCGGGGAACGTGCCAACCGACAGTAAGGTACTCATCATTAACATAGCCAGCAGCGTATTCATATTGATTATTGTCATCCTTTCACCATCACGTATGTCACTACTTATGCCACCACGACTTCACGGAACATACCGGCATCCATGTGATAAAGCAGATGGCAGTGCCACGCCCAGCGTCCTAACGCATCAGCATGCACCAAAAAGCTGATGCGTTACGCCGGTTGTACGCTAATCGTGTGCCTACGCGTCAGAAAATGGCCATCCTGACTCTCCAATTCACTCCACATGCCGTGCAGATGCATTGGGTGAGTCATCATGGTGTCGTTGTGTAAAATCACCCGCAAGCGTTCGCCATGACGAAAATGAATGGGCGTGGATTTGCCAAACTCCAGGCCATCAAAAGACCAAGTGTAGCGTTCCATGTTACCGGTCAAATGCAGTTCGATATCTCGCCCGGCACCACGAGAATCAAGGGGACCACCCACGGTATGCAAATCTGCATACGTCAATACCCGGCGGCCATTGTTACGCAAGCCAATGCCTGGGTCATCGAGACTGGTGCGCGGTCTATCAACACGCATATCAACGCTGGGACCATACTCGGTTTTAGCGTGACGCACAGCAGCGTTCATAACACGGCTGCCATGCTGCATACCGGGATTGGTGCCATCCTCGGTCATGGCACCCATCATATCTGCCATCGTTAAGCGCTGCGGCACATCCATTTCCGGTACTGCTGCCGCTAACCCAGCACGGATCGATAACGTACCGCGAGTGTAGCCAGTGCGATCCATGGATTGAGCGAAGATGGTGTAGGTATCGTCTTTCGGTGCAATCAGAACATCGTAGGTCTCACCAGGACCGAAGCGAAACTCATCCACCGTCACTGGCTCAACGTTTTGACCGTCAACCTGTACTACGGTCATCTTCAGCCCGGGGATACGTACATCGAAAAAGCTCTGGGTACCAGAACTGACAAAGCGCAGTCTGACCCGTTCACCGCGACTGAATAGAGCCGTCCAATTAGCAGTTGGGGTGGCACCGTTCATGAGAAAGGTATAGGTGTAACCGGAGATGTCAGCAAGATCGGTCGGGCTCATCCGCATCCGGTTCCACATCCGCCGTTTACTGAGGGCAGCACTAAAACCACGATCAGCTGCATCGCGAAAAAAATCAAAGACAGTCGGCTGGTTAAAATTATAGTAATCACTTTGTTTTTTCAGTTTAGCGAAAACCGTCATCGGGTCGTCATCCGTCCAATCAGACAGTTGCACGATGTAATCACGGTCAGCACGGATTATTTCGCCGCCTGCTGGATCAACAATAATAGCGCCATACATCCCGGTCTGTTCTTGGAATCCAGAATGGGAGTGATACCAATAAGTACCACTCTGCTGCACCTTGAAACGATAGGTAAAAGTCTCACCCGGGACAATGCCAGAAAAACTGACGCCCGGCACACCGTCCATCTGGTAAGGCAAAATAATGCCGTGCCAGTGAATCGAGGTGGAAACATTGAGTCGATTAGTGACGCGAATCGTCACCGTATCACCCTCGCGCCAACGCAACGTAGGGGCAGGGATCGAGCCATTAATGGAGGTCGCTAACCGGGGCGCACCAGTGAAATTAACAATCGTCTCGGCAATACTAAGATCAAACACCGTGCCCGTGAGCACGGGGGCTAATCCAGTGACAGTTTCTGAAAATGGTGTTGCTGCCACTGGTTTAAGCAACGAAGGAGCAAAACCGAGCAACAAACCACCGCAAGCCAAGCCTTGAACAAAGCGACGACGGGGTAAGCTAGGGAGTACCTGGGAATCTGGAGTCATATACTTCATCTGTTTCATCCTTTGATTAAAACGTGATTTGGATCGAACGCAATCATCCATATACGCTGGAATTCCTGTCCACTCTCATTCACGTTAGCGGCCGGGATAATAGACCCCGCCTTTGTGTTTCTTGCCATCGGCAGTCTTAAACAAGATCATCAACTGATGCTTGCCGTTGTGGCCCAGATCATAACCCGCCATTAGCCAGTCGCCCATCTGCTTGGCTTTTTTAGTTTCAGAGCTGCCGTTGGGGTGTTTCACTTTGGTATTCATGACAACATCAGTGAGCACTTTACCGTCTTTTTCAATTTTGACCATAAAATCATGACTACCCCCCATCTCTTTGCCAGGTTTGGCTTTCATTACATGAAAACTCACCTCATAACCATCAATCTCTTTTTTAATCAGAAACATTTTATTCATTGCTGAACCATGGTGATCATGCCCCTTATGATCACCATGGCCGTGCTCAGAACCATGCTCATGTTTCATGCCTGATTCATTATCAGCATGGTCGTGGCTATGTTTATGACCTTCAGCGGCGTACAGCGGCCCGGTGCTCGCTAACAAGGCGGAAAAAGCAATGATAGCTAAAGGCTGTTTGGCTTTTTTAATGTTTTTTTGCGTGTTTGTTTGCATTTTAGTTTGCATCGTTGACTCCATTATTATCACTGCATTATCACTATAGGTTACTGAAATTAATCACTCGAGACTGGCGTGAAAAACGAACTTCAGTATGGTTGTCACATAATCACTGAGTTTGGCTCTCCAACTCAGCCTGCGACTGTTTAAACTTTTCCTGCACTTGCAATATCACGCCATAAATCACCGGCAACACTAGCAAGCAGAGTATTGTAACGGTCACCATACCACCGACCATCGGTGCAGCAATGCGCTGCATCACTTCGGAACCGGTGCCGCTGCCCCACATAATAGGCAACAATCCAGCGATAATGGCAGTGGCTGTCATGGCAATAGGGCGAACACGCTCAGAAGTGCCGTGATGCACAGCGGCCATGATTTCAGCCGCCTCTAAGCGCGCCCCCTTAGCATGGCGGCGCCTAGCGATTTCCTGATCAATAAAGGTCAGCACCAACACCCCAATTTCCGCTGCCACGCCAGCCAGAGCAATAAAACCCACCACTACTGCAACAGAGATATTGAAACCCAACAGATAGATCAGCCAAAAACCACCGATCAATCCAAACGGGATGGAGAGCATTACCACTAACGGCGCGCTGATGTTGCGAAAATTGAAATAAAGCAGCAGAAAAATCACCAACAAAGTAGCAGGTACGACAATACGTAATCGTTGAGCTGCTCGTTCCATGTATTCAAACTGGCCAGACCAGACGAGGTTATAGCCAGGCGGGATCTTGACCTGACTGGCAACCACTTCTTTAGCTTCGGCCACATAACCACCAATGTCTGAGGTCTTGATATCGACATAGACCCAGGCATTGGGGCGGGAGTTTTCGCTTTTAATGCCAGGTGGGCCGCGACGTAACTGTAATTTCGCCACCAACGATAGCGGTATTTGCGCACCCGTCGGCGTGGGAATCAACACCCGTTTAAGGCTATCAAGGTTGTCACGCAATTCGCGGGGATAACGCAGGTTAACAGGGTAGCGCTCCAAGCCTTCGACGGTGTGAGTGACGTTCATGCCTCCGATAGCCGTTTGAATCACATCCTGCACATCACCCGTAGTCAGACCGTAACGAGATGCCTCGGCACGATCGATATCGAAATCCAGGTAATAACCACCAGCCGCCTTGTCTGCAAACGCGGAGAGCGTATCGGGCAGTTGTTTCAAGGCTTGCTCGATATCATTGCCAACCTGCTCAAGTACCTTCAAATCCGGGCCACTCACTTTGATGCCGATGGGCGTTTTAATACCAGTCGAGAGCATGTCGATACGAGTCTTGATTGGCATGGTCCAAGCATTTGCCAGACCAGGAAATTTAATCGCGGCATCCATCTCGTCCATCAGAGCTTTCACGGTTTTACTGGGATCAGGCCATTCGTCTTTAGGTTTAAGCCGAATCGTGGTTTCCAACATCGCTAGCGGTGCCGGATCGGTAGCTGTTTCGGCCCGTCCCACCTTGCCAAACACATGCAGCACCTCAGGAAACGTTTTAATGATCTTATCCGTCTGTTGCAATAGCTCTTTGGCTTTAGTCACGGAGACACCAGGATAAGTAGTAGGCATATAAAGGATGTCACCTTCATTCAACGGCGGCATAAACTCGCTGCCCAGTTTTTGGAGTGGATAAAACGTTGCCGCTAGCAACATCAGTGATAGCCCTAACGTTAACCAACGCCAGCGAATGGCTAGATTCAAGGTTGGCATATGAATGAAATGCAGAAAACGATTCACCGGATTTTTCGCTTCTGGTGGGATTTTGCCACGAATAAAATACCCCATTAATACTGGCACCAACGTAATCGCCAGAATCGCCGCTGCGGCCATGGCATAGGTTTTGGTAAATGCGAGTGGCGCGAAGAGCCGCCCCTCCTGAGCCTGTAAGGTAAAGACCGGCAAGAAAGAGACAGTGATAATCAACAATGAAAAAAATAGCGCTGGACCCACTTCACGAGAGGCCTCGGTAACGGCCTGCCAGCGTTCGGGGGAGGTGAGTTCACGACCTTTCGCTTTCACCATCTGTTCCAGGTGTTTATGGCCGTTTTCGATCATCACTATCGCACCATCCACCATCGCACCAATAGCAATCGCGATACCTCCCAATGACATGATGTTAGCGTTAATGCCCTGCCATTTCATCATGGTAAAAGCAAGCAGAATGCCAATGGGCAGTGAGACAATTGCCACCAATGCAGAACGGGCATGAAGCAAAAACAGGATACAGATAATGCTGACAACAATAATCTCTTCGATTAATTTCTCTTCAAGATTATTCACCGCACGCGTAATAAGATCACCGCGATCATAAACCGGCACAATCTCCACGCCTTCAGGCAAACCAGGTTTTAGCTCTTCCAGTTTGGCACGCACTCGTTCAATCACCGCCATAGCATTTTCACCATAACGCATAATCACTACGCCACCCACCACTTCACCTTCGCCGTCCAACTCCGCCACACCTCGGCGCAATTCTGGCCCCAAATGAACATGTGCCACATCCTGCAAACGAATCGGCGTGCCGTTGTCATCAACACCAACCGGTATCACATTCAGGTCGTCAATCGACTGAATGTAACCCAAACCACGCACCATATACTCCGTCTCAGCCATCTCCACCAACTTACCGCCCACATCATTGTTGGAACGCTGGATAGCATGCTTGATTTTTGATAGCGGAATGTTGTAAGCCAATAACGCGTTGGGATCAACTTCCACCTGATATTGTTTGACATAACCGCCGACTGACGCCACTTCAGAGATCCCTTCAACAGTCTGCAAAGGGTAACGCAGATACCAATCCTGAATAGCGCGTAACTCGGCCAAGTCGGTATTACCTGTTCTATCCACCAAAGCGTATTCATAGACCCAACCGACTCCGGTAGCATCCGGTCCTAGTGAGGGCGTGAGCCCGTCCGGCAGGCGGCCACTGACATAATTGAGATACTCTAATACTCGCGAACGCGCCCAGTACATATCAGTACCGTCATCAAAAATAATGTAAACAAAAGAAAAGCCAAAGAAGGAGTAACCGCGCACGACTTTGGCATTGGGCACGGCCAGCATGGCGGTCGTCAATGGATAGGTAACCTGATCCTCAACCACTTGAGGCGCCTGGCCAGGATATTCGGTGAAGACGATGACCTGAACATCCGATAGATCAGGAATTGCATCCAACGGCGTATTCTTCATCGACCACAGCCCTGCTGCCACGATAATCACGGTAGCGATGATAATCAGGAAGCGGTTGCGCAGAGATGCATCAATGATGCTGGTGATCATCGTTTAACTCCATCATTTCCAGTGTCCATTTCTATATCAGACATATCCATATCGCGCATATCCATATCAGCGCTACCATCCCCTGTCTTCTGCGCCCCTACCGTCGTGCTTACCGCATCGCTACGACCTCCCTGTAGGACATCCATCATCTTCGCCGTGGCTTCACGCAGTTTGGATTCGGAATCGATCAAAAACTGACTGGAGGTGACAACTTGTTCCCCAGCCTCAACACCTGATAAAATTTGCGTCAGCCCCTTTGCACTGACGCCCAAGGTCACTTCACGCGGTTCAAATTTGCCCGGTGCTCGCACCACAAATACCTGCTCTCGACTACCGGAACGCACAATTGCTTCACTGGGCACCACTACCGCACTGGGCTGAGGATCGACATACAGCGTAACGTTGGCAAACATGCCCGGTTTAAGTGACAAGTCGGCATTATCAAACTCCAACCGCACCTGTACCGTACGGCTCTTGCGATTCATAATCGGATGAATAAAGCTGATTTCTCCCTCGTAAGTTCGGCCCGGCTCAGCCCGCACCCGCATTTCGGCACGATTCCCCAGCGCTAGCCAACTCAACTCGTCTTCAAACACATCGACATTGACCCAGATACGGCTCAGATCAGCAATAAGATAGAGCTCATCTTTGGGGGTAACATACTGTCCCTCACGAACACCAATATGCATCACCCTACCCTCGAAAGGCGAATGAATGTGCAATTGTTTTTTGATTTTACGACTCTGCTCCAGTTCTTTGATTTGATGACTTGGCACATCAAATAACTGCAAACGCTCGCGAGCGCTTTGCAAAATAGTCTTAGCACTTTTTTTCATTTGCGAAGCAGCTCTGTTACGCACAGCCTCCCAGTTATTAAGCGCCACCAGATACTCTTGCTGTGCAGCGACCAATTCGGGAGAATAGATACCGAGTAAAATAGTGTCTTTACTGACTTGCTTGCCGGTTTCATTAACCCTGAGCTTCCCAATCCATCCTGATGTCTTAGGATGCAAGCGGGTTAAACGCTCCTCGTTGAAGTCAACCCGCCCCAAACCATTCAGTGCCCGTGACAGATCGTGGGTTTTAGCCAACGCCGTGCGTACCCCAATATTTTGCACGGTGACCGGATCAATGCTGACGGTACCTACGGGTTCATCACCTCCACCGCCATCGGCATAGACGGGAATATAGTCCATCCCCATCTCATCCTGCATAAACACGGGAGAAGTAATGGCTGGATTCATGGGATTGCGGTAGAAGAGCACCTGTTTTTCTTTCGATTTCTCATCATCCGCATAGACCGCAATATAATCCATGCCCATGTCATCCTGCATAAATACTGGTGAGGTAATAGCAGGATTCATGGGGTTACGGTAAAATAGCACTTTGCGTTCAGCTGTTTGGCCATGTATCCCGGCTGTCTGCTGTGCTGGCACTTTTGAGTTGGATAACCAGTAGCCAGCACCGAAACCGATGCCCATTGCAACAATCACTGCCACACTGATTAGCACCTTATTCATAAATATTCTCCTCACCGACAGCAGCAATCAATCGGGCCAATGCCTGATTAGCAACACTAAGCGCCTTCCAATATTGGGTTTCGTAATCATAAAGCGTGGTTTGGCTGCGAATCAGGCTCAGAAAATCCACCTTACCCACTTGATATCCGGCCAATAGGGCATCCACCGTCTGACGAGCCTGAGGAATGATTTCCTGCTGGAACAGTTGTGTCTGCTCACCCGCGCGGTGGTAATCAGTCATCGCCTGCAACACTTGTGAGGCCACCTGGTTACGTTGGTCATGCAGCTGATATTTTTGCTGCAACCACTCGGCATTACGCTGATCAACGGCACGATCCTGCTTACTGCTGGCGTAGAACGGTAAATTCATACTAAACATGATAGAACCAAAGTCAGCGCGACTACCGCCATCGGGGTTATTGCCATTGCGCAAGCCGTACACTGCGCCTACGTTGAAATCGGGTGCATAATTCTTTTTCGCCAAATCAGCACGACTACGTGCCGCCGCCATACGTTCGGTTTGCGCCGCTAATGTCGGGCGGGCAGTTTTAGCTTGCTGCTGCAACACTTCCAATGTATTCAGCGCGAGCAATACTTCATTGACAGAAACAGGTAGTTGAACAGCATCTGCCACCGGGTGATCCATCAACATATTCAGGCGTACTGCCTCATTTTCACGACTATTCTGAACACGAATCGCACTATCACTCAGTTTGGACAACTCCAGTTGCGCCAGCAGAATGTCCTGTTGCAAGCCCCGACCCACGGTATAACGCGTCTCAGCCACATTGACGAACTGCTTCAACAGAACTTGATTACGCACAATGACTTCCAATACCCGATCCAGGTAGAAGATATTCCACCACACGGTTTTAACATCACGCACCAATTGTAGGCGTTTTTCCTCAACATCTGCCCCTGCGGCACCTGCCTCATGCCGAGCGGCTTGCGCGCGTAACGCCAGCTTGCCGGGATAGGGCAGTGCCTGAGTGAGGCCCACCTGAAGCTGCGTCATGCCTTCTTGGGTAAACGCAAAGCTATCTAATGGCAGATTAACGACATTGACTGACAAACGGGGATCAGGCAACGCCTGCGCTTGGTCTGGCACTTCGGCCAACGCATTGGCCCGTGCTTCAATGGCCGCCAAACCTGGGTTAGCGGCCAAAGCCTCAGTGACAGCGTTGTCCAAAGACAACACCGCCGCCGCTGCCTGAACGGCACCGCCTAACATCAACACACCGACCAACCAGCGGCAGCCAAAACGGCACATCAGTGAATTGAATCGGTATTCACATTGAAAATACAAATTAATGACTCCTCAAAGTTGCTACGACGAAGAATAGAGGGCATACGCTGTCGCTAAGGTGACGCTTGCATTACAATTTTGTAATGTTGCTGTCATACTCATGACAGAAGGTATCGGCTAGGCTGTTTGACTATGAAACTTTTAATTGTCGAAGATGAAGTTAAAACCGGTGAATACCTCAAACAGGGATTGAGTGAAGCAGGTTTTATTGTCGATTTAACGCATAATGGCCTGGATGGCCACCATTTAGCCATGACGGAATATTACGACTTGCTTATCCTTGATGTGATGTTACCGGACGTGGATGGCTGGCGAATTTTAAAATCATTGCGCGAATCCGGCAAAGCGGTTCCTGTACTGTTTTTGACCGCTCGTGACAGCGTGGACGACCGCGTTAAAGGACTGGAACTAGGCGCGGACGATTACCTTGTCAAACCCTTCGTCTTCGCCGAACTCCTGGCACGCGTGCGCACATTGCTACGCCGCAGCGCAGGCCCCGCCACGGAACTCAGCTTAAGCGTCGCTGATCTGGAACTGGACCTAGCCCGCCATCGCGCCAGCCGCGATGGTAAACGCATCCACCTCACGGCCAAAGAATTCGCCCTGCTGGAACTGCTGGTACGCCGCCAGGGAGAAGTCCTGCCCCGCTCCTTGATCGCCTCCCAGGTCTGGGATATGAATTTCGATAGCGACACTAACGTCATTGATGTCGCCATACGCCGTCTACGCGGAAAAATCGATGATAACTTCACGCTCAAGCTGATTCAAACCGTGCGCGGCATGGGTTATATGATCGACATACCAGACGAAAGCACTTAGCATTGATGAAACACCCCACCTCTTTAGCACTACGGCTAACATTATTGTTCAGCGCCGTTGCCACCGTGGTACTCTTGGCCTTTGGCTGGGTCATTGAACGCTCTATCGAAGAACACTTTGCGCTGGAAGACATCAAGGAACTCAAGGTAATTGCCCAAGCGGTACAACAGTCGCTCACGACACTACAACCCAATCACGATTTAACCCGAATCAAACAGCGTTTCGATGACATCCTGGTGGGACACCACGGCCCAGTACTCTATATTCGCAGCGCATCAGGAAAACTATTATACAGTAGTCCCGAAGCAGACCTTTCCTTAGTGCCACCGCCATCCTCCAAGCAACGCTCACAAGGTAACATACAACAGTGGAGCCACGCCAAACGCCATTATCGTGTGCTCACCCAACAAATCACCGGAGAAAGTAACGGACCTTATACCGTTGTTATCGCTGTCGTTATTGACTTTCATCTCCACTTTATCAAAAACTTCCGTTACACCCTATGGCTGATGGTTATTTGCGGCATTGTCATCATGGGGCTAATGAGTTGGATTGCGGTACGGCAGGGGCATCGGCCACTACACCGTATCGTTGAGCAAATCAGCCAAACCAGCGCCAACGAGTTAAACAGCCGACTCGACCCCACCACCGTACCCGCTGAACTCACCGAACTTGCCCTGTCGTTCAACGAGCTGCTACAGCGCATGGAAGAGGCCTTCAGCCGCCTTTCCAATTTTTCCGCCGACATTGCCCATGAACTACGCACCCCGGTCACTAATATGATGACCCAAACCCAGGTTGCCCTCTCCCAGGCACGTAACGCTGAGGCGTACCAGGAGGTACTTTACTCCAACATGGAAGAGTACGAGCGCATGGCACAGATGATCAGCGATATGCTCTTTTTAGCCCAAGCCGACAACACCCGGCAACCACCCAATGCAGAAGCAATCAATTTGAAAAGCGAAGTACACAACCTGTTCGATTATTATGGTGCTTGGGCAGAAGAGTGTCATGTTTCATTAATACAACAAGGTGACGCCCATCTTCAGGGTGACCGGCTAATGCTGCGCCGCGCGCTCAGCAATCTGCTTTCTAACGCCATCCGCTATACACCCGCCGATAACAGCGTAGAAATAACGCTCAACCACACCAAAAGTGATGTGCTAATCGTGGTCCAGAACCCTGGTACGCCCATCCCAACTGAACATCTGTACAAAATTTTTGACCGTTTTTACCGCACAGACCCATCACGTCAGCGCAGCGGTGAGGGGGCCGGGCTCGGCTTGGCCATCGTTAAATCCATTGTCGAAGCACATGGAGGTACCATTATAGCCACCTCCAACGCAATTGGCACACAATTCAGAATTAGCCTTCCCAGGGAAATGAGATCACCCCCCTAAATAAATTTATTTAGAGCCTGACTCTATTTAATATTCTCGACCCGTTTTTAAGAGTCGCATTGAATAATAATGACGCCCCATCACTCCCAATTAGAAGATGCCATACTTGTCAAATACTGAGCATGAAATGCTAAATGCTCTCCGATAAACGATGCAACAAAATGATAGCCATGGTCATATTCTTGCCTGTACATAAAATTTAGAGCAATACCTCTCTTTTCACACACAGAAACCAAATGCTGGGGGAATAAATAATCCGCTAGAAACTCATCTTCGGTTCCCTGGTCAATTTTACACGGTAACAACTCCGCCTTATCTATTAATAATTCTGTCGCATCAAATTCACGCCAGCGTTTTTCATCTCCACCTAAATAAGCCTGAAAACAAGTTTTCCCCCATGCCGATGCAACCGGATGGCATATCGGCGAAAATGCTGAAACAGAACGATAGAAACTCGGATTTTTCAACGCACAAACCAATGCACCATGGCCACCCATAGAATGCCCTGAAATAGACCGCAAATCTTCAATGACCGGAAAATTGGTTTCAATAAGCGTTGGTAGTTCCTGTGTAATGTAATCATACATTTGGTAGTTTCTCGACCAAGGTTCTTGGCTTGCATTAAGGTAAAAACCGGCTCCCTGACCTAAATCGTAACGATCGACAGCATCTGGAACAGCATCACCTCGCGGGCTGGTATCAGGAATGACCAAAGCAATACCTAGCTCTGCGGCATAACGCTGCGCACCCGCTTTAGTACGAAAATTATCATCCGTGCAAGTTAACCCCGACAACCAATAAATGACCGGAACGGGTCTTTCTTTTGCTGCTGGCGGCAGATAAATTGAAAACGTCATTTCACAATGACAACAAGCTGAATCATGCGAATACCGCATTAACCAACCATCAAATTCTTTCACTCTTTCTAATTGTTTCATATCAAAATGTAATCACTGAACGGATACTTTCCCCGCTATGCATTAATTCAAAAGCACGGTTAATATCATCTAAAGGCATGGTATGTGTCACCATCTTATCCAGTTCGATTTCACCCATCATGTAACGATCAACATAACCCGGCAACTCAGTACGACCCTTGACGCCACCAAATGCGCTCCCCTTCCAAGTACGGCCAGTCACTAACTGAAAAGGTCTGGTTGATATTTTCTGGCCATTACCCGCTACACCAATAACCGTCGAAACACCCCACCCCATGTGACAACATTCCAACGCTTCACGCATAACATCGACATTGCCAATACACTCAAAAGAGTAATCAACACCACCATTCGTCATCTCAATAACAGCCTCAGTCACACCACCTGATAATTCATTTGGATTAACAACATCGGTTGCGCCTAGCGCTCTTGCCATTTCAAATTTAGCCGGATTAATATCAATCGCAATAATGCGTTTGGCTTTCGCCATTATCGCACCCTGAATACAGGATAACCCAATACCACCCAGCCCGAATACCGCAACGCTAGCACCGGCCTCAACTTTCGCCGTATTGAGCACCGCACCGATACCTGTAGTAATGCCACAACCTAGTAAACACACTTTATCCAGTGGTGCTGCTTTATTAATTTTTGCTAACGCAATTTCTGGTACAACCGTGTATTCCGAAAAAGTAGAACAACCCATATAGTGATATATTGGTTTACCCTTTATCGAAAATCGTCGCGTATGATCTGGCATAAAACCAGTCCACACCGTCGCTGCAATCGATTGACATAAATTCGTTTTGGTTGACAAGCAAAATTGACATTCACCACATTCTGGAATATATAACGGAATAACGTGATCACCGGGCTTTAAATCCTTAACGCCTAGGCCACATTCGACGACCTCACAACCGCCCTCATGCCCAAGCACTACCGGAAATACACCTTCAGGGTCTTCTCCGGAAAGAGTAAAAGCATCCGTATGACACACCCCCGTCGCAATAACCTTGAGTAAAACTTCACCTTTTTTTGGGCTTTCAACATCAATCCATTCAATTTCAAGTGATTTTTTAGCTTGCCATGCCACTGCCGCTTTTGCTTTCAATATAACTCTCCCTAACGATTACGCTTTGGTCTTTTTTCATAACAAGGAATAGACGCATAAATTATATATTCCTTCGTTAAGTCAACAGTAAGCAATCATTTTTAATATAAAATAAAATCAATGTGAGTAACTTGATTTTCAGCCCCATGAATAAACATTCATTGAGAACAACGCAATATACCCGTAGCGTTTGAGATTTAAGTGTTAACTTGGCTAAATATGCTCGCCCACAAGTGTTTTCCTAATTATTAACACCTAAAACTCTAGCGCCATGGGTATATAACATTCAACTTAAAATCAGCCGTTGGACGGCATCTATACCCAAAAGAAAAAAACGAAGAACCAAGCTACTGTCGAAACATTATTCAAACAAAACGACACGCAATTGAGATACCGTACTTTACAGTACTCACGAGTCGATTCCGATGAGGTCTCCCTTGCCACCACATTTTCGGACAATCCATCGCAACCTTCCGTCACAGTTGAAGCATAGTCCAGCTATTTATAGCAGAAATTCATACTCAGTTAGCAATGCCTTATGAGCTTAGATGGTTTTCGGGCTGGCGCTAGTTAGCTGTCGAAACATATCAATTGAATGGCATGTAAGATTACGTTTTTTTATCGTGATTGATTAGGCGTGATGCGACATAACAGCGGGCTATTACAATAATTCGTAATCGTAACGACACCAGAACGCGATAAAAAATGCGTTCTGGATCGTAGCATACTTACCCTTTCTTTGAGTGAAGCTGGTAAAAACATAATCTTTCAATTATTTCAAAAAATTATACGCGCTCAACTGAGGGGGTTAGATTCGATTTTCATTTGCAATCACGCTTGGCGAGTGACGATCACACCACACCGCAAACATTCAACCTTTTCAATATCGCCTGCGGCACCAAAACCAAACGTCTTGTCAATTACGCGAAAATCATGAAAACCCAACCAACACAAGAGACGAGCAAACAATGACGGCCTCGTTGACATACCATAAATCTCCCTAAATAATGTACATGCGATACCACTTTAGGATCATGCACGTCCCTCATCTTTGTAGTCATGAATCATCTCCCATAGCAAACAATTCAAGGTATCATCCTCATACTCAATGTTTTCGACAATCTTTCTCGCTCGCATGGAGAGGCGCCGATACCCCCAGAGTGACCTTCGTTTGGTCTCAATCCACCCCTCACGCTGGTAATAGAGCGGCAGATTCACGTCGAAATAGGAAATGCTGTCGGCATCCTTGAGCAGATCAGCAGCGGAGTCACCACCCACTTCGTGGACCGTCACCAAACGACAAGCCTCGTTCATGATATCTCGTGCCACACCGCATGCAGCTAATATTGGGCGTAACAGTTCTGCGCCGTGTTGCGCATGGGCCGCTTTAAACGTGTCGTAATCATCAAAATCAGCGCGCCTTACCTTAACCGCCTCTATTGCCCGATCGATATCATGCGCCAAGGCTGCTAACTGTAGCGCCTCGCCAACATCCGGTGCGAGACGCAAAAGCCACTCCAACGTATTATCGGCATGCCGGGGGTCTTCAGGCACTTGCGAACCCGCAATCACTGCCCGGATTTTCGTCTTTGCACAATCAATGCTGACCATCAAGCGCAATTCTCACCCGACGCAGCACCTCAATATTCATCACCACAGCGATCAACACCAAAACGGGAAATACCATATTGGTTATCGCACCGAGAAAGATAAGGAACACGCGCACATCACGCCCCATCCGCAACCCGGCCTTACCTCCCGCCTGAACCCACTCGCGCATTAGATTATCATACTTGTCAGCAGTGTAACTCAACATGAACGAGCCAATAATAGCCATAAAACCCACCAACAGAACCCAGCCGCTCGCGTCCACCGCCAGCAGGTGCCAAGTCAAGCCAAATAACAGAAAGGCATCGGCATAACGATCCAGTACGGCATCAAACCAACCACCGCTGTTACTACTTTGGTACTTGAGCCGCGCTACTTCGCCATCACAACCGTCGATAATGGAGGCAAACTGAGCGATCACACCGCCAACAATCAGAAAAAAATATCCACCCAGCATAAATAACCCAGCAGCCAGCACAGAACATAGAAATGAGAATAGCGAAATCTGATTCGGCGTCACATCGCGTTGCACCAGATATCGAGAAAACCGCACAGAGAAGGGGCGATTTAGATAATGTGCAACAGGCCCGTCGTTGGGCTTGTCGCAGAGTCGTGCTAACAAAACCTGTTCCGCTCGCAGGAATGCGGCAGGATCATCCACATCAATCCAGAAGCCATCCAACAAAACGGCTTTCGCTCGCCCTTCAGCAGCCAGGATGCGTACTGCGCCAGACAGGGTGGTATCGCCGTTTTTTTCTTCGCTTTGCTCCAACGCGTTGAAAATCGCCGGGGAACATAAGAAAACACCTGTGTCGAAACCATTAAAATCAGCTAGCCCTTTGCCGATATCAATGATTTTTTTGTTGTTACTCTTGCTATTTTTATTGCTATTATTCAAAATGCAATCGTCTTCTTCCAACTTGACACGGGTAACATCTTCCATGTCGATGAGCGGGTTGTCAGTGTTAACATCCACTCCGAGCGCAATTTCCCCCTCACCCAGTGTTAACATCGCCAATGGCCGAACCAGTTCAGGGTCAAAAAGGTGATCGGCCATGAGCAGCAAAAAAGGTTCGTGCAAAACATCACGGGCCTTGAGTACCGAAAGGCCGTTTTCTTTGTCCCAATCCTCATTCACTAACGGCGTAATTTTAATCGCAAGGCAATTCGCCAGTCGGGCTAGAAAATGCCGTACCTGCTCACCCTGATGACCAACAACCACAAAAAACTCATTCGCGCCAGCCTCCATAGCCGCACGGATAACCCGTTCAATCAGGGGAATACCCAGCATAGAGACGAGCGGCTTGCTATCACCCTTGGATTGCAAGCGACTGCCTTTGCCAGCGGCGATAATCAGGCACTTCATAGCAATCGCCTCATTCACCTTTAATAAAATCTTCCATCATTTTAAATGCTTCATCATCCGTCAATTGGCGTAGTGGGTGTTTACAAAAATAGGCCGATGGCGCTTCCAAAATGCCGCTCTGGCCACGATCTAACGCTAATTTGGCGCAGCGAATCATATCAATGGACACACCGGCTGAGTTAGGCGAATCTTCCACTGACAGACGCAATTCGATGTTCATCGGTACATCACCAAACATTGATCCCTCCATACGCAGGAAGCAAACCTTGTTGTCATTTTGCCAGGGGACATAGTCACTCGGGCCAATATGAATATCGTCATCATCCATACGGTTACCGGTCACGGACCGCACCGCCTCGGTTTTAGACTCCTTTTTGGAAGCTAGGCGTGAATGATTGAGCATATTGAGAAAATCGGTGTTACCGCCAGTATTGAGCTGATAGGTACGTTCCAGCTTTACGCCCCGTTTGGCGAATAGATCAGTCAGTGTACGATGAGTAATGGTTGCTCCCAACTGGGCCTTGATATCATCACCGATGATGGGCAAGCCAGCCTCTTCAAAATGGCGTGCCCACTGACCCTCGGGATCACTCGCAATAAAGACCGGGATATTATTAATGAAAGCCAGCCCTGCTTTATAGGCACAACTGGCGTAAAAACGAGTTCCTTGCTCAGAACCAACCGGCAGGTAATTTAAGAGAATTTGTGCACCGCTATCTTTGAGTAGCTTAACCACATCTTCTTCGCTGGGTTCCGGCTCGTTTGCCAGCACAAAAGTACGCTTTTCGTCATAATTCTTCATATGATCGGAAAAACCATCCAAAATCTTACCCATCCGCACAGTAACACCAGACGCCGGGATATCGGCACAAAATACCGTCGTGCAGTTAGGAGCGGAAAAAATTGCTTCGTGTACGTCGGCGCCGACCTTACGTTTATCAATATCGAAGGCTGCAACAACGTCTATGTCTCCAGGCTGGTATCCGCCAATATCCCAATGCATCAAACCGATGGCATCTTTCGGGTTTTTTCCCCGATAATAGTGCGTGCCTTGTATCAGAGAACTGGCACAGTTTCCTATGCCGACAATAGCAATTTTGATTTTACTCATTTGTTTCACATCTCCTGTCATTTTCATCCAATGCATGATTTTTATCTGGAAAACCTCGCTGTTCTTTTCAATCTAACATACCAATTGAGCTGCCCAGTATCGGTTATCATTCTGAAAATAAAAGACTTTTTTGACTATCCCCTGCCTAACGCATCACCTATTTACGACGCCAACCTTAGCGTCTAAGGTTAAGGAAGATCAACATGTTCCAAAAAATTTCTGACATTTTGTGCCATCAATGCTCACCGCAAGCTCAACGGGTTAAGTTCGGGTTTAACAGGGTGGTTCGGCCGGTTTAGCTCATCTGGCGAACACACCAGCGATTGTCATCCTTCGCCTCTTTTTTCAGTATTACTTTCAGTGCAAGTACCATCGTCAGCATCTAGCCTCTGACTTTTCATCCACTGGTCGATCTCGTCTCGGTCAAAGCGCCATTGCGACGCGACCTTGGATGCCGGAACATCCCCATCCTGCGCCATCCGGTACAGTTTACTGCGGCTGAGTTTCAAGTATCCAGCTAATTCATCAACGGTGAGCCATCTATCGGTTCTCATCATCACCTCTCCACAAGGGAAGTATAAATAGACAAAGCGAATGCCAGTAAATACTAGCGAATGCTAGCGGTTATCAATGTATGATAATGAATACTGATAACATTATCAATGCTGTCTCCATAAATCGCATTGAATCAGTCAAATTCACATTTCGATTGCACTGACTGATATTTTTAGTTTAATCGTAGCGACTCTATTCACCCATTAAGTGAATATTTTAACGACAAGGCAGTTATACAATATTCTGTTATTTCAAAAAATTGCTTCTATCTATGTCTAATTGCAGTTGTTTAATTTAGGATAAACTCAAAATAACCACAGACAAATACGCTTAAAATTCAATCAAATATAACCAGCATTAGGAAATTCAACCTAACACATCAATTTAATTGCCTCTACCTCTAGGGGAGGAGCCTGTCCGGAGATATAGAAAGCCTACTGCGAAAACGCCATATTGGCCCATTTTTATAATCACTGCGTTAAATAGGCTCAATATTCGCCTCAAATGCCAAAAGTCGGTGCCCGATGCAATCGAAAAATTGGACTCAAAATGGCATTCCCTCACGACGGCAGCTATTCTCAGACAGCCCCCTAGAGCCCCTATGATATTGAAAATAAATAATTTTAAGTTGACATCGATGATTATATTGAGAGAATCACATGGTAATTTTCATATGGGTCAAACATTTTCTACGGGCCTAGCACAGCAAAAATAGTGCATCTAGTAAGAGGAAAAAACCAAATTCGGCCTGACCATTTGATCATGCATTAACAACGCAAAGACGACAACCAAACTTAGAACAACCACCCGAGCCTGTTAAAACATTAATTGATGAATCGATTAATGCGCAAGCATTATTTGCTATTGAAACAAATACTCAGTGTGGCCACTGCGCCTCTATTCGGGGAGGATACTAAAAATGAAAAAGACGTGCTGATGGCAATGCTAACGATATTACCTCAGATTCTCGCCGTGATATATTTCTTCATTGCGTCCTATTTTTCTGACAATAAATAACTATTATCATCAGCAACACCGCGAACATTTTCCGGCAATAAAACCAATAGCACCCAAACAACGATCAACACCCGTAAAATGGCTAAGGCAAAAAAAATGTGATTGGTGAGTATTATCACCCCAACAAAAACATAACGTTTATCTCAACGAACAGTGGTATTTTTTCACATTTTTATGGTGTTAATCTTCACAGGCAACAACTTTTCATCTACCTATTATTTGCATTATTAGAGAGATACTGAATTTTGAACACATTAAAGCAAGATAAAAAATAAAGTTACAATATCATGTTAGAAAATAACACTTATAGCAACAATACCAGCGGTGATGCGAATATACCGTAAGCTATAAAAAACAGGAAAATACCGCAGCACACATAAAACGGCAACTGATTCTGCAAAAACTCTGGTGACCGTCGTCTATGCATTACAGGCATCTTCATTTTTGCTTGGAATTACCCTGTTTATCGCTATTATTAATTATGTGAAAAAAGAAGAAGTACAAGGCACTTGGCTGGAGTCACATTTTCGCTGGCAGGTACGCACCTTTTGATTTGGCTTATTGTATTTAGCTAGGTTAACACCTAACACTAAATATCAAACGCGATGAGTATAGCTCTATCACAGGAGCATAAATCACAGCACCGCAATCACAAAGTACTGATTGCAGGGTCATCAATACCGACATCACTGAAGCCATCCACCCGAATTCTGCATGAATCACATACTCCGCAAGCCTGCCCCTGGGCGTCTGGATTATAACAAGAAACTGTTAACGAATAATCCACGCCCAAAGCAATGCCCTTGCGAATAATGTCTGCCTTACTCAGGTGAATCAGCGGTGTTTCAATTTTAAAAGCATTTTTCTCGACACCCAGCTTTGTCGCCAAATTAGCTGTTTTTTCAAACGCTTTAATAAATTTCGGTCGGCAATCAGGATAACCAGAATAATCTACAGCATTGACACCAATAAAAATATGATGGGCATTTAACACTTCGGCCCAGCCTAAGGCCAAAGAAAGAAATACTGTATTTCTGGCGGGCACATAGGTAACAGGAATACCGTCACTGGGTTTGTCTGGCACCGCGACGCACGGATCGGTTAAAGCCGAACCCGTAATCCCGGCCAGATCCAGTTTAATCACTTTGTATTGTTCGACACCCAACTGTGCAGCAATTTTTTTAGCCGCGCTCAGTTCATAAATATGACGCTGACTGTAGTCAAAACTGAGAGCATAGCAAGCATGTCCTTGTGACCTGGCAATTGCCAATGTTGTGGCTGAATCAAGCCCTCCTGACACTAAAACCACCGCTTTACTATTCATCGGCCTGGCTCATCCCCCCAGAGAATTTTATGTAATTGCAGTTGATAGCGAACTGGCAAATTATCCCGTAATATCCAGTCTGCCAACTGGGTGGCATTTTGCTGGCCATAGCTGGGGGAAAATAATACTTCGCATGTTTCAGCTAAGCCATAATTAACGAGTTGCTCACTAGCCCATTGATAGTCTTTCTCATTACAGATAACAAATTTAACTTGGTCCTGCTGTTTGAGATAATTCAGGTTTTCTAAGTTATTGCGTATCTGCTCACCAGAGCCGGGTGTCTTTAAATCCATTACGGTAACAACGCGGGAATCCACTTTTGAGAGATCCATGGCACCACTCGTTTCCAGCGAAACCTGATAGCCCCGGTCACACAATGCGGCTAACAAGCTCAAACATAAACTTTGCGCCAAGGGTTCTCCTCCCGTTACAGTAATAAGTTCAGTGTTGTAAACATCGGTTTTTTCAAGAATAGTCGCTATGCTCATCCACTCTCCACCGTTAAAAGCATAGGCAGTGTCACAATACTGGCAACGCAAGGGGCAACCCGTCAAGCGGATAAAGACAGTTGGCAAGCCTACGGTGCGAGATTCACCTTGCAGTGAATAAAAAATTTCAGTGACTCGCAACGCTTTCCTATCCCATCGGTGAGATTCGGCTAAGACGCCCTTATTGGTGTTTGCTGTCATAAGCTAGGATTTTCGGCCTGTTGCTGCTTAACACAACGGCTTCAATGGTTTTCTTTCCAGTTTGGTTTTTGAGTAACAGGTATTAAATACCATATATTAAGTAACAACGGATATGCCAGATTCTTTACAATGGAGGATTGGTGCAGAGGAGGACGCTGCGGATACAAAACCCGCCTTCGTATCAACAGTTATCGGTCGCTATTGAAACGCTGTATGCGTTTCTTGGCAAGTCTTGCTGCTGTGGAGTTTGGAAACAATTTAACAAGGGTGTTCAAGGTCTGTAGAGCAGATCGCTTGTCGCCCAGTTCACCATAAGTGTATCCCATTTTCAATAAAGCATCGGCGCGTTTCGGCGAATTTGGATATTGATCAATGACTTTCTTAAATTCACTCAATGCCACTTTAAACTTGCGTGTTGCGTAATTAGCCTCACCCAACCAATATTGCGCATTGTCAGCGTATGATGCATTAGGATACGTCTCCAGAAAAGCGTCAAACAGTGATATAGCCAATTTATAACGCCCCTGTTTAAGCATGTTAAATGCTCTTTCGTAGGCAGACCGGGCTACATTCTGATCCACTTGAGCTATAGGATTGATATCAACCACCTGAGGCTGCACCGAATTGGAATCACCATGCCCGGAAACAATGCCAGTGGCTGGCACTACCGACACTGACGACATATCATCGACGCCTCCCGCTGCACCGGCACCATTAGACAGAACCTGCTCCAGCTTGCGAATCCGGTTATCCAGGTCTGAATACACATCGCGTTGACGTTTTTGCATCCCTTTCAATTCATGGGATTGCACTTCAACATTGCCCACTAAGCGCTGTACTTCCATCTGCAAACTATCGACACGTTTAATCAACTCGATAAGACCTTGGTTGTCGAATCGATTTTCTAAGCGCTTAATGCGTTGCTGCATTTCTTTAATTGTCGAACCTTGTGCGGTAGCATCAATTACGGGGGCAGGTGCCGCAAAGACTCCAGTCACAGTGCTGCCAATACCACTAAGGATTAATGCCAACAAGAATAGAAATAAAAACACTACACCAGTCTGTTGTATAGTAGACTTGGTGCAGCGAAATAATTCAAACATGGTTTAACTCTGGGCAGTTCAATTCAGGGCAGTTCAATTCAGAACCGTTTAAAGCTGTACAATAAAAACAACCGTTAATGCGGCCAGCTCACCCGGTTATTCAAACACAGAGAACACCAGGAACCACCGCATTAACGCAGAGACTTTTTAGCGTAAGTACATTAACTCTGAACGCCGGTTTAAGCTCCAGGCATCTTCATTATGACCTAACGCCGCAGGACGCTCTTCACCATAACTAACAACCTTAATTTGGTTGCCCGGCACACCATTCGCCATCAATAAGCGGCGAACTGAATCGGCTCGACGCTCACCCAACGCAATATTATATTCCCGTGTGCCCCTTTCATCCGCATGACCTTCCAACGTGATAAGCATGGGATTACTTGCCAGATATTGAGCGTGAGCCTGAATTAAGGGCAAGGCATCATCCCTGATCACGCTGCTGTCAAATTCGAAGTAAACAACCCGCTGAGCAAGCAGACCTTCTTCCAGCGGATCCCGTAGCGGTTCAGGCTCTGGCTCAGGCTCCATCATCGGCATCGCATCGGCAGAACCGGATGACGCGCCACTTGCATTTGCCCCGTCGTCACTATCCGCTGCGGCACCGCCACCAGCAACCGCCTGCGCTTGCTCCTGCTCCGCTTCACCTGTGGTGCCACATGCTGATAGCAAGAGTATCGCGGGCAATAATAATAATGCTGGCGAAAACTTGGTTAAGAATTTCATCTTTAACTCCTTATTTATTGTTAATTGGTGACCAAGCCGGTTCCCGGACTTCGTCTTCATAAGCCAAAACCTGATGCACACTCCCATCGACGGAAACGGCAGCCAGCTGACCCAAATTACCTTTAGTTGTCGCGTAAATCACCATACTGCCGTTTGGCGCAAAACTGGGAGATTCATCCAGTGTACCATCGGTTAATACATTAAGATGTCCCGTGGCTAATTCCATTACAGCGATTGTGTATTTACCATTATCACGGTGCACCATTGCAATCCGTTTACCGTCTGGCGACACATCGGCCCTGGCGTTTTCCGTTCCTTCAAACGTTAGCCGTGTTACACGTCCGCCGTCAACTGAAATTTTATACAATTGCGGCTGACCACCACGGTCAGACGTAAAAATAATCGATGCGCCGTCCGGCGTCCAAACAGGCTCGGTGTCAATGGCCCAATGTCGGGTCACCTGCCGTAAGCGCTTGTTTGCCAAGTTTATGACATATATTTCCGCGTTACCATGCCTAACACTGGTAAACGCCAATTTTTTTCCATCGGGCGACCAGTCCGGCGCGCCCTTCAAGCCCTTTAGGTCGATTGAAACCTCATTACGACGGCCATTTGCCCATTCCTGAATATAAATACGCTGTTCACCAGCATTTTCCAGAGAAGAATAGGCCAACTTTAATCCATCAGGCGACCATTTGGGCGATATGATAGGATATTTTGACTTTAATAAATTTTGTTCATTATGGCCATCGGCATCTGCCATCCAAAGCGAAAATGGTTCTTTAGCACCCCTTTTTTTCGTAACATAGGCAATCCGGGTAGAAAATGCCCCTGGTTCACCGGTTAGTTCTTGATAGATAATATCACTAATTTTATGTGCGGCGGCCCGAAAATCAGTTTGACTGCCCGAGACATTAAAGGCCAAAATTTGCTTTGCCTTGTAAACATCGAATAACCAAAAACTAATTTTGTAACGGTCGGCACCCAAGTATTGAACATTACCAAGAACCAGGGCCTCTCTTGCCAAAATGCGCCAATTTTGAAAATTCACGTTACCCGGCTCGGTGGGCTTAGCCAACATGTCTTTTTCGGCTAGGGCCCCAAAACGACCAGTACGACTCAGATCGGCAGAAATGATGGCGGCAATATCTTCGGGAGGTTTCCGAGCACCCGTTACCCCAAAAGGCACAATCGCAATGGGCAGAGCCTCTTCCACACCTTGCGTGATTTCTATGGTCAAAGGGGCTGCATTAGCGATTAGCGCGCCGCCCAATAACACGCCCGCGATCAGTGATTGCAACAAAGCTTTAATACACACATTAATTTCTCTTTTTGATAAATCAACTAACAAACTCAGGGATCACTTCACAGATACCCTAACTTAACGAACATACAGGCCCACTGGCACCGTCTTGAAAACACCAAACACCTCGCTATGTTTTTGGTTTAAAAACAAATTTAACATCACGAAAACGTTCAAACAAATTCGGGTCAGGAGGCACAGGCAAAGGTACTGCCTTGTAAACAGCTTTTTCCACCGAACTATCGAATATGCCATCACCACTACTTTTTACAATTTCCACATGTGCCACATCACCACCGGGAATAAGACGCACAAATACTGTGCATGACAAACCCTGTTTTGCAGTAGAAGGCTTACGCCAATTGCGCTCCACTTTCTGTTGAATCAAAGCAATGTATTGCCGAATAGTAGATTGCGTTTGCTTATTCCGTTCTTCGGTAATTTGTGCCTCTTCCTCAGCAAACTCCGCCTGCCGACGTGCATCCTCTTCAGCGGCCATTTCCGCTAAGCGACTTTTTTCTTCTGCTGCACGACGCGCCTCTTCCTGTTTAATGCGTTTTTTCTCTGCCGCTTCACGTCGTTTTTTCTCTGCGACCGCTATACGCCGTTTTTCCTCTTCGATTTTACGCTGTCGCGCCTTTTCTTCCAGGCGTTTTTGCTCCTCACGTGTTTTTGCAAGCTGTTTTTCTTCCGCTTCTCGTGTTTTGGTGAGTTCCTGTTGACGCTTTACTTCAGCTTCACGTTTAATTTCCAGTTCCTGAAGACGTTTTTCTTCAACAATACGTTTTTTTTCTTTTTCAAGCTTCTGCTTTTCGAGCTTTGCCAACTCTTCCAATCTGTGTTTTTTCTCTTGTGCTAGCTTTTGTTTTTCGAGCTTACGTATTTGCTCCAGTTCCGCAATACGTTTTTCCTCCTGTACACGTTGTTGACGCGCCTTGTCTGCCTCCTTTTCCAACTTCTGTTGCCGCTCTTTTTCTTTTTTTATACGCCTTTGCTCAGCTTTTTTCAGTTTTTCAAGCTGAGCCTTTATGGCGGACTCTTCCACCGCCACCGCTTTGACGATATTAACCTTAGGCTGAGGCGTTTCCGTCTCAGAATTCCAATCGAGATTCATTGTCAACAAGGCAAACAATATTGCATGTACCAACAATGCATAAACAACCGGCATGGAATTTTTAAAAAATGTCTCTAACACTAATTAACTCGATTTCAGCCGTATCGGATCTTTATATTGTGTTTACCGAATTACTTTCCAGATTTGCGTGGGTTTTCTGCGGGCCGCGTAATTAAACCTACGCTGGGTGCACCAGCTTTTTGCAATAAGGTCATTGCAGTAACCACTTTTTCATATTGCACATTGGCATCACCACGAATCATCACTGGTGTCCCAGGTTTATGGCGTAACACAGCAGCAACCAAGGTCACCATTTTATTGTGATCCAACACGCCATCTGGATTTTCACCCACGTTGAGATAATAATTACCCTGCACATCCACTGAAACGATCAAAGGCTCCTGGATATCACCATCCATCGGTTCCGCCGCCGCCTGCGGTAAATCCACGTTGACCCCTTGGGTTAACAATGGTGCTGTAATCATAAATATCACCAACAAAACCAGCATAACATCAATGTAAGGAACCACATTGATGTCGGCCATGGGTTTCTTGCGAATGCGACGTGGTACACTGGACATTAGCGGAAAGCCTGCCGATGTAAAATACTGGAAAACTCATCAATAAAGGTTTCATAACGCGAGATCAAGCGCTCTACATCCGTAGAGTATCGATTATAGCCGATCACCGCAGGAATCGCAGCAAATAAGCCCATCGCCGTCGCAATGAGCGCTTCGGCAATTCCCGGTGCCACCATCGCTAGCGTTGCTTGCTTAACATTACCCAAGGCTCGAAACGAATTCATGATTCCCCAAACTGTACCAAACAACCCCACATAAGGGCTGGTTGAACCCACAGTGGCAAGAAAGGGTAAGCTTGTTTCCAGGCGCTCTGTCTCCTTTGACATGGCGATACGCATAGCACGCTGGGAACCCTCAAGCACAGCTTTGTGATCAAGACTATCCTGTTTTCGTAACCGTGCATACTCTTTAAACCCAGCTTCAAAAATCACCGCCAAACCAGAATTGACATAACGACCGGAGGTAACCTGATTGTACAGATTATTCAAATCACCGCCAGACCAAAATTTTTCTTCAAACTCACTGGCACCAATTTTTGCTTTTTTCATGACGCGCCACTTTGTAAAAATCATCGTCCACGACACGAACGACACAACAAGCAACAAGCCCATTACAGCCTGCACCAACACACTGGCATTAACCACCAGGCTCATTATGGATAGATCGGTATTCACTAAAAAATCTCCCTGTTGATTTTCCCGGGGATGGGTTTTGGTCGTAAAGAATCAGCGGCGAGGCATGCCACTTTCACCTTGCCAACACAAAGTATGTTTTTTTGTATATTTTGTTGTCCATTTGCCTGAGCTGTTGTCTTAGTTACGGCCTGATCGAAACCTAAACTTGCCCCACCAATCCGAGTTATGGAGACACTGATTGCCAACAAATCATTAAATTTTGCAGGCTTGAAATAATCAAGCTGAACAGATCGCACCGCAAAAATAAGGCCATATTCCTTGGCAAATTCATCTTGCTCTATGCCAATGGAACGAAGCCATTCAGTACGCGCGCGCTCCATGAATTTCAGATAATTCGCGTGGTATACAACCCCGGTGCTATCCGTATCCTCATAGTAGACTCGCATCGGTAAAATAAATTCCCTCAAACCAGAGGGGGTGTTTTCAATCATTTTTGCAACCTGCCAACGCTCTTTCTCTTACCTCGCCAGGTGACGCGAGTGTCAATAAGCGGTCATCTGCGGGGGTTGTTGCACTCCTACGTTGAATGGAATACACTCCCGTAAATTCACACGGCCGGTCCTGCGGTCGCGCACGTCTAGTCTATTAAATACCACCCAGTAGATGATGACCACACCTCACCTTTCGAGAATCGACACTTGCTGCTTGATACAACGTTAAACAAACTCAACATGATATTTGTCTCGCCCCCCTAATCGCAGAAAGAGATATCTACAGCTTGTCAAATAAATCACTGGCTTGCGACAGTTTGCTGACCGGCAGTTCCAACCCAAAATGTTGATACGCATGTCGCGTCGCTACACGTCCACGAGAGGTCCGCATCAAAAACCCCTGCTGTATCAAGAAGGGTTCTAATACATCCTCTATTGTACCGCGCTCCTCACTGATAGCCGCCGCTATGTTGTCAACACCGACGGGACCACCATCAAATTTTTCGATGACAGCCAACAATAACTTGCGGTCCAATAAATCGAAGCCGTGAATATCCACATCTAACAAGTCCAATGCGCGCGCAGCAATGTCGGTGCTAATACGACCATCTGCTTTCACTTCAGCAAAATCCCGTACCCGGCGTAATAAGCGATTAGCAATACGCGGAGTTCCACGTGAGCGCTTTGCAATTTCGGCTGCGCCCTTTTGCTCGATACTCACCTGCAATATTCTGGCAGAACGTTCAATGATTTTAGTTAACTCTGAATTTGAATAAAACTCCAGGCGTTGCACGATACCGAATCGATCCCGCAACGGGGACGTCAGCAAACCCGCTCTGGTGGTGGCCCCCACCAAGGTAAACGCAGGCAAATCCAATTTCACTGATCGCGCCGCCGGCCCTTCACCAATCATGATATCCAGTTGGTAATCTTCCATCGCCGGATAAAGCACTTCTTCGATCATGGGGCTTAAGCGATGTATTTCATCAACAAACAACACATCGCGGCTTTCCAAATTAGTCAATAACGCAGCCAAATCACCTGGCCTCTCTAAAACCGGCCCTGAAGTCTGCTTTAAATTGACACCCATTTCGCCAGCAATAATATGAGCCAGGGTTGTTTTACCTAAACCTGGCGGCCCAAAAATTAACGTATGATCCAACGCTTCGCCACGTTTTTTGGCGGCGGGTATAAAGATTTCCATTTGCTCACGCACACCAGGCTGCCCTACATATTCCGTCAGCGTTTTAGGACGAATAGCGCGGTCATGCACGTCGCCATCAGCATCAATGCTACTAGCACTTATAAGACGATCAGCTTCTATCATTTTCGAATTATTGCTTGCTGCGCATCATCGCATGTAACACGCCATATTAATTGACAGACACACTTGATTCAACCGGCCACTGACTGTAAAGCCTGACGAATAATTTCTTCACTGGCCAACCCGTGGCTATTGATCTTGCTGACCATACGACTGGCTTCCGGCGGCTTAAACCCCAATGCAATTAAAGCGCTCACCGCGTCTTTTATACCATCCACGGGCAAGTCTAAGTCTTCTCCCGCAGGCTGCATTATGGGCATATTTGGGGTTGCCTCCTGCTGCCACTCTTTAAGCCGGTCTCGCATTTCGATAATCAACCGTTCAGCGGTTTTTTTACCGACGCCCGGAATACGCGTCAAACTGTTGGCGTCGTTGTTCCGCACCGTGGTCACAAAATCATTGGCAGACATACCGGATAATAGTGCCAGCGCCAGTTTTCCACCAACACCGGATATTTTTATCAGGCTGCGAAACAAGGTGCGGTCTTTCTCAGCGACAAAACCAAATAATAATTGCGCATCTTCACGTACAATAAAGTGGGTATACAGGGTTACTTTGCTGCCCACTTGCGGTAGTTCGTAAAAAGTCGTCATTGGTGCATTTATTTCATACCCCACCCCGCCAACATCAAGCACCAGGCTCGGGGCTTTTTTCTCAACAATGATACCTCGCAACCGACCAATCATATCGGCATCTTCCTTTGCCCGAAACCGATTGAGATCATACCCAACGGCCCTTGCGCACACCCTGCACGCCTTGCATCCGCACCAAAGTATTGCTGGTATTCGCATGGCACATCGCAACCGCAAGTGCGTCGGCCGCATCCGCCTGAGGTTGTTTATCCAGGTTAAGCAACATCATCACCATATGTTGCACCTGCTCTTTGGCAGCATTACCTTTGCCAACAACGGACTGTTTAATTTCCGTTGGGGTATATTCACCAACAGTGATCGACTGAGTGATCACAGCACAAATAGCAGCGCCACGGGCCTGCCCCAATTTTAACGCTGAATCTGCGTTGCGGTGCATAAACACATTTTCTATGGCCACTTCATCAGGGCGGTGCTGCAATAGTAATTCCTGAATACCGCAGAATATGATGCGTAAACGCTCAGGTAGATTATCATTAACGGCTCGCACGCAGCCACTGGTAACATACGCTGCATGATACCCATCACTATCGACAATACCGTAACCCGTGCTGCGAGAACCAGGATCAATGCCAAGTATACGTGTCACAGCTGCGCCATTACCTCGTCGGAAAAGTCGGCATTGGTATGCACGTTTTGAACATCGTCCAGGTCTTCCAGCGTATCGACTAAACGCATCACTTTTTGAGCATCCTCCAACACCAGTTCAACACTCGTGGATGCCTGCATCGTAATATCACCCCGCTCAGGGTTGAAGCTAGCGGCCTGCATCGCTTCTTTGACAGCAATAAAATTTTCCGCTGGCGTGATAACATCAATACTGGAGTCCTCGTTAACAATCACATCATCCGCTCCAGCCTCCAACGCGGCCTCCATCACTTTATCTTCATCACTGCCTGCCGGATAATTCAGCATACCAACTTTCGAAAACAAATACGAAACCGAACCACTGGTGCCTAAATTACCACCATGCTTGCTGAAAGCATGACGCACTTCTGCAACAGTACGATTACGATTATCTGTTAAGCAATCCACCATAACAGCAACACCATTGGGCCCATAACCTTCATATACAATCTCTTCATAATTATCAGAATCCATATCACCGGAACCCCGCTTGACGGCGCGATCAATGGTGTCCCTTGTCATATTATTGCTTAACGCCTTGTCAATTGCTGCCCGTAACCGTGGATTACTCACCGGGTCACCCCCGCCAGTACGCGACGCCACGGTTATTTCCCGAATTAATTTTGTAAACAATTTGCCACGCTTGGCGTCCTGTGCACCTTTGCGAAAGCGAATATTTGCCCATTTACTATGACCAGCCATTACGATTTTCCTAGTTTTATTATCTTGTTATCCACATATCAGATCAGTTGATGAGTCAGGGCGGCAATCACTCAGCCTTATTCAAAATATTGGATTATCCCGGTTATTTATTTCCCAACAGCAAACCCTAAAGCGTCACCCGTTGGCACACCTTCTGATTGGGATCACCCGTCAAAATCGATTATTTCAGTTTTCATCTCGCCACACCATTTATTACGCTATGGCGAAGGGAGCAATCCTCGGGAGTTTACCATTGCCGCTAGTCATGAGCGAGTATAGAGCTGAATACAATATAATCAACACTATGACTAATTGCCTTATAAAAAACTATTAAATCGTTACGAAAACGACTTAAGAGGCTGAAAATCATGCATTTTAAATGCATGCCTCAAAATATCTGCTGTTAACCAGCATTCACAGTAATCACAATGAACTAATTTTAGGATTATCCCTGCGCTACCACGGAATAACAATAGATAACCTTGATGGATCAACCCTCAATCTAATTAAAATCATTAAACGACCCTTATTCACTGTCCATATTCCAGTCTCACGTCCCTTAGAATCTGCTGACGCTATACTATATAGTGGTACCTGGAGGCTGTCTCGACGATTCAACTGATTAATCTAGAATAATGAGCTATAGCGTGGCATAGTAATGGCATATTAACATGCCGTGTGTATTGATCATTTTTCCTGGATTCGTTAAGTAGATGCTTCTATCCGTATTTTTAAAAACAGTGTTCTTAAAAAATCGAACAGCGTTGTCATTTTTCCTGTCGATTCTTATTTTCGCCATACTTGGAGGTTGTGCTGCCCTAGGAGGGAAAAAATGGCCCGAACTGACAGGCCGCATACTGGAAGAAGTTCAGGACGAACCAGTCACTGATGCAATTATAGTGGCTTTATGGAAAGGCAAACAAAAACACAACAATGCAGAAAAAACCATTTGTTACCATGTCGAAACCACTATAAGTGACGGTAAGGGTCGTTTTTCAATTCCGGACTGGCGGGAATCCAGGCAACATGAAGCACTAAAAGACAAAACCATTCACCTAACAGCGTTTAAACGTGGTCACCGAACCTCAGAACTAACCACCACGATTTATACTGGTAAACGGTACGTCTATTATCTTGCGGACATCAATTACAATAATAGCGAGGAAGCACGCAAAAAACGCTTAAAATATCTGCAACTCCTGATTGGTAAAACCAGCTGCGATTTAAAAGGAGAGAGCAAGGCAAATTTACGACCACTTTATGAAGCAATTGTTGCCGAAGCTGAGGGTATCGCAATTACCAATGAAGATGACTCGGTGGTGAAAAGACTGAAAACCTGGAAATCCTTTGTGCAAAATAACGATGAATAATCCTCAGCCGCATTCTACAGCACTACTTTCATTATTTTTTCAATGAAAGTAATTGAAGTCCTTTTATAGCGCGCTAACAGCTTGTCACTGGCAATAACATTCGGCGAGTATATTTTATATCATGGCTTTTTGCCGCCCGGTTTAGCTTTAACCTTAATTAGTGCCCGCCCCCCGAAAACTGAATACATTTGAGTTAGAGCGAAAGCCTAGGCCGCTTTTTTTCGATGCTCAGCTTGCCTCAACTGCGCCAAGGTTTTGCACTGAAGCAGCAGGCCAATGCGATGCACATTGGTGGCGACAATGGATAATGCGACATGACGCTCAAATCCGTCCCGCCCATATGAAAGACACCGATCTAATCCACGAATTTCTAAATGATTAATGCATGCTTCAACCGCTG
>JAADGF010000019.1 GCA_013152545.1 Gammaproteobacteria bacterium
AACCTTGCCCTTCTCCTAGCCTTCGGCTCTGCGATTACCTGGCAAGAGGACTTTCACCTCTCTAGTTTTGTGCCATGCCCGGCACACACGCCCCATGCGATTAACTGCTCCACGACAGCGAAAGCTTCTACAGTTTCAGTGGTACCGTGAATAGTAGGCCGGTATAAATTGCCATTTAACATGGCACACCTTCCCTCATTATAGACATCGGCTCCGTGGTCCACAAAAATACGCATAAAATCAATATTTCGAGCAATCACTGCCTGGTAAAATGCATCATTTATACTTTTACGGCTTGCGTTATACTGCAATAACATTCGCAATATAGCCTCATTTCCTTTTATTGCCGCTCGCCGCAATGCATCAGCCAGATTAATGTTCGCACCAGCTTGTAACAAAACCTTAACAATGGCCATGTTTTCCCAGGAAACGGCAATACTAAGGGCTGTGTCGATAAATTGATATCCCGATTTTTTCCGTACCCACTCTATATTGGGGTCGATGCTTACGTTGGCAAGCAATAATGAAACAGTCTCTAAATCGCCACTCAATGCGGCCGCGATAAGCGCTGTGCTGCCGTCGCGATTTTTAACGTTCGGGTCCATGCCGGCAGTAATAAATAAATCAATCGCATACAAATCGTTTCTTTCTGCTGCATCCACAAAAGTATCTGCTGTGTATGCTAATGATAATTCGGCTAACGCAACACGTGCTTTGGCATTCACTGCCCGCTGAATAGCGGGTGACGCATTCGCTGGAACTGACATTGTTGTGATGGCATGTGCCTCGGCGGCTTTTTCAATCTCTGTTAGCAACGCACTCCAGGGTCTGGCTTTATTTGTGAAATCCAGTCGTTGTAAAATCCCTAGCCGGGAGTGGAAGGTCGTTGCCTGTAACTCCAGTGGAATCACAGTTAAACCGGCGCCCATGGCAAAAGCCCATTCATAAGCAACATATTTCGATGCATCTGCCTCCGGCGTCATAATTACCAACAGTACATGAGCATCCTTAATGGCCTGATCCAGTTTGTCGCGCCAATCATCCCCAGCGTTGAGAATATCTGCATCCATGACAGTATCGTGGCCTGCTTTTTCCAGCCTGCCCTGCACCAGTTCAGCAAAATCACTGTCTTCGCGATCATATGAAACAAATACCTTCGCCATAAAGCAAAAACCTCCCCTGTTATTACTGTCAGCTGGTTACTGCCGCCAAACACAATTTTATCATTTTTTTTATCCGTATCGTTCCATTCCCGACAAGTCGAAACAGTGTCTAGCGGGAATGGAAAAGCTATTTTATGATGCCTCTATGCTACACCATTATCAACTGCTGGTTTTTTTATTGCGATAAAAAATAATAGCACTGGTTTGACGGGGCATTGGACTTTTCAACCCAAAGCAATCATTAGCACACGGTGAAGAAATTTATCAGTTATTAACACTCAATTTGTCACTGACGCTATGCTCAAAATAAACCGTTGCCACCAACCCCTGACCGTCCATTCGGTTTTTCAGCTCAACCCGTAACTGATTAAGCACGGCAATTCGTTTGACAATGGAAAGCCCCAAACCGCAGCCTGAAGTACGATTACCCAGCACCCGGAAAAACCGGTCAAATACCCGGCGCGTTAATTTTTCATCGATACCCGGACCTGTATCTGTCACTGAAAGCATCACACTATCTGCTATCGCACGATCAATCTTAAGAATAATCTCACCGCCTTCTGGCGTATAAACAACCGCATTTTCCACCAGGTTACGAATCAAAACAGACAGACTCAATGGCTCGGCAAACACCATGAGGTTTTCCTGGCCCGTTAATTCAACATTGATATGCTTTTTTATGGCTTTCGGCACCAGCTGCGCCACCACCTCCGCCGCCAGTTTGTGTATATTGATACGTTGCCGTTGTATAGTACCAGCATTCGGGTCCAGTCTTGCCAGGGTCAGCATTTGCCCTACCAAGTGGCTGGCACGATCAACACCGCCAAGGAGCTTTTCAAGCGCTGCGGTACGTTCAAGATCATCATTAGAACGTAGCGCAACTTGCGCCTGTGTTTTTAACGCTGCCAGTGGCGTTCGTAGTTCATGGGCTGCATCATCGGTAAATTGTCGTTCCTTTTCAAAAGCGGCTCTCAATTGTTTAAATAAACCGTTAAGCGACGTTACCAACGGCTTGATTTCATCCGGAACAGGACCGACATCCATCATCTCAAGATAAGCAGGGTCTCTCTTCGCAACTTCTTTCGCCACTTTTTGCAATGGCTGCATACCACGACCAATACCTACCCAGATGAGAATGCCAAGGATTGGTAAGGCTATCAACGAAGGTGTGATTAACCGGTTACTTATATTGGTAATTAATTCATCACGCACATCATATCGCTCGCCCACCTGAATTAAGTAGGTATCTGTTTCATCCCAGAGTGAAAACACTCGCCACAAGTAATCGCCGGATTTTTCATCGCTGAAACCTCGGTTTTTTGGGTTCAGTGCATCAATGGACAATGCTTTTTCAGGTGATGATACTGAACGTAATAACAGGGTTTTATTGTTACGCCACACCTGAAAAGCCAGTTTTCGCTCATATTCATGACCGAATGCCATTTTGCCGTGCATCCCCTTTACCGGCTTATTTTTAAATCGGGGAAAATGATCCAATGCCGTTTGCGCTTCGTCGCCATGTTGCAATTCCAGCTCAGGCAATACCAGCGCATGCAAAACCCGAGCGGATTGCGCAAGCTGCGCATCAAACAACTCCTGCACCTCTTGACGAGAATCAACATAACTTAAATACAATGCCGTTGTACTGACTAATATAATGGTCAGCAATAAATTAGCGAGTAATCGACGTCGAATTGAAATAATCAAGTCACTTGTTCGATCATATAGCCAACACCTCGCACCGTCCGAATCAGCTCAGAACCCAATTTTTTTCGTAAATGATGGATAAATACTTCAAGCGAGTTGCTCTCCACCTCCCCCTCCCAACCATAAAGCTTCTGCTCCAAGCGAGCACGAGGAATAACTCGACCGATGTTTTCAAGCAAATGATGTAATAACACGAACTCTCGCAATGATAAGTTCACTGGAACATTCGCTACGGTAACACGGTGTGCCGCCGGATCTAGCGTTAGCTCACCATGATGAATAACCGGTTCGGAGCGACCGGTAAAACGTCTTTTCAATACACGCAATCGTGCACATAATTCATCCAAATCAACGGGTTTCACCAAATAATCATCGGCACCGCTGTCCAAGCCCAGCACTCGATCAGGAATGCTGTCACGGGCAGTTAATAGCAATACCGGGGTAGCATCACCGCGTTTACGCAAATTGCTTAACACTTCTAATCCCGACATGCGTGGTAAATTTATATCCAATACCACCAGATCAAATTCATTGTTAATCAAACCACTTTCAGCGCTTTGGCCATCCATCACCCAATCGACAGTATAACCCGCTTGTTTTAGCCCAACACGAAGCCCATCGCCGAGCAGTCCGTCATCCTCCACTAATAATACACGCATTACACAAACCCTTGCTAACCAATTGTTTTTATTAAATATTACCTTTAATTTCACAAATAACCTATGTTGTTATTTTATTTTAATGATAAATTCAAGCGTTATCTGGAGTAACCACAGGCGGAGATTCGCATAAACCCGGTGGTGATAAAAAAACATTAAGATACCGTTAAGACAATTGTTATACGCTATGCGGCGTAGTGATTAACGGTGATATTGCATGTTCATATACATTTCAGGGAAAATGCACTATTTTTATATCAACCTTTTATCAACCATTGTTATCAACCAACAATAGCTGGTCACCACTATTATTATTGAACATGACAACCGCTATAGCATCTAACGTAGTGACTCGACACACAGGATAAACCCTATTATATACGGGGCCAAATTTCTCGTTAGTATAACGCTAAATAAGTATTGAGAACGTTAACGTTGCATTAATAAGTCGAAATATCAATCTGCTTTAAACCGCAAAAATCGTGCAAAAAAAATTTTTAATCGTCTATCCCTGCTATTCGCCTTAACGATTGGTCACAGAGCGAGTTTTTATCCGCCCTGCCCCCCAAACTGAAGATAAAGGAACAAACACAAAGCGTTGAACATTAAGAACGCCTTGCAATGTATCTGGAGACAATGTGAATGACTACAATGATAACCACCCTATGCTTTTCAGCCATTATCACCCTTGCGACGGGTTGCTCCGTGCAGACCGTGCAGCCCTGGGAACGCGATATTTTGGCGCAAAAAAAAATGCAGCTTAACCCCGCACCACTGGAAACTTATCTGGATGAACATATTTATTACAGTAAAGAGGCCTCCAGCGGCGGCTCCGGTGTTGGTGGAGGAGGCTGCGGATGCAACTAAAACGTCGTCACTCACTCAAGAAAGGGGTATCTATTCGCAATGCCCTGACAACGGCTACCTGTACGTTATTGGGTGGCGGTGCTTCCGCACAAGCATCGGCAACAGAGGTTGCCACGCCGTGGGAGTTTGATTCCGCGTTGTTATACTACTCTGAAACAGATCGTGTTACGGCCATCGAACCCGTCATTAAAATGCGAAAAGAGTTAAATGACAATGAATTTATCAATTTTCGTATTGTCGTGGATTCGCTCACTGGCTCATCCGCTAGCGGTGCAGTACCTATGCCCTTCGCACAAACGTTTACCCAGCCCTCGGGCAATAAGACTTACACAACTAACGCGAATGAAACGCCATTAGACCCCTCTTTTAAAGATACACGCGTGGCCTTAAATGCCGAATGGGAAAAACCACTGTCGCGCACATTAAAAAGTAATTTAGGTGCGAATATCTCAAAGGAATATGACTATACATCGCTCGGTGCATCAGCAAGTTTTTCCCAGGATGTAAACGCACGCAACACCACGCTAACTGGCGGCATTTCATTGAGCTATGATATTATTGAGCCTGTTGGCGGCGTACCACTTGGCTTGACTGAAATGCCGGATTTCGCCGATGGTGAAAAAATACTGGAGGACAGCGACGATACAAAAACCGTTGTGGATCTATTGTTTGGTGTTACCCAGGTTATCAATCGAAAAACCTTAATGCAGTTAAATTACACTTATGGCTCCAGTCGTGGCTATTTAACCGACCCATATAAAATTCTCAGCATCATTGATGACACTGTTGGTGCTAACTTTGGTGAAATCATCAACCAGGGTGCGAATGACGGCGCCTCTTATCGCTATGAAGCACGTCCAGACAGCCGGGCTGGGCAATCTCTCTATTGGAAAGTGGTACACCAGTTTGAAGAAGACGTTATCAATGCGTCCTATCGCTATTACTGGGACGACTGGGGTATTAGCTCTCATACCATTGATATGCGGTATCGTTATCAAATCGGCGGTGGTCATTATCTTCAACCGCATTTGCGTTATTACGTGCAAAGTGAGGCGGATTTCTACACGCCCTACTTATTAGACAGTAATAACACAACGGTAAAAGAGGCCAGCTCAGATTATCGCCTGGGTGACATGACCACCACCACCATTGGTTTGCTCTATGGTGTAGCGCTGACGGCTAGCAGCGAATTCACGTTTCGCGGTGAACTCATGACACAATCAGGTGACGAGCCAAGTAAATTTGGCGCACTAAGTAATCAAACCTTATTTCCCGATGTTGATGCAATCATTGTGCAAATAGGTTATTCATTTCAGTTCTAAGGCATGGCGATATAACTAACAACCTGCCACTTAGCAATGGGAAGCAGGAACTGTTATGCGACATACTTGCGACAAAGCAAGTATGTCGCACACTTCAACAAGAAAGCCTGTTCATAATGGCGATATCACCGCACCCAATTAACGACTATCTCATGGGCACGTTTCAAGCCATGGCTGGACCTTGCGAAGTTTTAATGGATACCCTTGACCAACAACTCGCCAAGCAAGTCCTCCGCATCGCGCAACAGGAAGCGTTACGAATTGAGCGGAAATTCAGCCGTTATCGCATGGATAACATTATACATACCATTAATCACTCAGCCGGAAAACCGGTGGCGGTGGACACAGAAACAGCTGATCTATTAGATTACGCTGACTGCTGCTTTCAGCTCAGCAATGGTTTGTTTGATATAACCTCTGGTGTACTACGTCAGGTATGGCACTTTGACGGTAGTAACAACGTACCTGACACACGTCAGGTCAATGCATTACGCCAAAAGCTAGGCTGGCAAAAAGTGCGGTGGCAACGGCCATGGCTCAGCTTACGTCCCGGCATGGAAGTGGACTTTGGGGGAATTGCGAAAGAATACGCTGTCGACAAAACCGTACAATTGATCAATGATAACGTTAACGTAAACTGTCTGGTCAATTTTGGGGGTGACATTGCAGTAACGGGTAGCAGGTCCCACGGCTTGCCCTGGGTTATTGGCGTTGAAAACCCCAATCAACAAACACCGTTAAGTTTACAGGCACCAGGCATTAAATTGCAATCTGGCGCAATTGCCACGAGCGGTGATTCGCGGCGTTATTTATTAAAGGATGGTATCCGCTATAGTCATGTGCTTAACCCAAAAACCGGTTGGCCCGTTTCAAACGGTCCACGCTCAATAACAGTAGCAGCGAATAGCTGCACAGAAGCAGGTATGTTATCCACCATGGCTTTACTTCAGGGCAAGGATGCAGAAAAATTCCTTAATGATCAGACCCTTAATTATTGGTGTGAATGGTAGTCATTACAACCACTCCTAACCGGCTATTCTATTGCTTTTGGCCTTATCGCAAATCGAGGAATATTCTCGCTTCAGCGCATCAATGTAATTAGCAAGTTCGCCCTCCACACGACGATGGGCACAAGCATTGATTTCAGAAGATATTTTAGTAAGATTATGATAGCCAAAAGAACCACCTAACCCTTTCAATTCATGAGATACAGCTTCTAGCTGTTGCCAATTTTTTTGCTGCGCCGATTGCTGAATAAACGCCAGCATTTGAGGCAACTTTTCCATAAAACTTGTTAAAACCCCCTTCAGTTCTTCGTCGTGCAGAAAATCATCTGACGCGACCTGCGGACAATCATTTAACAAACTGCAAGCCCCTGACGTTAACGGTAAATTTGCAGTTGGCTGTAGTGCATTTGGCAAATCTGACACTGCTTTTTCCGGTGGAGTTGAACTCAGATAGTATGATAGCACTTGGTGAAATTTTGGAAAATTTATCGGCTTCTCTAGGAATCCGTCGGCGCCAGCTTGTTCGCAAATTTCCTTGTCTTGCTTTAATGCATTAGCCGTCAACATTACAATAGGGATGCTGTATCCACGTTGGCGCAATGCTTTAATCGCATCAATCCCCCCGAGTATGGGCATTTGCATGTCCATTAATACTAGGTCGTACTGACGCGATAATGCAGCATCAACAGCTTGCCGACCATTATCAACAACATCCACTTTTAATCCTGATTTTCGCAAAATCATTGATATGAGTTCTTGATTAGCGGGAGTGTCCTCTGCCAGCAATACATTACCGGCATAAACCATACGCGCCTTACCAGCAACCTTTTTATTGCTCAGTTTTTTTCGCTTTGAAATTGGTAATTCATGAATCAATTCAAACTCATTGGTTGCACCTGCTGACATGACAAATGAAAAAGTACTACCTTGCCCTAACTTGCTGTGACAAACAATGTCTCCCCTCATTTTTTCTGCTAATTTTTTTGAGATGGACAACCCCAACCCCGTACCACCAAAATGTCGAGCGGTGGATTTTTCCGCTTGTGAAAACGGTTCAAACACCTTTAACTGACTGTGATGTGATATTCCGACACCGGTATCAATGACATCAAATTTTAATAAATTCAGCGTCGGATCATAACGGGTATTAATGGCAACAGTCCCAGCATCTGTAAATTTCGCTGCATTACCCAACAGATTAAGCAAAATTTGTCTCAAACGAGTTGGGTCAGCTCTGATGGTTTTAGGTAAGGGAAAATAATAATTGTTTTTTAGCAATAATCCTTTACTTTTTATTTTTTCCTCAATCATCGTACAAACATCATTGACAATATCACACACCGACACGTCTATTTCTTCCAATTCCATTCGTCCCGCTTCAATTTTTGAGACATCCAAAACATCATTAATAATCTGGTGTAAATGCTCACCACTGTGCTTAATAGCTTCAGCGGCGTGATATAAATCCTGTTTTTTTTGATTGGGCTCCAGCAATGTTTCCGAAAACCCGATAATTGATGTTAATGGAGTACGAAGCTCGTGGCTCATATTGGCTAAAAATTTGGACTTTTCATGTGTCGCTCTTGCCGCCTGAAACCAAGCGGCCTCTAATTCTACATTTTTGGTAAATAGCGCTATGTTTTTTCTACTGATTAAATTTGTTATTTTTCGTGCCATAATTGCGCCCACCAACAACAATACCACGACCACCCCCACAATAATTAACAGCGTTGACTGGAATTCATGTTTTGCCGCAACAACAAGGTGTCTTGCATACTGATCCTGCAATCGAACAAACTGATCCAGTAGTGCTAATACCTGTTGTTGCGCTGAAATAGCTGCCCCAAGGGTCTCATTCGCATTTTCTGGCAAAGGGTCTTCCAACAAAATTTCCACTGCCTGACGACTGATGGATTGTGAAAATTGAACCAAACGTGATAATTTTTGATATAATTTTTTTTCCTCATCTACCATTTTCAACCGTAACAAATCATTACGGGCAACCCGATAAACACCAGCGAGACGATAAAAATTTTGTAGCTCCTCATCCCGTTCAAAGTAATCATTAGTAACAAGCATTTTCTGTGCGCTAAATACACGCATCAAAATTGCATCGCGCATAGTGATTGCAAGCGAGACTTTTTCGTTACTCACCTCAACAATCTCAACAATACGTTCTTTGAATTTGTTGAGCTGATATAGGCCAAGCACACCAATCAGTACCGTGAGAAGTAATATTAATGCAAAACCCAGGTGTAGGGTTTTACGGATTTTAGGTTGCCCCACCCGATTATCTTCCCGCGCTGAGATATTTTCGTTTTTATCAGAATTCAATCTGGAGAACCTACATACCATACGATGTTGGCTTTTGCATATACAAGCAATATCGAGTTAAATTTTTATTAGTAAGCAAAACCCATTCCGGGTTTACACAAAATCACCGGGGTATTAGCACTATCGACTCAAGACCAGATTGACTTTAGAAAAAACCGTCCATCACTTATTCCTTTTTTCAATCATTACAAAGCGTTAGAAACCGCTTTATTGCACAAGAAACAAACGCACACTTTCCAGCACTGCCGAGACAATGATAACGATGACAAGCCAGTTGCTGATTTATACCCTGCGTATCGCCAAGATGTGAGATAATACCGATGATGCTTATTGAGAGGAGAAACTATGGGCTGGCAATCTAACCTACCGGGTTTGTTGCGTTCACTAATGGATAAAACGTTTTCCGGTTTTAAGGCGTTGTATTCGCTATTTCACATTGAAAATTTAAAGAGACACGGCCTGCTTTGGTCTTTGGTTCTGTTTTTTTCGACGTTTTGCCTAATTCTGTTTGTACTGGGTATTTTATGGAGCCAGGAACCGGAACAGCGCAATGTGCAGCAAATAGCGCTCGAAAAAGCCGGGGATGACCCCAACAAAATCGTCCCGGGGTTCACAACAACAGCGACAGTGCTTTTTATTGCAGAAACGCTCTTGAATAAACCGGGAGGTTATCTAAGCAATGATATGTTTCCGCCAACGTCATTATTCGGTATCGTTCAATTATTAGACAACATCCCTAGTTGGGAGTTTGGCGCGTTGTTAATCGTTCGCGATACCACCCGGGTATTACGAAACGACTTTAGTCGCTCGCAATCCCAGTCCCTTGAAAATAAGGCATTGGCGAAAGCCGAGCCTCTCTTTAACTTCACCAATGATTCCTGGTTATTTCCAGCCACAGAAAGTGAGTATCAACAAGGCATTAAGCATTTATCACATTATTTGTCACAACTGGCATTACAATCAGACCCCAACACACAGTTCTTTACCCGTGCAGACAACCTCAATGAGTTACTGGCTGTGATTGAAAAACGCTTGGGCAGCCTATCGAAACGATTAAATGCCAGCGTGGAGGAATTGCGCGCAAATACCGATTTGGCGGGAGACACCGCAGCAGAACAATCAACAAAAACCTCGGGGCTAATCGTCGCCAAAACACCCTGGATAGATATCGATAATGTGTTTTATGAAGCACGCGGTTATGTTTGGGCATTAGCGCATTTGTTACGCGCCGTTGAAGTTGATTTTAACAAAGTATTAGTGAAAAAAAATGCCGTTGAGAGCCTTCGGCAAGTTATCCGATTATTGGAGCAAGCACAGGTTGGGGCATCAAGCCCGATAGTGTTGAACGGTGACCCCATGGGTTGGGTGGCCAATTATTCGAAAAGCATGGTGAGTTACATTTCGCCCGCAAACTCCGCGATCATTGACTTACGTAACTTATTGGCAAGAGGATAATAAAACAGGCATCAATCTTTTGAAGTAACTAATGTTACGCACTCGTAAAATGAATCAATGACTTGCAGCTTTTACGTGACGCAACAACCCGCATGCGGACTAATACCTGCGTAACATCCGTAAAGTAACCAAACGCTTAATTTGGACGATAAACAGCTAAGGAACGGAACGTGCGCATTTTTTACATTATAAGCACTCCGTCTTTTTTAGGGTTTACTTTAAATATTTCATCAATAATTAACGCCAAATCAAGATCGAAATAAGGAGAAAGGCGCACCGCAATGTCATCAAGCGCAACCCGGTTTAGATGCCTTGGTTTTTGCTTAAAAGCCAGAATAATGATGTTCTTATGGTCGGGCACCGGCACACACAGAGTGCGCTGCTGAAACTGGTGTCGCACCTTGGCCAAGATGGAGGTAAATGCCTTCTCATCATCTACCACGACATTCGCCACCAAAATGCCAGCGTCCCCCAGCACTTCAGCACATTGAAGATAAAAGTCAGACGAATAAAGGCAAGAAGGTATCGCATTAGCGTCAAAAAGATCAACGATCACCACATCGGCCGCTGTCGTAAACTCTGCTAATGTTGCCGTACATGCGTCAGCAATACTCACTTGGCATACTGAATCTGACAAGTAAAAAAATGCTTTAGCCTGCTGTGCGACTAAGTGGTTTAGTTCAACAGCATGAATAGCAGCGGCATTAAAATGATACCGCAGAAAACGGGCAACTGAACCACCACCTGAACCTACAATTAACGCAGAAGTAATAGACTCCTTAAACAGAAGGAATGATTGCAAAAATATCGTACAAGGAAGCACCAGTTGATGTCTATCACGCCCAAGGAGCACGGCACTTTGCACCGCATTTGAGCCAAAGTGAAGCCATCGAATATGATCATTTTCACGAATGTATAATGGAGGCTGCGCGCTGGCATCTTCATAGACCAACAAACCTCCATCATTTTTAATTTTATATGTGTCGCCCCCAATAACCGCCCAAAAATCGCTGTTTTGCATGCGCCGCAATACCTTATGTTATGTTCTTCCAAGGAAAAGATAGAACATTGCAATGCGGTTTGCTATAGCCTTAACACTGACAGGCTTGACATTAATGTTATTTTTTCAAATCCATTTGTATCGTTTCATAATAGGCATGCATCCCACCTTTCATAAAATAGTAGGAATTTACGCCTTTCTCTTCAAGGTAATACTGAAGCCAACGTACTTGTTTTCCTGATTGATCGTAGACAAGTAACGTTTTATCTTGTGTTTTTGCTTTTTTAATATAACGATCCAAGCGCTTTTGATTGTTAAGTGAAACCCTTGATTCTCTGCCAATAAATACCGACAACCCTTCACGTTGGAAGCGCTCACGCACATCCAAAACAATACCCGATGTCTCAGCTACACGTTCACTAAATTCGTCAGGACTAATTAAATGTTTTTTAAATTCTTCTATGCTAATTAACTTACTTGTATCGTTGAGTTTTTTACCCAACAGCTCGACATCTTTGGGATACGATTGTGCAAAATCCATAATACCTGCATCATAAACAACAATATCCGCTATGTTTTCGGCCAGGCTTTTTCGTGCCGCTTCATAGGATTTCATCCGAGTTTTACCGTTACAGTATACAACAATCGGCCGAACGCTCGATTTTCGTAACTTCTGCATCTCAGAAATAAATTTTTTTGACGATAAGGATATATTATTGGCGCTATTGATATGTAAAGTTCGAAACTCATAAGGGGAACGTACATCCACCACCATGACCCCGTTGTTTTTCAGTTTCTCGGAAAACTCCTTTAATGTAATATACGAAATATCCGGGTACAATTTCCGTCCTGGAAACTCATCATCTTGCTCTGCCGCATGTGTTAATGGCAAACTCAGCAGAATGATTAAGCCTACAATTATTACAATTGACCGAAAACAAGGGTGCCGCATAAATTGATCCTCACTACCTACATCACTCAACAAATTTACTCACTGAAATTCTAATAGCCTGTTTTCGGACAGTCGCCTAGTGTATGCATTAACTAGCACCTGGACGTTTTTAACACCCTCCCTAATTACATTATCTGCAATAACATGCTAGCAAAACCGCTCTCTTGTCTTTTCATCGGCTGTACGAGTAAATACTTTAGAAACTTAACATTTTTGAAATAAGACGGTTAAAAATAATAGTAACGGCTCAGATTACCTCTGATTCGTTCGAGAATAAGGAAAACGTGCAGAATTTACAGGCATAGGTGTCGTCAGCACTTTCGATGCAGCTTTTAACACAGCCTTCAAACAGTAATAGGGTAAAACCAAAGGTAAGGAACCTGCGTACACCTAAGCCAAGTAGTTACGAAAAAATAATGCTATTTTTGAATATGCCTAAATCTCAATCGCTATGGATATAACATGCTCATAGCGACAAACAATAGGAATAGCGCAAACAATTTAGCCAGCCGGTCCGTGGCAAGTCGATGAGTTAAACGCGCACCAAAAGGCACAGTTAACGTACTGGTTATAACAATACCAAAAAATGCAGGCCAGTAAATGAACCCACTGGCACCAGCCACGGCTATACCCTGCAGCATACCAAACAGTATATAGGTTAAACTACCGACGAGAGCAATGGGCAAACCACATGCAGCAGATGTCGCAATGGCTTTTTGGAGACTGGTATTACCCCATATGAGGTAAGGCACCGTTAACGTACCGCCCCCGATACCCACTACAGCTGAAATCAGACCAATAATTAAACCAACCGCACTTGATATTAAACCACGAGGCAACTGATGTGTGTGTTTTGGCTTTACTTGTGCCATCATCTGCAATGCAATAATGACGACAACGACACCAAAGACCACTTTAAGAACCTGGCCTGGAAGATGTGACGCAAGATAAGCGCCCGCAACCGTGCCTAACACGATGCCCGGTGATAAATGCCAAAACACAGGCCATTCTATAGCGCCCTGCCGTTGATGAGCAACGGTTGAGACAATAGCGGTAACCACAATCGTTGCTAACGAAGTACCTACCGCTAACTGCATACTATGATCTTCGATACCAAGATAGTGAAACAGGACGAGCAATGCCGGCACAATAATTAAACCGCCACCAACCCCAAACAAACCAGCAGCAATACCTGCTATTACACCCACCCCTGCATAGGCAGGCAACAACAGCAATGGATCCACTTCCTGTTAACGAAGCCAGATTGTTTTTGTGTTCATAAATTCACGCATTCCGTAGTAAGATAACTCACGCCCATACCCTGAAGCCTTTATACCGCCAAACGGCAGTCGTGGGTCACTCTTTACAAAGCCATTGACAAATATGGCGCCAGCCTGCATTTGCAATGCAAACTGTTCGCCACGTGCTTGATTGCCGGTCCAGACACTGCCGCCCAGACCAAACCGAGTATCATTGGCAATATGTAATGCATCCGCTTCATCATCCGCTTGAATCACGCTGGCAACAGGACCAAATAACTCCTCGTCATAAGCCCGCATACCTGGTCGCACGTTACCCAGAATGGATGCCTGATAAAATACTCCAGCCCCCGCCACGATATTGCAACCTGTAATAACACGCGCACCTTGTTGAATGCTGTCAAGTACCTGCTGGTGAAGCTCCTCACGCAAATCAGCTCGTGCCATTGGCGCCATGTCGGTGTTTGCATCCATCGGATCTCCAACGACTAATGCCTCCACCGCCGCCTTAAAACCTGCTGTAAATTTTTCCATAACCGCGGCAACAACAATAAATCGTTTCGCGGCAATACAACTCTGGCCTGCATTAAGAAAGCGCGATGTCACCGCATTATCAATAACCAGAGCCAGATCTGCATCTTCCAGCACAACAAAAGCATCTGAACCTCCAAGTTCCAAGACGCTTTTCTTTAAACTGGCACCCGCTTGTGCCGCCACTATGCGGCCAGCTGACTCACTACCCGTTAATGTCACGGCATGCACTCTGGCATCTTCTATAACTGACGCTACCTGAACAGCATCAATCATCAACGTTCTAAATACATTTTTGGGAAATCCCGCATCAATAAATATCGACTCGATAGCCAATGCGCATTGCGGTACGTTAGAGGCGTGCTTCAATATCGCCGTATTCCCCGCTATTAACGCAGGCACTGCAAAACGGAATACCTGCCATAATGGAAAATTCCAAGGCATAATGGCTAATATGGTGCCCAAAGGTTGAAAACAAACGTAGCTGTTAGCCGCATCACTGGCAATTACTTCGTGCTGTAAAAATAATGGACCATTGTCCGCATAGTATTCACAACCAACGGCACATTTTTCCACCTCAGCTTGTGCCTCAGAAAATAATTTACCCATCTCTTGGCAAATAAGTGTTGCAAGTTGCTGTTTATTCCTCCTTAGTTGCTCAGCCGCTTTACGCAGCAGCGCACAGCGATCTTCAAGCACTGTTTGACACCACAATCTGTTCGCATCAGCAACTTGCGAAAGAGCACGTTCAAGCTCACTAGCATCCCAACTGTCGAAACGAGCAAGCATTTCCCCGGTTGCCGGGTTAATCGATTGAAAAGACATTTTTTCATCCCCTAAAAATGCGCTTGCTTAACAAAAAAAATGAATCGCCATTCATTTCAAATAACCGAAATATTCGATTCAAAACGGTTTTCTCTCTGTGACAATGCTTATTTTCGAACCGCCTGCTGGCTTAGCCGCCAAAGCCAGCTATCTTAATGGAACATAAAAAATAAATTTATTCAATTAAGTTACAAGCAACCTAAGCCACTACCAAGCCCCCATGTCACGACACTTCAATAAATCAAGTCGTGAAAGATTCCCTCAAAGCCATCAGTTGAGCACTTATTAAGCTACAAACCACATTAACTCTTTGAAAAAATTGAAATATTACGTTTTACCAGCGTCACTCAAAGGACGAGCGAGCGACGACATGCCGTCCAATTGATGGTTTTAACCTAAATTACTCAGTTGAATCGTCGCGAGAGCGACGAGGGCGCTGAAGGTAAAAGACTTATTGGAGTTTTTTGGACGACAGCGTATCACCCCTACGGTGAGTTCAGAAAATCCCAATAAGTCTTTTAGATTCTGTGCTCTAGGCGTTCGCAGTAGATTCAACTTCCAAAGTGTGCGTTATTTAAGCATAAATCGCCCCATTTCCTCGGCCAACAATAACAAATCGACCATTAACGCTGATTTGTAACTTGACGATCAGGCAATTGTTACGGAGAATTCGGCCACTCATTATAAAATAGAGCACATGGGGTCAAGGGTGAATAAATATCGTCGTATTTGCATTTTAGGTGGTACCGGTTTCGTAGGACAACACATCCTCAACCGCTTAACCAACACGGATTTTAAAATCCGTGTGATTAGTCGCCACCGTGAACGCCATCGGGAATTATTATTATTCCCTGAGGTCGAGTTGGTGACCGCTGACATACACGACCCTCAAGTACTAAAGGAAAACTTCAGCGACCAAGATGTTGTTATTAATCTCGTGGGCATTCTAAACCAAAGCGGTAAAAAACAGGCTACCTTTAAAGCTGTTCATGTCGATTTGACGCGTCATATTATTCAAGCATGCCAAATGAAAGGGGTAAAACGTTTGCTTCATATGAGCGCATTAAATGCCGATAGCGCCAAAGGCCCCAGTCAATATTTGCGCACTAAAGGCGAAGCGGAAAATTTAGTGCATAACGCCAAAAATATTAACGTAACCAGCTTTCAACCTTCAGTCATTTTTGGCTTGGAGGACGATTTTTTTAACCGATTTGCACGACTGTTAAAAATACCACCGACCTTTATACCGTTTCCTTTAGCCTGCGCAGATGCCAAATTCTCACCGGTCTTCGTTGATGACGTAGCCGCCGCGTTTACCGTTGCTGTACAAAATGAAGCCACCTTTGGGCAGCGCTACGCTTTATGTGGCCCCGAATCCTACACCTTAAAAGCACTCGTCGAGTATACGGCTAAATTAGGTGGTATTAAGCGATCAATTTATGGCTTAGGTGATTCCCTATCGAAACTGCAAGCTATCTTATTAGGTTTTGTACCTGGCCAACCTTTTAGTAAAGATAATTACTTATCGATGAAAATAGATAGCGTTTGCGACACGCCATTTCCTGCTCTCTTTAATATTACACCGGCCTCTGTGGAATCAATTGTACCGAGTTATATTGGTCAACAGAGTCTACAAGCCCGTTTTGATGATTATCGCCGTACAGCTCGCCGATGAATTTATTGGTTTTCGCACGAATCGATACCCAAAGCGTTATGGGTATATACAATGCCCGATTAGCCTAAATTAATATTACGGCCCCTAATGCAGCACGCGTTTCTCCTGTTGCGCGAGCACTTGGTATCGTGTATTAAATAGAATGAAAATTCAGCGCCGCCACAAGTTTGTTGCCACAAGGCGTAACGTACCGGAAATGTCAGTCACCTTGTCAAGAACGAAAACACACTGAACAGCTAAGCTTTTAGCGCTTTGCTGAGTCGCTATTCTCGGACAGGCTTCTAGGGAGGGGAGGAGACCGGGATAAGTTGATGGATTCGAGCAGTACGCTGCTCCGCTGGCATATCCCCAATTTCCGCTACCACCTGATAAAATGCCGCCAGATCGCCACCCTGCTGTTGTAACAATGCCTGAAAAGCGGGTACATAATCACGATAGGTTGTTATTGCTGCAATCTGCGCATTGTTAATGTCTTTTGAAAACCAATTGTCATATCCTTCATAGCCATCCCATGACTGCTTTAACACCGCGTACTCGTTTCGCAATTGACTAATAATATTATTTTTTTTCTGTCTCAGCATCACCGATGATTGGCGACTTTTGTATAAATGATCCAATTGGTTGCGGGTTTTACTTATTAACTGCACAAATTGTTTGTGGCGCTGTTTGCGCTGCGTATAGTGCTCGATATCCTGAAGCGAATCATGTTGAGCTAACCACCGTTTGATGCCCTCCAATTCCACTGCTACCGCGAAACCTTCATTAAATGCTGTATCACCCTTAATGAAAAGCTGCTGGTGTGACAGTTCATGAAAAATTAAACCAGCCAATCGAATCTCATCACGATTAATAATCGTGTTCATTACCGGGTCATCAAACCAGCCAATCGTCGAATAGGCTGCTATACCGCTAACATAAACATCCAGACCTTCACTATCTAATCCTTCGGCAAATTCGATGGCATCCTGTTCGTGAAAATAACCACGGTATTTAACGCATCCCACAAATAAAAAACACCATTCCTGCATTTCCATGGAAAACTCAGGGGCAGCAAAAACGTTCCAGACCGCATAAGGCCGCCCCAGATCGACGTAGGTACGATAACTGTCATTGTCGGGTAAAGACAATGCTTCCGTGGCAAACTTGCGGATTTGCAACACCGTCGCTAACTTGGTTTTTATATGCTGCGGCACGTTTTCGTCTTGCACAACCACCTCAATAGGTTCACGATTAACCAACACATTAAACCCACCCGCAACCGATTGAGCGTAATAACCGATATTTGAACAACCTGCAAGCAACAGTATCACAGCAACATAGAAAATCAGGATAAACGTTTTAATCAGCATATTCGATACTTTAAGGGTCTATAAAAAAATAAGTTGGACAGATTGCGCCGGATATCGTTTCGTCTTCAAGACTTCCACCATCCATGGCTCACGCCCCTTACACCTACGTCCATATAAGCAAGGCGCGGGAATGGGCGCACCCCATCCAGAGCACATACTCATTGTATGTAAGCTTTTGCGCAACGCCGAAGACGCAAGGATAGACAAGCAAAATGTTCACGCTATTTCTTTACAGACACTAAGTTGGTTAATGGACTAAGGCAACGTAAAATATAACATCAATTTACAGGCTAGTTTACGTTATGAAAGTTTACCTTGTTGGCGGTGCAGTACGCGACAAATTACTGGGCCTTCAACCCAAAGAATTCGATTGGGTGGTGGTTGGCTCCACACCGGAAGAAATGCGGCGTAACGGATATAAACAAGTGGGCAAGCATTTCCCTGTGTTTTTACATCCAGAAACCCATGAAGAATATGCGCTAGCACGTACAGAACGCAAAACCGCACCAGGATATACGGGCTTTGACACTGATGCAAGCGTTGACGTTACGCTGGAAGAGGACTTAAAGCGGCGTGACCTGACCATTAATGCCATTGCCGAAGATAAGCATGGCAATATCATTGACCCATTTAATGGTGTAAACGATATTATGCAACGCCAATTACGTCACGTCTCAGCTGCATTTACAGAAGACCCCGTGAGAATCCTGCGTGTTGCTCGCTTTAGCGCTAAGCTGGCCAGTTTCAAATTCTCCATTGCCAGCGAAACTAAAACACTCATGCAGACCATGGTCGCCTCGGGGGAAATCGACGCCTTGGTACCGGAACGTATTTGGAAAGAATTAGAACGCTCACTGGTAACACATAATCCACAATGCTTTTTTAAAGTCCTGCGTCAATGCGGCGCATTAAAAAAATTACTGCCCGAAATCGATCAATTATTCGGGATTCCTCAACCCGAAAAACATCACCCGGAAATTGATACTGGTATACATACTTTATTAGTATTACAACAGGCCGCAATGTTAACAAGTAATCCTATCGTAAAGTTTGCAGCCCTGACCCATGACCTTGGTAAAGGCACAACCCCAAAAGAACAATGGCCCAAACACGTTGGGCACGAAGAACGTGGTGTTTCATTGGTAAAAACTGTTTGTAAACGCCTGCGAATACCCAACAATTACCGTGACTTGGCGCTTCACGTCGCACGTTATCACTTGCACTGTCATCGCGCAGCAGAACTTACCCCCAAGACCCTATTAAAAGTACTGAAAAATATTGATGCCCTACGGCGCCCCGACCGTTTTGAACAATTTTTGCTGGCTTGCGAAGCAGACGCGCGGGGCCGAACGGGGTTTGAAAACAAGGAATATCCGCAAGCAAATTTGTTTCGCACCGCGTTCAATGCGATTACCGATATCAATATTAGCGATATTATTAACACCGAAACAAGTGGCGATGCCATTGCCAAAAAACTACAACAGCGACAGCTACAAGCCATATCCGAGGCAGTGATGCGTTTCAAATCAAATTTAATCTAAATCTGCCCCAAAATAGACGCCTAAGCACCGCATCTGCAAACTACTTTATGCCCATCCATTGCTTAACTTTCCAATAAAAAAGTTACCGGGCCATCGTTGGTAAGACTTACCTGCATATCTGCACCAAATTGCCCTGTGGCCACATAAGGGTACTGTTCAATGGCTGCATTTGTAAGATACAAAAATAATTGTTGTCCTAACGCTGGCGGGGCGGCAGCGGAAAAACTGGGCCGCATGCCTTTCCTGGTATCGGCGGCCAGGGTAAATTGCGGCACCAGTAACAAACCACCTTTAACGTCATTCAAACTCAAATTCATTTTACCGTCTGCATCCGCGAACACACGATAACCTAACAGACGCTGTAGCAGTCTGTCCGCTTTAGCGGTTGTATCATCTTTTTGCACACCAACCAGCAACAGCAAGCCCTGTTCGATAGCACCTATCGTTTCGCCTGCAACATTAACTTTCGCCTGAGATACCCGCTGCAACAAACCAATCACAATGATAAATGATACCTTCATTCAGTTATTGATGTAGCTATTGATACCGGTTACTGACCAAGTGTTGAATAGGACCTTTAACCTAACACATCCGTTAAACCGTAACGACAGCGACTAAAGTGCATTAGGCGTGCACAGTAGGCTCAATTGAGGTGTTAGACTTACGTGTCATCACCAAATTTATGGGCAAACTCCTGTGTCGCCCTGACCAGGGCATCAACTATGCCACGCTCTGTTGCGGAGTGCCCCGCATCCGGAATGATATGCAATTCCGATGCTGACCAAGCGTGGTTAAGCTCCCAGGCGCTATCCATCGGGCAAACAATATCATAACGACCCTGGATAATCAGACCAGGAATATCTTTGATTTTTCCAATATTATCAAGAATCTGATTAGGCTCAAGAAAACTATCATTGATGAAATAATGACACTCGATACGCGACAAACTCATTGCGGTATACGGTTCGGTATAATTATTAATAACTGACTTACTAGGCTGTAAGGTAGAGGTCTGCCCCTCCCACCTGGCCCAAGCCTTAGCAGCGGCCATTCTGGCCAGCTCATTTTTCCCTGTCAATCGTTTGTAATAAGCAGCAACCATATTGTCGCGTTCATGCTCTGGAATAATGGAAACAAAATCCAACCAGTGATCAGGGAAAATACGGCTGGCACCGCCACCACCTTGATAAAACCATTCTATTTCCTCACGTCGGCATAAAAATATCCCACGTAAAATCAAGGCCATTGTCTGTTCAGGATACGCTTGTGCATACACTAAACTTAAAGTAGCCCCCCAGGAGCCGCCAAACAATATCCAGCGGTCTATTCCTAAAAACCCTCTGATTCGTTCGATATCATCAACCAATGCCTGCGTATGGTTGCCATCAAGATCGGCGTGGGGTATCGATCGTCCACAACCACGCTGATCAAATAGAATAATACGATAGACTTGCGGATCAAAGAAAGTGCGGTGATAAGGTAGGCACCCTGAGCCAGGCCCCCCATGTACAAACAGAATCGGTATACCATCAGGATCGCCAGATTCTTCCACATATAACACATGCGGCGGATCCACTTTCACTTCGTGTGTCGCATAGGGTTTAATTCTAGGGTATAAACCAGGCACGCTACGTTCCTTTACTGTTCGAGTCGATTAACACACCATTGCTTGATAACATCGATTTCACAAGCAACTGTCAAGAGAGTATATGCAAAATAAGCGCCGTTTTATGGCCTCGATCATCTTAAAATCATCCGTTGGACAGTTTATAGAATACCTTTTTCACACTAAATTATCGTGCCCGGCTAGGGAGGGGAGGGGCCCGTCCAAGAATAGCAAGCCGTCACGAGGGAATACCATGTTGCGTCCATTTTTTCGATTGCATCAGGCACCTATTTTTGGCATTTGAGGCGAATATTTCGCCTCTTTAACGTAGTAATCGTAAAAATGGGCCAAAATGGCATTTTCGCAGCAGGCTTTCTATTCTTAAACAGCCCCCCCCCTAGGCACGATAAAAAACATGCTCTATAGGCTACAATATGCTTAATTTTTAAACAAAAATTGGGGAAAATAACATTTTAATCATTAAGCATCGTTCAGTCCCTCACAACTTGGGCCTTTAGCCCAATAGCCGCCGCTATTGCCGCTAACAATAACCCCAACAACACTAAGCCAGGACCAATTCCGGTATTAAGAACAGTAAACGCCAACTCCATCTCAAGCATTACACCAAGGTACAATAATCCCGAGTGCATCAATGTACCTACGATAAAAATCCAACTAATCAGCTGTTTAAAAACACGGGAAATAGCCATGAAGCTCAACGCAATTCCTACGACGATATTCAACAGTGCTTCCATATTACCGTGAGCGTGAGGACCACTGCGAATAACATCAATTGGTTGCTGGGCATTTATTAACTGATTCAGCGCTAACACACCATCCGTATTCGCTTTTGCGATTTGCTGCGGCGTTAATGGCTCTAACTCTTCTTCAAAATCGTCCGCTTTTAATGATTGCAGTCGTCCCACAACATCCTGTTTCTGTGATTGAGCCACCGCGACTTCCGGTATGTACTTAATGATCATTAGTGGCCCTAAAGCGGCAGTTATCATTAAAAACAAAAAACCGAATACTACATTTTTTTTGCCTATCATATAGCCCCCTTAATTTCTCTGTGGTCAATATCCTCAACAGCTCTAATACCTATATCGTATAATATTATCCCTTTCTCTATTTTCCGTACTAAAAATAGCTGTGAGACTGAAGTAACCACCTTTGTATCACGAAGTTAAGGTTTAGTGAATCGGTGATAAAGACACGCATCAGCTTTGAGTGATGCTATGAAGACAAAGCATATTAAGAAACGTCAACAGAGCCTAATTAACTGTAAGTTTAACCAAGTGGGGAGAAATAAAATGAATTTGAAACGGCGCGAAGCCCTGCGCCCCGCCAATGGTCGGTTCTGCAGAAAAAGTACCGACCATTGGCACCTTGTCTTTACCCTAAATTAATCGTAAACAAATAAAGATCAAACGCCTTTGCGTTAGTTCGCTATCGTCTGACGCGATGCCCGTTTGCGCTCATGTTCAAGTAATAATTTCTTACGAACCCGAATATTGCTGGGTGTTACTTCCACGAGCTCATCATCGTCGATAAATTCCAGCGCCTGTTCGAGTGACATTTTAATTGGCGGCGTCAAAATAATATTTTCATCGGTTCCAGCGGCGCGTATATTGGTTAATTGCTTGGCTTTCAATGGGTTCACCACCAAGTCATTGTCTCTGGAATGGATACCAATCACCATACCCTCATACACTTCCTCGCCGTGCCCAATAAATAAACGGCCCCGCTCCTGAAGGTTGAACAAGGCATAGCCCAGCGCCTTGCCTTTACCATTGGCAATCAACACCCCGTTGACACGCTGTCCAATCATGGTCTTTTTTGCCGGAGCATATTTATCAAACACACTATATATCAGCCCCGTACCTTGAGTTGCGGTCAAAAACTCAGTTCGAAACCCAATCAGGCCCCGCGCCGGAATCACATAATCCAAACGCACCCGACCTTTGCCATCAGGAACCATGTCATTTAGGCTACCCCCTCTTTCTCCCAGTTTTTCCATCACGGCACCTTGGTGCTGGTCTTCCACATCAACGGTGAGTTGTTCATAAGGCTCATGGATTTCGCCGTCAATTTCTTTAACGATTACTTCAGGGCGGGAAACCCCCAACTCGTAACCTTCACGGCGCATATTTTCAATCAAAATCGATAGGTGTAATTCACCTCGGCCTGATACCTTAAATTTATCGGGGTCATCGGTACTTTCTACGCCTAAAGCCACATTATGTACCAATTCCCGGTCCAAACGTTCACGTATTTGTCGGCTAGTAAGATACTTTCCGTCCAACCCTGCAAACGGCGAATTATTCACCTGAAACGTCATGCTGACGGTGGGCTCATCCACCGACAACGGTGCCATGGCTTCAACTTGACGGGGATCACATAACGTATCAGAAATGTTTAACTTATCGATCCCGGTGAAGGCTACAATGTCACCCGCCTGTGCTTCTGGAATCTCGACCCTTTCAAGACCAATAAATCCCAAAATTTGCAATATCCGTCCATTGCGGGTTTCGCCGTTATCGTTGATGATAGTGACCTGTGTATTGGTTTTGATCTTTCCACGACTGATGCGGCCTACACCAATCACACCCACGTAACTATTGTAATCCAATGCACTGACTTGCAGTTGTAATGGCCCATCAACATCCACCCGAGGTGGTAAAACATGTTCCACAATGGATTCAAATAACGACGTCATATCACCATCGCGAACATCCGCATCCAAACCAGCATACCCTTGCAATGCAGAGGCGTATACCACGGGGAAATCCAATTGCTCATCGGTCGCACCCAAGCGATCAAATAGCTCAAACGTTTGATCCAGCACCCAGTCAGGCCTTCCACCAGGACGATCAATTTTATTGATAACAACGATGGGACATAATCCCTGAGCCAAGGCCTTCTGAGTAACAAACCGAGTTTGCGGCATCGGACCTTCCACCGCATCCACCAACAAAAGCACTGAATCCACCATGGACAGAATACGCTCAACCTCACCACCAAAATCCGCATGTCCTGGCGTATCAACCACATTGATACGATAATCACGCCACTTGATGGCGGTATTTTTAGAAAGAATCGTGATACCACGTTCCTTCTCCAAGTCATTTGAGTCCATCACCCGCTCTACCGCATCACCGCGCGACACCAAAGTACCGGATTGCTGCAATAATTTATCAACCAAAGTCGTTTTACCGTGGTCAACATGGGCAATAATGGCAATATTACGTAGTTTTTCAATCACAATTAATTCTCTTAGTTACTGAATTACATTAAATTTATGAGGCAGTATGTCAAGGTGTCCGGTGCGACCACGACAACCGTGGTCGTATTATACCCTGTCAATCACAACCCTTAAGAGCATTGAATCGACACCCGTAAAAAACACAGTCGCAAGTCGCACAAGTATTTTATCGATATCAACCGGTTACAAACATGAGCACAGCCGGACAGTGGCCGTGGTCCGATTCCATTGGCTTGCGTTTTCTACTGTACAGGGGATAGAAGTCCAGGCTAGAGGAAAAGCACGGCAGTATATCGTAAATTGATCATCAGTGCAGCCTTTATGCAGCCCCGACTTGAACCTAAATCATAATCATTTGGAGATTTTGCGCCATCGGCGTTTCGCACGGCATCAGGAACGCTGTAAGTAGGTTGACTTTCTGTAGCCCACAACCACGCCGCGTCGTTAATTCTCTGGCAACTTCGCTATTATTATGAGGCACTGTCGTTGTTGTTTTCTATTTTATCTTTCAGAAAACCGGCTAATTTTGCCAGACTGGGATAGTCAAAGATATCTGTAATGTCGATCAAGTCCGGGTACAAATCGTCTATCTGTTGATGTATTTCTGACAGTTCAAGAGAACTAATACCAACATCAAAAAGATTATCATGGAGTTCCAGCTTTTTGCCGGTAATGGCCTGATGCCCAATGGTTTGAAACTGTGTTTCAAGGCCTGTTAAGCGGTCAGACATAGCAATCTCATTAATTTCGCCACTGCATAGCGATTTCGCTTCTATTTCAGCCAACTCAGTTAAGACTTGCTGATACTCCCCTTGCAAATATTGCTCAGCCAGATAATGCCGTTGTATTTTTCCGCTGGTGGTTTTTGGTATTTGCTTAACGGGTATCACATGAGTCACCTCCAAACACATTCTTTCATTAATGTGTTTTTTGACGTCTGTTGCGGTAATGATAAAATCTGATAGCGCCCCCCGAAAAAGAATAAACACTAATAATTCACTTTCTTCGGCAATATCTTGTGTTAATCCGCAAACAACAACCTTACCCAATTCTAGCTGGCCACACCGTAGCGCAATCGCTTCAATGTCATGAGGGTAATAATTTTGACCATTAACAAAAACAATATCTTTGGTGCGCCCGGTAATCACTAGCTGTTCTTGGCAAAAAAACCCTAGATCCCCCGTATTCAACCATCCACCACCCGTAAAAGCAGTCGCATTGGCCGCATCGTCATTATAATAACCAGCAGTAACATTAGCGCCTTTTATTTGAACCTCACCAACATGGTTGTTTTCTAACATGTTATTGTCAAAATCCGTGATTTTGACATCACAATCAACAACCACTGGACCCTCAATCGCGAAATTCAACGCGTCAGGATGCTCATGCGGCAAGAACGTCACCTGTTGACCCACATTTACCGCATGCCGATCAACACTAACATATTCAAATTCTTTCCCGGGCTCAGGAAGCGACACAGCAAGACAAGCCTCAGCCAAACCATAAACCGTATACATCGCACTGCGCCGCAAATGATGCGCTTCCATGGTATCAAGAAACTGATGACAAAGATCAATGGAGATCGGTTCCGCTCCATTATAAATCAGCCGTATTGATGACAAATCAAGATTGCCAAGTTTCTCCGGTGTATACGTCTTTAAAAAATGTTTAAATCCAAAGTTTGGTGAGGTTAACAAACTAACCTTATGCTCTGCGGCTTTTTTCAACCACACCAAAGGCCGACGGCTAAATAAATCCGTTGACATTAAATATTGGTTCATGTTGTACACCACCATACTAAGATGAAAACCAATTAGCCCCAAATCGTGAGTTAATGGCATCCAGCTTAAGCTGACGTCATCGGCGCTGTACCGTCCGCGCTCACCGATGGCACCGATAGTTGCCATTAAGTTACGGTGACTGAGAATAACACCCTTTGGCTCACTGGTGGAGCCAGAGGAAAACTGGATAAATGCACGGGTGTCCGGTGTTATCTCGACGGTAGTGCCTGGATTGCTTGTATCACCAATGGTGTCAGCAATAAGGGTATTTAGTGTAACGCTGCCAACAGCAACCGGCGTATTATTACTCTCGGCATAAGCCTTGAGCCTTTCCATGTTTTCCTGATCAGTATATAAATAAGGCTTTTTCAATTTGTTAAAAATACGAAACAACTTGGCGCGATGTTCATCACTGATTCCCACAGCCACAGGCACAGGCACAACCCCACCCAACAAGCAGGCCCAAAACATCTCGACAAATCGCTCGTTGTTCTTAGTAAAAATAATAAGCTCATCACCTTCGCTGATTCCCTTACGCTGCAAGGCACCAAGCAACCCCAGTGCACGACGATGCAGTTGCTGATAGGTAAGAGTAGTATCGCTATTCGTTGCTTCAATATAAGTGACACTTTTGCCACTATCGCGGTTAATCTCAAGTGCTTCAACAAGGGTGGAAAATTTTACTCTATTACTCATATAATCAACCAATTACCGCTTCTCTATTACGACAAAAAAATCATTTTTACTGCGTAAGTTTACAGCAGGATCAAGTGCTACGACCTGATTTGGCACAAAACGCAGACGAAATTTTTGCATCATTAACCCCAAATGTACTTGCATTTCCGTTATCCCAAAGATATCCCCGATGCAACGCCTGGCTCCCGCTGAAAAGGGAATATAGGCAAAACGGTGTCGCGTTTTGCCGGCCTCTTGTGTAAAACGCTCTGGTTTAAATAACGCCGCATCTTGCCCCCAATATTTGGTGTTACGGTGTAAATAGTACGGAGAAATAAATATATCGGTTCCGGCCGGGACAGTATATGCGCCGACTTGATCAGTCGCCAAGGTTTTACGGCTAAAGAGCCAAACCGGCGGATAAAGACGCAAAGTCTCTTCAATTACTTGGCGCGCATAATGTAATTTTTGAGCCTCTTCAAAGTCCGGCACATTACCCGTTAACTGTTGATCAGCTTCTTGCCGCAACAAGGCTTCCGCTTTTGGGTTTTTCGACAATAAATACCATAACCAATTTAATGTGCAGGCACTGGTTTCATAACCAGCTACAATAATCGTCATTACCTCATCGATAATTTCCTGGTCAGTCATTCCCAAGCCCGAATCTTTATCAATAGCGCTCATAAATGCAGCAAGAAAATCAGCGGGAAAACGGTTTTCCGCGCGCCGTTCTTTAATTAAATTCAAGACCAAGTTTGACAATGCCCGAAACTTTAGAGCAACCTGCATATCACGCGCACCATGATCCACAAGAAAAGAAAAAGGGCAGGCACCATTTTGCTGGCTCATCGAAACATAATCCCCACTAAACAGTGATTGGAGTATAATCTGAAGAGACAGGTTACTGACAGCACGACTAAGGTTAACCGGCTCCCCGGAGTTGGCGCTTGCTTCCCATTGAGCACATAAAGCCAAGTTACAACGCACCATATTATCCGACAAATGATTAATGTGCGACTTATTGAACGCAGGTTGAATCATACGCCGCTGTCGGCGCCAAAAAGCACCGTCGCTGACAATGATGCCATTTCCCAACAACAACTTTACTCGCTCAAAGCCCACACCTTTGTTATAATTGCTCGAATTGGTAACGAGTACGTGTTTAATATAATCCGGTTGATTAATCAAAAAACTGTCTGCCTTTCGCTTCAACCCTTTGACACAACAAATTTCACCAAACTCTTCCAATAGTAAGTTAATCCTATGAAAGTAATCGGGGGAAACTTGAATGTCAAACTTGTCAGTTGGGCCAGGCGGCAACACCTGCGCTTCGTTGGAATCGACCTGCATGGGGTGCATCCTCACAAATTATATTCAGAAACTTGCCCGCATACACTCTCCATAGCACGCTCATACCGCATCTTACAAAGAACACGATAGGAACGGTATGCACCTGGCAAATTCAAAAACCGGTCACCACTAAAACTAAGTAGGTAAGCATAATTATTTTAACAAACAATCGCAGGATATTTTATGGCTTTCAAGACGCTGCGAAGATCAGCATAGTGAGCTATGTGATCGTAGCAGCAACGCAGAAGGCCGGAAAATAGACAAGAAAATGTAAAATAATTGTGCCCACCTACTTAAGTACCGCAGTCGGCGTTTTAATAAAGCAGCCAGAGCAAAGTCTGGCATTAAATAACGATTCATTTTAATATCACACCCGACACTTAGTGAGCAGACCGCGCCCGGTATTGTAATGGATGTACAGATAGCTGTCGATATTGGTAATCACCCCCGCAAGGACGGTGCTAAGCTGAACTTTCAACGGATATTTTCGATTTCCAGCAGCAAGACCAAAAGGATCCGGTGATATGATGAGATGCGACTACAGAGAATAAAGACGCAAAGATAGACAAGCTAAATGTTCACGTTATTTCTTTACAGACCCTTAGTGATTAATATCAAGTCTAACCTCAAGGAAATACAATGCGCCAAATGACGCCGGTCAGACGTTTAAGTTATTTTTTATTAAAACCTGCCTTTAGTATTTTTTTATCGCTTTTATGGGCAAGCTGCCGGATAAAGCCCATCATTGGAGAAGAACATCTTTCCAATCTAGCGGCAACCGATCAAGCCATAATCCCTTGTTACTGGCATCAGCGGCAAATATTCTGTATTTATTACATGTTTCAACTCATAAAAAAAGGCTTGAAGATTGGTTTTTTAATCAGCCCATCGGTAGATGGCGAAATCCCCGCTTCTTTTGCAAAAAAACGGGGTGCACATGTGGTTCGCGGCTCCCATACCCGCACAGGTGCTCGTGCCATGCGGGAATTGTTTCAGCTAATCAATCAAACAGGAATATCGCCGGTAAATACCCCAGACGGGCCATTAGGCCCAGTTTATCACTTCAAAGCTGGCACAGTAATGTTAGCACAACTAACCCAGGCGCCGATCATTCCCATTAGTTACGCCGCAGAAAAGGCATTTTATTTAAAAACCTGGGATCGATTTATGATCCCTAAACCTTTCTCTCACATCCAAATTGTTGTTGCAGCCCCCATCTATGTCGCAAAAAAACTCTCAACACAGGAATTGGAAATAAAACGCCAACAAATAGAAGATGCTATGTTAGCCACCGACGCGAAGGCTGAACAATACTTGTCTACGCTGCCGTAAAATCACCTTAGACAATCCATCCCTGGCGCTCTTAGACTTAAAATCCTAAATCATCCGTTGGACGTCATACTGCGCCCTCACCCACCCTTTGAATGCAGCGGATAAAAACACAAAATTTCAATCTAAACTAGGGGGGTGTTAACAATCATTTGATTTAATTGTGAAATACAGATTAACGCTAGATATCGAGCAACGCCTAAACACCCTAAAAAGCATGGCGCTGCAAAATATAATGTTACGCTTGTGCGGGATGGGAGACTGACGGCCTATATTAGCAGAGTGAGACAAAAAAGCGCGCCGGTAAATGACGGGAACCGGCGCATAGTCTCCTATTCATATAAAGAAGCAAAAGTGTTGCCACAATCGCACCATACAACTATCGACACTTAACAAAAGGTCTCAACAAGGCCTTATTGCCTATTAAAAGACAATACCGTTGCTGACAACATGAAATCAACCGTGGGGTCACTGGTTGTGGTTCAGATTATCATGCCATCAAGCGCGGTATTGTGCATACTCAATATCCCTAAACACTTAACCCGACTTTCACGGAGCCCCAATATAAAATTGAGTATCGGGCCTGGTATTTGGCACTGCAATAATGCCCTTTGCTGAACCGGCTGTCTCGATCGCTAACTGCAAATGCTTGCAAAGGCAACTTAGATAATGCAACCAATATGCCAGTTTTATTTTTACATTAAATACATGAAGTTACGTGAGATTCAACAATTCAAGAAAAGGAAACAGCGCTTATAACGTCGCTTCGTAGCGACGTTATCCTGGAGAAAAAGCTAAGCTTACTGTTTTATAAGCTGTTTTTCTTGTCGCTGATACGCGACATTACCCAAATTATGCTGAAATCGTAAATTTGCCTTGTAAGATAGGTGAGCATAATTATTTTAACAAACAATCGCAGGATATTTATGGTCTTCAAGACGCTGCGAAGATGAGCATAATGAGCTATGTGATCGCAGCAGCAACGCAGAAGGCCGGAAAATAGACAAAAAAATGTTAAAATAATTGTGCTCACCTACTTAAATAACGTCTACTTTTGCAACCAACATGCATGTAATGCTTTGTAATTATTGTCTTTTATTTTTTTGGATAGCCGTGCGGACAAAATCAATCGCCCAGGCTATTTTCCTTGAACGAATTCGGGTCGATATTATGCCGACTTAACAGTCGGTAAAACTCTGTTCTGTTTCTTTTTGCCAATTTTGCTGCCTGACTTACTTTACCCGACGTTATTTGCAATAGATGGCATAAGTAGTCACGTTCAAAGCGGGTTTTTGCCTCGGAATAAGTGGGGATATCGGGTGAAGGGTTTTTTAATGCTTTTCTGACCAAGGTCGCGGCGATCACAGGCGTTGTCGATAACGCAATTACCTGTTCAACCACATTCAGTAACTGACGCACATTGCCTGGCCACGGCGCTCCCACTAATAACTCCATTGCATCAGCGGAAAAAGAGGTGACTTTTTTTTGGGTTTTACCGCTGATCCTACGCATAAAATGTTGCAAGAGTAGGGGAATATCTTCGCGCCTTTCACTTAAGGTAGGAATCTCAATGGACACCACGTTCAACCGATAATAAAGATCTTCGCGAAACTCATTATTTGACATAGCCAGCTCAAGATCCTTGTGTGTTGCCGAAATAACGCGAACATCTACCTTAATATTTTCTGTCGCACCGACAGGCCTTACGGTGTTGTCCTGCAAAACTCGTAACAATTTTGCTTGCAACGCCAAAGGCATGTCACCTATTTCGTCAAGAAACAAGGTCCCTCCTGCTGCCGATAAAAACAAACCATTGTGATCTTTGATTGCACCAGTAAACGAGCCTTTCCGATGACCAAACAGTTCCGACTCCAATAGTGCTTCTGGTATGGCGCTACAATTTATTGCGACAAACGGCTTATTTGCACGCGAACTGGCCCTGTGTATTGCGTTCGCAAATAGCTCTTTACCACTGCCACTGGCCCCATTTAGAAACACACTCACGTCACTTTGGGCGATGAGTTTTGCCTGCGCCAGAATATCTTCCATAACAGGACTGCGTGTGATGATAGCACTTCGCCATGCGGCATGACCTTCGTCGCTCTCTCCGTGACGGAGCCCACCTGAGAGTTCAATTGCCTTGTTAACATGCTCAACCAGCGTCTTACCATCAAACGGTTTGGATAAAAAGCTAAACACTCCGCGCTTAGTGGCATCGACAGCCTCCGGGATGGTGCCATGCGCGGTTAAGATAATGACGGGGAGCGCGGGATTGCTTTCATGTATCGCGTCGAATAGCGCAAGGCCGTCCATGCCATCCATGCGTAAATCGGTCACCACAACATCAGGCCGCGCAGTTAACATACAAGCTAACGCTTTTTCTGCACTCTCCACAGCCGTTACTGCATAACCAGCCGCTTCCATACGAATCAACATAAGTTGCAACAGACTTGGGTCATCATCAACAACCAGTACTCTAGAATTCGCCATACATTACCCATTACCTAACCAAAAACCAAGTATACGCCTAGGGAGGCTGCCCGAGAATAGCAATGATCATATAGATCTGATTGAATCAGTATTTAATACACTACTAGCCTTGTCGTTGACTCAAACTCTCCTCAATGGACTTTAATGCTTCAAGTTGCGCCTGTATTTTTTTACGCAAGGCTGTTTCTTTCTCAAGCTTTTCCAATAACGCGCTATACCGCTGAGCCGCTAGCTCCTGCCGCTCGATCATTTTCCTTAAAAACCCAGCATATTCCTGCAACGCTGGCGTTGTTATACCTGGGGAATCATTAATACCTGCAAGCAACTGATCTGCTTGATTTCGATCATGAAAACCAGTGTCAGGAATCATTAACAACATTGCCCTCTTTAATGTGCTGCGTTCATTTGGACGAATAAAATAAGCATCATTGACACGCTTCAATTCCGCTGCCAATTGTTCCTTCTTCTGGCGCAATCCGTTGACAAAACGCCAGTAACGCATCATAGCCAACAAAGAGTCATTTGCGGACACTAACGGCGCTTCTATGGATGCTGCGCTGTTTTTTTGACTGGCGCTAATTTGATTAGGTGAATTCTGTAAACGATTGTCAGGATTTACTGCAAAAAGCTCACATCCAACTAACAATATACAAACAATTATGCCGTTTACGCTATTAAAATACCTGTAACCGGTCCTCGTCAACAATGTGAATCTCCTCACGGAAAGATCGCATGGGCAATCTTAATGTTATATGGGCCCCAGTAGGATGATTATCGGTCACCGTAATTTTCCCGCCATGCGCGCCGATGAATTCTTTGGCAATGGATAATCCCACGCCTGTTCCTTTAATGTGACCCAATGCTTTTGCTTCGCCTTGAAAAAATGCATCAAAGACGCGCTCTTTTTCAGAATCTTTTATGCCTGGCCCGTTATCGATGATATCAACTACCGCATCAAGCCCCATCTCCTTGATAATGATAATTAATTGTCCGTTTTGCGGTGAAAATTTAACAGCATTCGACAATAAGTTATCAATAACCACTCGTAGCATTTCTTTATCACCCGTTACCGCAACGGGGGATAATTTAGTTTTAATGTTGAGTTTTTTTGAGATTATGGCAAGTTTTTGATCAACCAATACGCCAGTTATTAATTTTATCAGGTGCACCTGTTCATTGTTGGTTTTTGTTTGTTTTGTATGTGCAACACTGAAGTTCAATAAATCTTCAATTAAATGTTGTAACTTACTGGTATTCGATACAAGTATTTCCACAACTCGTTTTTGCTGCTCATTTAAACTACCAACGATGCTATCGTCCAGCAAATCAGCCCCCTCTCGAATCGCTGTTAACGGTGTTTTCAACTCATGAGAGACGTGACGAACAAATTTTGCCTTTTCCTCTTCAACCTCCGCCAATCGTAACCGTAACCAGTTCAATCTTTGTCCCAAGTTTTGCAAATCTTCAGGTCCAGAGACAATTACTGGATCCGTAAATTCCCCACTTCCCAAGGTGCGAATTGCTTGGTCAATTTGCCGAATTGGACGAGTGAGTATGATAGAAAAAATGATGACAATAAGAATGACGCCAGGTAATAGCGCTACCCCTACCCAGACAAACTGATTCTGAGCCGTTGTGGCAACATCATGCAATGCCTGAACTTCTTTGTCGACAACTCGATTACTGCCAGCCAACACTTTACGCGCCAAATCGGACAGCGTTGAAAACTTACTCACCGTTTCCTTCATGATTTTGCTGTCAAATTTCTGCTTAATCAATACGTTATATATGCTTTGCTCATTTTTCACCAACGACGTCAATTGGTTACTCATTGACTTATCCAGGGGAAATGCGGATAAATTTTTTGCCGTTTCCTTAAAAAGCGCATGATTTTCTTTAAACTCATTCAACAAATCGTCATCCCCTAACACTTGGTATTGACGACCAAAACGCTCAAGCCGTGTTACCGACTCCAATAAAGTCCGACTGGTCTGAGTAGCTTTAGCGGCTTGGTACACAGCCTGCTGGCTTTGATTCGCCAAACGATCCATAAAGATACCCGCATAAACCAAGCCTCCCAGTAACGGCACCACGACAAAAGAAAAACCGATGAACAGCTGCTTCCTAAACGACTTGGGTTGTGGAAATATCATTGTTGAATTCAGAGTCTCTGGACGTATTTAGCTAACACAACGCCTTAACGGAGGCAATCAAATGTAAAGTCAGGCCCAAGCACACAGCACCGGAATGAAACGCCTAGCCCTCGTTGGCTTCGCGAGGTTACCCCCCACAACACAGCCAAACTGCCCTTTAGCATGTTTGATGCGATCATCAGGCAAACCAACTGTAAGCTGGGCATACATACATAATTGTGGTTAATACTTGCTCTACCGTTCGTTATTCCATTTTAGTAATAATTCAAATTACCTTTGGCATGTTCGCGAACAAGGAAAAAGCACAGCGTTTACCGTTGTAAAATGAGTGCTTTTGACGTAGCTGTTAACGCAATCATCGGGCAAATCAAAAATAAGCTGAAGTTACCTTTGCACACATCACGACAATGGCCTGCTTTGCAACCCGTTTAGTCACACATAGAGGTTCATCCCGGTTCCATCATTGGACAACCCCCCATTTTACCCAGTGTAACGATTATTTCATAGCCGTGTCGGCTCTGGATCTACATAATATGCAAAACCACGCGCCTGCCTCTGGTCACAGACATTGCGATTGTGATGCCAGGACTTTATTATAGGCCACATTACAATATATATACCCGTAGATTAAACGCTGATAGCTATAACTTGGTGGTTCACACAAAAAAGATCTGTAACGTATTCATGACTTGCATCATCGAAGCTCAAAATCTGGTTAAACATTTTAATGGTGTCATCGCTGTTAACGGCGTTAGCTTTGCCCTTCAACCGGGCGTATGTTTTGGCTTGCTTGGCCCCAATGGCGCCGGCAAAACCACAACGATTGAAATGCTGGAGGGGCTTATTACGCCAACAGCAGGCAATGTATATTTTAATGGCAAAAAATATGACAAAAAATACAGTAACAATTTCAAAGAAAATGCAGGCATCATGTTCCAATCCACCGCGCTACAGGAGTTCGTTACCGTAAAAGAAACACTTAATCTATTTACCGACCTATACTCTAAGTCCGTCAATATAGACGCCCTAATTGAGCAATGTGCCTTATCAGAATTTTTAAATCGCGAAACAACCAAGTTATCAGGAGGACAACGTCAACGCTTATTATTGGCGATCGCTCTCATCAATGACCCAACGGTTATTTTTTTAGATGAACCCACCACTGGACTAGACCCACAGTCAAGGCGAAATTTCTGGAACCTGGTGCGCGACATTCAGGCACAAAAAAAAACCGTCATTCTAACAACCCATTACATGGAAGAAGCCTACGAACTCTGCGACGAAATCGCCATAATGGATCACGGTAAAATAATCACCCGAGGCACCCCTGAAAAACTCCTGGCCCAGCACTTTAATAGTGTGGTGCTACAGCTTCCGGCCGAAGATATTGACGGTGATTTGTCACAATTACCATTTACACCCGTGCGAAACGCAAAACACCTGGAATTCGAATGCACGGATGTAAATACTGCATTGCGGATATTATTACAGAAAAACATTAACTTAAGAAACTTACGAATCCGGTCACATACATTGGATGATCTTTTCCTTAAATTAACAGGCCATCAACTTCGCGCATGAAACTAAAACGTTTTCGCGCTATTTTAATCGCCAGGAACCGGGAGTTTTTGCGTGACCGCTCGGCTTTGGCATGGAATTTTCTCTTCCCGGTATTGATCGTCATTGGTTTTGCCTTTGCATTTTCCGACAAAACCATCAACATCTACAAGGTAGGAATCATCGGCGACCCGAATAGCGCACTGATCAAGGAGCATTCTTTTTTCAAAACCAAACACATCACCTTCGTGCCACTGGATGACTTAAAAAATGCCATTGTAAAAATTGAAAAACATCAGTTGGATATGCTTTTTGACCTGAATACCCGGCACTATTGGGTTAACAACGAGTCTCCTGGCGGCTATATACTGGAACGCGTTTTGCTCAGCTCGAAGCAGCAAACCTCCCCCCATGAAACAACCCTCGCCACGCCCTTTATAAAACAAAAAGTCACGGGAAGAGCCATTCGCTATATTGATTGGTTGGTGCCAGGTATCCTAGCAATGAATATTATGTTTAGCGCATTATTCGGCGTAGGCTACGTCATGGTTCGCTATCGCAAGAATGGCGTACTGAAACGCCTTAAAGCGACGCCATTAAGCGCCTTCGAGTTTCTGTCCGCACAGATCGCATCACGCCTTTGGCTGGTTATGCTAATCACCGTGGCGGTTTATATTGGCGCCGATTTATTTCTTAATCTTCCAATGTACGGCTCTTATTTCAACCTGTTTCTGGTCTTTGTATTAGGCTCCATTAGCATGATAAGCGTAGGACTACTCGTGGCAGCACGTACCACCAGCGAAGAATTTGCTGGCGGCATACTCAACCTCATCAGTTGGCCCATGATGTTTTTGTCCGGTGTCTGGTTTTCCTTGGAAGGAATCCATCCAGCCTTACAAAAATTAGCCCTGCTCTTTCCATTAACCCATCTAATTAGCGCGGCACGCGCGATCATGCTGGATGGTGCAAGTTTAATGGATATTACCCCCCAACTTTTGACATTGTCTCTAATCAGTATCGCGTTATTGATCATCGGTGCAATGACGTTCAGGTGGAACTAACCTGCCAAGCACAAAACGTCAAACAAACGCTACTTACTCATCAATATTTATCATTTCGAAATCTGATTTAGAGACATTGCAATCTGGGCACTCCCATTCGTCAGGAACGTCATCCCAGCGCGTTCCGGGCGCTATACCTTCGTGCGGTAAACCTTCTGCCTCATCATAAATAAAGCCACAAACCAAACACTGCCATTTTTTCATGACCACTCACCTCAATTGATCGACTGATTATTCTTTACGATAATAACCTACGCGCTATTAATAGCCGGGAACGTATGCAAAATTGCACATATCCCTGGAGTATCATTAATTTTTTAGAATAATAAAGCGTTCGGAAATTAAATGAAATATTTAGATGCGCTAAATTTATGTAAAAAACGGAATCATTGACATCATCAATAATGCGGCCAAACAAGAACGATAATTTGCACAATGACAACTGGCGAGTGATGCCTGACTATTACCTTCGCTACTTGCAACATCTATCAATTCACGCTACATCTCTATTGATCAACTTGCCAACCTCATATCCAGCAACAGCTCTGCCCAACACATTAATACTATAATTTCGATATTATTAATTGAAATTACATCACTATGACATTATGCTCATTTCACCGTACAATAGCTGGCCAAAGCATCAGCTTGTTAGAAAAAGGCTAGATCTGTTGAGGTTTCATTTTCATCACTGTTACACCTGAAAAAAACGCCGCCAACAGTCCCTGGCGACAAAACATTGTTGTCAACCAACAATTATAAAATCAATCAGACAGGTATACTATACAATGAATTTACAATTGCCTTCAGTAAAGCGTTACATAAATGGTGTCGTTTTTTCTTTAGTCGCATTGGGCGTGTTATACGTAATCTTTGGCGTCATCCAAATAGTAGAGTTAAATTTAGTGGTATCACTACTCGTTGGGCTTCTCGCAGGTCATTTCATTGGAGCCGTAGTTGCAGAACCGCAAGGCAAAACCAAGAATAAAAAAATAACGCCGTCGGAAGGAATCCAAACACTTTACATTGGAAATTTAGCCTTCAAAACCTCACGCCATGAACTGAATACGCTGTTCGAACCCTATGGAACAGTACATTCAACACGCATCATGGTAGACAAAGCCACGCGAAAACCCAGAGGCTACGCTTTTGTTGAAATGGACAGCAATGATGCGATAAAGGCGATATCCGAGCTCAACGGCAGTTTGTTTGCGGGTAGAAACATCAAAGTCAGTGCGGCAAATGAGCGTAGTGCGCGCTGATGTGGCGCATTGAGCGATTCCATACACCTTAAAACAGATAACTGATTCCGGTAAGCTTTGATTTGCTCAACCTACAATAGATTGAAGGATAAAAAATAGAACATAATCAATGATATACGTTAAAATGGTGTTTCACTCATAATACCACCATACTGTTGCGTCTGAAAAAAATGTCAAGCGAAATACTCTTTCCAGGCGCAACAGAGAGGAATATGAAACTATGAATTCCAAAGGGTACTTCTCTCCTCACCCTCAATTCATAAATATCTTTTCCAACTGATCCATATCATTAGTGACACTCCACTTGCCTCCTCCCGACGTCACACGTGTTTGCCAACTATCCAGCCTATCCAAATACTCCTTGGGGTTATAATTATCACTGCGCAGTTTTGTTACGTTCACCGCAACCACACTAAAACCTTTTAATTTGAGATCAATATCACGGTTATACCCCTTGTCCAACTCCTCCTTCAAATCAGAAAAAATGAGTATGGTTTTCCTGCCAGGATTTTTTTCATTTAAATACTCTGTTGCCTGTAAAATTCCACCGGTGATATCAGTGTATTTCGCTGGTTGGACCGTTTTAACGAACTCATCGATCTTCTCTTTAAATAATCGTTTTTGGCGATTTGCCGTGCTGGGGCGGTCATCAAAAGACACTTTAGCCACAATATCCTTTTCACTGAAGCTACCCGTATCGATTCGAGCAACGGCAAATGAATCACCTGGATACAGCTTTGATAAAGCAACGTTAATAATTTGCTGAGCCTTCACCAATTCGTCAGTGTAAGTGCCAGAGGTATCAATGAGCATGTAAACACCGTGGCCACGCAAAGTGTTATTACTGCAACTCGCCAACAGTAAAAAAACGGACCCCATAATCGCTATGAAAAAGCCAATGGGTATGCGATGAATCATGACGCCTCCTTTATTAAGTCAGGCGACTCTAGCTTACGCGTTTCCTTTGCGATCAATGTTGGAATCTCATTTTTTTTGCGGTTTTTAATCTTATATTCAAACCACAAAGGCGCAAAAACAAATAAATCATAAATATGTAGCATCATGATTCCCATATAGTGAAAGGAATTGCCCAAAACACGCAAAAAAAACGCCAACACACGCACCACGCCAATACCACTAACACCCAGAAGAGTTCGTGTCGAGGCAATAAAATTTTCCAGCGGAATTGCCACGAAAGTCAGTGCAAATGGCAAAATAAACCCCATCCCCATCTGAGCAGCGGTGGTGATCCAGGCAAACTCATTATTTGCCGCCGCAATGACCTCACCACGCAACAATGCGCTGGTGGCCAGTTCATCGTGCATTAACAATTCACGCATATAAGCGAGCCCTGCCTCCACTGCTGCCAGTGAAAATAGAAAACTAAAGGTAATCCAAATCATGCGCACCCGCATTTTATCCTTAAGTGCACCAATCGCAGGAAATAACCGCGTTATACGCAAAGATTCCATCAGAAATATGCCCATGGTAATCTCCACCAAAATGATCACCAATGCGGCGATATCAGCGGTGCGGTAGCCACCGATCATACTGTTACCACCAACCATTTCAGCCATCGGCCGGGCAATCAGATGAAAGTTAATCATGGCACCGCCAACAGCCACTGACAACACCAACAAAGAAATAAAGAACTGACTTAACGATGATGATGACAACATACGTACCGCACGATCAGAACCATTCAAAATATTTTCATAATCCTCCATGTGACGATCGATCACCTTTGATCGCTCCAATAAACTAATAACATTGCTATCAGCCACATCAATCACATGCAACACCTTACGCCAACTGGGCAACATGCCTTTCAATACTTCATGCTTTTCCTTGCGCGCGGTGCGATACTCTTCGATAGCCGACTTGTGCGCATTAACCAATGATTCATGGATATCTTCCAGAATATCAACCACGACGGGGTCACCTTTCGACGGGATTTTTGCCACAGCTTCCACGGCAGCAACCCATCCAGGTGGTGATGGTGGAACCTCGGTACTTTCTTTGTAAGCGTCCTCAACAATGGCTATTTCTTCCTGAAGCTTCCTGTGCAGGGATGGCGTCTCAGCTAATTCCTTGCTCACTGTTGCATTGATACGCTCAAATTCACGTTCAATTACGCGCTCTGACGCTTCTCTTCCCGCCGCCAGAAGAACTTCTTTGTTACGCAAAGACAGCCTGTGTTCAACACGCTCCAAGGCAAAAGAGGACAATCGCATCGCATTATGTAACATGCGACTAAAAGACTTAATCGCACCATGTGCAGAATCCCTCGCCATGTAAAAAAAAACGGCCAGTATGACAAACCAGATCGCTCCAGAAACAAAATAATTCGGTACAATTAAAAATACATCTGTGAAAGACATCGCATCCTCCATCCATCATTGACGCATAAATTTGATACTTATCAACGCCCGTCAATACATCGATAAATATAAAAGACTCTGTGTAAAATAGATGCACCAGAAGCTGCTACGGTTATTAATTGCTGCAACTGATAAGCAGTGGGTGAGCCCAAACGTTACAACCACTAATGACCACTACATGCGATGCTAATCCGGTTGCTAACCAACCAGACAGGGAATTAGCTTCCCCTATTTCACAGACCTTCGGCCAGCTAAACTTCAAACTGTCTAAAGCAAATGATATACCATAAAATAAAAATTCCATGTTAGAACTACATTTATTCACCACGAGTTCATGCGTTTTATGGTAATTTACAAGATATTAGCATCATTACCCTCGTTACCGGTAATAACCAACCAAAGGTGCCAAACGCTAACGTATCAGGCGAACAATGAACCCTGCTTGGAAAAACCAACACCGATAAAACGTCGGACTTAAAACAACCATCAACAATAACAATCAACGTCTATGTATGTTGATACAATCACAACGACAAGTTAAGTTGCATCGAAAACGCATGCTAATCACTTATAGTCATAATGGCGCATTCGCCAGCAACACGCAACACTAACTATAAGTGCTAGAAAAAGAGCAGAGAATATCGATAGGCGACCGACAAGAGTTAATTAATTAAAAACGTTGGAAAAAACAGCCTATTACCAGAATCTCACCCCATTCAGGCTTACCTGTGTTATTTTAAAATTATATACTTATGCCCCAAGGACCTAGATCAGCAATGGTTTCACAATATCAATATTTTGCAACTACCCCCAAGTACACAGAATCACTGCTATGCGAGGAATTACAGCTCATTGGCGCCGATAAAATAAAGGCAACAATCGGTGGCGTCGCTTTTTGCGGCGATCTCAGTGTCGCCTATAAAGCCTGTCTATGGTCTCGTATCGCCAGCCGGATTTTATTACCGCTTAAAAAAAAGGAAATTTATGATGCAGAGCAACTCTACAATTTGGTTTACACCATCAATTGGGGCGATTATTTTTTAGCAACAAATAGTATTGCAGTTGATTTTCATACGTCGAATTCCAACATAAGTCATTCCCAATTCGGGGCGCAAAAAACAAAAGATGCCATTGTAGATCAGTTCCGACAACACACTGGAAAACGACCTTCTGTTGACAAAGTATCCGCAGAGATACGAATTAACGTACACCTCAATAAAAACATTGCAACGGTCAGCCTCGATTTATGTGGCCATAGCCTGCAACAACGGGGGTATCGTTTACAAAATGTTGCAGCACCCTTGAAAGAAAATCTTGCTGCTGCGATTTTAATGCGCGCTCGGTGGCTTGACATTGCCCGGCAAGGTGGGCCATTAGTTGATCCCATGTGTGGCTCAGGTACGTTTCTAATCGAAGCTGCCTGCATGACGGCTAATATTGCACCAGGGTTGTTCCGCGAAGATTTCAGCTTACGGTATTTGAAAACATATGACGCCCTGCTATGGAATCAATTGCGTAGCAACGCCAACAATAATCGTACCCACAATGCATTAGATATCCCACCAATTATAGGGTTTGACTCAGACCACGAGGCGATTTCTATTTCACAGCAAAACTGTCATTCCGCCGGCCTAAGCCAATACATTACCCTGGAACAACGACCAATCGAAAAAATGCGTAAAATCAATGCGCTAAAACCGGGGTTAGTCGTATCAAATCCCCCCTATGGCGAACGCCTGGGCATAGTCGACAAACTGATACCACTTTACCAGAATCTAGGCGACAAACTAAAGGACCATTTTCCGGCTTGGCGTGCTGCGATTCTTACCAGCGAACAGACACTAGGGCAAGCAACCGGTATCCGCGCCAAACGCATCAACACGTTTTACAACGGCAATATTGCATGCCAACTACTCCACTTTGATATTGATGCCAGCCACTTTATGCGGCAAAAAAACGCATTAAAACCACAACAAAATACCATTAAAACACTAAACACATCGGTACAAATGTTTGCCAATCGATTAATAAAAAACCTGAAGCATCTTGGAAAATGGGCAAACAAACAAAATATCGGTTGTTATCGGCTTTACGACGCTGATTTACCTGAGTACGCCTTTGCTATCGATGTTTACCAAAGTGACAAGCTGTACATCCATATGCAAGAATATACAGCCCCAAAAACCATTGACCCAAGCAAAGCAAAACAACGTTCACAGGATGCGTTGTGCGCCGTACCCCTGGCGCTTCGCGTTGAAGTCGACCAAATTTACTACAAACAACGACGGCGGCAAACAGGCACACAGCAGTATGAAAAACTGAATAATGAAAAAAATTTTATTACTGTTCAGGAATCAGGCCGACAGTTTTTAGTGAATCTACAAGATTACCTTGACACAGGTTTGTTTCTTGATCATCGGATTACACGCTCCCTGATTCAAAAACTCGCAAATCAACAGCGTTTTTTAAATCTGTTCGCCTACACAGGAACCGCTAGCGTTTATGCCGCCCTTGGTGGCGCAACCCAGACCACTTCAGTAGACATATCCAACACCTATTTGGATTGGAGCAAAAAAAACTTTATCCTTAATGAAATTAATCTCAAGCAACACCGTTTTATACAAGCAGACTGCCTAGAGTGGATAAAAAATGACACGAATCAATATGATTTGATTTTTCTCGACCCACCCACATTTTCAAACTCAAAAAAAATGAATCGTCATTTTGATATCCAACGAGACCATAGTGGCCTCATAAAGGCATGCCTTGCTCGACTCTCCACTGATGGAATATTGTTATTTTCCAGCAATTACCGAAAATTCAAGTTCGATGCCAGCGAATTTACGCTGCAACGCATTGAAGATATCAGCAAACAAACCATTCCCAAAGACTTTGAACGCAACCACAACATTCATCGCTGTTGGAAAATCCAAAAAACGGGTTAAGACTCAAGCATCACCGGGACACCACTTACCCATTGCCACCTGCTGCTCAGGCATCGACGATTGATCCGGTTCACAGTCCAGAAGAACATGATTTGAAAACTCGAAAAGCTGGTTAAGAAATTCTTTCTTTTGATTGCTCGAAAAAGATTGTTGCGATAATGAATAGCCAATCACTGCCGCAAAATATTGGGCAGCAATGCCATCATCCTCAGCGCGTTGATCGTATTTTATCATCACCTTTTGAAGCTCCATAACGAGCGCATCAGAAAGACGTATAGGTTCCATGGTTAAGCCGCTCACAGTGTATACCCATCACGGTCAGGTTTCCTTGATGGAATATTATTATCGAAAAAATAATTTATTGGAAGATTCGCCAATAAAATGCCAGATTACATCATTATCAATTGCGTTGCGAACAACATCATACGATACCCAGCCTTATTATCCCCTAAATCTTAATCGCGTTGAATATGGAATGAATATTTACATGAGGTGGTATTTGTAAGTAATAACCTTGTTTTTTCAGTAAAAACATCACCTGCCCTACATCAGCCTGAGCCAGCTTTCGGTTTTTATCCAATAATAACGACATTACAAATTTTAATTCACCCAAATTTTCTAATAGTTGCTGGGGTACAGCGCCATAGTCGCCCTTGCCAGCCACAAACAAATAAGTATCATTTTTTTTGGTACCTTTGTAGATAACACACTCGATCATCTCACTCAAACCTCATTAAGAAACAAACACTCTCTGACTTACAATACGCCTATCTTTAGCTCGTCCTCGCCTAACGCATTCGAGTGAAACAGCACCTCAATTTATTTTGCCGTCACATCCGATGAACTGAGGCTTTGTGGACTGCCCTGCTTATTATTAGCATCATTGTCCGGGAAATATGTATAAAATGTCTGACTCAATATTTTTTGTTTGTAATACCACAACTCAAATGTCCATTCCCCTTCCACAACTTCATATTCATGGTCCATGCTATAACCTGTTTGATTTTCGATAACGCCATTGTTTATACTCAATAGAATCGGATAACTGTAATGGGTTGCTATCGAACCGTTATTACGCTTGATTTTTGGGTGGGTAACACTTAACACCAACTGCGTTGACAGCATGTTATCCAATCCGGTCACACGAAATTTAAATCCAAACAGTCGGTTTTTTTCAGCCGGTATACGGTCGGTATTCTGCACTAACTCAACATCCCCACCTTCTTGCACATACCCCGTAGCAGTAGCCGGGTTTTTATAACGTCTAGGCTCACTGTTTTTTTTATAGTATCCAAATTCCAATATTTCGGCATTTAACCGCTCAGCAAGCACTCCAGGTGAAAAAGTAATCAACCCACAAGCAATAAATACGCTAGTGACAAATAATTGCGCTTGACACCTCATCTTGTTTGTTCCTCACGTCCGTTAAGACTAGCTATAGTATCACACCATAAAAAACCGCCGTTATTTAGAATTTCATTCGACGACCACAAAAATAACAAATATTGATCAATGAACGATACTTTATAACGTAGTCAGTTAAAAAAAATCAATTGGATCATAAAAAACCCGCGCAATCCCTTAGTGCATAAAAAAACGGGCTGTATCGATGTTGCGGAATCAGGACGATAATGACAGAGAGGAGTACCGCTCATTCTTTAAGCCTGGTGTAGAACGAACTCAATCGATAGGTTTGCTAGGATGGTGGCAATTGATTCCACTGCAACCAATAACGAGCCATTTCACGTAAAACTTTAGCGTTTTCTTCCGCATCAGAGGGCTTCACTAAATAGCTATTGGCTTTGAGCCGATATGCTTCATCAATATCTTGTTGTAACGTTGAACCACTATAAATAACAACCGGTATTTTTTTCCACTCTGCATTGGTTTTGATCGCACGCAATACTTCCAAACCGTCCATTTTTGTTAACCGTAAATCCAAAATTATTAATTGTGGCCCTGGGTTTTGCTCAGGATTACTGAATTCACCCCGCTGATGCAAATAATCCATAGCAGCTTCACCATCAGCCACCACTCTAACCAAGTGCGAAATTTCTAAACTTTCAAAACTACGTAATATCAACTCACGATGATCAGATTCATCCTCTACAATCAAAATTGTACAATATTCCTGAGCCACATTACCCGCCATTAACCATTAAAATGAACACCCACTGCTAAAATATCACGCTGTTTCTATATCTATTTCGAAAAAAGCAATGATCTGACATTTAATATCATCGAACACTAGGATTTTCCGACAAATCACAAGGTAAAATGCACTCAAACCAGAAAGAAACTGGGGCACATCGGATGGTTATGATTACCGTTATCAAATAAAAACCAACAAAACACTCGACACACATTTGAACGTTACTGACTAATGCTCATAATCTCAAGTCATTTATCTACAAATCAAAAAGATCTGAATCGCTAGTCAAGCAAGTATGATATTATCATCATGTACTGCAACCCGACCATTCCGATCATTTGAATTTTCACCAATGTCGACAACACCATAGCCATGACAAGGATCCCTCGTCCTTTCAGGGTGTACAGGGATCACGCCCATCGGGCAGTTAAGCGAATGCTAAAGAGTTTTTTGAGTTTTTTTCAATTACGGGGCAAGAACACTATAAAACCATCGGCGGTGGCACACACAAAATCTAATGAGGAAGCTCTATGAAAAAAGCACTTAACACATTATGCCTGTTTATTTGTTTTTATGCCGGAAGTTGCTTTAGTGACGTTTTAGTCCTGTCTCACAAACTAAAAATCGATTACCCAAAAGCGAATCTGATATCACACACACAAGATTCACTGATTGTAAAATACGATAATTGGTACTTTGTACATTCGGTTGTAGATCCCAAGTCCATATATTCAAATATCGATCTAACGGGCACTGAAAATAAGTTTTTACGCTCGATATTCGATAAAAACATAAGAGCTGAACTTCCTGGCTGGCTGGCTGCACTATCAAACGACCAAGCAAAAGAATTTGGTGTAACAATCAATAATGTTAAACATAACAAAATCGGTAATGCAGACCTGTTATCAGTATACGATAAAGATCGTTCTACCGCTTATACATACATTTTTGATGAACTAACCATTCACAATATTGTTGTGTTTGGCTCAGAAGAAAACTATACAACATTGATAAATAACATAAAGGAACGCTAGCGTGGATTTACATGAGCAAGATGATCTTAGGGCATTTTTAGTGTCTTTGTTTAAAGACAAAGCGAGCAAGTGGCCCATGAACGATAAAATTTTTAATTTGGCCTACGAATTGATTACTGAATCAACAGGATGTTCAAGCGCAATGGACTATGTGCCAAAACCGATACCACTTGGGCGTGAGCCTATCACGTGGCTAACAAAAGAAGTTCGTAGTATTTTTTTGCGAAATTTGAAAGATAATAGGCATCATTACGCGACGTGTCTTAAAGCCGCAGCATACAGAATGGCTCGCACATTCGATCTTGCCGCTCAAGGCCTGTAAGTCATCCAACAGCCTACTATTGCAATAGAGAAAGCAGCTATTTTCAGCACGCTAAATTGATAGACATTAATTAACCGATTAAAAGACGGCTCTAGTTGAGAAATTAAAAGCGCTTTTTTACCGCTGACGATTATCGTTTTTCATCTCCATCAATGCCATTTCTGCTTTTCTGGGATTTGCTCTAGCTTTTTCCTGATTTCAGGGGCAATCTTCAGATATAACCATATTCCACGATAATGACTGCGCAAACCCATACAGCAAATTGTTTCAAGCTCATATACCGTTTTTATTTTGAATTTTACCAAATCATTAATAGCCCGCGCCCCCAAAGCCCTACACCTAAGCATTTTCTGAGGCTTTTGTAGAAAAACAGCCTAATGCGTAATGTGCTTGTTGCTTCGTTAATAGTAGTAATTGAAACCAGATGGGGTTAAGAACATTCTTTTTTTCAAGTTTTTCGCACTCATCCATTTTTTTTCAAATTCTTCGATTGATGCTCTCATTTTTATGTAAGCAAGGTTAATGATTTCATCGTCCCATTGGTCATTAATGCCCGTGTTATCTTCCACCGATGTTCAGACATAAAGAACCACAAAAAACAAACTATAACGCCAGTTGTAGTAACAGCCTTGTCACTCGCAGCCATCGGCTAAAGCCCTTCAGAATTTTCTTTATTCATTCTCTCGTAAAGAATACATGACCTGCTCCATGGCAATACGCCTAATTTCCCATTTCAAAGTCTTTGGTACAGATCGCATAGCCATTGCCCAGTTATCCCAATCCCTCTGGACTATTTTATGGCTTGCTCCCTCGACTGAAAATTCACAGTATATAAGGCGTAATCCTTACTCAAGAAGGAAAGGGAAATAATTCAATCATGCGTTAATTTGGTGGCTATACCCATTGCATTTACCCCTACCGTCTACTAATAACCTAAAATCGATAGCGAACGAACAAGCCCCCTGACAGCACACACTACCAGGGAGCCACTGAGTAACACGAGAACATGCTAAAGACTTAAGCAGATATCGGTGTTCTCCAGTCATCCGAACCAGACGTACCTGCGATTTCGTGATTCCAGGTAATCATACGATAGGCAAATGACAGTATTTCAAGATGCGTAAATTGCGCATTCGCAGGGTCTTGGCAATTAGGCATATCCGTTGTGATGTCAACAAGAATCGCGTCATCCAGAATAGTGGTGAAATAATTTTCTTGTGAACCTGCCGTGGAGGTACGATACCACTTCAACTCCACTTTAGGTAAACGCTCACCAGAACACAAGGCTTGAAACAATAACGGCGATGCTTTATCGATGATTTTAGTAATGACGATCGGTGCATGCACACGTTGCCCACTGGGTTGTCCACTTTGTGGATCGCGAGGAATTGTAACGTTGTGCTTAACGGCCTGAATCA